>JAFSJJ010000027.1 GCA_017439345.1 Synergistaceae bacterium
AAAGACTATAACACAGATACAGGTGCGGGTGCTTCTCCTAAACACAAGGGAACTTTTGCCCTCATGCTCAACCATACTGTCACCAGTAAGGATTTATATCGCTGGTCTAGTGCCTGCTTGCGCAAGTCTATAGCTGCATACAATAAAAGAAGTCTAACACGAGGGAAAAGAAAAGACAACAATAATAATTTAATTAGGCTGTCTAACTCATGATTAAAATCACGAGTGTGCGACAGCGGGTTATCAAGAACCTGCGAGTCAACTTCTGCCGCGGCCCTTGACACTGAAGCCCTTAACATGCCGCCTTCCCCCAGACCGGAGACGCTGACTTTCACGCCTTCAGGAGCTTTGAACACAACGAGGACTTCACCTTCTGCATAATTCTTTGCACTTGAGAAAGCACTGCCGGCACAAAGCATTAAGAACAGAACGCATAATAATAATTTTTTCATGATAACTTCTTAACTTACCCCGTTTTAGTTGAATTTAGCGTAAAAGCTGTTTTTATTAGATTTATCTACTACATGTATTTTATTCTCTCCATGATGATAAAAGAATGACACCCTCAAGGCTCTATATTTTATTATCTTCAAGCCGGCAATATTAATTAAATTACCGCTTTCATTCTCGTGAATCCTGAACGGATTATATTTTTCTCCGGAGTAATTAAGCTGCATTGAGACGGCCTCCTGATAAATAACATTTACGTTTATCTTTGCGTTTGGAATTACCCGGAAGATTCTTAACGATAATTCCTCGAGACAGCTTTGAGTTTGTATAATTCGTTTCGAGGCTATATTATTCATTACTGCTGCGTTATGTAAAATTTCATTCGCGTTTACAAGACTTTCACGGCTCGGATCAAGTTCAAATTCTGCATCGTATGTCAGTCTGCACCAGCCCGGCAGGACAGGCTCAATATATAAAATACTTCCGAACAAAATATTAACAGGAAGACCGATTAACATTCCCGCTGCAAAATATGAGAGCATATAATCAGGTTTCAGGCACAAAATAGAACCTAACACAGCTGAAATTATATAACGCAAATATTGATTCATGTTCTTGAAGCGTACCCTGTGGGTCATCGAACAATAAAGCCACCCGAAATACATACATAAACCTATTGCAGTTATACACCAGCATTCCCATAAAATATTGACTAGACTTTCACCGAGAATAAGCGATGAAGTTACAGCACCGATACAGCAGCCTATAACCCCTAAGATACCAAAGAATAATCCGGCAATGAACGGCAGAGAGTTCTTTATCCCTATGTAATCCGGCAAAAAGTTTGTCAGAGCTACAGGAAGATCAACAGCAATGTAAATCACAGCAATTACCCCTATTACAGCAATTTTTTTACCCGTATCGACTCTTGAAGGCGCGTTCTTGATACAGAAATCTTTGACAGCTGCGAAAAATCCCGGTTCCATAATCATAATGCCGAGAATTATAAATATGCTCCCGAAGACGTTAAACAAAGTTACGGGTTCAGGCTCAAGACCGACAACGGCGAAATCAGGGGCGATACTAACAGGGTGATTACTAATCCCGATGAAATAATTATAGATATATTCAGGGGACTTACATATCTTTGAGCATAAATCTGAATAATCGAGTAAAAGAAACGTATAAAGAAGCTGATGTAAATTACTCCGACCCAGAAGTCTTTATCAGTTGGCAGTGAAAATGTTACGCCGGTGAAAATTGCTTCGCCTATCCATAAAATCAAAGTAAATATACACGAGAAAAACATTTGTCCCATAGCTAAAATTGCGGGGTTCGACGATGAAGCGTATCTGCCTATGGTCATAATGTAAATTGCAACAAAAATATCAGCGAGTAAGATATATATAATCTTTGCGTTAAAAAGTGGCGTTATATCTGCATTCATCATCAGGAAGAGTCCTGTTAATACAGTGAAAACGCTTATTACGCTGAACTTATCGGGGAGTTTGCGTTTAATTACAGTCTCAAAAATTAATATGAATATAAAATAACCTGACACTATCGACGAGACTACAGCAGGCGGGAAGCTCTGAGACCCCATCATCAAGAAAAGATTATAGCCTATTAATTGCAGTGAAAGTACTGCGCTTTGCTTGACCTGACTCATTTCGAGCCTGAAAAGTTCGTTAAAGAAAAAAGCAAGTGCCATAAGAAGTCCGATAAAATTTGTAATGCACTGAAAAGCGAACGGCGACAAATCTGACGGAACTCCTGCAAGAAAGACGTATTGAACAGCTGCAAAAAATACTATTCCGAAAATTGAAATGTTAGCTTCGATTTTATTCATGATTATTTAATTACTCCTAACTTTATATTTCAGCCACGATAAATTTATCGAGTAAAAATTCAGGTCTGGACAAAAGTTTTGAGAGTCTCAAGCCTTCGATGCCTAAATCTTCTTCTTTGTTGAGATATTCATAGCCGGCGCAGCAGTTCTTTGCAAATTCATGAAACAACACTTTTGAAATATTCGGGATACTCTTATCGCCCTTTTCTACAAATTCATCGATACAACTTTCAGACAAGGGGACTCCGAAAGCATAGCCTTTTATCTCGTTGTCGATTAATAAAACTATTCCGCGAAATCCTAATAGCTCAAAGTTTTCACACATAATATTATTAATTGCCTCGTCTTCAATAATTAGGTGTCTTAGCTTTATGTGTAAAGGGTCAGGATCGTTTGCAATTTTTTGTCTGAGCCATTCGTGCTGGAAGTCTAATAGCTCATCAAGATGTCTATTAATAGAGATTCTTTCTATTGTGAAGCGGTCTCGGTAATCACGGCGGAATCTTGAAATTTCGCTGCGTTTGTTTCTGTACTCGCTGCCTTGTAAACTCGTTAATTTGTCAACGCTGTATATATATTCTGATAAAGCGCGGTCTGATTTTACTGTGAAGCGTCCGGGATATAGATCTATAACAATATTTTTCTCGCGTTCGGTAAGAGACTCAAATTTTACCCTGCAGTTATGTGAATGGGCATCTTCAAAGATATTTTCAAAAGCCCCCCTAATACGTAATTTTCACACTCGCCGAGAGGGAATAAATATACGCGTTCATTTTCGCTGCACCTTTTAGAACGCAGAATGTAAAGAAAGCCGTCATGCTCGCAGAACATATCGCCGTATTTGTGCTTTAGATAAAACGATGAAGCGAATGAATATTGACAAGAATTCTCTCCGTACTTGAAAGTATAGCTGTCAATCATTGCCTTCATGCTGAGATTAATGTCTTGAAAATAAAGCAAATATTATTCACTCCTTAAGATTTCTTTTCATTCGAGTACACAGGAATTTGAAAAAGTTCTTTGAATCCGAAATTTTTATGAAACGGCAGTCCGGCTGTCGAAGCAGGAAACACGATGTCTTTGCCTGCTGATAATCTGCATATCTCGTTCATTATTGAGCGTGCGATACCTTTTCGTCTCATTTCGGGAAGTACTGCTAAATAATAAGCTCCCGTATAATTTTCTTCATGATGAGTGATTAAGATAGTACCGGAGCTTATTCCGTTATATTCTGCGAGGTAAAGCGAGAGATTTTCACGGTCATTCGACAGGGCTTCAACGAATCTGTAATAATTCTCAGGAACGCTGCCGAGTCCTCCGAAACCGCGCCAAGCTGTATTTGCCCATTCTCTTGAAAGTTCTGATGATGTTACCTGCTTGATCGTGATTAATGAGTTCATTTCAGGCTTTAAAATTTTTTCTGAGTCAAATATCATCGCTGTATAAGTGTCTCGAAGAAAGAGTCCGCAGTCCTCAAAAATTTTTGTGCATTCATCATGAGAGTCATAAACAGGAAATAAGAACGATATTTCACGGGAATTAAAGAAGTTCAGAGCCTCCTTCACTATATCAGGATCATTCACGCGTTCGGGATAAAATGCCCAGTTCTCCAGATTGCAGCCTGTAGAGACACAAAAGCCATTGTTATTGTCGAGATTAATACTTTCACTGACTGGGAGATTCTTTAGACATGTCATAAAAAATTTCAGGTCTTCCCAGATAATATTCATAATTTACAACACCTCATATTTTACGTTATCAGAATTTAACAAATTTAAATCTGTGTAATCAATTATACTCTATGCTACTACATGTAGTATATGTTATGTGTTATGAATTCATATGATTATGATGTGATGTGTAATCTATAATGTGGAATCTTTGACTTGATTAATAATTTAAGTGATGGACTGTGAGGGACTCGAACCCACGGCCCGCTGATTAAGAGTCAGCTGCTCTACCAACTGAGCTAACAGTCCATGATATTTTTTACTTTATGGCGCGTCCTGCAGGATTCGAACCCGCGGCCTACAGATCCGAAGTCTGTCGCTCTATCCAGCTGAGCTAAGAACGCACTTACTATATTTATGGGGTGAGTGAAGGGACTTGAACCCTCAACCGCCGGAACCACAATCCGAAGCTCTAACCAATTGCGCTACACTCACCATGATAATTACTTTATGGCGCGCTCTGCAGGATTCGAACCCGCGGCCTACGGCTTAGAAGGCCGTTGCTCTATCCAGCTGAGCTAAGAGCGCGTGTTATGTTATTTACTTCATGGAGCGGAAAACGGGATTCGAACCCGCGACCTACGGCTTGGAAGGCCATCGCTCTAGCCAACTGAGCTATTTCCGCATGTAATTCTTTCTCTTTCACTCCGATCGGGGTGAGAAGATTCGAACTTCCGACCCCCTGCTCCCAAAGCAGGTGCGCTAACCAGACTGCGCTACACCCCGCTATGTTGCTTGTTACCTGTGGCCGTTCACGAGCAATTATTATAACTCTTAAGCCTCATTTGTCAAATTGTGCGTTAAAATCTTCCGGCACGTAATATTTTCGCGATGACTTCAAGACTCTCTGCTAATAATTTGTTATTGCCGTTCAACACGTCATACACTGCGTCTTCGGATAATACTCCGCGCTTCAAATCTTTGGGTAACAGGCCGTTATTATCATCGTCGAAATCTTTGCGCCACTCTTCACTATGATAATATTTCGCGAGTTCGTGAAGTTTGCCTTGTACTGAATGATAATTATTAAGAGCTGATTCAAAGTTTTTGAGAGTCGTTATTGCTTCGTTTAAATAATTTTCCATTAAGTTAATGCGTTCTATTTGAGTCATAGTTAAGCCTCCGTGAAAATATTTGCTTCTGAGAATAGAGCCGCCTGGCCTGAGATTATCACGCGCTGTGATTCACTTTCAAAATTGCAGTACAGCCAGCCGCCACGTTCTGAAGCCTGATACGCCGTTATATTATTCTTGTTCAAGACTCTTGACCAGTACGGCACTATATGACAATGCCCCGAACCGCACACAGGATCTTCAACTACTGCAAGTTTTGGCGCAAAACTTCTTGACACACAGTAAGCACCGTCATAGCCTCGCGCAGTGATATGAAGTAAGAGTCCTTCAAGTTCCTTCACGTTATTTATATCGGGCTTGCAGTTTATGACCTGCTCAGAATTTTTCATGACGCATAATAAATCACGTCCCATGAAGGCAGCTTCAGGTTCAAAGCCTATAGCCTCACGCATTGAGTCGCTGACTTTTACGGGCTTCAAGTCATACGCAGGGAAATTCATAGCAAGCAAGTCATCATGTTTCGTTATAGTTAATTCGCCGCTCATGGTGTCAAATATAATCTTGTCCGAATCTTTCTCGTAAAATCTTAACATTACATAAGCACTTGCAAGGGTAGCATGACCGCACAAATCTACTTCACTGTTAGGGGTGAACCATCGGAGTTTATGGCGTGTTCCTGATTTGAGAATAAAAGCTGTCTCTGAAAAAATTATTCTCGCGCGCTATGTTCTTCATTAAATTTTCACTGGGCCAAGTGTCAGAGTCAAGGACGCAGATAGCTGCCTGATTGCCTGAAAAAATTTTATCGGTGAACGCGTCGACTACATATTGTTTCATGAAAAATTTCCTCCTGAATTAATAATATTGTCCTTATGTTAGCACACACTTAGAAATTTTTATTAACTTAACGAGCAATGAGTCATCATGAACAACGACACACTCACAACTCGCGAGCACTTTTTGTATTAGTAAATGTATTAGTAACAAAAAAGAATCCCCCGCACTTCTTACGGAAGACTCTCTTAATGAAGTAAATTATAACATGTAACTGAGTATAACACCTCAACGACTCCGACTGCCAACACAATTGTTGACGTGAACAACCAGACTCTTAATTGAGTCCTTTGCTTCACTGACTCCCAAAGTTCTATTAACTACCCAGAAATAAGACTCATTGAAATATCCAAAGAATAACGAACCTGCACAGCAAGCAATTACACCTAATAACGGATTCTCCTGCGTTGTTCAGAATGGTAGCTGTGATAGTTGCTAACGAATCTCATTATTGTCTGCAAAATCTGAGTCCTTGACTTCATTGCACACGTGAACTTTAAGCCCGGAATTCGTGAGAGATATTGCTTTTTCTTGCCGCCTATGATAATCAATTAGCGTACTCTTTCACTACGATCTCAGGCCCTACACCTGCAGGGTCTCCGATTGGAACTGCTATTAATGGTTTGGTCATAAAAATTTCTGACTCATTAAAAATTTATATAAATAACTTCGACTTGAGATAATTTACACAAAGATTTATTGCGTCAGAATTCCCCTGACTGCCTTCCTTAGTTACGACATGCAGGCCGTTAAACTCTCCGCCGGAAAATACCCCGTAAGCAGCAAGAGGCAATACTTCATCACGCAGATCTAATCCAGACGCATTGAATCTCCCGCACAACGCCTGAGTTACGTCTCCTCCTGTAGCGTACAAGCCTTTAATTTCCGGGACAGCTTTAATTACTCGTAACGCCATTTCAGCAAGTGAGTCAGTAATTCGACTCGTGAGAATATCTATATGTCCTGAATATAACTTGAAGTCTATGCGCTTTTCGGGATAAATTCCGTCTCCTGTGATAGTCAATACAGTATTTAACTTTGAGAGTTCTATAACTTCCTGACTGACCCGTGAAATTTCCTGCTGTCTTGACTCTTCGCTGTCTAATAATTTCTTTGTCTCAACGAAAACGTTTGCAATAGGTCTCTGAGCAAGCCATAATTTTTCCATTTGGTCGCGAGTATTAGGATTGACGCTGCCGACTACTGCGAGAATCTTTAATTTTTCTTTTCTCTCATTAGGAGTGATAATCTTTCTTGCAAGTGTTGCCGTGAAGACTCCGGGGTCAACTGCGATAATTTTTTGCTTACTCGTTATAACTGCGTCCGCTATCAGGTTCAAATCTTCTGAAGTAACACAGTCAATGATAATTATTCTTGAGCCTGAGAAAGCAAGAGTCTTAATTTTCTCTGCAAGGGCGTGCTTTCCGTTCATTAGGTCATCAAGATAGAGCGATGAGACTTTATATTTGCTCTGAGATTTAAATATGTCCGCAATGTTTGAGCTTTTCACTGGAGTCTTTGGGTCTATAGCAATATTTGTCTTGTGAAGTGGCAGACCGTCAACGAGTAAATAACCGCCTGCTAAAGTCCTGCCATACGAAGGGAAACACGGCGCACATACTGCAATATAATCTTCGGTGAGAGAGTCAAGCATTGCATCTGTCTCTGTTCCTAAGTTGCCTCTTAATGTCGAGTCGATTCGCTTCGAAAATAATTTTGTGTCATCAGTCCTGAAAATTTTTGCTGCGTGTTTGACTCGTGAATATGCTTCTTTCTGAGTCAAAGCTCTGCTGTCAGTCGTGATTATCAAGCAGTCGCACTGAGATAAAGCTCCCTTGTCTGGTGTAAGCTCGCGGTTCAAGATTGAATGAGCCTTATAACCCATCTTTGCCAGTAAGACACCTGTAGCGTTGCCTCCGGTTAAGTCATCGGCTATGACTAAGCACTGTGAAATTTTTATCACCTCTTGTTATGTTAATTATTTCATGGGTGAGCAATAGAATATCACAAAAAATTAATAGCGAAATCAAATTTATTGCTTACTCTCTGAAGTGTATAATATCGACTCACGAGGGGTACTCAAAATTTTGTCGAAAGGTGATAAATAACGTCTTCATTCACGATAAATTCAGCATACAGACTCTTGACAAAAGCCGATAATCTGCACATAATGACTTTGGACTTTGGACTTCGGACGAGGCATATTTATATCTAAAATCTAACTTTTCAGAGAGTCAATTCTCACGCAGAAAAAATAAATTACCGCTCTCAAGACCTCCGCCGTATACAGCAGGACGAATTATAGACGCGTTTATATTCACTGTTCACTTTTTTTATTTTCAGGAGGTAAATTATGAATTTTACACACAAACTTTTAGCGTTTTCATTATCTCTTGCTGTATTATGCTCTGCTCTGGTATCATCAGGAGCTGCGGTAACGGTCAAGGGCAAGAACCTAGACAACATTGATGACATCGTAAACACTGCTTCGGTGGGGGGGGGGGGGGAAGTGCTGAACTGAAAAAACATTCACTCGGAATTTTCAGTTATATTGAAGGCGGTATAAATGCTCAGAGTCAACACACTGAACTTGCTGTCAGATATTTTCAAAATAACGGTTCTGTTGCTTCAACGAAATTTGACGGCAAATTTACTAACTCTTACGGCTTAGGACACGGCAATTCAGGAAGACAGGCTGCTGTTTCAAGTATTGCAGGGTAAAACGGCAAGGCTGTATTATGGGTCGATTACAACCACGATTACAACAAGGGAAAACTTTTCGTTTATCCTCAGGCAGCAATTATCGCGAATAATAACTCTGCTCTCTCAATAACAAGCGAGACATCGAAGCTCGAATTGTCAACGAGTGCCAATGCAAATTTGAAGGACAGTAACATGAATTCTTACATGCAGGACGTTAAAGGCGGGATATTCCTTCCTAATGACAACAAAGAATATTTTGCAGTGTCATTCACTAAGAATACTCAAATAGGCTCATTAAAAGGCGATTCATGGTGTTCTGCACTTGTTTCTATTGTCGGAATGGAAATTAAAGACGATAAAGTTACCCTTTCCGACACAAAAGTTATGATTGAGCGGAACTTGAAGCAGGAATATTCACCGGCATCAATCGCAGTCGGAGATTTCACAGGCACGGGGACAACGAACGAGATTGCACTTGTAACAGCTGACAAAGAAGGAATTTATCTCTCAGTTTACAGACTCAAGAATAACAACGGCACTTATTCATACGACACTGTGATAAACGGCGAAAAGGTCTGCTCATACACCGGCAGAATGAAAAACAGAACTGTAAGATATAAAGCCGATTTTGCAGCAGCAGAAGCACTCGCAGGAGACTTTGACGGAGACGGAAAAACAGAGATTGCTGTAGTTTACAAGGACGATGTTGATGTCGGCAGTACTTCAGCCTACGTATGGGGAAAAATTAACGTTCGAGTCTATAAATGGAATAACGGTTCATTCAAGAGTGAAAACTCAAATATTTCCTATAACAATACCAGTACCAATTACGTCTTTATTTTAGGACTCAGAGCTGCAAAAGTTGATTTTGACGGCGACGGCAAGGACGAAATCGCTGTGTTGCTTATTGCATGCCGCCACATAATTTCCGGATTTCTTCAAATTTCTACCGTTGAAAGTGTGTTCCCGTATCTTTCACGATGGTACTGCGATCAAGGCCCAATAAAGCCGAAATATGACTGCAGCACTCTTAAAGGCGGAGGAATATCCTATGGTTTGCTGGGAACTGCCTCTAACAAAGTACTTTTTGGCTCTTCAGAAGGCACGCACTGCTACAATTATATGAAAGGTAAAGGTAAAACTCTTTATAAAAATGCTCCTTACGTTCAGAGAACTTACTCGATTGTTGCAGCTCCTTTCACAGGTACAATAGGCAAAATGAAAACCGTTGACGATATTGCGGTAAGCTGGGCGGGAAATTCTGACCATGAACTCAATCAAGATTATGAAAACGGTGCTTATCAACACGTCTACATCTTCAAAAGTAACTTGAATAATAATAAAGATTTCTCATCATTCGGCGATGCACAGGAAGTTTTCAGCAGCAGAAATTTAATTACAAAAGTTGCTCTGGCTGCGGGAGACTTTTTCGGCGAGGGCGTAGAACTTGAAGCTCCTGTTCACTTGAAAATCGAAGGCGACAGAAATTACGCGGCGATAATTCAGACTCCACCTTATCATGTTGATTATATTTCTGTTCCGTGGGAGTCAGACCAGACACCGAAATTAACGAACTTCACGTATTCACCTGCCCTGAAATCGACTTATACCCACAAGAAAGAAGGCTCAACAGCTCAGGACATAAAATTTGACATGAAGAGCTCTGTTGAAACTATCGAAGAGGTAGGTTTGGATTCTACTAAGACCGGGATATTAAAGAAGGTTGCAGGTTTTATTATCGACAAGGCTGGCGGAGATTCAAAAATTCTTGACGGACTTGTTGATAAAGTTGACCTCACTAAATCCGAAGTTGACAAGACATCTAATAAAACAGTTATGGCCGACCAAATGGAGACTTCAACGGCTGACAGGGTTTTATATTACACTACAGGTATTCGCATGTGGCGTTATCCGATTAAGAATCCCGCACCGTCGTGGCTGTTCTCGAAACTTCAGGAAGGCACTAACTCAACGAGCGGCGATAAATTTTTAACGTTCACTATTGCTGATGAGGCAGTATTTAACTCAAGCGCAGGTCTTCAGGATAATAATTACCAGCCGCTTCACGAAGAAGGTAATTTGTTCTCATATCCTACAAGCATAGCTCAAATCGAAGGCTATACTAACAAGCAGAAGACTTTGACAGGCCAGAGCAGCATAACTTACAGCCCCGGCTCTCACACTCAGACAATAAATGTAACGAGTGAAGCATCTAAATCAACGACTGAAGGCAAGACAGTAAAAAAATTCGGAACGATCTCGAATATCGTCAGCACAGTAAAAGTTCTTTCGGGGAAGTCAACAACAAACTCTGCGACAGGCGAAAGGGGCAATACATCTACATTCACGAAGAGTTACAGCACGACCTACACATTGACGGCAGCATTCCCGAATCCGCAGGGTGATTACGCTAATGTTACGTTCACAACGGACTTGCAGGCATATGCAGATGAGGCAGGAATATTGACTCTCGGCTTTGCAGTGAAAGACTTCAACAGTACTGCGAGACTTTGGAGAGATTCAATTTATCGTCAGAAGTCTGACCCTTCGCTTTATCTTCCGAACAGATATTTAGTGCAGGGTGATAAAGTTACGGCCAGAACTGACGAATACATAGCAACGAGAATACGCGGAATAAGATTTTATGTTCCCGATACTGGCAGTTATACAGGCCCAGTGCTTTATGCTA
>JAFSJJ010000028.1 GCA_017439345.1 Synergistaceae bacterium
CAGCACAGCACAGCACAGCACGCCTTTATTATATCTAATTGCTCCAGCCTATAATGAATCTCTAAATATATCACAATTTGTTTCAGAATGGTATCCTGTTATTGAGAGCCTTGACTCTAATGGAGCATCATCGCGGCTTGTTGTCATAGATGACGGCAGCAAAGACAACACATATTCTATTCTTCAGGAACTCGCAAAGACACACCCCCTGCTTGAGCCGTTGACGAAGCCCAACAGCGGACACGGAGGCACACTAATTTTCGGATATAAATACGCGATTGAACACGGAGCAGAATATATCTTTCAGACTGACACGGACGGGCAGACTTTACCTGAAGAGTTCGGAGGCTTCTGGGAGCTCAGAGAGAAATATGATGCAGTACTTGCTTCAAGACCTGACAGGGGAGACGGACTCTTGCGTAAATTCGTAGAAAAAGTTTTGTGCGTTATACTGCGTGTAATTTTTGGAGTCAAAGTTCCGGATTCAAATGCTCCGTTCAGATTGATGAAGGCTTCACTGCTGAGAAAATATATTGACAAGCTGCCTCATGATTTCAATATTCCTAATGTAATGCTTACGACATATTTTGCATATTTTCACGAGAATATTGCATTCAAGAATATAACATTCAGGCCAAGACAGGGCGGGAAAAATTCTATTAACATCAAGAAAATCATCACAATAGGACTTAAAGCAGTAAGAGATTTCATGAAGCTCAGAAGGGAACTCGCAAATGAGAAATAACACAGACTCAAAATATTTATATTTATCAGGGATATTGCTTGCTGCATTAATATTATATTTATCAAGGCTTACTTACTCTTCTTTATGGTTTGACGAGACTATAGAGTATTTTTTCTCTAAGTTCATGACCGGCAGTGTCCCAGGAAGCATTGTAGGCAGAAACACTTCAAATATGTATGAGCGTATCTGTTCGACATGGCAGCCACCTTTGTATAATGTGTTAATGTATGTGTGGCTGAAATTTTTTGACAGCGAGGCACTCTTCAGGCTTGCAGGAGTTCTCGTTACACTGCTGGGAGCATCGGGGCTTTATCTGGCTGTATATAATCTTTCGGGACTCAAATGGGCATGTGCAGGGACGCTGATATATTTACTAGTTCCAAGAGTTGCTTATTATGCGCTGGAGGCTGCTGAATATAATCTTATGCTTTGTTGTGAATGCTGGGTGTTATATTTCTTTATCAAGTGTGTAACTCGTAAAGCTGATAATATTTCGCTCGCAGGATTCTTTATATCTTCAGGTCTTGCGGTATACAGCCAGTACGGAGCAGCGTTTTTTGCATTAGGTCTGTATATAGTCTTGTTGTGTTATTCGCTGAGTGATAAAGCATTAGTCAAGAAAATTATTATTATGACGGTTATAACAGGAATTGCAGCGGTCTTGCCTCTTGTATATTTTTTCCTCCGGCCTCAGATGATAAATCAGGGTATTGCAGCAACATCACACGTGCCGGTTTTTGAGAAGGGAAATATTTTATACGGCATAATCAAGCAAATTCGGTGGATGCTTAATACAGGAGTCAAACTTGTTGATAATTTGAGTGTTACAGGCATAGTGTACAACATCATGAAATTTATTCCTGTCATATGTGCATGTCTTGCTGTATTGATTACGGCTTTCAAGCGTGAAAGAGTTTACAGGCTTATTCTTGCGGTGTGTGCTGTATCATGGGTGATTTATTATGTGAGTGTGATAACTTCATTTTATGCGAATACCCCATATCTTAAAGGCTTCGGGAATAGATACGGATTATTTTTCGTTCCGTTATGGGTTCTTGTGATGATATATGCTTCATCGCTGTTATGCAGGACTCTTAGATGCAAAAAGTTATGTCTTGCCATGATAATATGCTTTGCCTTTGTTGGAGTATGCAATATATATGCCGGCTGGGAAAAAGAAAATGTCAGGGAAGCTGTTAATATCTGGTACGATAGAGAAGGTTTCCGTGAAAAAATTCTAGTTAATATAGCAGCGGAATCAAATTTTTATTTTTACATGCTTCATGATGAGAGATATAACGAGTCATATAAAGATAATATTATTTCTACTGAATACTGGATAAATGCAAAATATGAGGAACTGCGCAGGAATCTTGAAGCGATAAAAATATTTGAACTCGATAAATTTTATTATATAGTCTCGCATAATCTGAGAGGTCTTGAGACTCTAAGGCAGGTTATGAAAGATGCAGGCTATGATGGCGAAGATATTTTAACCGGCAGATCTGTTTTGATTCACTTCACCAGAAAATAATATAGTAACTCCCCCGCAAAATGACTCACACGGGGGAAAAAATTTTTATCTTGCTGCTAAGTCTCTGCAAGTTACTATATCTACATCAGTTCCGCACACGTTGTGAATTAATACCTGTCCTATCTCTAACGGTGCATTGACTTCAAGTTTTGCGACTTCTTGAGCAATCTCGAATAATTTATCCTTAGGAGCAGGAGTCTTGCTTCTGATTGGGCAGACTGGTAATTTGCCGCCTTTGACTCTAACTGTTGACGCAAAGACCCTTCGAGGATCCTTCACTTCTGAGCGTGCATAGCTCTCACCTCTGGGACAAGTATTGCCTTCTACTTTGATTACTTCGCCTGATGAATCAAGCCTCACAGTCAGACCGCAGCCAAGAGGACATGATACACATATAAATTTTCTCTCTGTTAATTCGCTCATGATATATCACCTCGATTATACCGGCTGAATGTCTATAACAATTTCGTTGAGATCCTGAAGATTACGAATCTGTTCAGCTTTAATCTTGACCTCGTTCATTTCTCCCGGCCTGGCATAACGCAATCTCTGTGAGTAAAGTCCCGGTTCAGCGAAAACTCTGCAAGCCTGCTCTATGGGATGAGTCACGCGCATGAAAATTGTAGTGTCTGATTCACCTGTAACGAATTGAGGAGAAAAGAGTCTCACATTTTCGCCGCCTTTAACGGGGATTCTCTTAGCGTTGTTATTGAGTCTTCCCAGTGCGAACTTGGCCGCGTTTGAACCTGCTATTAAACCCTCATCGCTGACGTTATCAACAAGGTCATATACTATAACGACATTACCGGCTGCGAACACTGCGGGATTCGTTGTCTGCAATAAATCATTAACTACAGGACCGCCTGTTACTTTGTGAATCTCAAGTCCTGCCATTCTTGACAGCTCATTTTCAGGAATTAAGCCAATCGCAAGCAGTAACGTATCACACTCTATGAATCTCTCAGTGCCCTTAATCGGTGTCATATGGTCGTCAACTTCTGCAACTGTAACACCTTCGAGTCTGTCCTGACCGTGAATTTTCGTGACTGTAGTCTTAAGGTGAAAAGGAATTCCGTAATCGTCGAGACACTGAGCAATATTACGTCTTAAACCTCCTGGCCAGCTCATGACTTCATAAACGCCTTCGACTTCTGCACCTTCCCAAATCATACGCCTTGCCATGATCAAGCCTATATCTCCTGAACCGAGAATGACCGCGCGCTTTCCCGGCATGTAGCCTTCCATGTTGACGAATCTTTGAGCCGTCCCAGCTGTGTAAATTCCTGAAGGACGAGTACCGGGAATTCTGATAGCTCCTAGCGGACGTTCACGGCAGCCCATAGTCAGAACTATAGCTTTAGGGTTAAGAGCTTCGATGCCCCGTTCTTTATTCATTGTCCAGACCGTATTAGAGTCTTTGTCAATCTGGAAGACCATTGTGTTTGTCCTGAATTCTACGCCGATTTCGTGAGCCTGCTTTATGAATCTATGCATGTATTCAGGGCCGGTTAATTCTTCTTTGAACGTCCTGAGTCCGAATCCAGGGTGAATGCATTGCTGCAAGATTCCTCCTAAGTCCCAGTCACGTTCAAGGACAACGACATTATTTGCGCCTTCCTTCTTAGCTCCGATTCCAGCCGCGACTCCTGCAGGGCCTGCTCCGATAATGAGGACATCAATATTATTATTCATGTTACTTTGCCTCCTTCTTGAGCAGAAATTCTTTTGTCTTGCCTACGAGTAATTTTGACTCTCCGCCGTGCCTTGTGATCTCGTCTAACGGGATATTTAATTCACGTGATAGAATCTCCGCGACTCTTGGACAACAGAAACCGCCCTGACAACGCCCTGTGCCTGCCCTAGTCATCATCTTGACTGCTGAGATGGTGCGCGCGCCTCTTCTTATTGCTTCTATCACTTGGCCTTCTGTAACTGTCTCGCACCTGCAAACGATTTGAGCATATGATGAGTCTTTTTCTGCTAACTTCTTTCGTTCGTCCATGTCGAGATATAAGAATCTGGGAATGTTTCGGCGTTCTGGAATAAATTTCTCGTCAGGAATTAATTTAACACGGTCAGCAAACTCTTCTTTTATCATGTCGGCTATGTATTTCGCTATAGCAGGTGATGAAGTGAACCCCGGCGATTTGATTCCGGCAGCATTGATAAAGCCCCGCGGTTTTGATAACGCTTTAATCTCGAAATCTCCGGACTCAGTGTTAGCTCTGACTCCTGCAAAAGTTGTGATGTTCATGTTGACGGGGAAATTCGGGACGAGTTTACGCGCTCCCTTGAGGACTTCGGCCAAGCCTTCCGGTGTCGTAGCTCTGTCTTCGGGGTCTTCCTGCTCTGTAGCTGTAGGTCCTGACATGAGATTCCCTTCTGCTGTCCTCAAAACTGTAATGCCCTTGCCTGCCTTTGACGGACACGAAAATAAAAAGCTGGTTATGAAAGTACCTGCGACTCTGTCAAGTAAAAAGTATTCGCCTTTAGTAGGAATAATCTTAAAACTTGAATCGCCTGCCCATGAAGCTATTTCGCCTGAGTGAGTCCCCCCTGCATTTATCACTATGGGTGCAGTGAAGTCGCCCTTGTTAGTAGCAACTCCTCTTATATTGCCCTTGTCATCGAGTAATAAGCCTGTAACTTGAGTCTCAAGAAATAATTTAGCTCCGTTAATCTGCGCGCTTTCGATCATTGCGTTGACGGCCTCGAAGTTATTAATTATCGCAGCTTCAGGAGACCACAGAGCAGCAACGATTTCAGGAGATACGTTAGGTTCACGCTTGCGTAATTCATCGCCTGAAATTATCTCAAGCCCCGGAGCTCCGTTAGTAATTCCCTGATTGAGTAATAACTCTAAGTGCTTGATTTCGTCATCACTGAATGCACACACGAACGAACCGCATTCATCTACATGTACGTCAAGTTCATCTTTGAGCGAGTGCCATAACTTATTGCCCGGTACACAGAATTTTGCCTTCATAGTCCCCGGTTTGTCATCGAAGCCCCCGTGAATCATTGACGAGTTTGCACGGCTTGCACCTGCCGGGAGTTCGCTGGCTTTGTCGAGTACTGCAATATTTAATTTGTATCGTGAAAGTTCCCTTGCGATTGAAGCTCCTGTGATGCCTGAACCGATTATCACAATGTCATAGTTCATGAAAATTTATTCCCCCTCTAAACATAAAATAACAGCCCCATTGCTGAGGCTGCCGTAATGATAAAATTCTGCTTAGTCAGTCCAAGCCCTTGATTTCTCAATTGCCTTCTTCCAGCCTGCATAAGCCTTCTCGCGTTCGTCAGCGTCAAGTTCAGGAGTAAATTTTCGATCCTGAGCCCAGTTTGCCCTAATGTCGCTCTCGTCTTTCCAGAAACCCGTTGCTAATCCTGCTGCGTAGGCTGCTCCAAGTGCTGTAGTCTCGTTTACTACTGGTCTGACAACTTCAGCTCCGAGAATGTCTGCCTGTAACTGCATGAGAAGATTATTCACAACTGCTCCGCCGTCGACTTTGAGGGCTGTTAACTTCTTGCCTGAATCTTTCTCCATTGCCTCGATAACGTCTCTTGTCTGGTAGCAAAGGCTCTCAAGGGTAGCTCTGATAAAATGTTCTTTGCGAATGTAGCGCGTGAGTCCTACTATTGCGCCTCTTGCCGTCATGTCCCAGTAGGGAGCAAAGAGTCCGGAGAATGCAGGAACGAAATAAATTCCGCCTGAGTCCTTCACTTTACCTGCAAAATATTCACTGACAGGAGCGTCATCGATCATTCTCAAATTATCGCGTAACCACTGAATCGCAGCACCTGCAATCGCTATCGAGCCTTCAAGGGCATAGAAGCATTTACCCGGCTCGCGTGAATAGAATGCTGTTGTTAAGAGTCCATTCTTTGAGGGTATAGGCTTATCACCGATATTCATTAACATGAAGCAGCCTGTACCGTAAGTGTTCTTTGCCTCTCCTTCACTTAAGCAAGCCTGACCGAATAACGCTGCCTGCTGGTCGCCTAAGTCTCCTGCAACGGGAATCTCGCCTCCGAAAGGTCCTGAAGCTGCCGTTTTGCCGTATACTGCACTTGAGGGCATAATCTTAGGAAGCATTGACGCAGGAACCTGAAGCTCCTTCATCATTTCCTCGTCCCACTGAAGAGTCGCGATATTCATTAAGAGGGTACGTGAAGCGTTCGATACGTCAGTTACGTGAACACCGCCGTTGACTCCGCCAGTTAAGTTCCAGATTAACCAAGTATCAGTGTTGCCGAAAAGTAACTCGCCCTTCTCTGCCTTCTCTCTGGCTCCTGGTACATTGTCGAGTATCCATCTAATTTTAGTACCTGAGAAATACGGGTTAATCAAGAGTCCTGTAATATCTTTGACCTTGCCTTCACCCTTCTCGTTCTGGCCCCAGCCCGGTTTCTTGAGCCACTCTGCGCAGAAATCCTGAGTCCTCGTACACTGCCAGACTATTGCGTTATAAATGGGTTTGCCTGTAGCTTTCTCCCATACAACTGTAGTCTCGCGCTGATTCGTGATTCCTACTGCTGCGATGTCTTCTGCTGTAGCGTTGACTTGACCGAGTGCGCCTCTGATAACGTCCTGAGTCCTGCTCCAGATTTCCATTGCGTTATGTTCGACCCAGCCGGGATGAGGGAAAATCTGCTCATGTTCCATCTGATAAGAAGCTGCGGGGCGGCCGTCCTTAGTGAATAACATACAGCGGGTGCTTGTAGTTCCCTGATCTATTGCGGCTACGTATTTCTTTTCTGACATAGAAATTTTTACCTCCTGTTTGACTTCCTGCTTTACTTCTTGAACTTCTTTTACTTCCTGTTTAATTTCTTGAGTTTGATTCGCTGTTATTGATGAGTCTTCGTTTTTCTTAGAACCAAATAACTTGAATAACATTGTCTGACTCCTTGAATAAATAAAGTGTGGGGGCTTAGAGAAAATTTTTACTTAACTTACATAATTCCTACTGCGTGGCAGAAGTAGTAAGCGCATACAGCTCCGACCAATGGGCCAAGTACAGGAACCCATGAATAAGCCCAGTCAGAGTCTCTCTTGCCGGGGATAGGAAGTACAAAGTGAGCGATTCTAGGTGATAAATCTCTTGCAGGGTTAAGGGCATAACCTGTAGGTCCGCCGAGTGCTGCGCCGAGTCCGTAAATAATGCCTACAACAAAGAACGTGCCTAGTCCGGGAGTGAATCCGCTTTCACCTGCTACACCTTTGGAGAACACGCACATAATCAACGTAACAAGGAAGAATGTAGCGATTGCCTCAGTTAAGAAGCAGCAAGGAAGACTGCGTTCAGCTTCAGACTTGTTAGGAGCAGTGCAGAAGACTCCGAGCATTGAGTTAGGATCTGAACCCTTCCAGTGGCTGAGATACGCAAGCCATACGATAACGCCTCCGCAGAAGCCGCCGATCATCTGAGCAACTATGACGTTGAAAGCATCGCCCCATGAAGCGTAAGTGCCTGCTAAAGTCTTTGCTACTGTTACAACGGGATTTAAGTCGCCCTGAGGTGAACCGAGAGCATTAGCTGCGAACGCTCCGAGACCTACTGCCCATGCCCAGCCCCAGCAGATATGAACCCAGTTAGAGCCGTTAGCCTTTGAATCTTTAAGCACTAAGTTAGCTACGTTGCCGTCTCCGAATACTACAAGTACAAGCGTCCCGAAAAATTCGCCTAATACGGGACCAGGTGTTAAGAATGACATTATAAATGATCCTCCTTGTTTGATATTAATATCTTGCTCAGGAAAATTTTTATCACGAACCGCCCCCACTTTAGAGCCGTGAAAAAATTATGTCCTGAATATAAAAAAATTACAATAAAGAAAAATTTGGTGATGTTGCGCATTATTTTATAAGCAATTTTTCATAATGTTATCAGAAATTTTGCGGTTTAGTTTTTACATGAAAATTATAATTGCCTGTATAATTAATCTCGCACTTAATAAAATTATTACATGACTATATACACAAATACAAAGGAGATGCTTTAAACCTTGAGCAGTAACGGTAAAGTTAAGAACATCGGCATCATCACATCAGGAGGAGACTGCGGGGGACTCAATGCAGTAATCAGGGGTGCAGCACGTACAGCACTCATGAGGGGTATGAGGACCTTTACGATTCCTAACGGTTATGCAGGACTCTATAATCTCGTGAACTTCGATCATCTTGTTGAACTCGATGAAGAACGCACAGATCATATTACTTCACAGTTTGCAGGAAGCGATGCAGGACACAGCAGAGTCAAAATTTCCAAGATCAACGACCCTGACAAATACGACAGAATCATGATGGGACTCCGCAAGCACAATATTGACGGTCTCGTTATCTCCGGCGGCGATGACACAGGCAGCGTTGTTGTTGACCTCTCAGAACACGGAATCCCCTGCGTTCATGCTCCCAAAACAATGGACTTGGATTTAATGACTTACTCAGTCGGCGGAGACTCAGCGATTAACAAAATTGCAAACATCGTTGACGACCTCAAGACGACCGGAACGACTCATAATCGAATCATGGTCATTGAAGTATTCGGACGTTACGCAGGACATACGGCCTTCAGGGGAGGAATTGCAGCAGATGCAGATTGTATATTGATTCCTGAAGTTCCCGTTGACTTCAACGCAGTATACGCACACTTGAAGCATTATTACATTCGCAGGATTCTGAATTCAGACGTTCACGCAGGCACTTATACAATCGTAGTAGCTGAAGGTGTCAAAGGCGAAGACGGAAATCTCTTCTCAGACGGCGGCGGAGTTAATACTGACTCATTCGGACATCCCAAACTCGCAGGAGCAGGGAGATTCGTAAAAGAGACTCTTGAGAACATGATGAAGGAAGACCCTGAAATAAAGCAGTTCATGAAGACTTCAGAAATGTACGTACCCGGAGTATTCGAGATTCCTGAGATCCGCGAAGTTATTCCGAGCCACATAGTGAGAAGCGGTTCAACTTCAGCATATGATGTAAACTTCGGCAAGCAGATAGGAGCAGCAGCAGTAATTTTACTTGAGCAGGGAGTCAGCGGTGTTACAGTCGTTAAGATGTATGACGGCAAGATTCGCTACATGCCTACGAGTGAAGCAATAGTTCAAAGATTTGTCGGACTTGAGAGCGTTGCATTCTATGAGCAGATGGACGTTTGCTTCGGAAGATTCAGACAGAATTACGAGCCTAAACTTGAAGAAGTTCACGGAGCAGTCGAGAGGCTGTACAGTTAAAAATTAAAAACTTTTCTCCGGCCAAGTGTAATTATCTTTGACCGGGGAATTTTATTTGCGTTGACAAGAAGATTTATCAGGCATAAAATATCTTGCGTTTTCGTAGCGTGTTAGCGTGTCATTCATATTGAGAGGCTGCCCGCACGTAATATCTTAAGCAGTATTGGGGCTGTAGCGCAGTTGGGAGCGCGCGACATTCGCATTGTCGAGGCCGGGAGTTCGACTCTCCTCAGCTCCACCATAAAATAAATTTTTTATCTATCACTAATTACATTAAACCATTCATAAAGCTATTTTATACAATATTTTTATTTCACGGATTATCACAAAAAGTTATAAAATCTTAATCATGACCGTATAAAAAACCGTGTAAAGATTTTCCCCTCAAGAATTTTTACACGGTCAATATAAAGAAAATAGGTGAACACTATGATAACAGAAATTCAAGCAAGAAAAGCACTCCCCAAAGAGAAGCCTTACATGCTCCGCGATGATCGGGGGCTGTATTTACGCGTTGACCCTGCCGGTAGAAAATATTGGATATTACGCTACTGGGAAAATAAAAAGGAACATCAGCTATCACTGGGGGCATACCCTGAAATTTCCCTGAAAGACGCAAGAATAAAGCGCGATGAGATTCAGACTGCCAGAGCAAAAGGCGAAAACCCCACACTGAAATCTGTACGTAAACTGCAAATTTTCTCGGAGGTCGCTAACGAATGGCTTAATGTCCGAATGAAAGATAAATCACAAGGCTATATTAAGACCGTAATTTACAGGCTCAATAAATACATACTCCCTGCAATCGGTAATCTTGCCTTAAAAGATATTACTTCAGGGCATATTCTGTATATATGCAGGAATATTGAAGATTTAGGGCATGACGAAACAGCTAGACGGGTAAAAGTCATAATCGGTCAGGTATTCAGATTTTCAATCGCAGCAGGTTATACTGACTCAGACCCTACAGGCGCGCTGCTCGGAGCATTAAAGCCTCGTCAAAATATTCACTTCCCGACTTTCACGAATCCTTCAGAAATTGCCTTCCTGATGAAAGCCGTCAAAGCATACCCATATACGATTTTACGGTCTGCAATGTTATTCTCGATTTATACAGCCGCGAGACCCGGCGAAATACGCAAAGCTGAATGGTCGGAAATTAAGGGCGATACTTGGGAAATCCCCCCGGAAAAAATGAAAATGAGGCGCAAGCACGTTATACCCCTATCTTCTCAGGTAAAAGCAATTCTCGCAGAATTAAGGCCATTAACAGGCAAAAGCAAATGGATATTCCCCTCGCCTAGAGATAATACTCATTGTCTATCAGATAACGGGGTCAGAATAGCACTCCGATCAATCGGCTTTACAAAGGAGCAAATAGTGCCTCATGGATTCAGAGCAATGTTCTCGACTATAGCCAACGAACACGGATTTAACAGAGACGTAATCGAGCGGCAATTATCACACGTAGAAATTAACTCAGTCAGGGGAGCATACAATCACGCGGAATATATGCCCGAAAGAATTAAATTAATGCAATGGTGGGCAGATTATCTTGACAATCTTTAAGAATCGAAACGGCCTCCGGAGCTAATGGAGACCGCTTCAATGTCAAGTCCATAAACTTAACAACACAAAGGATTTTAATTATACCTCAATTTTTTATCTAATTGATTCAGAATTTCGCACCATCTTGTTGAAGCCTCTTTTCTGGCAATCTTAAGAATGCTTCTGTCAAATTCGAATGCCTGATAGCCCATATCAATTATGGAATAATACAAGTCAGAAGGTATAGGAATTTTGCTATGTTCACATTCAGCTTCAGAAGTCATGATATACGCCATAGCTGTTAAGTTGCCTAAATCTTGACCGTATAAATCTTTTACAGGCAGGTTAAAATCTCTCTTATAATAAACAGTCGGGAAGCCCTCATAAATATCTAAACTTTTCTCGTCCTGTTCAGAGATCTCCCAGATAACAACCGGAGTATTAAATTCTTTATTCTCATGGATCGTAGCATAAGAATTAAATACTAACTGCCAGCCTTCAAGCATTCCAGTTCCTACCATTTCAGCATTAGGACACCTGAAACCCATATTAGAGATTGATAAATTACTTCCGTAGGCAAGATAATATTTGCTCACTATTTATAGCCTCCTGCCACTGTGTCAGCCTCAAACTCGCAAGTAATTGAGCCGTCATCATCAATGCCTTCATTCAGAGCTTCAGTTTCGACACCATAAAAATCATTGGAATCATCAAGAGTAATCTCGCCGTTTTTCCATGCGTCCATTGCTCTCTGCTCGGCATCTTCTTTATTATCTGCTTTGATGGAGACCGCCCGAAGGCGAATCTCCTTTATTTCTACTTTGAATATTTTCATTTTATCTCCTCCATGCTCCGTCTCCGTCCATATTCTTTAATAGAACTTCACGGGCTGTTTTGAACTCTTCACCGATAAATCCTAATCTTAACATCCAGCACCTGAAAGCGTATTTCTCGTTCTCTGTCTGCTGAGGCTTAGGACTGGCATATTTTAATTCTTTTGCTAACTCGCTCATTGCAAGGCATAACTGAATGTAGCTCTTTAACTGATCGCAGTTGATTCCGCCTTCATGATTAATGCTCTCCTCGTCAAACTGAAAAAGTCTGAATTCTACTGTGCCCTTCGTAAAGCTGGCGTGGAGGTTGAGCATGTGATAACGGCTGTCATTATAATGGGTGTTCCTGGCGTAATTAGCATCGTTGCCTTTATACCAAATATCCGCAAGTTCTTTCATTGTCTGAGGCTTTGACTTATTCAGGGCTTCAAGGAACTTGGGATTAACTATCTTGCAGTAACTCTCCGTTCTTGATGCTGCAATTTTTATTGCCCGCCCGATCTGCTGTTCATGAGCTGCCATGATATTCGCTAAATTCGTGAGGCTCTGCGCTGTGTGATCTCCGGCTTCGCTCTTAAGTCCTACGTGAATATGGACTCCGCATCCTCTTGAAGCACTGCTCTTAGCTCCGGCATGGCGTAACACTCTTAATAATCCCAAGAGAGTTTCTATATCTTCATAGTGAAGGATCGGAGTAACAAGCTCGCACCTTTCGATATATTCGCCTCTGATACTTGGGTCATATGAGAATTTCCACTCTCTGCCCTGCCTGTCCCATGCGCTCCAAGTCTCGTAGTCGTTTTCTACTGCGGTATATGCATAGCGTCCTGTTCCGAAAAACTTACCTGCTAACTTTGAGGCTTTTTCTCTGCTGATTTTGTTCATTTCGACTTCAACGCCGAATGTCTGTTTTTTCATGTTTGCGATTTGATTCGCTGTTATTGCTTTCATAATTTTTTAGCTCCTTTGTGTTGTTTACTGGGTTTATTTCCCCTTGACACTATATATTTTCACTCTGATTTAATTTAATGTCAAGTATTATTTTATAATTTTCGCGATAAAATAAATAAAATAAAATTCAGGGGATCAGCTCCCCCGAATAATCGAATAGTAAACAACACGTTTTCAAAGCTAAATGATTTTCATTAAGAATGCAGGGGAATCCAAATGTCTATTGCCTGTCCTTGTTAAGCCTAATAAAATTACTCCGTTACGTTCAAAACCTGCAAGAGTTTCAAGAATACCGCTGCTCTGATTTGAAATCGTGAATTCCAAAATCCCGAATTTCTTTAATGAGGCTACGACTTTGCTAATGTCCTTATCCCAGATAATGTCTCTGAAATTAAGCCTGTCAAGTCCTGCGTCCTTGCTGTCTTCATATGCGCTGAATGTCTGAAAGCTGAAATCTTCACCGCTGGGGTTCTTGCCTGCTGCAATAGCGTCTTCGTACTCTTCGATAAATAACTTCATAAAAATTAGTCTCCTTTGTTGTTATTAGTAGGTTTATGTTCCCTTGATGTTTTATATTTTCACTCTGATTTAATTTAATGTCAAGTCCTATTTTATAAATTTTTACAAGAAAATATAATAAAAAAGGGGAGCGCGTCCCCCTTAATTAACTTTCATAATTAAAACTGTTATTTGAGACTTTTTATTATCTCCTTCGTAGAGCAAGGGGTTGTTATACTCAAAAACTGCTGTCCTGCTTGGGAAAATTCCGGCTTCTTGGAAAGCAGCAAGTGTCTTGAAAAAAGTTTCGCGGCAACATGAGATCGCAAATTCTTTGATTCCGTATGCTCTGCATGTCTCGGCTATACGGGTAGCTTCATCGGGACATACACTCCCAAAAGTGAGCATTTCAAATTCGTCCAGCTTCGACAATTCATAACAGCGAAGCGTACCGTAACTTACTTTTTCGAGGGGGCGGACTTTGTTGATCATGTCTTCAAATTCTTGGATAAATACCTTCATAAAATCTCTTCTCCTTTGTTGTTATTACTGGGTTTATGTTCCCTTGATGTTTTATATTTTCACTCTGATTTAATTTTATGTCAAGTCTTATTTTATAAAATTTTGCAAGAATATATAATAAAAAAAAGGGGATTTTACTCCCCCGCAAAAGAGATTTTCAGCTAATTAATTTTCATGAGAATCGCAGGTATCTTTTCTTTTTTGTAGTTATTAACGTAAACTACGTCCTGAATTACGGCATCAAGTTTTTTGAAGCCTGCAAGAATATCAATACCGCTGGCCATTGTACTTGAAAACGTGAACTCTTTAACACCCAGACTGCGCAACGTTGACACAATAGGTTCTACGTCATAATCCCAGACAACCTCGTTGAAATCGATTAACTGATTCCCGCGTTCTTTGCTCTGGCCGTAAGCATAAATCAGCGTCCGGTTATATTCTTTCGGAATAACTGCCCAGTAGGGTTTATTTTGACTGGCTGCTTTTTCGAGTATTGCCTCAAACTCTTTGATAAATAGATTCATTAAAAATTCTCTCCTTAGTTGTAATTGCTGTGTTTATATTCCCTTGACGTTGTATATTTTCACTCTGATTAATTTTTATGTCAAGTATTATTATGCAAAGTTATATGATATAATGCACTCAAGCAAAAAAATACAAGGAGGCCAAGTCCTTAAAATGGATATTAACGAATTCGTATCACTTGAAGAGGCCGCGAAAATTTCAGGCTATCAGAAATGGCATGTCGGCTATTTATGCCGAGAAGGAAAACTCGCAGGAGTTCTTAAGGTCGGAAACAGCTGGCTAATTCCCCGCGCATCAATCGAAAATTACAAGCCCGGACCTCAAGGCTTCGCAGCAATTTGGAAACGAAAACGCGAGGCTCAAGAACAGCAGGATTTACAGGAATTGCAGGAAGCTGAATCAGAAAATTTTGACGAGATTGACATGACCGACAAAAACGCTGTCGAGGCTGAAAAAGAGAGATTATGCAAAGAATTAATGCTCATGGAGGAGAAAAATTTAGAGATACTCCGAAAAATTGATTTAATACGCAAGAAATTATTACGTCTTCATAAAGCAAGTCACTAGATAAAAACAGCACAGGCCAAGACTAATAATAATCCCGGTCTGTGCATTCTTCGAGAGAAAAATTTTATTGACAGAGGCGTTACTTATAGGCCTTGAGATAATACGTGTTCTCAAAGCAGTCCGTTGTCTTGAGTCTCACATATTCAGGTGTCTCACGGTCGAGCGTAAATCTGCTGAATAATTTTAGCTTGTTCAATTTCGCTGTCAGCTCCGAACCTGATTCGCTGTCTTCGATAACGTCCTGAATTTCCATCACACTGCAGTTATAGCGCAAGAATAATATCGTTAAATCTTCCTTGCTGCCGTTCTCTGAAAATAGCTCCGGATTCTTCATGATTAACACACTCCCCTAATTTTAGTCAGTGTGTATGTTCACTCTGAATCGCCCTGATTTGATGAGCTGTTCTCCTGATTTTCACTCTCTGAATTCGTATCATGATCCAGAGTCTTTTTTGCAAACGCTAAGAATTTTCCCCGCAGAAATTTCGGAATAGGAACACCTAGAACGTCAGAATTCTCGATTATGGAAATGCCCTCGTTGCCGATGTAGAACAGACAAACAGCCGTCCTCATAGCGTCCGAGTTGCCTAGAATATGCTGGTCTATTATATGCGCAATTCCTACAAGCAGAAACATTACAACTTTGCGCTTAATCCCTTCAAAGCCTGCGTTACTCGAAATTTTGCCTAATTTCCCGGCTGCACAGACTCCTGTAATCTGATCAACAACAGCAAACGCGATCAAGACTTTTATAAATCCGTCCAAGCCTCCGAAAAACCAGCCCATAAGACCGACTGACCCCGCTATAATGAATTCGTGAATCTGGTCATTCATGTACAAATCACCTCACTCATGGACGCACCTCAAAGAAAATATTTCGAGTCTTCCCGCAATCGATGTGAACAAAATCTTTCTTGATGTAATAAATTATGTATTGAAGCTCCGGAAGTTTCCCGCGCGCTTTTAAATCTGCAATGACAGAAAACAGCCTGCCTCCTCCGATTGAACTCGACAAATCAGCCGCAAGCCCCTTAGTGTGATAACTGCCCTTAGTGCCTCCGACTGCAAGATTATATTTCTCGCACCTGCAGCCCGAATTAACGTGAACAGGAACTCCGACAGCCTTGCGAATAATCTGCGCAATGTTCATAACTCTTTGATCAATAATATTAGTTCCGCACCCGCAATGACATGTAAATTCACTCACTTTGAAATTTTGTGTATCCTGAGCCATTTTTGAATCAATCTCCCCTCATAAAATAAAACAGGGAATCTTGCGACTCCCTGCGAAAAAAATTTATTTGCTGCTGATGTGTTTATTAATAATTCTTGCCGGTTATCTGCCTGAATTCGTCCGCCGTAATCCAAGCCTTAGCTACTGCGTTGCGCAATTTCGTCTCGCTCCAAACTCCGAGATTGTAAAAATTTTTTACCTGCTCAAATTTCGCGCTCATGAAAAATCACTCCTATTCTAAATCAATGCCCGTCATCATGGATAAATACGCGATGTCCGACTGAGTCTTTGCCTCTTTAAGCTCAGAGTCAGGAATATCACGCAAGACAAACCAGTACTCCGAACCTTCCCGCGTAATCTGCACAAGTTCCATGTGTTCGTGCCTGCCCGTTAATCCTGCATCGTCCGCGCCTGTTCCTGTGATTGTTACTCCCGACAATTTACCTGCAAACATTTCAGGTCTTATCTCACTGCCCGAAATGAAATTATTTCCATTTAATCCGAGTCCGCTGATTTGTGTTCCATCAGCCAGCGTAATCGTGAATGTCCCTTTCGCCATTCAGGTATCCTCCCAAATAAATTTTTATATAATTCGGTCATGTTGTAAATCTGCTGTCTCGACATGCGCTTAAAATTTCCGCCGATCCAGCTCTTAAAAATATTCTCTATCTCGCCGTATGTTATTTTGCCTGCGTCAAGAAGCCGCTTGTATGCCTTCAATTTCCTGCGTTCACGGGTTACGCTCTTGGGATTTATTTTGCAAATTACACGCCCCGTTTCAGTCAAACTGTAACCGTTCTGCAAATGTCGATAGAAGCCCGAAAGTTTTACAATTCGTGTCTTGCGTTCGTTGATTATCAGCCCGAATTCTTTAGCTATGACTCTCAGACCGTCAAGCAGTTCCCGCAAAGTTTCTTTGTCTCCGGCTATGGCGTAAAAGTCGTCAGTGTATCTGCCGTAACCTTTTATGCTTTTTACGATTTTCGCAAAATTATCAAGCCTGTACGGATAAATTAACCCTATGCTCTGTGAGTTCTGGTTGCCGATGTCCACGCCCTTATCTAGGAATTTCTCCCCTGTCAGAGTCACGGGATCAGCATTCATGTTCAGCATTTGGTCAACTTTACCGGTTCGGAATGCCTGTATTTCTTCGTCACTGAATCTGCTCACATCGACTCTAAAAGTCTTGAACATTTCAGCAAGCAGCCAGAGTGTATATTTAAGTTCTTCGGGGTTATCAAGTGAACGAGTCAAGAATTGCTCCAAAACTCCGTAGCATTTATCGTGGGGGATATTCGCATAATAACCTGAGAAATCACCTAGCAAAATATAACCTTCGTTGTTGCCGTGTTCCATGAAATATTTATGCAGGTGAGCTTCAAATCGTTTTCTGTGAAATGATACGCCCTTCCCCTTCTGTGAGGCTCCGTTGTCGTAAATAAGATATTTGCTCAATGACGGAGTCAATATTTCATCGCTGATTATGTGATTTATAGTTTTGTCGGCCATTGTATTGCTCGTGATATATCGAGGCTTCCCGCGTTCACGAATAAGAAATTTACTTCCAGCTTCAGGCGTGTACGTGCCTTCCCGCAGGTTTTTCTGAATCATTGCCGTATAAAGCAGGTGATTCATCTCAAAAAGGTGTGTCGAATACTTGAACGAACTGCCCTTCATTGCTTTAGTTCCGGCATCATAAATTACATTGGCATCAAGAAAAATATTATCTTCCATAGTGTTTAGTGCGTTAAAAAACCGCTCTGCAGGTGTAGCAGTCGTAACTGACACCGTAGCGGTTCGCATTTATCAGGTTTGACCCTGAAAGGACAGCCCTTCCTTTCCCATTTACACGCGCGGGAACTTGCCCAATTTTGCGTGTCTGTGAAATCGGGGCGAACGCCAATCGCAGAATTAGAAGCATTATTGTAGTTCGCATTACCATTATTGTTGACATTGGCGAAACACGCACCTCCAAGAACTGCCCTTAATTTTGCATTACTTCTTTATGTTCTTAAGGAAACGGTTATCAGACTGTCTAAGAGATTTTATCATATCAAAGACTTCTTGTGCTTCAAGTACTATATTCATGAATTTATTCTTATCAGCGGGCAATGTCTCGGCTATGTACTGCAATTCGTCCTGTAACTTATTGCAAGATACGAGGGCGCGATCCATTTCAAGCCTGCGTTCCTCAAATTCATTCATGTATGTCGGCCAGATTGTATTTGCTGCTCTTAGATGTTCCGTTATCCCCTGACAAAAATCTGCTACTCTGTCCCGTTCACGCATAATAAACCATGAGGAAAAATTATCTTCCACCTCACGAATTATTTTGCCCCTCTCTTCGCTCTCGTCTGCATCCTTGATGTAAGCTGTCATTTTCTTAATGTGCGCATCAAGTTTTTTCTGACTGTAGCCAAATGTCGCCATAAGTTCAGCCATAATTTTTCTGCGCAAGGCATAAGCACGATGCAGGGCTTCAAGTTTTGATTCAGAGCGTTTACTTTTCGGTATGTTCGACAGAGTAAATAACCTCCCCTAAATTTGCGATTCAAAATCGACTGCCGCAAGCGGCAGGTATGCGAAAAACATAAAACCCTTTTTCTTGCCTGTCAACCGTCATCTAACAGGGACAAGCCCTGTTAGATTTACTGATTAGTAGATTGTGAAAGCGGGGCGAACGCCAATCGCAGAATTAGAAGCATTACTGTAGTTCGCATTACCAATATAGTTGACATTGGCGAAACACGCACCTGATACTACGTCCCGCAGCCAATACGGTACTCGGCAGCAAATAATGTCCGGTCTCAATCTGAATAACGCAAGCTGACTCTTCGCTACCGTGTATAAATTCGGAATTGTGCTACCATTACATGCCGTTCCGAGCACTTTACCTCCATAGACCATTTGCTCCGTCATTAATTCTACTGTGCTGTCATACCACGCTCCTGCACTCGGATAGCCGCTTGTAACTGCATTCTGTAAATATTCCCTGTGCTTCAAGATATGATCTGAGCCGAAAGCATTATTGATTATTGTCTTCGCATTGTTCAAGCCCGATTTGTACATGACGCTTCCGACATAGCCGCCTGTCGTTATATCTGTCGCATTCATAACCTGAAGATAGAACGTTGTATCAGGAACTACGACTACATGATGTGTTACGCACTCCGTATCACCGGAACGATAGAAATAATCAAAATCTGCGATCCTGAAAATATACGTATTGCTGTTTATCGTTATCTCCCAGTAATCGCCAACCCATAAATCATCGAACGTACCGGCTCGAATTGCTGCACTCTGTTCGGCTGTAAGTGCTGTGCCTAACTTCTTGCCCCTGTACAGCGAATTATGAAGTCCTGCCCCGCTGGCCTCACGCAACGGCTTTGTGAAATCTAATATTTCATTCAGAGCTGCAACGAGATTCGCTTTATTCGTTGTGTCAAGATTACCAAGCGTCCCGATATTGCCTGCAAGTTCGTTGATTGCCGAGACAAGATTTAATTTATTCGTTGTGTCAAGATTCGCAAGGCTGCCCTGTATGTTTTCTACGTTATTGTTGTGTCTGAGAAGTTCTGTTAATATCGACTGCCCTGTCGAATCCATTAATAATTTACCCATTTTCTACTTCCTCCTCCTCCGCTTCTGAGTCTTCATGCTGGGCTATGTCTCCGTCCTCATCGATGTAAAGACCTGAGGCCGCAAAGAAATCCACTAATTCCGACGCTGTAACCGCTGCTGTGAGTTCTTGAAAGGCTTCAATTGTCGCGTTGGCAAGTTCTAATATTTTCTCGTTCGTGAATGTTTTGCTCCGTTGACTAGCTGCTTGAAGATTGTCCTTTGAGATTAAATTGCTCAATTGCAGTTCACCTCACATAAAAAAAGCGAGGAGCCGCCTCCCCGCTCGTAAAACTTTAAACTAGTTGCCTGATGGTGTCCCGAAGACTCCGTTCAGCATTTCCGTAACTTCTGCTGCTGTTGCAATCCCTGAGCCTGAATCCGTCAGATTTCCGTTAGCGTCAAGTCCTGCGAGATTTCCTGCCGTTGCGTTCGCGACTTTGTCCGTCTTGTCTGAAATATTAACGTGAAGTCCGTCAGCCTGTACAGTGATTGCGTTGTTGGCTATTGCTGAAACGTGGAACTCTATCTCATTGCCTGAAATTGAGAGAACCTTTGCGCTGTCCCCTGTCTTGATTGTGTAAACGTCAATGAGGGTTTCAAGATTCAGGAACGAGAAATTAAGAGTCTCTGCTCCGGCTGCTGTAGTTGTCTTGACTGCGAGGACTAATACGGGCTTGCCTTCAAGTGAAGGATTCGTTGCACCGGGATATGTCGTAGGATTAAACGCAAAATTAGGAACAAACGTTGTGCGGGCAGCGTCTAAGACCATTTCATTCGGGAAATCAACGGTGAATGCTGCTGTTCCTGTTCCGTCTGCACTCGTAAAGAAGCTGACAGTATTTCCGGCTGTTGATACGTACTTGATCGCACTTGCCGCAACTAGGGACACTGCATCGAGCTCTGATTTTGTACGTTCGGCCAAAGACTTGAGCGCACCTAACTTGACTAAACTTGATTCGTTATAAGGCATGATAAAACCTCCGTAAAATAAAATATTTATCTTAAAGCCTGAGAATTACTCCCCTGCATTAAGACCTGAAATTAATTAATTGAAAACGTCATCGAGCATTTCCTCAACGTCATCTTCTGTAGCAATATCCTTTTCTGATTCTGAGTCCGGGTCATCGGGATTGATTATGTGTTCATCGTCCTGAGCTAAATCACCGTCATCATCGATGTAAATTCCAAGTCTCCCGAAAATTCCCTGTGTACTTGCTGATTTCTCTAAATCCTTGATTTTCTCTTCAAAGAGTTTGTCCCGATTGTTCCAGTAAGTAACTGCCTTCTTAATATCTACTGCTAACTCGGCAAGTAATACCGCTCTAGCACGGGGGATTATTGCGTATTCGAGACTTGCTGCTGTCTCGCCTGTGTATTCTTTAACCAGCGTCAAAACTCCACTGCCGGTTACTTTGTCTATTTCGTTAAACTGGCCGTTAATTATCAGAGCATCGCCCTGCTTAATTCCGCCTGTCAGCCATTCCGTATTAGTCCCTGTTACTTTTTTAGAACCCTGAATAACTGAGATTAAGCCGGTTCTGTACCATGAATAATTCTCTGTAAAATCCATTTTTCTCACGTCTCCTGATACTCTATGTGTTCAAGCGAATTCATTATGCTTGCTTGAGCGAGCTGGTCTATTTGATACTGCAAGAATTCATTCTTAGCGTTGATTGCCTTTATTACCGCGTCAAATCTTGCTTCCATCTGGTTATGGGTTACTGCTAGGGGATTGTCCGAAATTATTGCAGTTACGTTCTTTGCCTGATCTACAATTACTGCCAGATTTAACCTGTAATACATAGGATCAGGTCCGTCACTTGCTGGCATGAAGTCCGCTAAATTTCCTGAATAACAATACCCGTACAAAATTTCCTGTCCTGTGTCAGGGTCTTCTGCAAAGAGTCCGACTTCACGTATGAAAAAGCCCGTCTGCATTTCTTTATTCGACAGCCTAACTGCAACCTTTGCTGTTCCTGTGTGTCCGGTCATTTCGATCTCGACAATTTCCATTTCACGGACTGGCGCAATCAGATTTTCGAGAGTGTTTATGTCCGTCTCCTCCGGCAAAAATCCTGAACCTGCAACGCCTCTTGTGAATTTGAGAATCTTCCCTGTAATTGCCTTTGCTATGAGATCACGACCGGCATTAGTGATAGTCATTCCGTTAAATTGAGCCATTCTCTCACCTCCTGAATTAAGCTGCTAAATTAATATTTATCTCGATACCGCATGAGACTGCACAAGCTGCACAAAAACTTGCTGTAGATTCTGAGTCTTTCGGTGAAGCTATATTTATCGTGTGTGAAATTCCCTGAACAACTGCACCTGCTGAGACAAGATTTAATTTTTCATCGCGTTCTGCGGGGACAATCAAATTAATATAGTGCTGAATTCCTATGTTTGCCAAAGCTCCGACAGATAGATTCATTTCATCAGAGCTTGAATGATTGAGGACTAAGCTAATATCATGAACTGCGCTTTGTTCGACAATAGCTCCGACCTGTAAATTCTGTTCTGTATCGTCTTCAAAATAGACATAGAGCCTTGACATCCACGAACGCTCGGCCTTTGATTCCTGAATAGCGCGCCTGATTGTCTGAGTGGGTTTAGTCCAGTCGACACGCTCCCAGAAATCACGGGTTAATTTTGCGTCAATTGCGAATGTGTAAGGGTCTGTGCCCTCCTCGTACCATGCTGTAAATTTTGCCTCGACTCCCAGCATTTCAAGAGCCTTGATGATTGCCCATCGAGTGCCCTTCTTCCTGTGCCACGCTATAGAGCCTAAGACCATTTCACGCTTTGCATCGATATTCTTTGCGAGTTCGTAAAAATCAACGTGCCACTGCCACGCAAGCAGATCTAATACAGGCTCAGGGAGAGTCTTAATTCTTGAAATAATAAAAGCCTCCGAGACTGACTCAGAGACTTGTCTTAAATTCGGATCAATCGACTTGAATAAATCCTGTACGTTCTTATCGCCTGCTATTGACGGCGGGGCTATGTCTTCAAGATTTAAATATTCGAGTTCCTTAGCCATCTTCGAGACCTCCGAGTGTTAGAGTTATCCCGCTCATGATCGCAACCTGAGAGGCCGTTAATACTCTAAATTCAGGCGAGATTATTTCTGTACGTTTTGCTCCGGCTGCTATCATTCTGTGATTTAACTCACTGGGATTTATATCGCGTCCGAGTTTTACCCTCTGCCATGTTACCCAGTTATTAACAGCGTTCTCTACAGCCTTCTGAATAAATGCCGCCTGAGTCGCCCGTTTGCGGTCTATCCAATACGTAACGTTTAATTCATATTCGACAGGTTCAGGACTTAACACGTGCAATAAATCTGTGTCCGGTCTAACGTCTTCGGCATTGCAGACTTCATAAACTGCGTCAAGAATTTCCTGTGTCGGCAAATCTCCGCCGGTCATTAAGGGGTAAATATTCACATGGCCGGGACTTGTAACAGGAGGTCCGACAACTGCAACGTCAATAATATCCTGATGAGCTGACCTTGCGTAAAATTCGTATGCACCTCTCGGCCCGGCAACACTGAAACTTTCAGGGGCAATCTGAATCCTCTCGCGAAAATTCTCGTCTGATTCAACATCACTGCCCCCGTAAGATTCAGTTATATTCACTACGGACATCTCGAACGGGAAGGGGTCAACGAGCTTGCGTATCTGACCTGCGACAAACCCGTTGCCTTGAGTTCCGGTGAGTGTGCATTGCGCTGTAACTTCTATTTGAGTCTCGCCTGCCGGAATTTCAACGCTCTCAGTCGTAGCAAAAAGAATTACTCCCCCGCCCGGTGAAGCACGGGTATTAACAGGAATAATCACGGCTGAGGGCTGGGCTTCCGACAATGTAAATTTCAGAGTCGTAAGTGCATGAGACGCTTCAAGCCTCGTAACCTGTAACAAAGCTCCGATGTGATCCAGAAAAGCACCTTCAGCATAGGCAAGTAAATTTTGTTTAGCCGCATGGTCAATCAAGCTCCTTTGCTGAACGATTATTAATACTATGCATTCAAGAAATAATCTCACTGGGTCTCCTCTGGCAAGGGTACGCTCTGACATTGATTCATAAAGATTTATTATCTCGCTTTGAATTTCGTTTGCGTCCTTCTGAGCAAAAAATATTTCTTCAAGATTAGCGAATAATTCAGATTTCATTAACAATAATCCTCACTTTAAAATTTAGTCTGCCGTCTTTATTTCCTTCAAAGAATATTCTTTTGACTTTGCAGCGGGGCTCGTATTTCCTGATTGCCTGAGTCAATTCTGCCTGTAGTGCTGCCATTGCCTTCGGTGTCGGACGGTCAAGCATTTTTATATCAACGCCGAATGCCCTGTCCATAGGCACTGAATATTTCGGAGTCGTGCAGATCGTACGGACATTTTGAATGATTTCTTTGACTTCATTGTCAGGGGCAAAATCAATTTCTTTAGGGACTGCTAAAATGTCAATTTCCATCAGAGTCCACCTCGATATATTCTCTTAGCTTCAACGTTACATCTATTGAAATGAACGTCCCGTGATTGTCGATAATCTCAAATTTTTCATCAAGACTTTCAATTACCCAGCGTCCGTCTCCTTGAGGTTCGCCGTCAAAGATAAGGGGCATTGCAATATGTCTTTCAAGAACTTCACGGAGGAGATATAACTCTTCTTTAGGATTCACTCCCAGCCATGCTTTAAGCGATATTGCCAGACTTGCACTTGCAGCAGTGAGTCCCGTGAATTCGAGCAGACTTTTTCGGCCGTGAATTGAGTGTTCTGCATACTGCGCGCTTCTTTGAATCTGAAAATCTCTGAATGTCTTTACTTTTTCATCGCTGACTTCAAAGACAATATCACCGAATGAGCCTACCATGATTTAGTCCCCGATAAAAACATTTGGACTTCCTGTCGCGTCAACTCCTCCGCAAGCTACAGGGTCGCCGATCCTGCCTGCCTGTCTGCCGTTCACATAGACCGTTGACGATCCAGACGCAAGAACGCTCCCATGACATTCAGGGTCTTTGTTGCAGTGAACTGCCCAAGCGTCCCCCTGCCTGTGTAAAGGTCTTCCGTTGACAAAGACATTCGGACTTCCCTCAATATTCGGTCTGGGCGGCCAGTCTGCGTGGCCTGTGCAAATATCTCCTAATCTTGCTGCTTCGGGCATGGTAAAACCTCCTCGATTTTGCTTACTATTGAATTTCCGGTCTCGAATATCATTTTGACTGTAGAAATTTTTGCTTCCGTGATCAGCTTTATATATTCCTTGCTGATTCTTATAGTCTGATATAGGACGCATATATTTACGAGAGTCAGAAACAGTGATAGTCCAAGTGTTAAGCCGCCTAATATATTTATATATTCCATCGTGAAAAATTGCTCCTTGTCTGAATAAAAAATTGCCCCCGATTCCTGAATAAACCGGGAGCTTGGGAGATACTCTATTTAACATGAAAAAATTTTGTAGCCGTTAATTTAAATCTATTCTTGCACCTGTAATTTTTATGTTTCCTGTCGCATTAATATTTATATCTCCTACACAATTTATAGTCATTGTCTTTGAATTCCTGTCATAAATCACTTCTGAGCCGTCCTCGTAAGTCGTTTTTCTAATATCCTGATTACCTGCGGGGGGCTTGTTAGTATCATCGAATAACGAACATAACACAATGCCTGACTCTAAGCCGTTGCCCATCATGCTGCAATAAACGTGTTCGCCTACGTCCAAATGGCACTCGTCCTTGTTCTTGCCTGAATTTCTCACAGCAACAGGAAGCCAGTCCGACACGAGATTATTTTTATCTGGGAATTGAATCCTTGCCATGTGTCTTGCCGGGTCATACGCCGAAACATAGCCGAATCTACCGAGTGAACCTGATTCCGAGTTTCTATCTGACATGTTAATTTACGCTCCGTATACGTCAAAATTCATGTTAGGTTTTGGATAATTTTTCTTACCCTTCTTGGACTTCTTGCGCTTGGACTTGGATTTCTTATTATTGTGAGTTTCCTTCTTTGACTCCTTGCCCATGCTTATATCAAGTTTCGTGGTGTAGGAATCTCCGACACTGTGAGTCGCCTTCTCAATAACGTATTTGCCGTCAAAAACTCCGAAACCTGTAATCGTAATATTTTCTGCTCCGACAAACCGCAAATCACCCATTAGAGTCAAATTGCCCGTGATTTCCTTCTTGTTGGCTTCCTCTAATTTCTGTTTCGCAATTTTCTTAGCGTCATTGATGTTGTCGGCTTTCTGGTTAATTTCAAGAACCCGCCCCGTTCCTTCCGAGTCGCCCTCTTCCGTAACGTCAATCGTCTGATTCTTGACAGGGTCATGATACTGCAAATGAGCCGCTTTATACGTCCCTGCTGCCTTGCTTGAGAAACTGTAACGCAATAATTTTCTGTCTCCGAATGAAAGTTCGCCGACTGATTCTTTTGCCTGATAAGTATCTTCGTCATAGCATACAAGCTGAGTATCAGTAACTTTTACGTTGATTCCGTAATCTTTGGCTAAGTTCGTGAGAAATTCCAAGTCCGAAATTTCTACCTGATCGCGCCTCTCAAAAAATGGATCATCAGGACAGTCCCAGAAAAGCTGTAAACTGTTCTTAGAAGCTGCGTCCCCTGCAATTGTCGAGAGTTTAACGTTCTCCCATGCCTTAGTGTGTTTTTCCTGCCTCATGGGCTTTGAAACCAGAGTCGACACTGCTTTAATCGTAATCTGATTCGGAGGCCCTGAACATTCGACTTGGTCAACCTCAAACGTTCCGCACGGCAAAGACTCCGTTTTATCTTCCGAGTCCCAGTTATGAATTATTATGCTTGCCCGAATCTTGTCGCCCTTCATCGGATACCAGTCTTCAGTCCATAATCTTTCGCGGTCTTCGAGAGTTAATGAAATATCATCGGCCTTGTCGCTTGAATTATCTGTGTACGTGAAATTTATCAGATACGGCGCAATATCCTGTGAAATATTCGTGCCTTCATAATAAATATCTACTTCAGCATATCTTGCTTCATTCGCCATGAAAATCACCTCTTCCAAGCCGGGAGATTTACTACAACGGGAACGTCTGAATCAGGAATATTGAGCATGACGTTAGCAGGAAATATTACAATGTGAATGTATTCGGGGTTAGCTTCAAGTAAAATGTCTGTGAGCTTTTCTCCTCCGATGTCAGGGTACATTCTATAAGCGATTAAATCCCATGTATCGCCCTGAACTGTCCTGTATGTTCTCATGCAAAACTTAATCTCCTTTCCTGATCCTGTAAATCTGATAAAACGTCTTCGACAATCTGCCTGAATTTCTGCGCTGTGTTTCCATCTCCGCCGTTGACTGTGATATTAATATTCGGGGACATCGTAACGTTTCTATTATTATTCGTTGTCGTAGAATTCCCAAACGAAAAGCCTAACTCTTCACCCGCAGCCCTCCATAACGGAATGCCCCTAGCTCGATTTTCAAGGGGGACTACGACTTCACGGCCTGCTTCACCGATTAATGATAATTCAGGCCGATTGATGAAGCCTCCTAATGCTCGCTTATTTATATTAGGAATTCCCCAGCTGTTTACCGCAGCCTCCGCGTTCTTGACCTGTTGATCTCCTGCCTTGCCTCCTCCAAGCCATGCAGGCATTTGCCAGTTAAACGGGTTGAGTTTAGCAAATAAATCTTTCAGCCACTGACAGAAATTCATAAATACTCCTCTAAGCTGTTCAACTTTTTCAACCGCAAACTGAACTATAGGTGCAAAGAGATCACTTAACGTTATACTCTCCCACCATGATTTAAATTCCTCCCATTTACTAGACACGTAACCTTGTGCAATTTCTGCATATCCTGAAACAATTTCAAAAACGTCTTTTAAATTCAGCGAGTCCCACCATGTTAAAAACTCTTCCCATTTACTTAACGTAAAATCTTTCGCTGACCCTGCATAGTCTTTAGCTATAGCAAAAACGTCTTCTAACGTCCATGACTGCCACCAGTTAGAAAAATCCTGCCATTTATTTTGTACATGAACCTCTGCTAAGTCTGCATATTTCTTAACACCCGGAAATATATCCGCAAGCGTCCACGAATTCCACCAGCTAGAGAAGTCCTGCCACTTAGATAACACAAAATCTTTTGCCATCCCTGCATAGTCTTTAGCTATAGCAAAAACGTCTTCAAGCGTCCATGAGTTCCACCAGTCATTAAATTCCTGCCATTTCTCAGATACATAATCTTTTGCAATACCCGTATAACTTTTTGTTCCTGAGAAAACGTCATCAAGTGTCCATGAATTCCACCAATCAGAGAAACTCTGCCATGTACTTAACGCAAATTCTTTCGCTGTAGATGCATAGCCCCCGATAGCTGAGAATATATCATCTATATCCCATGAGAACCACCAGTCTTTAAAGTCCTGCCATGTACTCAGCACAAAATCTTTTGCTGACGCTGCATAAGTCCTTGCCTCCGTGAAAATATCTGCAAGCGTAAAAGAGTTCCACCAGTTAGAGAAATCCTGCCATTTAGACAGCACATAATCTTTTGCTGATCCTGCATACTCTTTCACTGACGGGAATATATCGGCTAACGTCCAAGAGTCCCACCAAGATTTAAAGCTCTCCCATTTAGACAACACAAAATCTTTTGCCGAAGCTGCATATTCTTTTAAAGACGGGAATATATCTTCAAGCGTCCATGAATTCCACCAAGATTTAAACTCTTCCCATTTAGCTTTGACCCAGTCATACGCACCCGAAGCAAACTCTTTCACAGGCGAGAACAAATCACCTAATTCAAGTGAATCCCACCATGCCCAGAAATCGTTCCATTTTTCTTTTGCATAATTCCATGCTTTGGAGGCATAATCTTTTATTACGGCGAAAATATCTTTAACTTTCCATGAGTTCCACCATGCTTTTATCTTGTCCCAGTTCTTGTACATGGCGTAACCGATTGCAATAGCTCCTGCAATAGCCGTAATTAATAAGCCTATGGGATTCGCATTTAATGCAGCGTTCCAAAGCCACTGAGCCGCCGTCCATGCCTTAGTTGCTGTAGTGATTAATATCTGCTTGCCGTAATAAAGAGCAAGTTTTCCGACATCAAGAAGTTTCCTCCCTGTCTTCATTACAATGCCCCATGCCTTTTGAGCTGTTGTGAGTACTTTAGTCTTAGCCGCTGCCCAAATCGAACTATGACCGCTCATTAACATTTTTGCGTTCAGCCAGTCAAGAGCGACCCGGACATGCTGAAACGGTAATTTAGTCAAGTTCCATGCAATTTTTAACCCTGTAACTGCGACTTTATAACCGGAAATAGCTGCGACTCCTCCGACAAGAACTTTTGTAACAATCGGGTACTCCTGAGCTAATGCAGACAGTCCCGCCGTCCAATTCGCAAATTGATCCACAGCACTTTGAACAGTGGGTAATAAAACATTTCCGATGTCAATCATCAGGCTTTCAGTTGCAGAACCTAAACGGGTAAAAGCTCCTGTCAATGTGTTATTCATAGTGTCGGCCATTTGTTTTGCTACACCCTCAGAGCCTTTATTCAGTTTTTCTAGTTCAGCAAGAGAACCATCAACCGATGCACGCATAATAGCTAACATTCCTGCTGCTGCTTCAGACCCGAATATGTTAGACAAATACTTCATCTGCTCGCCTTCGCCCATGCCCTTCATCTTTTGTGATAATTCCTTCATGAGACTTGGCATTGTCCGTAATTTGCCTTGTGAATCTTTAGCTGCGATGCCTAATTGTGCAAGTGCTTTTGATACTGCTTTAGGTTCTTTCGAGAGCCTGAGAAACGCTGCCCTTAACGCTGTACCTGCCTGAGAGCCTTTGATACCGGCATTGCCCATAATTCCCAGCATAGCCGCTGTCTCTTCGACAGAAACTCCCAAACCTGACATGACCGGCGCAACATATTTCATTGACTCGCCTAAACCTGTAATACTTGTATTACTCGCTGCACTTGTCTGAGCAAGAACATCTGCGACTCTGTTTGACTGATCCGCACTGAGATTAAAGCCCCGCAACGTACTAGCTGCTATATCTGCTGCCTGAGCTAAGTCCATTCCTTCAGCCGCTGCCATAGATAATAAACCGGGCATTGCTGCAATAATTTCCTGTGATTTAAAGCCTGCCCTTGCAAGATTTTCTTGTGATTGAGCCGCCTGTGTTGCCGTGTATTGAGTGTCACGCCCTAATTGACGAGCCTGTTTTTGTAACGCTTCAAATGCTGCCTGATCCGCTGCCTGCTGTTCAGGAGTCTTATTTTTACCGGTGAAAGCTACTGCATTGACTCTTGCCATTGCCTGCTGAAAGTCTGCCGCTTGTTGTACAGGTTTAGCCATTGACAGACCTAACGCCGCCGATGTCATTAACTCGCCCTTGATATTATCCCATGACAATTTTGACTGCGTTTCTTTCAGGGCAGCCTGAGACCTCGCTAATTTCTCCTGAGCTTGGGTTACTTTTTGTGAATGTTCGGCAAGTCTTAACTGTTCGCTTGCAAGTTTTCTTGTATCAATGCCTGCACCTGATAATTCGCTTCTCAATTCTCCGAGCTTCTTGCGCTGATTGCCCAATGATTCTTGGAGTTTATGAGCCTCAATATTCGCCTGCGTAAACTGCTTTTTCATGGCCTCCGTAGGTTGAGCCGTTGCCTTCATCTGCAAGCCTAACTCTTTAACCCTTGCACGTGCAGCATTTAATTTCTCTGATGTCTGAGCTATACTTCCCTGCATTTTTTGATACTGGGATATTTGCCCCGTCTGCTTCTGCATTGATGATGCCTGTTTTTGAAGCTGACTCAATGCCTGCCCTGCTTTGCCGAATGCCCCTGTAAAACCGCCGGTTAATGCTGCTCCGATCGCAAAAGATATTTCGACTGCCTTAGCCATTCACAAATTTCACCTGCCTTTTTTACTTTGACGTTCTATTTCCTGCTGAATTAATTTTGACTCATCGCTTACGATATTAACCCACTCGGACAACTCAGGAATCCGCATTCTGAGCCATTCCGTAATGGGTGTATATGTCTCTGCACGTGATAATCTTACTGCTATGCGCCTGATTATACTGCGGGGAGATTTTCCGGGATTGTTGAATCTCCGCTTGTCGTTTCTGTCTCGGAATCCGTAGCTATCAAAAAATTTCGCACCTCTGTTACTATCCGTGAGAAATCTCTTGCGTTCGTCATCTTCAATGCTTCCGGAGGCAAATGCGCGGCTTTGGCTGCAACAGCTATGCAGTATACCCTTGAGAAATCCGTAGCTGAAAACGGAGTCCCTGACCTCATAATTTCTTCTTCAACTTCGATTAAGTCATTGCCCGTTAAATCTTCCAACGGAATATCAAGCATGAAAACGTCCTGACCTTTATATTTTATTGCTTTCTTGAGCTGAATCTGCATGTTTATTGTCCTCCTAAGTCTTGGCGAACCTGCGCTGTGTAATCAACGCCGTCAACCTTGTAAATCATGTTCAATTTATCCATTTCGATGCGCTCTCTGCCGTCAAGTTCGACCTTCATATAACGCACCTCAAATTCTGTCTGAGTTTCCATATTGTCGCCGACTACGAGATTACCTGGTGTAAACGTCTTTGTATCAGCCTTCAGGAACACATAAAGCTGTCTAGTCGTGTAAATGCCTAAACCCGCATCGTACATCTGAATAGAACTGTATAACTCGATTTCATGAGTCCTATGTTCAGACAGTGTCATAAATAAATCTGTAACTGCACGCCATGTTAAGCTGAATGTCGTAGAGTTAAAGTGTCCGAGTACGATACTTTCAATAGCTCCCGAAATTCCCGCGCCTTTGACTTCGCTCGTCATTGCTTCAAGAGCCGGGATAGTTCCTTCTGCAAGTCCGAGCATTTCTCCGCCTTCGAGATAAACTTTAAAATTTATGCCTTTCTCTGGTACGATATTAGCCATTGAAATCACCTCTACTTTACAGCGTCAAACAACACTTCAAAATATGCCGGGTCAAATTCGAATATTCCCCAGATCTGCTCGGCCGGTGGAGGCGGTGTAATGTAAATATGAAATCTCAGAATACCGTTGAGCAAGTCTGTAACTGCATTCTCTGTCCTCTGAAATTCAACACGTCCGCCAAGAATAAATTCACGTGCTGCAAGTCCGTTTAACCTGATGTTATAGCTGTTGACTATAGTCTTGATTAATCGGGGTGTTATGGGCTTGTCGACCTTCTGCCAGAAAGTTAATATGAATTCATTACGAATCCAGTCAAACATTCGCCTAATCGGAATAAATGCGTCCTTAGCGTCAGTATTCGAGGGATAAACACCGGTTCTGTTGCCCCAAGCCTTCCAGCCTCCGATCCAGTTTAACGCCGTAACTATGCCCTCGCCATTGAGATAATTTGCCTGGTCAAGTCCCAAATCTACCTCACGTCCCAGAGCATTAATGCAAGCATTCATCTGAAGCGATTTATTACTCGGCGACTCGTAGGGTATATCTTCGTTATTTCCGTCAGTCTTGTTCATGAGTCCTATTAACTGTGTCGACATGTGAAATACATCATCACCGAGCTTGACTTGAGGCCAGCATACGATTTGACGTTCAGCCATGTAATTATTTCTATTTTTCCATTCCGGAGCTTCTGAATATCTGTCCGCGCCGTCTGAATCACTGGGAATATCAACGACTGCTTCACACGTAAAGACACCGTTGATGCTGTCAGCCTTTGCCCTCATGACTGCTGCGACTTCGGGTTTCTCACTCCAGCCGGGAGCTCCTAATAATCCGGGTACTAATCTAAATTTCGGGAAGACTCTATTAACAAGCTCAAAGCCTGTATATTCCTCTGTCCGAGCGTCAACGCCTCCGATTATGTCATATGCATCAACCTGCGAAGGGTCTAACTTCGTGTAGCTCAGAAAAACTTTTGCCTTGTTTGCCAAAGCTCCGCCCTCAATAACAGTGAAAATTGCGTTGCCGTCAGAATCATAACCGAGCGAGTAATCTTCATTTTCTGTGTAAGCCGTTCGTTCAGGGTCTGACTCTTCAGACTCTTCATCAGAGGTTTCAATAATGTCTGCGGCCTCGAAACCTGTTGAAATTATTATGTCTGTTCCGAGATTAATCTCACTGCCGGTAATATCATATTCGCGATCCGTGATTTTCTGTTTGTGCTGTGCCGGGTCAAGAACATTAATCAACACGCACGGAGCAACCCCGAACAACGCAAACTGTGAGTAAATAAATTCGCAGAGAGTATATTTTTTCCAATCCCGCAAGAATCCAAACAGACTCACTGCTTCGTTATAGCTGTAAATTAACTGGGGCTTATTCACATTCTGCATTGCCTCATCGCTCGAAGCCAAATGAATCGGAGCTGTTCCGACTATAACCGGTAAACCTGCCGCTGTCTCAACAGGAGGGATTATCGATGTCGGGACTTCATTTGTGTAAACACCGTGTCTGTATGCCATTTACTTTTTCACCGTCCTTAATGCATTCGCTGCCTTCTGGATTGCACTAAAAAGCCGAGCTTCGTTACTGCCCGGCCTGTCAATTTTGCTTCTCATATTTTCAAGTTCACTCACGGGAACTATCAGCTTCTCAATTTCAGGGATTTTCTCTATTGCCCTCCTGACAAAGAAGGGAAGTCCGCCCCTGAATAATTTAAATCTCTCCAGAGCTAACGGGTAAACTGTCGGCCCTGTGTAAATCAAAGTCTCTTCGGACATCTATAACTCTCTCCTCTCGGACTTAATAGAAACTCGCATTAACGGCCTGCCTGTCTCCCAAGCTGACTCAATCACTCCGAAATAAACGGGAAAAGCCTGCTCGTCAAATAAATAGCTCTTTAACGGCATTTCGAGCCTGTATCTCTGCGCAAGAACACGTCCGGGCATTGATAACAGCTCCTGCCTCATGGTCTCGATGATGTTCAGAACGTCCCTGTAACCCTGACAATCCGGCGACTCGTCATAGATTCCTATGAGAAAATTTACTTTAATCCGAGTCTGATCGAGTGCGCCTTCTTCCTTGTCTGTAGCTTCATCAAGTTTTACGATTACGCAGGGGAATAAACTCTCTATGTCTTCAGGTGCGTAACCTTCGGGCGTGATTGTCTCTGTGGATTCTGTATCTGAATCTGTGTTCTCTTCATCATCAACTGTAACTTCTGCCGGTTTAGGTTGAGGCAAGTACTGTGCAAAGACCTTTACAGTCTGTAAAAGTCCGCTTTTAGCCGTTAATTCGTAATTCCTGAATAATTCTGTTAATTTATCTACAAGTGCATCAAGTAAATTTAATTCTGTCATGCCGTCTCCTCTGTCTAATGCCCATAAGCCGATGCCTACGTGCATGTAAGATTTATAGTTACTCACGGTAAAGCACCCACGCGCTTTAATTCATGTTCAAGTCTCCTTACGAAAACTTCACGTGAACTCTTTTCAGCTTCTGCAACTGTTTCTTTATTCTTCATCATCTGGGGAACTGAAGGACTCATTAGCATTCTCCATCTTCCGCCGTCATTAATAAACGCTCTCACATCACCTCTAAATGGTGCTAGAAATGCAGGCGGAATAGGTTTTAACCCTCCAGCTCTCTTGACTGCGCCTCGAAAACTGCCTTGTTTTACAGGGTTTTTCTTTGGACTGACCGCAAATTTCGTTATGGGTTGCCTATGTCCCCTTGCAACAAGAGTAGCGTCCATTAATCCGCCTGAAGACCATTTGAGAAAAATGCTTCCCTTAAAATCTTTTTGCTTGACGTAGTATTTTTTAGCAGTCTCGCGCAGTTCTATTGTCTTGAAATGTTCGAGTGCCCTGTTTATCGCAGGTGAAATAGCTTTTTGTATTTTATCCGGAGCTTGCTGTAAAAAACCGCTGGCCTTGATAATAGAGCTGTAATCCAAATTTATATCTATTACTCCGCTTCGGATAGTGTCTATTGTCGTTGATAATGAACCGCCTGCCATTATGAATTATTCGCCTCCAGTGTAATACGCCAGATTTGCTCTTGAATCAAAGTAGCTTCACCGACAAGATATAATCTCCCGTCAAGTTTTATTTTGCTCCCTGATTTAATGCTCTTCACGTCATGAACTCTGCAATACAGAACCGCTTGACCCTTCGTTAAGCCTTCAGGGTTCTCGTTGCTTCCGAGTCTGATTTTTATTCCCTGAGTCCGCAAGTCCGTTGTCAGGACAGATAATATTTTCTTGCCGTTCACGTCATGAAATCTTGCGAATTCGGAATTATTGAACCAGTTAGCCCCGTCATCGAGGTCATGAGCTACGAAATCTAAGAACGTCTCATCTCTTGAATAAATATCATGAATTGCCTTGATCATTTTGCTGTGAATTCTGCATAACCTGCACAGGGTTCGGAGGTTGTATTGCTTGAGCCTGCACAGATTCTTTTTTCTTAGCAGCCCGTGAATTCTTCTCCGTGTTGATAACTTCCGCAAATCCTCGCGTAACAAGTTCGCGAGTTCCTGCAGTGTCTGGCAAAACCTCACCCATCTTATAAATCCTCGAACCTGATAAAAATTTAGCATGTCGTAAAATTATCATGCTGCCCCCGTGATTACGCCCTTCAACACATACCAGCTTTTCAAGTCATGAGGCATGGGCAAGGGTCTTGACGACATACCGACAAATTTTTGCGATGGATTTTTCGTGAACCATTTGCGCGGAACATATTGCTGCATGTGAGTCACGTATTCTCCGCCGTCATCAATTTCTGTTATTGCTCCGTAAAGCATGGAATTCTGCTCGCGGCTTGACTGAATTATTACTGTCTCAGGGTCAATTATCGGCTTTAATTTCGGCTGTCCGTCTGCGTCAAGGTCTGCTGTGTCTGGGATCCACTCTTCATAAGTGTATAAATCGAACAATGCACCCGGAACTATCATGCGTCCAAGATAGCCGACTCCGTCTTCAAGCTCTGAGGGGTTAATTTCTCCGATCTCGACTCTTCGATTATCAAGTAATTTCAAGAACGGCTCATTCTTTAATATCATTTCAGCAGCTTTAGACCCAAGAATCAGCATATCGGGATTAACTCCGTCCTTGCGCATTTCCGTTGCAATAGTCTTCAGCTGACCCATAATATCAAACGTAGGAGTCCACCTGTCCGAAGCGTCAAGAGTAACTATATTTTCAAAGCCGTAGTTCACAACTTCATTAACGCCCTTGCCTTTGATAACAAGCCTGCCGTCCTGTTTAGCGCGGGCGCACATATACTCTTCTCGCCTCCAGATTGTGTCTTGAAGTTCGATAATATCCTGAGCTGCAATCTGAGCTGCCCTGTCTTCTGGTGTAAGTCCTGAATTCCATTCTGATTCACTAAGTAATTTTTGTGCAAGAGTGTCATCCGTAATTACACGGCACGGAGCTATTAACGGAGCTGTATAACTTTTCACAGAGTATTCATCGCGTTCAATTGCCTCTGAGCCTATTCTGGGACTCACATACGGAGCTAACCTGCGCTTGCCTTCCTGAATCTCAAAATGTACTTTTTTAGTAGGGAATGTGATTACGTTGTTGAAAAATCTTGTCTTGAAAAACATTCTAAGGGGCTTAGTCTTCCTGATTACCCCTAATAACATTTTGGGTTCGTAATAATCTATCATGATTTAACCTCCTGATTAGTCGTGCAAATGTCTCAAGAAAATTTTTGACCTGCGCAAATTGTCTCTTGCTAACTCGATTAATTCATCGTGGTCATCTTCCGCAGTCTCGAACGGGAATATAACTTTTGAGTCGTTAAATTCTCCTTGAAAATACGCTGCTGTCTCTGCGTATTGATTTTCACCGATCGTAACGTCATCGCAAAGAATGCAGAAAGTATTTGCACTTGTGAGACCTGCTTTAGTGCTTGCGATAAAATTTCCTGCTACGTCTCCCATTAAGAGCGTACCTCTCTTAAATTCTCCTTGACTGGCAACCTTCACAACATCGGGATAGACGCTCCCCCAGTTTACGGCTATCAAGTTATCGGGCGGAGGTACTGTGCATTCGTCTTTTACTAGTTCCAAACTTACCTGATCTGCCATGATTAATTAAACCCCCTCATAGCGTTAATATGTTTTGCGATTAAATCTGCTGTGCGTTCTGATTCTGCCTGAGCGTTCGGTGTCGTAACTTGAGGCGTTAAGGCTTGATTTACTGCTTGAGCGTCCTGTTTCATAGCGTTCAAGACTGAGTTATTCTTGTCGGCCTGTAAAATCTCGATTGCAATATCGCGCGCGTCCTTTGGCTCTTCGTATTTTGCCTTGTTGATAATTGCTTCTCTTCCCGGAGCATTCAGACTGTCGAGAACTCTTAATCTTTCGCGTTCGTTCTTGACTGCTGAGTCAATAATTCCCTTGACTAAATCAGGATATTCCCTCATTAAGTCTTCTGTGTTTGTGATTCTTGCTTGTGTAACTTGAGTTGATTCGGGCATTTGTTTAGCCTCCTCCTTTGAATTTGCCGTGTCATTATCTAAATAGTGAAGCAGTAATTCCCGTCTGATTGATTCTGAATCTGCTTTTGCTGCAATCTGTATCGGTTCTGAAATCTCATCGCAGAAATTCATGTCCTTTGCTTCCTGAGCCGATAACCACGTTTCAGCGTCCATCATGGAGTTAATTTTTTCGCGTTCTAAGCCTGTTCTTGTGATATAAACATTTGCGATTGAGTCTCTTATCTTGTCAAGAATTTCCGCCGTGTCCCTCATATCTTCAGCATTTCCGTAGACTCCGCCGGAGGGATTATGAATCATCATCATTGCGTTGCTGGGCATGGTGATTTTCTTTCCTGACATTGCAACAACACTCGCTGCCGAAGCTGCCAGACCGTCAATATAAACGTGAATTTTTGCCTTGTGGGACTTCAAATAGTTATAAATCGCAAGAGCCTCGAACACGTCCCCGCCGACACTGTTAATCCTGAGATTGATTTTCTTTACGTCTCCGAGAGCTTTTATCTTGTCAATAAAACTCTTTGCGCTTGTGATATGCCATTTTTCATTGTCAAAATCTGCGATCATGTCATATAACAAAATTTCTGCTTCGTTATCAGCTTGAGCCGTTACTTTGAACATCTGACGTTGCACCGTCGCTTTCTTGAATATTTTCAGCAGGTGTTGCCGTAAATCCTGCTTCAGTCCTTAATTTCTCTTCTTTGACTCTCTGCCTGTGATTTAATTCCCAGTCTCCGCCGGTTAATTCTGCTGTCTCGCGCTGTCGTGTGCTAAAACCGTTTTCAACTCTGAGAACTGCTGCTTTAACTTCTTTCACAGGGTCTAACTGTCCTTGACTCGGTCCGTTCCATTCCGACCATGAATAAGAATACGCAATTAACGGATCGTCAAAGAATTTCGGAGCGTGAATCCTGCCTTTGAGTACAGCTTCACAGAGCCACTCGTAATAAATAGGCTGACAGAAATTAACTGCCCACCAGTTGCGCCAGTAGTGAAATAATTTCCATGCTTCGAGCAATGCCCCTCTTGATGCTGAGTAAGAACTCTCGAAATTGAGAAATAACACTTCTGCGGGAATTCCGAGCGCGCTGCCTATTTGACGTACCAGAGACATAACAAACGCGTCAAAAGCTGTGTTAGGTCTTGCCGGTGCGATTGACGTTGCCTTAGTCCTGAGCGGTAAATCTGCAATCATTCCGTACATGTCTTTAATTCCCATTGAATTAACTGTGTTGCGCCATTCCGCAAGAGTGTCTGACTCTGATTCGCCTTCACCGATAGTGCTTGCGTAATCATCGCTTCCGAGCTGGTCATCGTTAGAGTCTGCCGGGTCATGCTCAAAGAACAGCGCGAAAATGCCTCCGATCACAGCCGCCATTAATTCAGCGTCCGAATACCGCCCTAACTGTTTAAGCGTCTCTATAACCGGAGCTAAGAACGGGACTCCTCTATGCTGGCCTATTCGTTCAAATGGTAATAAGTGCAAGACGTTGCGCCGTCCTGACATTCCACCGAAAGCAGGAATTCTCACGTATTCAAGCCGTTTCTGATAAGTTAATTCGCTCTCAGGGTGTCTATTCGCAATGTAATACGCAACCGGTGAGCCTTCTGAATCGAGTTCAACGCCTCCGTCAATCACAGCTCCTGCAGGTCTGAAAAACGGGTCATGCAACCTGTCGCCCTCGATTAGGGAAATTTTCAGGTCATACGGGGAATTTCTAACCTTCTTCATAGGGAGCAGTACAACCGCATCACCGTTTAATAATACTGACTTGAAGCACAGGCTTTGAAGCTCATAGAAATTCATAGTCCTGTCGACACTGCAATTTTTGCTTTCAGCCCAAAAGCCGAATTCGCGCTCAGTGTCTGCCTCCCATTGTGAAGCCTCATCTTCGGAAAGTCCTAAATATTCAGCGTTGATTCTGCAATTGAGTGTTAATCCCGGTCCGACAGAATTTAATACAAGCCTGTCAACAGCTCCCCGACCCAGCGGCCCGCCTCCAGAGTACAAATCCCTTGAACGTTCGCGTAATAATTCGAGGTTGTCAGAAATATCTTCAGCCGGTGATTTAGATTTTGACTGCCAGCCCGATACGCTGGGCTTAATCCTGCTTGCTCCGTAGTGCGAGTAACCGGAATTCTTGACCCGTAATTTTTTATTTTTCATGTCATCACCAACCCGGTCTTACGATTCTGAATCTTGCTTTGCCTTTAATTTTTGCGTTGAGTGTGTCTATCTCAGCGTTTAAAGTCTTTATCATGCTTTGGACGGCCTTTAGATCTGCGCGGGTTAATTTCACATCGCCCATTTCGTAGCTTTGACCTGAAAGAATAGCTTTCTCGGCTTTGAGATACAGCATTAATCTTGCTTGAGCCAGTTCTAATTTTTCTTTCGCAGTCATGATTCATCCGGCCTGTCATTAATAATTTTGTTGACATTTTCCTCAATCATTTCGATACGGTACTCCACATATTCCAAAATTCTGCCCTTAGCTTTAGGATATGACCTGTACATAGTTTCAAGCGCGCTCTTGATAAAGATTAACAGCGAATACATCTCGGCTGATTGAGTCATTACTGCTGCGTTAGATATGCATTTTTCTCTATTTTCATTTAATGATGACGGCACAGGCACTTTAGCTATTGTGTATGGCTCGTCTGTAGAAAATATTTCGCCTGTTTTAGAGTCAAAATTCCAATATCCTGCACTGCATTTTACTGACATGAAGATTGCTCCTCTCTGAATTTTTGCAATAAAAATAGCTCCCCCGTGAAGGAGAAGCTGTGAATGTATATATACTAAAAATAATGCTCCAGATCTGCCTACATCAGTCGCCTGCGTGGAACGCGAGCCTTCGGCAGCAACAGAGCTTGTTGTATTCTTAATTAATTATCTTGAAACATTGCCGCTATATTTAGCGGTGGCAATACAATAGGAGACATACCTGGCTGAACTGTAATATTTGAAATGTAGCTCCTAACATAAGGGAACATAATAGCAAGCCCATTCTTTTGAATAAAAGAGTTATCTTCATTCAACGTTTCAAAATATGCAACACATTTTACGCTAAGTTCTAGTTTTTTAGCTTTATCGCTCATCGAAACTTCTAAAGATACTTTGCGTTCATTTGTTCCTGTATCATCGTTTTCAGGTAATATTTCTATTTCATGCTTAAAAAGTAATTTAACTTTTACATCTTTCAATGAGTCCTCAGAACGCCTAAAACGACAATCGGAAATTAGTAATCTTTTTAAAATCAATGGACTTTTGTATTCTGTTTCAAATTCAATCATAATACACTACCTCTTAAGCTGCATATAAAAAACTATCTGCGAAATTCGACACAGAAAAATTCTCCTGTGGAAGTTTCACTTCAAAATCAGTATTTATAAATTCATTATCGCTATAATTGTAAGGAATACTTTCTGATTCAGACGGTAATATAATATGTTCCACATCTTCCTCACAAAGTCTCCTGATACTACCATCATCATCACATAGCATCGCAGTTTCATAATCACTTGAAAACTGAACGCCATATTCCTCACAAAGTTCGAAAAATAAATCCTTGTTCAAAGTCATATTACTTCAGTCTCCTCTCCCTCATAAACCACTTTGCAATCTGTGATGCACTTTTTGTCTGATACACAAATCTGCTTTCTTTAAAACCCAGTGCAAGAGCTTGAAATAATTCGCGTTGTCTCTTTCTGTCAGCTTTATTAACAGGATGGTTAGGCACATATTTAACAAAATCTTTTTGAAATGTGTGAATTATTACCTTAATGCCAAACTCTCTTTTGTAATAGTCAAAAAACACACTTCTAAATTGTTGCTTATCAAAGACAGGTGATCCTTTATTCTCCGCTCTACATAGAACATTAATTGTCTCGATATTTTCTTTAATGAACTGATAAAAAGCGGCAAGTTCATCATTGTTATCAAGATTTAAAACATATTTTGCCTCAGCAACAATAGTTGCGCTGTATATTACGGGGAATGAGCCGTGATTTTTGCTAGATATATCTTCTGCCCACCATTGAGCCTGAATTTTATCTATAAAAAAATATACACCTTTCCCTAACCAGTGATTGCTTCGTGGTTTTGTTGCATCAGGATCAAGTCCCCTCTGCTCAATACTTTCTTTTGAAAAAGAACAAGTTCCATGATACCCTTTCAACGATATATCTCCCATTTAGGGATACCTCTCCTGAATAAATTTATTATATTTTAGCAAAAAATATTGAAAATACTATCATAATCATTATCATTTTAAAATCTCAAACCCCGCCTGATTATCCCTGCCCCTGTAGTAGACACCCGCTTTTTCACAACAGGCTGCTTTATTTCCTGATTCTGTTCGGGAACTTCCGCTTTAACTTCAGGTTCTTTGAACTCAGGCTGCTTTAACTTCGGCATTGTGTTTTTACCAGTCCTCTTAATTCTCCTGCGCTGATGCATTTCAAGATTAGGGTTAAACAGTTCCAACGCTCCTGTCGCATAGACTCTCGTATCTAAAGGCTCATTACGCAACCCCGGACTGCGGGTCTCCCACGTGATTGTGTCTCTGCCTTTAACTCGTTTTACTACCATGCGTTCGGACAATAAGCCCTTGAAGTAAACAGCATCATAGCCCCTGTGATTGTGCTTAGGGTCTAACGGAAAATGACAATAACCTGCTCCTCTGCGTTCGAGCTTCAATCTTGAGAATAACGTACCCTTGATAGTATTTACTCCCAGAGTGAATAACGCTACATGTCTTCTATTACTCCTACTAGGCTTGCTTACGCTTGGCATTCCTTCTCGGCCTCGACCTACGATAGCGAAAATATTGCGTCTGGCTCTGGGCTTGCAGAATTTATAAACTTCATCCGTGAAATGTCCTGCACTGTCTATACATGCGCAAGATATGCCGATTTTCTCTCCGTTCTGGTAGCTCCATAACTTTAACAGGAAATCATCGAGTGCCTGCCACACTTCATTTAATCCCGGATCGCCATAGAATACTCGATACTCAATGCCCCATGATTCCTTGCCTACTCCCCAGCCGACAACCTCACATTCGAGTCTGTCATCCTGAGTGTCAACTCCGCAGGTTAGGACTAATACGCCGTCAGGAAGTTCCGCATTATATTCTTCTCTGTGAGATTCTAGTGCCTCAACTTCAATAGTTCCGATAGCGTTTTCATATGGAAGTCCGAGAGCTGTATTCCACCAGCCTTTTAATGACTCCTCGCCGTTGTGCAAGGCTTCTTCATAATCTTTGATTAATCCCGTCCATGATGCCCACGGCGATGCAAATGCGTTCATGTGAAAGCCCCGAATCTTCGTCTCAGCAGGATTCTTTGCTATCCATTTTCCGCGCTCCTGATTAGATTTCCATTCGACTTCGTTATGAACCGCCCCGCATTTAGCACACGTCATAACAGGTTCGGGCTTGTCTTTGTAAGATATTTGCTCCCATGTGAAAGCCTGATATTCCCCGCAGCTCGGACAAGGAACGCACCACTCTTCCTGACTGCTTAACTGAAAGCCGGGATAAATTCTCGAAGTCTCCAAAAGTCCCGGTGTCGATACCCAAACGATTCGCCTGTTCCAGAAATTTTGAGTTCTCTTCATAGCAAGCGTCAAAGGATCGCCCTCCTTGCCTGCCGATTCAGGGTAACGGTCAACCTCATCACAAAGCAAAACTCTAATAGGACGTGAAGCTAACGATACAGGGGAATTTGTCGCAGAAATTGTTATGTGGCCTCCGACAAATTTTTTA
>JAFSJJ010000029.1 GCA_017439345.1 Synergistaceae bacterium
GATTCTGATTCTGAGTCTGAGTCTCTTCACTGCTTGTGTTAAAGAACATGAAAGCTGCTCCGATTGACGCTATAACAGCAAGAGATATAACAGCAGGCACTAAATTAAATTTTCTGCGTTCAGGTTTAGGCTTTGCAAAGTGAATGAATTCATCAGGTTCGTCAATTAATATTTCGTTGTAATCGTCTTCGTCAGGTTCATATAATTCCGAAAGATTTTCGAGGCGTTCTTGTTTGGGTTCAGTTTTCTTGACGGGCTTTAATATTTTATCGAGCGCAGATTTTGCCTCTTCATTGCCTCCTTCAGCAGATTTTTTCAGCCACTTTAGAGCCTCTTCTTTGTTCTGGCCGACTCCCTTGCCGCCGTAAAATAAGAGTCCCAAATAATATTGCGCCTTAGTGTCTCCCTGTGAAGCTGCCTTGAGATAATAAATTGCTGCCTGCCTGTAATCCTGTTCAACGCCCTGACCCTTTTGATATAGCAAGCCTAAATATAACTGCGCCTTAACATGTCCTTGCGATGCTGCCTGAGTGTACCATTTTGCAGCCTGTGTGAAGTCTTGAGGGACTCCTTTGCCGTCATTGAATAGCACTCCTAAATGATATTGAGCCTTAGCTTCTCCCTTCTGAGCAAGAATTAATAATTTCGGAATGAGACTCGTATAATCTTCTGCCATGATTCTATGAGCCTCGTCTTTGCCTGTTGACGCGTCTGTACTTGTCTAGTAACTCGCGCATTCTTGGACTTGAGAACATCAATGCTTTCTGAAAAAATTCTTCAGTCTCTAATAAAACCGGAGCAGTAACTAAATCATTTGCGTTCTTGGCCTGATACTTGACCATTAAGCGTCCCATGTATGCATTAGAGCTTTCGGGATTGCGAATCAGAGCGTGTTCAAAATATTTGTCAGCGTCATCAAATTTTGCCTGACTCAAACACGAGAGTCCTTCTTTGATTAATGCCCTGAGAGTCATAGCTTCGTAATCTTTACCGCATGGACTCTTGTATTTATCCAGTGAAATATTAATTTGCGGAGTCGACTCCGGCTTTACTTGAGAATGAGAATTTATATCGCGAGTCTTGAGCTTTCGTGACGGCAGCTTGATGCTTATCTTCTTACCTGAAGCAATGAACGCCGCAGCAGCATATATCACAGCCCATATAACAGGCACTGAGTAATTAACAACAAGATTTGCTAAGAGGCTTGCATTTTCACCGAGAGAGTCACCCGTCTTGGTGATTATTAATCTGAGAAATACTGCAAATACAACGCACATTACTGCACTGATAAATAAGAGTCTTTGACCTCCCTTTTTGAGAGCTGCTCTGACTCCTCCTGTCATGGCGATAACGGGAATACCTGCGAGAAATATTAACCCTGCGATAATTTTTACACGTTCAGAGCTTTTGAATAAGTCAGTAAATAAATTATTGTTGTCAAATGCGAAAATTAATATGTTGCACAGTCCTGCTTTGCCTATGAACGGTATCTCAATAAAGCCCTGAAACAGATTCATGATTATCCCGGCAAGGGCAAGACCTGCTGCTATAAAGTTCAAGTACATATTTATTCTGTCGAGTCTCCCTTCTTTAATCATGAAAATAATAGCATGAAAAACTCGAAGGCACATAAGGCACCTCCGAGCAATAAATTTTTATTCTTCAGTCATGCCGATTAAGTCAAATTTTTCTGTCGAGATAATTATTTCACTGACAGGCCAGGAAGTTTTCACGCAAATAGTTCTTTCCGAGAGATCGTAATACCAGCCCTCTTGAGACTCGTTGAAATTGTCGCGCACTATGAATCTTGGGATTTGATGACCGTCAACGCTGACCCAGAACGCGCCCTTGAGTTTGCTGACGAGCTTTAGAGTCATTCTCTCAAGTGTAGACTCATAGCTGCCCTCATGATTGAACGTGATTATAGTTTTATCTCCTGACTTAACGCTGATATTTACACGTGAAAAGACTCCGCGTTTATAGTCTTCTGTGTGGCCGTCATCGTCATAAAATATAAACGAGCTGTCATCATCTGCCGTGATCACAAAATCTAGCTGCCTTAATGAGTCCTTCAGGATGCGTTTAACGTCATCGCTTGTCATGAAAACTGCATTGCCCCTCATGAACATTGGAATACTCGAGAGCTTAACAGGTAAATTGATAGTCTGCCCGCCGTGATAGCATTTAAAGTTATCGTTAATATCATACCAGTTAGAGCCTTCAGGTAAATATATTTCGCGAGTAGAGTCGCCCTTATTAAGCACATTAGCAACGAGTAAAGCAGATCCGAACATGAAGCATAAATTCTTGTCGCTGTAGCACTTCTTATCTTCAGGGAACTCAAGGAACAACGGACGAATAACAGGAAGTCCCGAAATATTTGCCTCGTACATTAAAGAATATAAATAAGGCAGCATTCTATATCTCAGAGCAAAGGCTTCACGAACGAGTCCTAATATCTCCTCATACATGAAAGGCTGAGTCACTGTGTTGTCATTGTTTGCTGAGTTCAATACGAATCGAGGCTGAAAGATTCCATTTTGAATCCACCGTAATAATAACTCTGACTCAGGAGCTCCTCCTGCAAAGCCTCCTATGTCGCAGCCCATGTTTGCACAGCCTGAGAGTCCCATTCCCATAATCGTAGCGATATTGAATTTCAGAGTCCTCCAGTCCGTGAGATTATCTCCGCCCCAGACCTGAGCATAACGCTGAATGCCTGCATAACCTGCCCTGTTAATCACGTAAGGCCGTTCGTTAGGGTAGACGTTTTTAATTGCCTGGATCGCAGTGAATGCCATCATGTTAGAGTGAATTATCTTAAGCTCTGCCATAGTTCCGCCCTGACCGTTGTTATCGCATTGAGCCTCTCTGTCTTCTATGCCGTCCATCTCGCAATTGTCGTTCCAGACTGTCTTAGTTCCCTTGCGCAAGATGTTATTCTCGAGTAACTCCCTCCAAGCGTCGCGCCCTGCTGAACCTGTGAAGTCTATGAAGCGTCCTTCTCCTCCCCACCATCTGCCGTAATAATCTCCTTGACCGTCAGGAGTCTTGATAAATGCGTTATTATTCTCGTAATACTCTGCATAGGGGTGATTCTTGAGGACTCCGGGCTTAAGGTTGCATATAACGTTAATGCCTCGAGCGTTCATGTTCGCAAAGAACTCTTCAGGATTAGGGAAGCGTCTATGATTCCAGTTGAACGTATAGCGCAGGTTATCTTTCTCGCCTGATGAGTAACCGGAAGCAAGCCAGAAGTTATCAATATAAATTTTTTCTTTGACGTGCTTGTCTATGACTCTGTAAATTTCCTTGTCGCAGTCCCTCTCAAGTTCAGCGTAGTACATAGTCGAAGCGCAGTAGCCTAATGACTGCTTAGTAGGTAATATAGTCCTTCCCGTAAGCCAAGTATAGCGCGTGATAACATCTTTCATGTCAGGTCCGTTGATTATGAATAAGTCAATGTCTCCGCCGTCAACTTGATAATAACAGTAACGCTCCCAGTAGCCCGAAATTTCCTGTCCCATGTCAAACACGCAGTCAAATGAGTTATTATAGAACAATCCTAACGAGTGCAAATTATCTTCATTGACTCGAATATAAAAGGGTATGTGCTTATACATTGGGTCGCCGTTCTCAGGGTCATGGCCTATAGCGTCCTTCGGGGACATTCTGAGTCTCCTGCCCTTCTTGTCAAGGTGTCCTGTCTTCTCGCCGAAGCCGTAAAAGTGATCTCGTTCCCTGTCCATGCACGAATAGTGAGTCAGTCTGCCTAATTGGTCGCGTTCGTAAGCTCGTTCCTGCAAGTCGCGATAAATTAATTTGCCCTCAGATTCATAGAGTCTGAACGATAAAGGCTCTTTATTCATGACAAGTTTTAGAGTCTGAGTCTTGAACGTCAGCGATTTGTCATCTTCAACGCACTCAACATCAAGGGCAGTGATTCGAGTCCTCTCTTCTTTGAACAGCGGGTCAAGATTGTCATTCCAAGCCGTTGTTACTAAAGCATATGAATTCTCAATAAACTTTTTTGCAAATGAGACTCGTATTCTTATAACGTCATCAGTCATGAACACGAGCATAACATCAGCGCAGTCACCGTGAATTATATAGCCGTTAGAAGTCTTCTCACATGATAAAAATTTCTTGAGCAGCATAATATTTACATCCCTATCAAGTCAAAGTCTTCAAATGAGACAGTGAGCGTTATATTCTCTCTCATGTTGAGATATTTTATTAAGACAGCTTTCTTTGTCTGACTGTAATACCATCCTTCAGAAGCTGACTCGAATTTTCTGCGGTTAAGATAGTGTTCAATCTTTCGATTACCCAAGCTGACCCAGAAGGGACTCCTGTCCTTGCGAATCATTTCGACCATGATACTTTCAACGTAGTCTTTATAGCTTCCCTCTGAAGAGTATTCTATCTTGACAACGTTATAGCCGCTCATTCTGATTTGAGTCTTTCTGAATACACCGTTAATAAAATCGTTGCTGAAACCGTCATCATCATAGAGAGTGTAAATTCTGGTCCCGCTGCTATCAACAGGAGCAAGAATTAAATGCAGATTTCTTAATTTGTCATGCGCCATGCTCATTAACTGGTTGTCAGCCATAGGTATAATCGCACCTTCTCTAATGAACATAGGAATTGACTCAAGAGTTACGGGGATTTCTATAACCTGTCCGCCCTCGTAGCACTTGAAATTATCGTTCCAATCGTACCACTTACACCCTGAAGGCAGATATACGCGCTTAATCTTCTCGCCGGGTTCGATTACGTTAGCAACAAGAATATCACGGCCGAACATGAACTCAAAACTTTCGTCCCAAACATTAGGGTCATTCTGAAATTCATAGACTAACGCACGCATTACAGGAGCTCCCGTCAACGTTGCTTCATACTCGCATGAATAAATATACGGTGCAAATCTGTAACGCATTAATATCGCGTCTCTTATAATGTGAGTCGAGTTCTTGAACATCCAAGGCTCTGTAACTGTGTTGTCGTTGCTCGCTGAGTGAATCGAAAATCTTGCCTGAAAAATTCCGTTCTGAACCCACCGCACAAATAACTCTTCATCAGGAGCAGGCCCCGCGAATCCTCCAATGTCTGCGCCCTCGTTAGGCTGACCTGATAAACCCATGCCGGTAATTATGGGAATGTTGTACTTGAGACTCGCCCAGCTCGTGTAATTATCTCCGCACCACGTCTGAGCGTATTTCTGAATTCCCGCGCTCCCTGACCTGCAAACGATATAAGGCCTTGCGTTCGGATTATGTTCACGGACTGCATCACCGCCGATTTTACACATCAAAGTCGACATCAAGGGCTTTAACTGCGCGATAGTTCCCCCTTTGCCGTCGAAGTCAACCCGCGAGTCTTTATCAACGAGGCTGTCATATTCGCAATTGTCGTCCCAGATTGAGTCAGTTCCTACGTCAATAACATTCTTGATTAAGTATTCAATCCAAGCGCGCCGGGCTTCAGGTTTCGTGAAATCCCAGAATGCTCCGATACCTCCCCACCAGACTCCTTCTGCAAATTTTGATGAGTCTCTGCTGTCCTTGACAAATACATCGCGTTTAACGAATTCATCAAATAACGGGTGGCATAACAATATACCGGGCTTGACGTTCGGGACGTTCTGAGCTCCTTTCTCGTTCATGGCCGTGAAGTATTCTCTTGGGTCTTTGAAGCGCGTAGTGTTCCAGGTAAATACACAGCGTTTGCCGTTGTAGCTCGTGTAGCCTGATGATAAGTGAAAGCCGTCAATAGGAAAGCCTTCTTCTTTTATCGTATCTATGAAGTCCAATACTGCCTCGTCTGAGTCCTTCTCAAGTTCAGGATAATACATAGATGAACCCTGATAACCTAATGCCCTCTTGGGTAACAAAGCCGGCCTGCCAGTTAACAGCGTGTAATTATTGACAATGCGCTTGATATTTTCTCCGCCGATAAAGAATAAATCAATGTCGCCACCGTCTGCCTGCCAGTAAGAATATCGAGGCCAGTAATTGCTCTTCTCGCAGCCCATATTAAAGACTGACTCATAAAAATTATGATAGAAGAGTCCTATTGCTTTGCGCGTTGACCTGTTGAGCCTGATATAAAACGGAATGTGTTTATAAAGAGTGTCGCACTTCTCAGGATTATAGCCCATTGCGTCAGTTGCTCGTTGTCTCAGGAAAGCCTGATTCTTGTTGAGGACTCCAGCCTTCTCGCCGAAACCGTAAAAGCAGTCATCTTCATTCATTCTGCTGTAGTGAGTTATTCTCTTGTTCGGGTCAAGGGTAAACGGACTCCCTGATAATGACGAATAAAGCTCTACACCTTCAGAGTCATATAATCTCACGCACAAGGGATCTTTATCAATTTCGAGTCTTAGTGCTTCAGTCTTGAATATTAATTTAGAGTCAGACTCTTCAAGAGCAGGAGTGATTGCTTCAACGCGTCTTCTTTCTGACTCGGAGAACAAAGAGTCGAGTCTGTCCTCCCATGCAGTAAGAGAGAGCATATAAGACTCTTCCGCAAATTCCTTGTCGAATGAAACTCTGAACCTAATAATTTCATCAGTTAAGAAGTAAATTTTTATATCCGCGCTGTCAGTGTGAACAATGTAAGATGAGTCGAGGGCTTCACAGTTTATAACTTTTCTGCAAATTTCCATAAAGTTTTTGCCTCCATATATAATAAAAGCGATCCCCCGTTCGAGTCAGAGAACCGCATTAATCGTAATTACCTAAGCCAGCCCATTCCCTTAATTAATCCCGTCCAATAAGGAAGACTTAACGAAATTTGAGGGATATACGTAACCAGCAATAACGAAATGAACATCGTGATAAATATCGGAACTATGTAACGGGTAACGCCTTCAATCTTGACATTCGCAACCCCGCACCCTACGAACAAGCACGAACCTACAGGAGGAGTCACTGAACCAATTCCCAAATTCATTATTAACATCAAGCCGAAATGTACGTCGCTCATTCCGATTCGTTTTGCAATGGGTAAGAAGATAGGCACGAAGATTAACACCGCAGGAGTCAAATCTAAGAACATTCCCATTACGAGCAGGAACACATTCATGATGAGCAATATAACATAACGGTCATTAGATACTCCCATGATCATTTTTGAAATTGCGTTAGGTATTCCAGTACGTGCCATGACGTAGGCCATGATTGACGAAGCAGCAATTAAGAATAAAATTGTCGCTGAACTCTTCATGGTGTCGGCTAAAAGATTATAGAGAGTCTTTAAATCCATTTCGCGGTAGATTGCAGCAAGTAACCCGCAGTAAAGACACATGACGACTCCTGCTTCAGTTGCAGTGAAGATACCCCAGAGAATTCCGCCCATTACTATTATAACTGCAAAGAGTGAAGGAAGAGCATCAATCCAAATCTTTAACGCTGAGTCATCATCTTTGACTTCTGATTTCTTGTAGCCGAGTCTCATAGCGAGAAATATTGCCATGATTGCGACTGCGACTCCCAGAATTGCCCCGACAAAGTAACCTCCCATGAATAACGCTGCGACACTGACTCCCCCTGCTGTTATCGAGTAAAGAATCAACGGCCCCGATGGAGGGATTAATATTCCTGTAGGTGCAGAGCAGATATTAACTGCCGCCGAGTAATCAGGATCATAGCCTTCATCTTTCTCAAGGGGTGAAAGTATCGAACCCATTGCAGAAGTTGCCGCCACTGACGAACCCGAGACAGCTCCGAAAAACATATTTGCTAACACGTTCGTAGCCGCCAGATAGCCCGGAATTTTGCCTACTAGTAACCTTGCGAGTCTTACGAGTCTGCGTGCTATACCTCCCTTGTTCATGATGTTGCCGCCGAGTGAAAAGAATGGAAGTGCTAACAATGAGAACGAGTCGAGTCCCGAGAAGCATTTTTGTGCAGCAGTGAAAGCAAAGCCCTCAAGAGTCGTAACTCCGCTGACACATGCCGCTATTACTGAAGCTATACCTATGCCCGCCGAGATTGGGACTCCTGCAAAGAGCATTATGAAGAACGATACGAATAATACAACTGTAGCTGTGATGACCATTAGTTTTCACTCCCTTTCGAGAACGCCTGAAGATATTTCAAGACACGAGCAATGACAATTAAGATTCCGCAAAGAGGCTCGATTAAGTAAAGAGTCTTCATTGGGATTCTCATAACGCTTGATACGTTTGTAGCTGTTGCAGAAAGTTTTAACCCTCCGTAGATAAACACGTAAACAACAAAGAACAATATGCAGGCTTCAATAAAGATATTAAGAATAAATTTGAACGAACCCTTTGCTTTATCAGAGATAAGAGTCAATGCTAAATGCTCATCACGGTAGAAGCAGTACGCAGAACCTATCATGCCGGCGATAATTAACACGTAACGTAATAATTCATCTGTGAAAGTTGAAGGATCTTTCAAGACCCACCGCGAGAAAATCTGCCACGTTCCGAAAGCTACAAGAATGAACATCGAGAGAGCCATCAAGAAGCGCATAATAGAGTCAAGAACCTTTTCTAAGTTTTTCAAGAATAATCACTCCTTAACAATAAGAGCAGCCCTTAACGTTCGAGCTGCCCTTGAGTAAAAATAATTTAGTTAGCCTTCTGGATTCTCTCTACGAATGAATAAGTTGCAGGGTCTTTATCTTTGAGGGCATCATATAAAGGCTTGACTGCTGATTGAAACGCTGCTTTGTCAACGTCAGTAACGTATTCAACTTTGCCTTCAACCTGAGCTTTAACGTCATCCTCAAACTTTGCCCAGAGTCCGCGGTAATTCGCTATCATTTCTGCTGCTGTGTCATTCATGATTTTTTTCTGAGAGTCGTCCATTTCGTCCCAAATTTTCGATGAGATAACGATAACGTCAGGAATCATAGTATGTTCGTCATAGCAGTAATATTTTGTAACATCAGCATGATCTCTAAGAGCCGTAATATTATTCTCTGCTCCGTCAATGACTCCCTGCTGCATTCCCGTATAAATATCGCTGTAACCCATGACTGTAGCACTGCCTCCGAAGGCGTTCATCATGTCTATAGCCATCTGAGAGTCCATCGTGCGAATCTTGAGTCCCTTGAGGTCTTCAGGTTTCCTGACTGCTTTATTAGCCGTGTAGAAGCACCTAGTACCTGACTCAAGCCAAGCGATTCCAATGAAGCCGTCCTTGTTAGTGAGTGCATAAAGATCTTTGCCTATTTCACCGTTCATGACGTTGTAAAGATGATCCTTTGTCCTGAAAACATAAGGCACTGATACGCAGTTCCATGCAGTTGCGAAATTAGCGAGAGTTCCTGCTGAAACCTTCGTCATCTCGAGCTGTCCTGCCTGAATTTGCGACACACAGTCAGCCTCTGAACCTAATTGACCGTTGGGAATAATATTAATCGTAATTGAACCGTTTGATGCTGCGTCAACTTTCTCTGCCCACTCAGTCATTGCGATATGAACAGCGTGATCTTCGGCCAGGTTATGGGCTAACGTCAAGAAGAAATCTTTTGAGGAAGCAGGACTCACGGACAGAGTCAGAACGAGAACAAGACATAATACGAGTGAAAGAAACTTTTTCATGATAGAAAATTACCTCCTGTGAATATAAAATTTTTATTGGGTGAGATAAATTTTAATATATTTTTCGCAAGAACAATTAAGCATTATTCGTGAAAAATTTTGCGGAGGTCTTGAAGGTTCATTGCAAGTAATGATTTCTCGTGTCTGAAAGTTAATCCGGTCTTAGTCTCTATGAAGGCTGCAAACTTGTCGAGCTCGTGGGGAGTCAGAGTCCCTTTATCAATCATGCAGGCAGAGTCTTTATTCATGAACATGTAATAATATTCAGAGTCCTCAAGCAAAATCTTGAAGCGTTTATATTCAATATTCATGCTGCCTTCACCTGAGAGCGTTATATAATCTTCATGAAATTCGTAATTCATGACCGGCAAATTATTCTTTCGGGTACTCAATACTTTATCAGCCATGACCTGAGCAGGGAAATCGGGACTCGATACCAGCCACGCGCCGATTAATAATAGAAGTGCTTTAATCCACATGGGCATACTCGAAGCGACGCAGATAATAATTAATGCAAGACCAGTTACGAAACGCAATATAATTCTTGTCTTATCGAACGTGTAGTATTGAGTCTTATATAACCTGTTAATAGTCTTCTCGTTATGATTAATTAATGCAGTGTAGTGCAATGTAAATTTACACCCTTCATGAAGATTTTTATCCTGTAATCGTTTATAATATTAACATAAAATTTCTTTCACGCGCACTCAATCACATAATTACTAATACATTTACTAATACAAATTCAGCTTATGAATCAAGTTACGCAAAATATTTATGTCTCATGCTCTCTTGCATAACTCTTCACAGCGATAATAACGAAACAAGATAATCTCCCCGCCCTGAGTCTGACTCTGACTCTTTCTCTTTGCTGAAACCTGCAAGCCTCTCTATGTATTTGCCAAGTATATCCGTCTCAAGATTTATGATACTCCCTGCCTTGAGTCCTCCCAGTGTCGTAGCTGCCAGCGTCGCAGGAATGAGTCCAACTGAGAAACTTTTACCGCCTGCACTAATCACAGTCAAGCTCACCCCGTCAATACACACAGAGCCTTTATTCACTATGCCCCGCAATAAATTTTTATCTTCAGGAATGAATACAGCTTCTTTCGTGTCAGTTCCCCTGATTTCACGTAATTCTGCAATGCCGTCAACATGGCCAAGTACTAAATGACCGTCAAGCCTGTCCGTTAATCTCAATGCACGTTCAAGATTGACTCTAGTCCCTGCACGTAAATTTTTGCTGAACCATGTACGTTTAAAAGTTTCTCTCATCATTTCGACTTCAAAACTTCTTGAGTCATTTCCCGTTACTGTAAGACATGCACCGCTGACACTGACTGACTGGCCGATATTTAACTCTCCTGAAAAGTTCTCAGCTTCGATAGTGAGCGAGTAAAATTCTCCTGTCTGATTGAATTTCCTGACAACGCCTACTCTTTCTATAAGTCCGGTGAACATGACAATCTCCCTTCTATGATTACATCATTGCCGCAGAGTCTTGACTTGACTCCTGAAAGCATAAACGCCGAGTTCACATCTGCAAAATTCATGTTTAAGCTAATTCCTTTGCCTTCTCCTAAAATTCTTGGAGCGATAAAAAATTTCACGTAATCAGCAAGTTTATTACTCAGGAACGAACTTATAACGCCCGGACCGCCCTCGACCATGAGGGTTAAGACCCCCTGTGAAGCAAGATATTCAAGAGCTGATTTAATATCTATGTGATTATTATGATTCACTGCTGCTCTTGCAACACGTGCGCCCTTGTCGATAAGAATTTTTTCTTTCTCTGAGTCAGCATTCTCACTTGTAATTATTAAGCATTTATTATCACTCGAAATAACTTTTGCGTCAGGAGGAGTCTTTAAATTCGAGTCAAGAATTACTCTCAAAGGATTAACGCCTTCGATATATCTAACTGTCAATTCGGGGTCATCGTTCAAAATAGTATTTACTCCTACAAGGACAGCGTCATTCTCAGAGCGCATAACGTGAGCTTCAGTGCGTGCTTCGATTCCTGTTATCCATTTGCTTGAGTTATTATCAAGACACATTCTGCCGTCGAGCGACATTGCTGCCTTGAGACTCACGAACGGTCTGTGATATTTATGAACGAATATGAAGCCTTTATTTAATAATTTGCATTGACTCATTATGTCATCGTCAGCGAACTCTACTTGAATCCCTGCGTCCTCAAGAATCTTTATTCCCTGACCATTTACTAATTGATTAGGGTCTCTCATTCCGATAATGACTCGCGAGACTCCTTCTGCGGCTAATCTCTTTGCACACGGAGGAGTCTTCCCATAGTGAGAACACGGCTCAAGGGTAACATAAACTGTAGAGCCTCTGACATCGTGATTATTTTCATGGGCGTTGTTAATGGCTTCGATCTCAGCGTGAGGGCCGCCGTATTTCTTATGCCAGCCTTCACCGATAATATTTTGACTCGAGTCTGCTATGACGCAACCGACCATAGGATTTGGAGAAGTCCTGCCCATTCCGTTCTTGGCAAGAGTTAATGCGCGGTTCATATAATAATTATTAATAATATTTTCACTCCTCGTAAAAAAATTTTTGCATGTATTATAATTTATTAAATTTTTTTATGTGAATCAGGAGGCTATATAAAATTTTGAATCTCTTCAGCAAATTACGCTGTGTATTATTTATCGTTGTCATTTTTTCACTCTTCATGACAGCTTCTTACGCTTCATATTCTACGGACTCGTTAAGCTCAAGTTCAAGTTCGAATCTGGACTTAGCTTTTGCTTCGTTATACTCTTCATACTTCTCAGCACGAAGAGCAAGGACTCAGCCGAGAAATAATTACGACATAATCATAGCAGGAGCAGGCACAGGAGGAATCAGCGCGGCAATTCAGGCAGCACGAATGGGATCAAGCGTCCTTGTAGTCGAGACTTCTTCAATGATAGGAGGCCAGGCAGTCGCAGCAGGAGTCAGCACTATGGACGACATGAGCAGACAGAAGAGCGGAATATATCTCGAGTTCATAGACCGCATAACTTCTTATTACTCAATGAGGGGCAAATCAATATCTACATGTTACTGGTACGACAAATCTACAGCCTTTGAGCCTCACGTAGGCCAAGAAATTTTATTCGACATGGTCAACGATGCAAGACGCAAGGGAGTTATTGACTTCCTCATGAACTCTGAAGTTGTAAGCGTCAAGAGCGATAATAAAAAAGTTTCAGGCGTTACGGTCAGGACTCAGGGAAGCAAGAAAGATTACGGCTGCAAGATATTAATCGATGCTACAGAATACGGCGATATATTACCCCTAGTAAATATAAATTACAGAATAGGAAATTCAGAAGCAAAATTCTTCAGCGATGACTCAATGATTCAAGAAATAACATGGACTGCTGTAATCAAGAAATACCCCGGCGGAGTCCCCTATCACTTGAAGCCTTTATACCCGCTGCCGGGCTACGAACTTGCGAAGAGAAATTATGAAAGTTTAGTCAGTGCTGACGGTGCGCCGTTCAGAAATGTTTACCCGATTGTTACTCCTGTAGACTTTGCTACACATAATGCTTATAGGGCAATCCCGGACTCAGGCACGCCTTATAATTACGATGCAAGCGACAAATCAGGGCGTTTAGTGACTAAGACCGAAGTCAACTGGGGCAATGATTATCCCGGTGTCTATGCATGGACAAACGGCAAGAGGGGACTTCCTGCAGCATATCTCGAGGACAGAATTTTACGCTTACAAGTTGAACGAGACGCACTAATCAAGACGCTGCATTTTATCTGGTACATTCAAAACGAACTCGGCGAAGAGTGGTCAGTTGCAGATGACGAATACGAGAATAATATTTTACCCGAAGCAGCTCGAGGACTCCCCTATGACTGGCAGGAAATAATAAAACGTATGCCCCCTATTCCATATGTAAGAGAGTCAAGACGCATAATGGCAAAACATACGCTGACTTCACAGGAAATGCTTCAAAATTCGTTAAGCTATCGAGACGGTCAAACGAGTCATGAATTCTATGACGCAATTGCTATAGGAGGCTATATTCTCGATTTACACGGTGCTAATTCTGATGCAGATATGGAATGGCAGTTTCACGAGAGAACAAGCTCTCAAATCATTAACAGACCACGAGGCCCGTTTCAAGTTCCCATGAGAATATTAATCCCTGAAGGCATTGACGGACTCTTAGCAGCTGAGAAAAATTTATCGATGTCAAGACTCGCAGCAGGAGCACTCAGACTTCAGCCTATTACAATGATGACAGGACAGGCAGCAGGAGCTCTAGCAGCAGTATGTTCACGAGAGAATAAACCCGCTAAATTCATTCACCCTATGTTAGTCCAATGGGAATTATTAAATTCAGGTGTAGATTTATCGCTATGTCATTATTCAGACGTTCCCCCTGAGCATCCGTTGAATAAAGTAATCCAAATATCTAACATGTATGGTCTTATAACACCTAGTGAATATCCTCATGTGCCGTCATATAATATAGAAAATTATGATGATCCTGTTCTCATTATGGCGATTATCAAAGGACATGACAAAGGAGTTTTCGGAGTCGATGAGATCATAACGAGGCGTGAAGCACTTGATATGATTACCAGAGTTCAGAAGGCATTAACGGGAACTAAAGGCACTGCTGATCTTGGGACTAAACCCGATAACTTTGTCTCAAGGGGCGACTTCGCAAAGGCAGTATGTGAGGCAATCCCGGATTTATACAAGGCTAACACGAATGCAAGGGCGAGACTCCCGTTTAAGTCATCAAGACACAGAAATAATGATTATGTTATGCTGCTCGGCAGGCTTGGAATACTAAATATTTATTCAGGAGATTCCGAATTCTATTACGGCAGACCGGTTACTAAAGGCGAGGCTGCTGATATTATAGTGAGGGCAGCAATCACTGTATCGAGATTATAATATATATATCACAAAGCAAAGGAGTCGGCATGAAATAAGATGAGAATAAATCACAACTTGGCAGCACTTACAGCGGCAGATACTCTTAATAACACAAACGGCGCGCTTCAAAAGTCAATGGAAGCTCTATCATCAGGACTTCGCGTAAATTCTTCATCTGATGACGCTTCGGGACTTGCTATAAGTGAGAAAATGCGCTCTCAAATTGCAGGCTACGACACGGCCATAAAGAACGCTCAAGACGGAATATCCATGCTAAGAACTGCTGAAGGTGCTTTATCTAACGCTGACTCCCTGCTCCAAAGAATGAGAGAACTTGCTATTCAATCAGCGAATGACACTCTGACAGACCAGGACAGAAATTATATTCAGACTGAGATAGACGAACTCAAGGGACAGTTAAATATAATCTCTCAGACTACACAATTCAACAAGAGAAACTTGTTAGACGGCTCAATAGGTGCGTTATGGTCATCGACTAATTCAGGAGTCAAAGCCATAGTCAACGGAGGGATCGCAGGACTCGAGGCCAATTATCAAATCACAATCAAGGCAGACGCGGGCAAAGCTCAGGTTCAGAAGAGCAATATCTTGCAGGGAGTCTATTCTGGTCAATATATCGAAGACGTGATTACTAACGATGACGGCTCAGAAGAGAAAATCATGATAGTTACGGAGAGTGAAGCAGCTTTGAGGGACATTGCTAATTTCTATGACTCAGAAGGCAATTACATTCTTGACGAAGAACAGAAATTAACGATAGTTCAGGGAGACGGCAAAATGACTTCAGTTATGTTATACGGCAATGACACCCTCGAACATGCAGTAAAGAAAATCAATGAAGCAATAGCTAATTCACTCGGTCAGGCACAATACACGGATAATGCTTCAAAGTTTGCTGTAATATCAGACGGTACTGAGGGAACTTCTGAGTCAGTATCAAAGCGCGAGAATATTTACGACGAGTCAGGAAATATAACAGGCTATAGGACAAATGCTTCTCTAGTGATTCGCAGTGCAGTCGCAGGACGTGAAGGAGAATTATTCTTTACGGGAAATATTGATTTAATTAACGCACTTGGCCTTAACACGATTCAGGACTCTTCAGAGAGTACGTATAAAATTTCGATTAAGGACGCTCACACGGGGCATGAATTAGTTCACGATATGAATATAACAGGCAATAGGATATATAATTTCGTGAATAATAATTTTGACGTTGAATTTGACTCAATGTCAGGGATTAAAGCACTCTGGAACGAATCACGCAAGCAGTATAATTTATCCGACTCGCAAAGTTTTTCTACTGAGCTTCACATTGCTGATAACTCTATAACTTTTCAGACTGGAACTAATCAGGACGAGAATTTTATTATTCAGTTCGGCGATATGTCGTCGAAAGCACTTGATATTAATCGGGTCAACGGTATGACTCGGGAGACTGCTTCACGCTCAATAGGAATTATCGACAACGCAATAGAACGAATCGTTAAGGAACGCACTAAAATAGTTTCGTATCAAAGCGCACTTGAGAACACGTTAGCAAGTCTTGCAATATCAAGCGGTAATTTGTCAAGCTCTCAGAGCCGCATAACTGATGCTGACATGGCGAAATCTGCGTTAAGATTTATGGAGTTCAAGATTTTGAGTCAATCTCAGGCCGCCGTATTAGTTCAAGCTAACCAGCAGCCCGAGTCGATCATTTCGTTAATGAATAATAATTAATTAGCTGTAAGTAGCGCAGTGAATTTTGCTGTTCCGTCGTATTCATCACCTGTACTGCTCTTCATTTCGATAGTAAGCAGGGCTTCTGACTCAGAGATGAACGAAATGTAGATTAAAGCCTCTTCGTCAGTCATTGCCAGCTTTAAAATATTTCCGGTTACATCAAGAGTATGCTGCTCTGAATTGATTTCAAGGGAGTCCATGTCAAGATCATCTTGATTCAGAATTTTCTTGAATGCTTCTGAAGTCAGGGTAAATACGGAACTGAGATTAACTATTGCTGTAACGGTGCTGTCATTATTCATATTTACATCAGAGAAACTCAAGCTGAAGCTCTTAAGGATATACGAGAGATTTGCTAATGCTTTCTTTATTGGATCGGTTGAATTCTCAAGATTCGTAAAGTGTACGTAGCCTCCTCCGCTGGTGCTTCCTGATGCTGACCATGATTTACCCATTAAAGACTCTATATCAAAGCCTGATGATTTCGTCATTGGCAGATACATAAATGCTGTACTGTTGGAACCTGACTCAGAGTCCGACTCACAATCAGAAGTGAAGACATAAATTTTTTCAGAGTCCTCAATGAAGATAAGAGCCTCTTGACTGTTCTCATCAGTGAACTTGTAGAGACTGCCCGATATTTGAGTTAATGCCCCTGAAGTTGTCATGATGCTCATAAATTTTGAACTTGAAGCGTTTGACTCGTTGTCCAAAGCAGTCCTTGCTGAATTAAGGGTAACATAATATGAAGCTGCCATACTCATTGCAGAATTATTCTCAGAACCAAATGCAAGTGATACGTCTATATCTTCAGGCGTAATATTCGAAAGCATTCCCGTACTAGATACATATGCTCCTGTTTGGGTATTATCGAATTTCCAGACACCTGCGAGAATTTCACTCGGACTTTCGAGCAATTCATCACCAATATTTTTATTTATAACAGTGCTGAACTCCCAGTCATGATCAATATATGTGAGAGTCCCTGAAAGAGTCATGCTGCCTTCTGAAGTCATCGCAAGAGTCAATGAACCGTCATATCCGGGAATATCCGCAGTCCATGTGTTAGAGTCAGTAAGCGTCATTGCGAGCTTGACACCGTTCAATAATACAGGCAGTGTATTATCTTCATAATTTACTATGATTACAGCTGTTAATTTCGCCGAGCCTGATGATTCAGAAATATTAGAGTCCTCGAAAATTGCAGTTACGCTTGATACATTTGCGCTTACAGATTCAGCAGGAGTATTTTCCTGATAGATTTCATATGACTCCGGGTAAATTTTTGCGAGTTGCTCTAAGACTTCTTCGGGCAGGTCTTCATCAGAAGCATTCAGTCTCGTTATTACAGCCTGGCCGTTGTTTGTCGATGTCCATACGCCGTTTAGTGCCGAGTTCGCGCTATTGCTTTCATTGCTGCTAGAGAAAGAGTTGCTATGACTTCTTCCGCAGCCTCCTGAGAGAATCACAAGAGACATCAAGAGCATCAACGATAATAAAATACCGGGAAAAACTTTTTTGTTCATGTTAAATCAAACCTCCTTAATTAATTTTCCGTGTAAGATGCGTTTTTATCGGCGTATATGTTTGAAGACTCATTTCCATTGAGGTTGCCGGAAACATTGCATTTTGTAAGCGTTAAAGTCTTTGAGTATAAATAAATTCCGGCTCCATCAGCTCTTGAAGTATTGTTAGTAACCCTGCAGTTATTCATGTCAGCAGTAACTCCTGTGAAATAGATACCGCCCCCTCTGCCGAATGCGTTGTTGCCGGAAATATTGCTGTCCGTCATTTCAAATTCGCCGCCTGTAACCATTATTCCGCCGCCGAAAAGCAGTGATACATCATTGCTTGTGATATTGCAGTTCGTTAATACCAGCTTCTCAGCATCCGAATACAGACCGCCTCCGCCGAGTACAGACCGGTTATTAACTATGTCGCAGTTTGTTATAGTCATTAACTTTGTCTTAGCATCAACTTTGACTCCTCCGCCGTTTGTCGTAAAGCCGCCTTTTATCACGAGATTCTCAAGGGTAATAGAGTCGCCCTGACACCTGAAGACACGTTTATTGACTCCGGGGGTCATCTCAAGAACTGCTTTGTTGTTCGAGTCTTGAGCCTTGATAGTAATGCTCTTCTTGATATTAATATCACGTGTGAGCTTGAAGCTGCCTGATAAAATAATCGTTCCGCCGTCTTGGATATTATCAACAGCGTTTTGAATTGCCGTACCGTCTGAGCTTGCGATATAGACTCCTGAGAACCCGTGAGGCACGTGATAACCTTCTCCGAGATCTATATCTGCAGCATATGAACAACTTGCCAGCGTCAACAGCATTAGAGCTGCAAAAATTTTTCTTGCCATGAAATATGATTCATTCCTTTCTTGTCTTGAAAACTTAAAAATTACTGAATATATTAGCATAACGCTTATTCACGATTAATTTTACTTGATTTACTTGATATGAATAACAGAATTATTGAATGGATATATGTCCCAAGACGTGCTGTCTTTATCTGCCGTGTTGCCTGAGACATCACAATTCGTTAGTGTTATATCCGTTGAGATTAAATAAATGCCGCCCCCTTTATTCGGTACAGTGTTATTCGTAACTTCGCAGTTGTTCATATTGACAATGCATTCATTAAATAAAATACCGCCCCCGTTAGCGATTATTGCTTTGACGTTTGATATTTTGTTGCCGCTTACTGTGCAGTCTGTCATGGTAACATTGCCTTTTGCCTGAATCATTCCGCCTGCTAAAGTCGCTGTGTCATTGCTGAGAATATTGCAGTTCGTTAACGTAAGATCCTTGACGATCAAGTGGAGACCTCCTCCTCCTAATATACCCAAGTTTTTGACTATATCGCAGTTCGTGATCTTCGCAGTCTTTGCGACAATCTTAGCCCCTCCGCCGGTGAACTGGTAGCCTCCGGTTATGATGAGATTTTCCAGATTGATAGAGTCTCCCTCACACCTTAAGGCACGCCGAAAATTATTTATTCCGCTGACATCAAGAACTGCCCTGTTACTGCTGTCCTGACCCTTGATAGTGATGCTCTTCTTGACGTTAATATCACGCTTGAGCTTGAAAGTGCCTGATAGAATAATCGTCCCTCTGTCTTGGATATTATCAGCAGCGTTTTGAATGGCCGTACCGTCTGAGCTTGTTATATAAATACTCGAAAAGCCGGGGGGCATGTGACAGCCTTCTCCGAGATCTATATCAGCAGCATAAGAGCAGCCTGTGAACACGAGCAGCATTAAGAGTGCAGAAATTTTTCCCGTCATGAAATATATTCAGTCCCTTCGTAAATAAATATATTATAGCTGTTATCTTTCACGCTTTGGCAGGAATATAATCGACAGCAGCATTATAACGAACGAGAAAATTATTCCGCACGTTGAAGCATTTAATCTCGCAAACCCGAAATCTACGACATGATTAACTGTGTCAAGAGTCCAGATAAATAAATTCACGCTCCCTGACTCTGACTCGTAGAAAGTTATGAAGAGAGTTAATGCAATTCCCATTACAGCAGATAATATTGCCCCTGAGTTAGAAGCTCTTTTCGTGAACAATCCAAATACTAACGGAGCAGCAAGAGAGACGCTCATCAACGAGTAAAATATAGTCAGTGCTGAAATTATGCTCTCGAGTCTCAACGCAAGAACTACACCTGCAAGACCGCATATGACGCTCACGACTCTTGAACCTGTCAATAAATTCTTGTCGCTTATTTCGGGATTAATAAAACGTTTATATAAATCATTAGTCAACGAACCTGCGAGCATGTATAACACAGTATCAGCAGTACTCACTTCAGCAGCGAATATAGCAGCCAATGCCAGAGAAGCAGCACTAAAGGGCATCATTTCCTTCATTGCAGTAGGTAAGGCCAAGTCAGGGCGTGAGAGTTCCGGGAAGGCAGCAAATGCAGCCATACCGATTAAGACGGGAATAATAGCAAATATTAATTGAACAAGACCATTTAAAGCAGTTCCTATTTTAATAGCTCTCTCATCTTGAGCAGCGAAGACCTTACCGATTAAGCCGGGCGATATAAAGAACGAAGGCACTAACATAACTATATAACCTGTAATTAAAGTGCTTCCCATTCCGTAAAAGTCAAAGTATGACGCGTTATTAATGTGAGTCCTTATGCCCTCGAGCCCTCCTGAGTAACTCCAGACAAACGGCAATGCAACGATAAAGCCTGCGAGGATCACAGCGACTTCAATGATATTAACTACTGCACTTGATAATAAGCCCCCTGCGGCAAAATATAAAGTCGTAACTACTGCACCGGTTATTACGCCATAAGTCTTGGGAATTCCTGCGGTAACTTCGAGAATCCATGCGATGCCCAGTAACTGCCCTGCGAATAGAGCAAGAGTCCCTACTGACATCATGAGCGATAATAAACCCGAAAATAATTTGCTGTATCTCTTATCAAGATAATCACTCAAAGTGTAATAATTATTTTCCCGTGCAATGCGCCATATCTTAGGGCCGATGATAAAGGCAAGAATCATTGAGCCAATGCCCGCGCTTCCTATCCACCACCATGCGCTTAACCCGTAACGATATGCAAGAGCAGTAACTCCGACCGTAGAACCTGCGCCGAGATTTGCAGCTATTAGAGTCGTGAAGAGCAAGCCTGAATTTAATTTGCGTCCTGCAACAAAGAAATCTGAAGCTGACTTTGCCTTACGTCCTATGAGTGCGCCTGCAAGAATTAATAACACTGCGTAGATGATAATAAATGCTAACACGTGAATACAACCTCCTGAATGAATATAACTCAAGACACAAAAAAGCCCTGTCCAGTGTAGCTAGTTTTCTGAACAGGGACTAATTTCTTCCGTCGTCTTTAAAAAATTTTTGGCTGGGAATCAGGGATTCGAACCCCAATTACTTGATCCAGAGTCAAGCGTGCTGCCGTTGCACCAATTCCCAAGATTGTTTATGATGTTTCTTTTCGTAAAGCACTAGGAAATTTTATCAGGTAAAATAAATTTGTCAACATGTGAAAGACTCTATATAATCACGAAAATTTTTATTAACGAGAGGCAGATTGTGTTGCATGTATAAATATTTTTTCAAGAGAGTCATTGATTTTGCATTGAGTCTATTAGCGTTAATTATTCTTGCAGTTCCAATGATTATATTTGCTTTGATTATCAAACACGAAGACAAGGGCCCGGCACTGTTCACTCAAAGACGAGTCGGAAGGGGCAAAAAGTTATTCAGCATGTATAAATTCCGCTCAATGAAAACTTCGACTCCTCATGATGTCCCTACTCATTTATTAAGCAACCCTGAGCAGTATATATTAAAGTCCGGTAAATGGATGCGAAAATATTCTATTGACGAACTCCCGCAGATTATAAATATTCTCAAGGGCGATATGTCCATTGTAGGGCCGAGACCTGCACTCTGGAATCAAGAAGATTTAATATCAGAACGAGACAAGTATAATGCTAACGACATAAGACCGGGTCTAACAGGGTGGGCTCAGATCAACGGACGCGATGAGCTCGAAATACCTGATAAAGCCAAACTCGACGGCGAATATGTCAAGCGCGAATCTTTCATGTTCGATATTTTATGCATAGTCAAGACAGTAACAAGCGTGTTTGCTCATAAAGGAGTCATAGAGGGCGGAACAGGTTCAATGAAGTAATCAGCTCTCAGTTTCTATTATGCTCTTTTCGAGATTATAAAGCCTGTAATCTGATTTATATTCGCTCAAGTCCTGAGAGTAAGCAAGCGAGCCGAATGCCTTATTAACGAGTCCAGTGAAGTGCGATAACACTTTTAATGCTAATTTACAGCCGGGAACTAACATAATTCTTTTACCGTGAGCCTTAGCAATTAACTTCACAAGCTCCGCAGTGTCCGAGTACTCTTTATTCTGAGGCCAGAAGATTCCCCGTTCGCAATTATCTATCATGAGGCGTGTGAATTCTGCAAAATTTTTTATATATAACATTGAGCGTGTATTATGAATCTTAGGGAAAAATTTTAATCTCTGAGCAAGTTTCGATAACACCGGATAATTTCCCTTGCAGCCCAAGCCGTAAATCATAGGACAGCGCAATATGCACACCCTAAAATTTTCGTCATTGAGAGTCATCAATGCCTCTTCAGCTTTTAACTTGCTCTCACCGTAATTGCTTTCTGGATTCGGGGGAGTCTCGCGGGTAATAATTTTTTCCTGTCCGATCGGAGCTGATTTGCCATAAATAATTGCTGAACTCATGAAGATAAACTGCTTTGAACCGTCCTGCTTGGCCTTGAGTGCTGACTCGTATGCTAATTTAGTATTTATCTCGTAATATAAATTCTGTTCGTCTTCAGGAATCTTTTTAGCGTCATCGTGGGCAATACCTGCGGCATGAAATACAGAGTCAAACCTTCCGAAATCTTCAGACAGCCATGAATCACCCCTGAGACTTATTGAGCCTACGTTATATCTTTCCGGCCACTGCGATAAATAATGCTTTAATGCGCTTCCCAAGAAACTTTTTGCACCTGTGATTAATATGTTCATGTTAAAAAAAATTCACTCCCCCTGAAGCAAAATTAAATATTATGAAATTATAATATAGCCTTTATTATTTTAGTGCTATACTGCTTAATCATATTTTTTATAATTCTTATTCTTACTCTTTATGTCAGTGTATGTGGCTGTTCAACATTCGCAGGCTGCTGACACAGAGACAATCACTATCAAGCGTTATGACTCTCTCGAAAGATTACGCGGTCTGCTGGAGCATTGATAAAGACAACATAACTTTTTCGGACTCAGAATCAGAATCAGAATCTAATTCAGGAGTCGCTGACTCAATATTTGCCGCTGTTACGCCTTGGAATGCGAATGAAGTCCCTGTGAAAGAAATTAATGTAACGTTCGCAGCCGTAAAAGACTTTACACGCAGGGGAGTTTATACGATTCCTGTTAAGATTTCGACAGACGGGGGCAGTACATGGACAGACGAGAAAGCATTAAAATTCAGTGCAGGAAAAATTTCAGGGAATAATCAGCAAAATTATTTGAATTCGGGAAGTTCCGGGGGCTGTGATTTGGGTCTTGGTGCATTAGGTTTATGCTTTGCGTTATTAGCGTTAGTGCTTGGACGTAAATCTTGACTCTATAAATAAATAATGACCGGGGGAAATAAAATCTCCCGGCCTTAATATTTACGCTGCTGGAACTGTTAATTTTCCGTCATCGATAAGGGCATTAGCTACCCATTCGGCAACGACTCCGGTTATCTCGATACAATGCGCTTTTCTCTCAGGGGACATGAAATTATCTCCCGCCCACTGTCTTGTCATGACTCTGCAGCATGTTGCTCCATATTTCTCCTTGATAAAATCATGAAGACCCTTTGCTACCTCGAACATCTTGGGATTCATCGGCTGACCCTTGACTCTGCCGTACACTATGCCTAATGCCATTTCACCGCCTGAGACTGCCCCGCAAAGACACTGAGCCTTGCCCATTCCAATCGGGAAACTTGAGGCCATCTTCACGATCTCGTCACTAAAGGGCTTGCCTAGAGCGTCATTGATCGTCTGCAAAACTGCTTCTGAGCAAAAGAAAGTTCCTGACCTGAAATATTCTTCTGCTGTGTTACGGATTGATTTAACGTACTCTTCTCGAGTCATAAAATTACCCCCTAAAAAATTTATAATTACTTCGCACTAGAGCATAAAAATAACACGTAGCGCGCGAGTACCCATAACGCTACAAGAGCTGCTATTAACGTTTGAATGTCTGCAAGAGAAGCCTGCCAGCTGAGACCCGTGAAAGCCGTTGAACTCTTCACAGCAATTGCGCTTATAACTAACGGGAACGTAAACGCCGAGTGAGAAGGCATGAAAGCTCCCCTGAATGTCTTTGCAAAGTAAATGATTCCGATTAACCAGAACACTAACGAGAAAGCTAATAACGCATACACGAGCCATGATATTTTTTCCGGGAATGAAACCATGTAGCCAGCCAGTAACAACGAAGCCGGAGCAGCAAATATTACTGTCGTAGGCATAGCAGGAGCAGGAATTTCACCGACAAGCCAGACTCTTTTACACACGAAAATTAATAATATTAAATACGTAACGAGTCCGAACCAGAAAGCATACTGTCCAATGTCAAGCCTTCCCGTTACAGGAGCAGAGACGCTCGCAACTGCAATCCCTACATAAACTATGAACCATGAAGGGAAAACTTTCTTAATTGCGAAATTGCCAATCACAAACTTTAGAGTAAACCATACTATTAACAAGACGTGAAAGATTACTCCTGCGTACCAGATTATATTTGCGCACTCAGGGCAGTAGGGCTTCACGTAACCTGCAAGTAACATAGTAGCCATCGTGAATGTCGGGAATACTGAAGCGGCTACAGGGTTGTCAAGAGGTCCTGACTGAACAAAAAGTTTGAAGTTGAGAATTACGACCTTCAACAAGTACGGCACATAGAGAATTACTGCGATAACTCCCAGTGCGAGTCTTGCTTCGGAACTGTAAGATTGAATCAAGTTGCCCAGTGCGAATAAAGCAAGAATGAGTCCAGCTATAGGAATTGGATAACGTTTCAAGAAATTCATGATAAGCCGATGACCTCCGAAAAAGTTTTTTATGTTAGAATTTATAATATCAGCGTTAAAAGATTTTAGCGATAATAATTTATATTACACGGCAGGTAAAGTTTTTAAGATGATTATTGACAGAAGTATTTATGATTCTCCTTTGGGAAAAATTTTATTACAATCAACTGAAGCAGGATTGTTCGGCCTGAATTTTTACAATAAAGATGATTTTGCGGACTCCGGCAGCAAACGCAAAAATAATATAATAGACTCTGCAAAACGATGGCTTGATATATACTTCTCAGGCAAAGAACCGGATTTTACTCCGCCTATTGATGCAGCAGGCACAGAATTTTATCACAAAGTCTGGAAAGCTGTTCAGGAGATTCCAAGAGGGCAGACAATGACATATCATCAAATAGCAGAAAAACTTAATTGCAGGTGCGCTCTTCCCATAGGACGTGCATTAGCTGATAATAAAGTCCTGATAATAATTCCCTGTCATAGAGTCATAGGCTCAAACGGAGATTTAAGGGGCTATTCAGGAGGACTTGAACGCAAAATAAAACTTCTCTCCCTTGAAGGCGTTAAAATCGAAGTGAGAGAGAAGCATTTTGTGAGCTAGCAAAATTTCATACGGTCAGGGTTTCCTGATGTACCCTCAAAGAATTTAAGAATATTTATGCCATTGTCATGAATTAGAGTCATTATCCGCTCATTAAAAGAGTCATCATAATAAAGCACACTGACTCCGCAGCACTTATCAGCTTCTCTAGGTGTAGGGGCAAACGTGCATTTAATTCCTTCAGCCTTCATGAGGTCATAAAGTCTCTGAGCGTTCGTTACATCAGGAAATAAAATATAGTGCATGAGTTAATTAATTTCCTAACATCTCAATAAATGCACCGATTCGAGTCTTTAACTGCTCTGCGTCCTGGTCCGTGTAGTCGGTCTCAATGCCCAGAACCGGAATCCCTGCGTTCTTGAGTTCGCGTTCAACAAAGAAGCCCTCAATGTCATAGATATTGCAGAACTTGAGATTTACGTCTATAACTCCATCGGCCTTGTATTCTTTCACGAGGCGTTTAATGTCATCAATACGTTCTTTATTCGGAGTGAAGCAAGCACAGTGAATAGCTCCCATGTAACGCTCTGTTAAATGCGTAATCATTTCGTCAATCGTTGAGCCTGACTCGTCTACGCACTTCTCATAATAACGAATGCCCGTGCACATCTCTTCACAGACTACGGCAGCACCGAGACTTTCTATAATATGATGCAGTTTCCAATTCGGAATAGACAACGGAGTCCCTGTTAATAATATTCTCTTAGCACCCTTCTTGAAGACTGAAATATTATTCTTTGCCCTCTCGTCTAACTCATCGCAGAGCTTGTTAATCATAGTTGTGATTCTTGCGGGGTCATCGTAAAAAGCTATCTGAGTAATTAATAATATGTCCTTGCCGCTGATGGGAATATTATCGAGCTTCCTGAAACTTGCCAGCCTCTGGAGTGCCTTGCGTTTTTGATTCAATAACTTGATTGCAGCACGCAGACTCGCCGGAGTAACTTTGTTGCCTGTTAATTCCTCGCACTTGGCCAAGTACCCGCGAATTTCGTCCTCCCAGTGTTTATAATCTTCCTCGCGCTTCATCTGAGGAATGTCCATTATATACATCGGGGCATCTTCTGCTAAGATCTCCCAAGCCTTCTTTTTGCCGTCGCATGTATTCTCGCCTACGAACATATCAGCTAATCTGAAAAACGGGCATGTCCTGTCAAACCGCGCGCCCAGACTTGCCTTAATCAGAGGACATGTTGCAGCAGGTAATTTTTTCTCTCCGCCGGGAACCCAGAACTGCGAGCCTGAACACAAACCGGTTGCAATAGCTCCCGCAGCAATGGGAATCTCATCAGGAACATGAATACAGAACGTGCCGACAACTTTACCGCCTTTCTTTTTATGTTCTACGAGTTCAGCAGGTCTGATACCGTGAATTTCTGCAACTACCATGTTGAAATAGTCCATGCCTTCGGGTCTGTTCTCTTGAGATAAATAGACATCACCGAACGCACCGGGTAGAGCCTCGCAAAGTAAATCGTGGGTCTTAACGTCCATTCCCAGCGACTCCCACATTGAATGATAATCTGCCATTGATATAACCCCCTCGTTAGTAATTAATTCGTTCACCCTGATAGTAAGGGCAATGTTCATACACGTAATCTAAATTTTTTGAGTCAACCCTGCAAAAGTCCTCGAGTATTCGATAATTCCTGCCTGCAAGTAACTTGTCAATCTGTTTATATATTCCTGCACCGCTCTGGACTCTGACAGGGACATAATTTATTTCGTGATCTGAAAAATTTATCTGAATCTGATTCGAGAGTTCCTGCAAGATATTTATTCTCTCGTTGAGTTCTAAAAAGTTCAGATAGAATTCAAGTATATAAACCTGAAGCCCCGTTAAGTCCGAATAATATTTTATGCGCGTGATTAACTCTGCAATCTTCTGCAAAGACTCTTGAGCAGTCCGCAATTTCTCCGAGTCAAGTTCCCTGTGATATACCTGTGATAATTTTTTCACGAGTTCCGACTCTGACTCGTAGATATAAATATTTTTGTCGAGCTTCATAATTTCGCGGGTCATAATCGGGCATGAATTCTCTACGACAATTAATTTACTGCTGTGAATCAACGGACATTTGTCAGTCTTTGCGTATGTAACAGTTGCGTCAACTACAGGACACAAATTTTTTTCTCGTGAGAACTTCAGAATTTCGCCGTCAACACCGTAAACAGGAATAGCGTACAAGTCCATAGCGTGAAATATTTCAACAGGTAAACGAGAGCCAATGAAGCCTAACACATCATCAGACTCAGAAGCCCTCATTACTGCTCTAACGTAAGCATCACGCCTCAAATTTTCGAGATACTCAAAGAGTGAAGCAAGACTCATTTGCTTAACAACGCTGCTCCTATAGCTCCTGCAAATCTAGCGTCAGGGCAGGTTCTGACTTCAGAGCCTAAGACTTCAGATAATTTACGCACGAGAAATTCAGCCTCACAGAAGCCCCCCGTCAAGAAATATTCACCTGAAGGACTCTTTCTCCCTGCCAGAGTCGCAACCTTCGCAGCTACCGAACCTACAGCACCGCAGGCAATATCTTCACGAGGCGTGCCAAGTCCCATTAAGCTAACTATCTCGGACTCAGCAAAGACAGTACACATTGAGGAAATCTTTATCTCGCGTCCCCTTGCTGCCATGTCAAAGAACTCTGATAAATTCACGCCCATTCTGTTCGCCATGACTTCGAGAAATTTCCCCGTACCTGCTGAACATTTATCATTCATGACGAAATCAACGACTCTGTTATTGACCAGCAAAATAATTTTCGTGTCCTGACCGCCTATGTCTATAACTGTTAAATTACTGCCTCCGAGAAAAGCTGCTCCTTTGGCATGACATGTTATTTCAGTCAAAGTGTTGTCAGCATACGGAACTGAGACTCGCCCGTAACCTGTTGCAATGATTCTCAAGTTATCGCGTGAGTAGCCTTCAGA
>JAFSJJ010000030.1 GCA_017439345.1 Synergistaceae bacterium
CTGGTCTGGTCTGGTCTGGTCTGGTCAAGTGTAGCAGATTTATTCACTTTGTCAAGTCCTTTCGCAAATTATTTTACTCAGCTATTATATCAAAAACTCCAGCCGTGAATGCAGGTTTATATCTTCAGGCACTCCCGCAAATATTTAATCGACTTTTCACGAAGCGCATTTAATTTCTCGTTGGCAGCATAATAATTTATTTCGTGTTCAGGAATTCTCATGCCGTGTTCGTATGCCCTGTCACTTAATCCAAGACTTGAGAGCAGACTATCAATTCTGCTGAAGACGTTCTTGAACCAGCCTTCTGAATCTTTGCCGAACGTAATGAAATTCTTGTTGAAATTAATTGCAAATGCTGTCCCGTGAAATGAATACGTGAACACATAATCAGCGTGGTCAATCAGCCATATAAACTCTTCAGGACTTGTAATGAAATGCATAAAGTCATCAGGGTTAAATATGTGGATTATTTCGAGATTTCCTGCTGCCTGATTTATGATCTCTGAATACTTTTTGTAATCGTTATTACTGAAGAAATATGCGAGTGCGTAATGCTCCGGAATGTCATAACTTGGCCTTCGTGAGATTCTGCGCCACTGTTCAGCACTTAATAATAATGTAGAATCTAACACGAGTTGAGCCTGCTGACCTGTTAAGCTCTTGATTAAATCACAGCCTGCCTGCTCCCTGCATGAGAGTTTATCAAAGCCTGAGAGACCCTGTTTGTGAATGCTGATGTCTTTATCTTCTGCTTCAATAGAGATTACTCCGAAACTTGAGGCGTAATTAATTCTCTGTGAACGTCCTGCAAAGAATAAATAATAAAACTTTAAGGCATTTGCAGTCTTTACAATCATTTTATTCCAGATTGGGTCGCTGCCTGCCATGATGTATTTATATTTCACCCAGTCTGAAGCCCTGCTCCTGAGTGTTTTGCTGTAAGTAGAGTTGATTTCTTGGCCTGTGTATCTCGTGAAGAAGTCATCGAAAACTTTTTTGCGTGCCTGATTCCTTCTGCGTCTCTCTTCAAGTTCAAGTGCCTTAATGCGTTCCTGCTCGATTTCTTCCGGTGTAGGCTTAAATCTCCTGCGCAGTCTCTCTCTGTATTTTTTGACACCTGCAAGAGCTAATGTAAGTTTTACAGGTCTCTTGATATTTCGCCATAGAAAATTTTTTATCTTAGTGACAGGCTTAACCTCAATCTCAATCAAAGGACATCTGAGACGTTCGACTTCAAAGCCGTAATCTGTCAAAAGTTTGTATAACGCGTAAAGCTGAAGTGCGTTTCCATAATTTCCGATTGGAGCATATAACGTCACGAGTAATATTTTTCTTGAATTTTCAGACGATGATAATTCTTGTGTGTGTGAAGATTATGAATGTTCATTATGATGCTGTCAAGTTCCTTTCACTTAAAATTTACCCCCGAAGCGTGGTTGCCTCAACGGGGGCAAGTATTATCTTTTTGCTGCTTTGATTAAGTTCTTTGCTAATATCGAAGTCGTTACGGCTCCGACTCCTCCAGGGACAGGGCTTATTGCCTTAACTACGGGCGATACTCTCTCAAAGTCAACATCACCGCATAATTTATTATTCTCGTCAAGATTAATACCTACGTCAACGATAATGCTGTTCTCGTTAACATAAACCGGAGTAATCATCTTTGCTTTGCCTGCCGCGGCGATGATTATATCAGCACGTTTACACACTTCCTGTAAATTCCTGGTCTTAGTGTGGCAAATAGTAACTGTCGCGTTCTCTGCAAGCATCAGCATAGCCAGAGGACGGCCGAGAATGAGACTTCTGCCCACGATAGCAATATTCTTACCTGCTAAATCAATCCCGTAAAACTTTAGCATTTCCATAACAGCAAGAGGCGTACACGGAGCAAAAGATTCTTTATCGCCTGCGAAAACACCTGCGAGATTCACAGGACTCATGCAGTCAATATCTTTTTTAGGGTCAATAGTGTTGACTGCAAAATTATCGCTCAGACTCTCAGGCAGTGGACGGAACAATAACACGCCGTTATTTGTTGAATCTGAATTTATCTTTGCGAACTCTGAATTAAATTCTTGCTGTGATATATTTTCAGGTAACTCATGAACTTTGACTTTAATACCAAGTGAGTCAAAGCGTTTGATTATGCCTCGTTCATATGACAAGTCATCAGGACGCGCGCCGACTCGAATTATAGCTAACACGGGCTTTAACTTCGCTGCTTCTGTAATGAGAGAGTCTTTCATTCCTGCTGAGACTTCAGGGCCTTTCATGATTAGTGCTGCCATGATTTATTCTCCCTCCTCAAAAATCATATCGCCTAAGAGTCCCAGAGTGTCGCATTTCAAATCGTTGATCCATGATGTCATTTGCTCTCTGTATTCCGGATCATTGATAGCTGAGAGATTTATATTAACGTTCTCGAGTGCCGCATCTATGCCTGCATTAGCAAGAAAAACTGCTGCCTTCAGGTCGCTTTCTACATTAGGATTTGAGTTGCCCTTCAGCTTCACTGCGAGCTTCATAGCTTCGAGGCATTTATTTATAGTCTCAACAGGTGCAAGAATAGCTGCCTTGTATGACTCCTGCAAAGCCTGTGAACGTTTTGCTTTCTCTGTGTCATTACTTTTTGGCATTCGTAAAGCGTTCATGACTCCCTCAAAGGCCGACATGTCATTATTTATGCACTCTAATAATTCGTACATTAGAGCATCTGCCCTGTCCACTGCTTTTTCCGCTGCGTCTTGAAATTCCGCGTATTTCTCTCGTCCAAGCGTTAAATTTGCTACCATTGAGACCAGAGCCGCAGCCATTGACCCTGATAACGCAGCCGCAGCTCCTCCTCCTGGTGCTGGAGAATCAGAGCCTAACTCACTTATAAAATCAATAATCGTAGATTCCACTATATTGATATTGCTCATAATTAAAATAACCCCGTTATTCTGCCGTCAGCGTCAACGTCAATATTTAATGCAGCAGGTTTCTTAGGAAGTCCCGGCATTGTCATAATCTCCCCTGTGATTGCAACTAGGAAGCCAGCTCCTGCCGAGAGTCTCACTTCACGCACTGTTATTCTGAAATGTTCAGGCCGTCCGAGTTTAGCCGGGTCATCAGATAAAGAATATTGAGTCTTGGCCATGCATACGAGTAAATTATCTTTGCCGAGATCATGAATTAATTTCAAGTCCTTCTCTGCCTTAGGTGTGAAGTCTACTCCGTCAGCTCCGTAAATTTCGCGTGCTATGGCGTTCATTTTCTCTTTAGGACTCAAATTTTCGTCATATATAAAGTGAAATTCTGAATCTTTTTCGCAGGCCTCGACTACTTTTTGAGCTAATAACTTTCCGCCTTCTCCGCCCCTGGCCCAGACATCAGCAAGAGCAAACGATGCGCCTAACTCTTCACATTTCTTAGCAAGCAAGTCAAGTTCTGCCTGAGTATCTGACTCGAATCTATTTATAGCTACGACAACAGGGAGTCCGTATTTCTGAATGTTCTCTATATGCTTGAGTAAATTGGGAATGCCCCTAGAGAGTGCTTCGAGATTTTCACTGCCGAGTTCAGTCTTTGCTAACCCTCCGTGCATCTTGAGAGCTTTGACAGTTGCGACAACTACGACCGCTGAAGGTTTGAGTCCTGCCATTCTGCATTTAATATCTAAGAATTTCTCAGCTCCTAAATCAGCTCCGAAGCCTGCCTCTGTAACGAGATAATCTGCGCACTTGAGTCCGAGTCTCGTAGCCTGTACCGAGTTGCACCCGTGAGCAATATTCGCAAACGGCCCTCCGTGAATGAAAGCCGGGTTATTTTCTAGTGTCTGAGCAAGATTAGGCTTGATTGCATCTTTCAATAATGCTGCCATTGATCCTGCTGCGTGAATGTCATCGACTGTAACGGGCTTGTTATCCCGAGTGTAAGCCAAGACCATCCGGCCAAGACGCGCTTTTAAGTCCATTAAGTCCGAAGCAAGACAGAATATAGCCATGACTTCAGAAGCTACTGTTATGTCAAAGCCTGACTCTCTGGGAATTCCGTTAGCTGTGCCTCCGAGTCCGATTATGATATTTCGTAAAGCCCTCTCGTTTAAGTCCATAACTCTGCGAAAGACTATCTTGCGGGGATCAATATTTAACTCGTTGCCATGTTGAATGTGGTTATCGAGCATAGCCGCGCACAAGTTATGAGCCGTAGTTATCGCGTGTAAGTCTCCTGTGAAGTGCAAATTTATATCTTCCATCGGGATAACCTGAGCATAGCCTCCCCCAGCTGCACCGCCCTTGAGTCCGAAACTTGGCCCCAGTGAAGGCTCTCGTAAAGCTGCACATGCCCTCTTGCCGATTTTATTAAGTCCGTCAGTGAGTCCTACTGTGATTGTAGTCTTGCCCTCTCCTGCTGGAGTCGGAGTTATCGCGGTAACGAGAATTAATTTGCCGTCCGGTTTATCTTGAAGACTCTTTAGGACTCGCGGTGAAATCTTTGCTTTATATTTTCCGTAGCACTCTAAATCATCTTCATGAATTCCTAACTTAGCTGCTATCTTCGTGATTGGTTCAGGACTTGCTGCCTGAGCTATTTCTATGTCACTCATAATAACTAACTGCCTTCTTTCACGTGTAAAAAATTCTCAATATTGTAGCATTAATGCAGATAAAATTTTTTCGCAGCTGTGATAATGTTCATAAGCACTAAAATTTTTTCAGAAAGGATTCTTGCTCAACATGAAAAATAATACTGTAAGACTTATCCTCCTAACCGCTATGATATATGCACTAGCCTGCGGAGGGAGTATTTACGCTGCACAGATCAACAATAAGAATCTCGACGATGTAAGCGATGTTGCTGCCGAATCAAATATTGACCTTAAACTTCAGAAGGACTCGCTGCTTGTCATTCGCTCGGATGGTCTTACACAATATTTCTACCCTGAAGTTATCACATTCAAACAGGACGGAACTATCGCTTCGGATTTTCAGGGAACAACTAAATTCTCAACTATTAACGTTCTTGATTATCAAAGCATCTATCAGCCTGCGGTCTCTGCAAAGATACTGAGTGATGACAGATCTAAACACCTGATTTTCTCTCCCGAGGGCTTTCTGTTTAATACTAATCTGAATGACGACGGAGAAGTTGAATTCTCGAATAATTCACAGCATGTTACTAAGCAGGCCGGACAAGTTGTTTCAGCAACACAAGCAAAGGCAGGACTTTTCACGGCCAATAACGACATAGAAATTTTTGTAGAACTCTCTAACCGCTATAAAGATGACGGCACAGGCTACGATGGCAACGCACCTGCTTACTTAAGGTTTTATGAAATTAAAGAAGACGCTTCGGGATTTAAGACTTCTGCATTAGAACCAGCTCTTGAATTTAAGGCAGCTAACAGCACTGTGTTGAACTCTTGCAACATTGTTGTCGGAGATTTTGACTATGACGGCGTACCGGATGAAGTTATGCTGATAGGTGCTCAATATCACGATAATTCTTATAATCGATATCCTTTGGCAGATATGTACAAGATTACTCGTGATTCTAATGGAAAGCTGACCAGGACTAAAAAATTTTCAATTCAAGATAAAAATACTTTTGATACCAGCAGTAACAACAACTTTAATATAGATAGCTTCCTGAACGAGAATAGTGTAGACAGTTTCTATTCTAAAATTGCAGCAGGAGATTTTGACAGTGATGGCAATAAAGAAGTTGCAGCCATTACATATAGAAATGAAATGAGTGCCGTCTTCAAATGGAATACTTCGACTAATAAGATGAATCTTGTTATCTCTGATTCCAGCGTAAGCTATACCGATGCGACTATCGCTGCTGATTTAAACGGAGACGGCAGAGATGAAATTGTTTATATAAGCTACGGTAATGTAAGTATTGCGGGCTTGAAGGAAGATTCAAATTCTCCGGAATTACTCTTCAAGAAAGATAATATCTTTACAATAGAAGACACCTACTCATTTGCCGCAGGAAGTTTCAGGGGCGTTATGGGAACTAATAAGTTTGTTCAGGAAATTGCTGTAACTGTAGGCTTGTCGCAAAATCGTCTGTATTTACTTATTCCTACTTTGTCAGATACAGGAGAAATAACTGATATAACTTGCAAAGAAGTCAAAGCGTTTGACAGCAAGTCTGCCAGAATTGGAATTGCAGCTTCAGACTTTACCAGCGAGTCCCTGCGCCTCGGCACTCCTTTACACATGAAAGCTGATAATGTCCTCGACTATGTAGTAATTTTGCAGGCACCGCCCTATCACGTTGATTATATTCCCGTTCCTTGGGAGGGAGGAGAAGCCAAAGTTAAGAACATCTCGTACAGCGACGGCTTAGGCGCGAAATACGTCAACAATTCAGGTTCAGGCAATGAGACCGAAGTAGCGTATAAAATGAGTTCAGCCATTGAAAAAGTCCGTGAATACTCCTTAGAGATGGGACTTGACAAGGATCTTGATTTTCTGGAAAAATGGTTCGGCTTCAGTGTTTCCAATAACAACAAGCTTTCTGAGAAGACAGAAAAAATTGAAGAAAATTCTAACAAGAACGCTGACTCTGTGAAGATACAGACTACAAACCAGACTGATACTCCGGATTCACTTGTCCTTTATCGAAGTGCTATGCACGTATGGCGTTACCCTGTTTTAAACCCTGTACCTAAATGGATAACAGGAGAGCCTTTGAAGGCAGGTACAGAAGACCCAGGCGATGATACTAAGGAGACGTATATTAGTTTCGTTATGCACGATGCTCCAAAACTTGCGTTCGGGACTTCAAAAAGCGAGTCAAATTATCACCCCATTCACGAGGAAGGAAATTTATTCTCGTATCCTACAAGCCTTGCGACACTTCCAGGCTACACTTCCAGAAAGAGGACTCTAGCTCCTGCAACGTCAAGGGCAAGGTCGTCAAATAACTCAATGCTTCTTACGTTCGAGCAGTCGAAGTCTGACAGCAGCTCAAGTGAAACTACGGCTACACGTGAAGAGACTGATACAGTAAGCGTCTCTGCAAATATCCTTATGGCATTTCTGACCGGTTCAGGTTCAACCTCAACGACAACGACGACATCGACGGGCAATTCACAAAGTTTCACGAAGTCATTTTCAAATGAGGAAAGTATAGAAGTAACTATCCCAGGATCAACTGAGGCATTGAATTACGCTGATTATAATTTTGACGGTGCAGCATACATAGACGCAGCAGGAACAACTATGCTGGGTTTTGCAGTAACGGATTTCGGACGAGATTCAGCTAAAACTGCGCCTTTGCTCTGGAGAAACTCAGTTTACACTCAGAAGACAGACCCGTCATTTGTACTGCCGAATAAATTTATAAAACAAGATGACGGTGAATGGATTGCCAATGCTGACAAAGAAACTGCTATGGAACTGCGAGGAGTGAGATTCTTCGATGTTAGTGCAGACCAGTATGTACCCAGCACGTTATTAACCGGAGGCCATAAATACCTGATTACTATTCCCGTGTATAACGCAAGTTTTGTAAAGGCTGAGACATCAAGTGCTAAGAAAGTCAAAGCAAATTTATACTATCAAAGGCGCAGCGCTTCACTCAGCGATGAATCAAACAGAACTTTTATAGGAGATACTGAAATTACGCTGGACGGCTGGAAACCATACACTTCAGGACAGTCTGACTCCAATAAGGGAAGCTTGACTTTTACCTGGACAGTTGACAAGAGCTTAGAAGGCCATAATTATTATTTGATAGCAGAACTTGATCCTGACAATGAATTTGATGAAGTCCACGAAGGCTGGAGCGAGTCAATCCCCGGCGGAAATAATGACGGACTTTACGGCTTTGCGGTCTGGGACGGTTCTTCAGGGGTAAGTTCATCGGCAGTAACGGCAACTGACAAAGGCAATGACACTTTAAAGGATGTAGGCATATATATTTATCGTCCGACGTTTTCTATAGACGGCAAGTCGCTAAAGAATTTCGGTGATAATCCTACAAAGCCTCATGATCCGTTTGCAGCTGAATTTTCGATTATGTATGATGACGATGAAGCTGATGATATTCTGCCCGAAGTCAGGCTTGAACTCTGGAGAATGAAACGTGTATCGACTGATGAAGGCGAGGATTTATTAACTGATCTAATAGCCGGCAAGAATATTCCTGCGTTGTTCAAGAATCGTGAATACAAGTTCAGCGTGATAATTGATCCTGATTTATTACCTCAGGGCGATGAGAACTCGTACTTATTGCTTACTGCTACACCGGCTAAGACTTCGAGTACAGGTCTGGGAACATATCTGATCGAGAATACGGCTAACGATAGCTATGACGATGACGGCGATGACCCTGATGAAGACCCTGAAACCGAGCAGGGGGCTCAAACAATTGGAGGAGGTTCGAGCGGAGGCTGTGAGTTAGGTTTGGGAAGCGTAATCCTGATGGCAGGACTTGCACTCGCAATCATGAATAGAAAGTAAATTACTTTTTATCACTGACACATAAAAAATTCCTCCTGGGCAGCCAGCTCAATAGGGATAAATTTTTTCTCTTACTGTTACTCTTACACGCTGTAACCGAAGTACATCGGAAGCCATAAGCTAATCGCCGGTATGAACGTCAGCAACAAAAGCGTTATCAACATGCAGAGATAGAACGGCAGAGTCGCTTTAACTACTTTCTCCATCGGTAACTTCGCAACAGCAGAGCCAATGAACAAGACCGACCCTACAGGAGGAGTTAAGAGTCCTATTCCGCAGTTAAGAATTACCATAACACCGAACTGAATCGCGCTGATTCCTATTGACTTAGCGACAGGTAATAAAATCATCGCAGCAATTAATATCAACACGATAGAAAAATTTTCAAATCTTTTCATATCTTAGTCATGTCTTAATCATATTTGCAGGACAGTTTTTAGCTGATACAATAACAAAAAAATCTATATTTAGAGAGGTTATATCGTACTATGTTTACTAAGGTAAAGAAAGATGATAATGACAGCCAGAATCAGCAGGAACTCAGCGCATTCAAGATCGGCAGTAAGAACGATGCCTACGCACAATATTTCGATGGTCAAAGCTATCTTAACATGCTTTCACTTGAACAGGTCGTAGTCGCCAACGTAACGTTTGAACCGGCTTGCAGGAATCACTGGCACATTCACCACGCTTCGAAAGGCGGCGGACAAATCTTGCTCGTTACAGCAGGACGAGGCTATTATCAGGAATGGGGCAAAGAGGCTCGCGAACTTCACCCCGGCGATGTCGTAAATATCCCCCCGAACGTCAAGCACTGGCACGGAGCAGCAAAGGACTCATGGTTCCAGCACTTAGCAATAGAAGTTGCCGGAGAAAATTCAAGTAACGAATGGTGCGAGGCTGTCTCACAAGAAGAATATAACAAACTGGCTTAATAATATTTTTGCGTAAATTTGCGTATTGAATTTTTTTCGCTTAATCATAAAATTTTTTCTCGTTTATAAATTAGTCAAGAATAGTAAATAAAAAGTGATGAAGGAGCGAATGAATATACAATGGCAGATTTGAATAAATTAACTCGTAAAAGTCAGGAGGCTTTGACTCAGGCTCAGGCAATCGCCGCAGAATATAATAATCAACAAATTGAAGTCGAGCATTTATTATTAGCGTTATTAAAAGACTCAGAAGGTCTCATTACGCAATTATTAAAGCGCATGGACGTGAATATAAATCAATTTGCTAAGTCAGTGAATGATGAAGTTGCAAAGTTACCCAGAGTTACAGGAGCTTCGACTGAACAGGGAAAAATTTATATCACCAACAGGCTTGAAAGAGTCTTAAATCACGCAGGAGAACGAGCTAAAGCCCTCAAAGATGAATATATTTCGGTTGAACATTTATTTCTTGCTATTCTGTCAGAAGGAAGCAAGACTCCAGCAGGCAGAATATTTGCTCAGTTCGGTATAACTGAAGAAAAATTTTTGCAGACGTTGAACGATGTCAGAGGCTCTCAGAGAGTCCAGAGCGCAGACCCTGAAGCTACATATGAAGCACTCGAGAAATACGGACGCGACTTAGTCCAGGCAGCTAAGACAGGCAAACTTGACCCGGTTATCGGCCGTGATGATGAGATTCGCCGAGTAGTCAGAATTCTATCACGCAAGACAAAGAATAACCCTGTATTAATAGGCGATCCAGGTGTAGGCAAAACCGCAATTGTTGAAGGATTAGCTCAAAGAATAGTCAGAGGCGATGTTCCTGAAGGACTCAAAGACAGGACAGTATTCGCTCTTGACATGGGTTCGTTAATCGCAGGTGCTAAATATCGCGGTGAATTCGAAGAGAGACTCAAAGCCGTATTAAACGAGATAAAGAACTCTGACGGACGCATTATATTATTCATTGATGAGCTTCATACTATAGTCGGAGCCGGTGCCGCTGAAGGTGCAGTCGATGCAGGTAACATGTTAAAGCCTATGTTAGCGCGCGGTGAATTGCATTGTATCGGAGCTACTACAGTTGACGAATATAGAAAGTATATCGAGAAGGATGCAGCTCTTGCCCGAAGATTCCAGCCCGTTGACGTTGAGCAGCCCACTGTTGAAGATACGATTTCTATATTGAGGGGAATTCGTGAGAAATTGCAGGTTCATCACGGTGTAGTCATTCGCGATAATGCCCTAGTCTCTGCCGCTGTGTTGTCAAATCGTTATATCACGAATAGATTTTTACCCGATAAAGCAATAGATTTAGTCGATGAAGCCTGCGCAATGATTCGCACTGAGATTGACTCCCAGCCTTCGGAATTAGATGCAGCCTCAAGAAAAGTTATGCAGCTCGAAATTGAAGAGACAGCGTTAAAACATGAAGACGATGATGCTTCAAAAGAGAGATTAAAGGCGTTGCAGAAGGAATTACAGGAAGCTAAAGAAGAGGCAGATTCGCTCAGAGTCAAATATGAGAGTGAAAAGAAAGCTATTGCAGATATAAGAGATCTACGCTCTCAGATAGAAGGCATTAAATCAGAAATCGAGAGGGCAGAACGTGATTATGATTTGAGTCGTGCCGCCGAGTTGCGCTACGGTAAATTAAGGGAACTTGAGAACGTCTTGACTGCTAAAGAGAAGGTCAAGCAGGAATCAGCTACAGCCAGCGAGAAGAAATTATTACGCGAAGAAGTTACCGAAGACGAAATTGCGGATATAGTCAGCCGTTGGACAGGAATCCCAGTAACAAGACTGCTTGAAGGTGAACGAGAAAAATTATTGAAGCTCGATGAAATTTTGCATAAACGAGTCGTAGGTCAGGACGAAGCCGTTAATCTCGTTGCTGATGCAGTGTTAAGGGCAAGAAGCGGCATTAAAGATCCAAAGCGTCCTATAGGTTCATTTATATTTCTTGGGCCAACTGGAGTCGGCAAAACTGAACTCGCAAGAACTTTAGCAGAAGCACTCTTTGACAGCGAAGAGAACATGATTCGTATAGATATGAGCGAATATATGGAAAAGCATTCTGTATCAAGATTAGTAGGAGCTCCTCCCGGATATATCGGCTATGACGAGGGCGGGCAGCTTACAGAGGCAGTCAGAAGGAGGCCCTACAGCGTTATATTATTTGACGAGATAGAGAAGGCTCACCCTGACGTGTTTAATATTTTGCTGCAAGTTCTCGATGACGGCAGAATAACGGATTCTCACGGTCATGTCGTTGACTTCAAGAACACTGTAATAATCATGACGAGTAATATAGGCTCTCAGAATTTGCTTGAAGGAATCGTAGGCGGAACAATTTCGCTCTCAGCTCGTGAAGAAGTTATGCAGGCATTGCGTGAACACTTCAGGCCGGAATTCTTGAACAGAGTCGATGATATAGTGTTATTCAAGCCGTTGAGTCAAGACGAAGTTAAATCAATCGTGAAGATATTATTATCGCATTTATCAGAGAGACTCGCCGATAGACAAATAGAGCTTAACTTCACTGACGAAGCATTGAGCTTTATTGCCTCAGCCGGTTATGATCCTGTTTACGGTGCAAGGCCTTTGAAGCGTTATATAACTCACACTGTCGAGACTAAATTAGCGCGTGCACTGATTGCAGGAGGCATCAAGGAGAAGTCAAGAGTCAATATTGACGTTAAAGCCGGAGAGTTAATCTTTTCGTTCGAGTAAATATTATTATCAAGGGGAGTGAAGAGCTCCTCTTTTTTATATCTATAATTTGCCCTGTGTTATAATCCATCGAAATCCAAACAGGGGAAAATTTATAATGCGTCAAAGACTTCTTGATATTCTAAAGCGTGAGACTTACGGCGAAATTTACAGGGGACATTATTACGCTCCTGCAAGTGAAGATTTTGACTCTGACTCTGACTCTAAATCTAAATCCGAAATAATAAGAGTCTGGAGAGACAGCGCAGAAATCTCACAGACCAAGAAATATATAGACTTGTCATCACTCAGCGAAAAATATTCATCAGGAAATGAGCAGATACTCACATATTTTCTTGATGGTTCACGGCGAATAATCAAAGCAGGCGAGATAGCTTACGGCAATTCAAGAAACACCCGCACAGTGTATCCTGTAATGGCAGGTCAAATCGGAGTCGGATACTGCAAACGCGTTGATAAAAAATTAATCCCTGAGAAAATATATCATGAAATAGTTATAGCTCTTCCTGACATAGCAGACCCTGAAGGCAAAAATAACGGCTTTATAGAGTCAATTGCCCTGAAACTTTCGCAGAGTGATTTAATGCAAAGATTGAATCTCGAAGTCGCAAAGATTCTTAAATACTCGGCCAGCAGCAAAACTTCATCACTTCAAGATAAGGCAACAGCAGTAATTCAATCAAGAATGCTTGAACTTGAACAGAAGCTCACAGAAGATTTAACGCGTCACAGGAAATTAGGGCAGAATAATTTCTTAGTTAAAGACGGCTCGCTTGAATACATGAACATAAAGAAGTCCTGCAATCTTAATTACAGATGGGTTATAGGAATATCCAAGAGCTTTAATCCTGAAATTTGCGTTAACCCTCAAGGCAAAAGCGACTCAGGATATATAGCAGACATTCCGGTTAATCACAGGACACCTGTAGCAAGATTCACAATGCCTCAAAGTATGGGAGCTTCTGAATTCGCGGTCTGGTATATAAGACTCTATGACAGGTCAAGAACAGCTTCAGCCTTTGAAGGAGTTATCAAGGTCGAGAAAATGTTAATTACTGACAGCGAGAGAAATAACGGCCTCGAAAGTGATTTTATAGACACACTAAGCGCGTATATTCTCAATGAAAGAAATCCTGTTTGTTACGGCAAAGATAAACGCTGGGCAAGCCATATTTACCCGGTCTATCTGACTGAGAGCTATATCAAGTCGCGTTATATCAGCACAGAAAGTTTTATTAATTTATTCTGACTCAAAATCAAAATGTGAAGGGAGTAACGTAAATCTTGCGTGATAAAATCATCGGCAGAGTCGCAGCTACAGAGAAAAATCCTACGACAACAGACAAATTTACTTTCTGGACGGATTCAAATTTTCAGCTTTCGTTATTCGATATAGTCAAAGTCTCGCATATTGACGGCTCGTTCACGTTCGGAGCTGTAAAGAGTATCTCTCATATCACTGACTCAGGGAGCTTTCTTACAAATTATATTTCAAGCGATTTCGGCAACCCTGAAATTGAAACACCGACCATCAGAGCAGGAATGAATTACGCCGAAGCCTCAGTGTCATTTAACACTCGCAATATTTATACACCCGTTCATAATAACGCAGCTGTCTATCTTGCATCAGGTCATGAGATTATGCAGGCTCTTGGACTTGACAGGATTCAGAATCCATTAATATGCGGCTCTCTTACAATGTATAACGGAACTGAAGACGAGCTTACTTTACCGGTAAATATCAACTCCGATTTTATCTTAGGGCCTGAAGGTGCGCACTTGAATATTTCGGGAATTTCAGGACTCGCGGCGAAAACTTCATTTGCAATGTTTATCATGAAAGCTGTTCAGGAAAGATTTATCAAGCTGCATAATGAAGAAGACAGCAGAAGCACTGCTCTTGTAATCTTTAACGTTAAGGGCAGGGACTTAATGGCGATTCACAGACCTAATGACTTTCTTGATGACTCGGAACGCGCGAAGTATAAAGCTCTTGGCCTAAGTGCGACTCCGTTCAGGAACGTAAAATATTATATTCCGTATTGTAACAGCTCGTATTTATCCCGTGAGAGCATTGAAGAATACATCAGGTGCAGTCAGTTAATGAAATTTAAATACTGCTATGAGTCTGACCGTGAAAGCCTCGAAATGTTATTTGCAGATATAGATGATCCCCTTCAGACTATGGACTCGATAATAAATAAAATTCTTGATGACTCTGACTCTGACTTCAAAGATATTAAAACATGGAATGATCTTATTGCGAAATTAAGCGAGTTTTCACAGAAATCAAGCGGCAAATCTTCTGAAATTACGGTTCACAGCTGGCGGAAATTCAAGCGTATAATCAATCGTGCAGTTAATAATGACTCAATGTTCGCTCAACGTGTTATACATCAAGAACATGAATGCAGACTTGCCGACGAGTTAAAGCAGATTCACGCAAATGACGTAAAAGTTATAGACATTGCAAAACTTTCTGAAGATAAACAGGCTTTCGTATTCGGTGACGCACTGAGGACTATATATAATCTTAAGCTCGGAGAATATGACAACGAATCCGGAGTCAATCCGCCCTCGAAAATAATAATCTTTGTTGACGAGTTAAATAAATACGCCTCAAGGGATACGCCCAAAAATTCGCCTTTGTTACGAGCCCTTCTTGACATATGCGAACGGGGCAGGTCTCTGGGAGTAATATTATTCGGTGCTGAACAGTTCAGATCTGCAGTTCATCAGAGAATAACGGGAAACTGTGCGGTTCATGCTTACGGAAGGACTCACACTATAGAAATATCGAACAGGGATTATAACAATTTTCCTGAGAGCTACAAAAATATTTTGACACGTCTTGAGCAGGGAGAATATTTAATTCAAAGCCCGGTGTTCAGGACTCTTTTGCGTATAAATTTTCCTAAGCCTGTATATAAGCAATTCAAAGATTAAAGATTAACGGGGGCAAGTTAATATAATGAGTGAATATATTTTCGGCGCGCATATACTCGAAAGCCTAACAACTGGAATGTATCAGGACTCGCGAATGATCTTCCGTGAATATATCCAGAACGCATGCGACTCGATTGACAAGGCTGCAAGTTCCGGCTTGATTAATAGGGACGATGGCGAAATTAATATTAATATAGACCCTGAGACACGAAATATCACGATTAGAGACAACGGTACAGGAATAAAATCACGCGAATTTGAAAGGGTTCTGGGCAACATAGCAGACTCAGACAAGAAGGCAGGCATTGATAAAGGCTTCAGGGGAATCGGCAGGCTGTGCGGTCTTGCTTACTGTGAAAAATTAATATTCACGGCCAAGTTTCAGGGTGAAAAAGTTATCTCTAAATTAGTATGCAATGCTAAAGTTATGCGCGAGTTAATCAGCGAGGACACTGAGAAAAGATATACTGCTTCTGAAGTCCTGAACCTGATAAATGAATTTGCGTTTGAAGATGAATATGAAGAGAATATTGACGAACATTATTTTATTGTCGAACTCGTGAATATTAACAGCGAAAATACAGACCTTCTGAATTATGACAGAGTGAAAAAATATTTGTCGTTCACAGTTCCTTTGCCTTATTACATTACTTTCTCCCCGTATCGTTCAAAAATTTATGAGTACGCAAAGAAATCGGGCAGCGAAATTTGCGAATATAATATTTATCTCAACAATGAGCAGTTATTCAAGCCGTATACTATAAAATTCACTACAGGACGCGGTCAAGGCAAAGTCATCGATGAAATTTTTGATATTAGATTTATTGACTTCAGGGACGTTAATAATAATCTAATTGCATGGCTGTGGCTTGGTATATCGCATTTCAAAGGCGCAATTTCCGAAGACTGCATGATGAGGGGCATTAGATTACGTAAAGAAAATATTCAGATCGGGAATGAAGACACTCTGCAAAGATTCTTTTCTGAGAGCAGGGGACAGCATTACTTTATCGGAGAATTATTCTGCGTCTCAAAAGATTTGATCCCTAATTCACAGCGCGACTACTTCAACGAGAATAAATTACGTGTCGAACTCGAAAATCAGCTCAGAAATTACTTCACAGAACTATCAAGAATATATCATGCAGGTTCAAAGCTGAATAAATTAATTACTGCACGTGATGAGAGCATGAACTCAGATATAAAACCTGACGAAGCCGCGAAAATTAACTCAGACATAGAGAAGCTGAAAACTAGTCACGAAATTATACGCCGTGTGATTGCAGACTATGACGACAGGAAATCGGAACATGAAGAGCAGCTTACTTCACAGACTCAGACCGTAATTTATGCAAGAAAATACACGTACACTCAAAAGGAGCAGAAAATTATAGATAAAATATTCAGTGTAATAAATTCATCGCTTGACTCAGAGACAGCACAAGAATTAATTATCAGGATAAAGGACGCTCTAGAACAATGAATCGCAAAGTCCTTCTCCTTGAGCCCCCGTACAAGAATAAATATCCGCCTCTTGGACTCATGAAACTTGCATCGTATTTCAGAATTTGCGGCGATGACGTTAGATTTTTCAAAGGCAGCATGAGAGATCTTGCTCTTGATTTATTTCTTGAAGAGTTCTTTGCTGATATTAATAATAAATCTTTCGGACGTTATATTAATAATTTCCGTGAGTATATCAAGACAGGCAGGACAGCACTTCTTGATTCGATTCCTGATTTCTATGATTTACGGCGCGAGAATACAATAATTAATTACAGAAAACGCTTCAGATTTCATGATTTTCCCAAATTTGATATTATCGCAGTTACTACGCTTTTTACGTTCTGCTGGAAAGAGATCACTGAGACTATTAACGACTCTAAAAATTTTATTGCTCCTTCAGGCAGATTACTAATCGGCGGAATAGCTGCTTCTCTCGTTCCTGATGAACTTTATCACGACACAGGAATAAAGCCCATAACAGGACTGCTTGACAAACCGGGAATAATTGACAGTGATAGACCTGAAATTATAGATAACATGACTCCTGATTATTCGATTCTTGATGAGATTGATTATGTTTATCCGTCAAGTGATTCATATTTCGCGTATACAACAAGGGGATGTATAAGACATTGCAAGTTCTGCGCTGTGCCTGTTCTTGAGCCTGAGTATAAAGACTTTATCAGAATATCGGACAATATTAATTATATTAATCAGCATTTCGGGTTAAAGCGTGATTTGCTCTTAATGGATAATAACGTCCTGGCTTCAGCAAGATTTGATGACGTAATTGACGAGATAAAAACATGCGGATTTGCTAAGAATGCAAGTTACATGCCTCCGAATGAATACGAAATCGCTATAAATAATCTTCGTGAGAATTATAATCCCCGTGCCTGCATAAGAAAAATTATAAGACTTTATGACAAAGCAGCAGAGAGACTCAAAGGCAGAGAAGCAGGAGAGTTTTATATTTTCCGTGAACAAAATTTTTTGCTGTATTATCAGACTGCATCACCTGAAGCAATTTTGAACGCAGATAAATACTTCAGGGCAATATATAATAAATTATTCAAGCCAGTAAAACGCTCAAGATATATAGATTTCAATCAAGGAATTGACGCGAGATTAATTAATGACTCTAACATGAGCAGACTTGCTGAAGTTAATATACGTCCTTTGCGAATTGCATTTGATCACTATGCACAAAGAGAAATTTATATTAATGCTGTCAGGACTGCTGCAAGACACGGAATAGATGACTTATCGAATTACTTGCTTTACAACTTCACTGACAGACCCGAAGAATTATATTACAGGCTCAAGATTAACGTTGAACTCTGTGAAGAACTTGACGTGAATATATACTCATTTCCTATGAAGTATCACCCTGTAAGAGAACCCGAATATTTCAGGAATCGCGATTATATCGGCACTAACTGGAACAGAAAATTTATTCGTGCTGTTCAGGCTGTCATGAACTCGACTAAAGGCAAGATAGGACGGGGGAAAAACTTTTTTGAAGAAGCGTTCGGACGTGATATAAATGAATTCTTTGATATTCTCTATATGCCTGAAACTTTTATTATCTACAGAATGAAATATAAAGCCTCATTGACTCAAGAGTGGCGCGCTAAGTTTCATGCTCTGACGGGAAGCAAATTACTTGAAGCAAAAGAGTTAATCTCACAGAATAATTTTTCTGACGAAATAATTAATAATGCCTCATGCAGTGAAGTAAAAGATATATTGCGTTATTACATGTTAGAACGTGAATAGCTTGTGTGAGTGAAAATTTTTTGGCGGTCCCAGCGGGATTCGAACCCGCGTCGCAGCCTTGAAAGGGCTGTGTCCTAGGCCTCTGGACGATGGGACCTCGTGATGTAATTCATGAATCGCGGGGGACTTGAACCCCCGACACCCGGATTAAAAGTCCGGTGCTCTACCGACTGAGCTAGCGATTCGTGATGCCATGTTTCAGACAACGAAGGCTATTATATTATCAAGCTGTGAAAATTGCAAATGTTTCTTGCGTTATTTATTTTGATTTATGCAGAATTATATTAAAATTTACGCGATATATATATATATATATTTATTTTATTTCAAGAAAGAAGAGAAGATTTTATTATCATGTTCAGGAAAGCAGAAAGGCGCAAGGCAAAATTAAGGCTCGCAATCACAGGGCCTGCAGGTTCGGGAAAGACTTACGGGGCATTATTAATTGCTCAGGGACTCGGCGGACGTATCGCTATGATCGACACTGAAAACGGCTCTGGTGATTTGTATGCTGACACGTGCGACTATGACGTTCAGACTTTGACAGCTCCTTACACTATACCCAAATATTTAGAAGCTATTCATGAGGCAGAGCAGGAAGGCTACGACGTGTTGATTATCGACTCTCTCTCTCATGCATGGAGCGGCGAAGGGGGACTCCTTGACGTTCACAGCAAATTAACGAGTACTAGCAAGAGCGGCAATTCTTATGCAGCATGGAACAAGATTACTCCGATGCAAAATAGATTAATCGAGACCATGTTAGCTTCAAAGTGTCATGTTATCGCTACTATGAGAAGCAAGACTGATTATGCCATTATGCAGGGAGGCAGCGGCAAGACTGAAGTACGCAAAGTAGGACTCGCTCCCGTTCAGCGCGATGGAGTAGATTACGAGTTCACAGTAGTGTTTGATCTCAGCATGGAACATACTGTTACAGTTTCTAAGGACAGGACGAGCTTATTCGACAAGCAGGTATTTGTTCTCTCTAAAGATACAGGCAGAATATTAAACAACTGGCTCAACACAGGAGCAGACCCTGTATTAAATGCTCAGGACATTAGGAATAATATCAACAGGCTTTATTACAAGTATCTCGAACTCTTTAATAATGATCAGTCACTTGCTCAGGCAGCTATGCAGAACGTAACAGGAGGCAGGGCTTCCAAAGAGTGGACTGAAGAGGACATCAAGAACTTGACCGAAGATATTGCCTTACGAAGCATGAAGAGCAGCGAGGCAGACGGCTTGAATATTCAAGAGTAATTAATTTTGTTCACTCAGAGAATCAGAGTCCTGTCAGCATGTTAATATAATCTTTATTTCTCAAGAGTTCTGACAAGGCAGCCTGGACTTCAACGAAATATAGATTTTGCTCCTGATTCTGACTCTCTGATAATATCTTCAGTGCCGGGACATGTCCTGATGTTTTTATTCGTCCGGACGTGAACTTTTTTCCGGATTCAATTTCGTGTTTGAGAATCAATAAGCCTCGTCTTGCATCAGTCAAAGCAGCCCTTCTCGCTAATAATTTTCCATGAGCATTGTTGTCATGAATCACTCCGACTCCGCGAACATAAGCAGTATTATTCGCAAAGTCGCAGCGCAGACTCTCAAGAGTCATATTCAGCAGCTCACTTGAAGGATATCCACCGGCATAACTTGAACAGGCAAAAATATTTAGTGCAAAGATTATTATCACAGCAAGATATAATTCTTTCTTCATTATAAATTCACTCCTTGAAAAATTTTGTGTTATTATACGCAAATTATAATCACGTATAAATATAAATAAAACTTCGAGGAGGGCGTAAGAAAATGGCATCAATTGCAGTAGTAGGTTCATTAAATATAGATCTGGTTATGAGGGCTCCTCATTGTCCAAAGACTGGCGAGACGTTGATAGGCGGTCCATTCGGAATGGCAGGAGGAGGCAAAGGCTCAAATCAGGCACTGGCAGCAGCAAGACTAAATGCTTCGTCATATATCATAGGCTGTGTAGGAGCAGACGACTTCGGAAAGAAATTACGAAATTTATTACTCGAAAACGGTGTAGACTGTTCACATCTTCAGACCAGAAAAGAAGCACCGACTGGAACGGCATTAATCGCAGTGAATCACAACGGCGAGAACTCAATAATACTTTCACAGGGAGCAAATTCTTTACTCGATGAACAGGCAATAGCAGACTCAAAAGATATATTCATGAAGTCAGACTGTGCGTTATTCCAAATGGAAAGTCCGCCGTTGACAGTGACAGCAGGCTTGAAACTTGCAAGACAATCAGGGTGCAAAACTTTCTTATCGGCTGAACCTCCTTTCTCTCTGCCTGGAGAGTCATGGGCTAATATTGACTATATGATTCTTAATGAACGTGCTTTGAGCTTTTACTCGGGCCATAAACAGCAGCAAAAGTCTTCAGTAAATATAAACACTATGGCTGATGAAATTCTAAAGCGGGGAGTCAAGAATCTAGTCGTAACTCAGAGTTCTAAAGGCGGAATGATCTTCATGAATAATGGGGATCATTTTTCGTTTGATGCGTTCAATATCAGATCAGTAGATAATACCGGAGCAAGAGATGCTTTCTGTTCAGGGTTCTGCATTGCTTTGACTGAAGGACAGCCTGTTGAGCGTGCTGCAAGATTTGCTTCTGCGTGCGGTGCTCTGGCATGTACTAAGATCGGTGCTCATCCGTCACTACCTTGGCGGCATCAGGTCGGGGCTTTGCTGGGTGAAGCTGCTGATGACGAATATGAATTATGAATTAATAAAATTTTTCAGGAGGTCTAATCTATCTTGGAAGGCTATAATTATTTATTAAGTCTTTGCGTCATTCTTTTATCAACAAAAATTTTCAGCATTCTCTCACGTCGGGCGCAATTGCCTCAAGTCGTCGGAGCGTTAATGGCAGGATTATTCTTCGGGCCTGCGGTTCTTGGAGCAATCACTAATCATTTTTTCGGAGTCCAGTTCTGTTTAATGCCAAGTGCTTTATTATCTCGAATGGCTGAACTCGGCGTTATAGTTATCATGTTCACCGCAGGAATGGAGACTAATCTTGACGAACTCAAAGCATCAGGGACAGTAGGCTTTGTAGTTGCATTAACAGGAGTCATACTGCCTCTTGGAATGGGCGCAGGCTTGATGTACCTGTTTGACGAGAACGCAACGTTTGCTTCAGCTGTATTTGTCGGAGCTGTCCTAACTGCAACTTCAGTTTCAATTACAGTCGAGACTCTAAAGGAACTCGGCAAGATGTCTACTAAAGTCGGCAACACTATTTTAGCGGCAGCACTGATAGACGATATTCTGGGCTTAATATGCTTGACCCTCATAACAGGCATTGCAGGTGAAGAAGTCAATCTTGTCCTGGTCATGGTCAAGATAGTATGCTTCTTTATGTTCGTAGGAGCAGCAGGAATTATTTATTATAAATATATGGTCTGGTCAGATAGAGTTCAAGCTGAGAGAAATTTACGGCGTTATCCTGTCATAGGCTTTGCGTTCTGCTTATTCATGGCGTGGGCAGCAGAGTCCCTTTTCGGAGTCGCTGATATTATAGGCGCGTTTGCAGCAGGAATGATTATAGCCTTGTCCCCTAAAGGCCAGTATATCGCAAGCAAGTTTGACACGATAGCATATTTATTATTGACTCCTGTATTCTTTGCTAATATAGGCCTTGAGGTCGTCCTGCCTTCTATGTCTTATGAGTTAATAATATTCACGGCGGCTCTTGTTGCAGTCAGCATAATATCAAAGCTGGGAGGCTGCGGAGTCGGTGCAATGCTGTGCAGGTTCGATAAGCATCAAAGTTATCAAATAGGACTCGGCATGGTCTGTAGAGGTGAGGTCGCCTTAATCGTAGCTAAAAAAGGTATGGCCATGAACTTAATCAGTGATGCATACTTAGGGCCGATTATCATTATGATTATAGTCTGCACGATAATAACGCCTATATTCTTGAAGCGCGCATTTGAAGGACAGGTTGACGTTGCAGGAGATTCTGTCTTTGAAGAAGCATTCATGATGACAGAGCAGGCTGACGAAATCACTGAAGACTTATTCGAGAGAAAATTATTACTCGATATGAGAAAGCAGCAGTACATAGCGTAATAAAAATTTTTCGGGAAGTGCTGATAATATAGTGCTTCCTGATTTTATTTATTATTTTATTTATTTCATGAAAGGAGATCGTTTGCGTGATTTTCATTAAGAGACTCATATTCAAAATTTTGCGTTCTGCAGGTCTTGATAGAGAGTACGTATATTATTCAAGGCTGATAGGGTTAAAGCCGTTCTGTATTCCTGCTCTCGTTATAAGTGTAGGTCAGGCATGTAATTACAAATGCAGGGATTGCGGTAATTTTGCTCCGTATGCTCCGGCAGAGTTTATGCGCTGTAAACTCGATGACATGAAGGGCTGGCTTAAGCGTATATTCACGAGCATTGACTCTATAACTACGATTCAGATTCAGGGCGGCGAACCGTTCTTGTATTCTGACTTAGGAGAGCTGGTTAAGTTTCTGCGTAATACTACTGAGGTTGGGGGGGGGCAAAGTTTCTAATATAGACATTGCTACGAACGGCTCAATCATTCCTAATGATTCACTTCTTGACATAATCAAATCTTGCAATACACGAATCAGAATCAGCGACTATAACGTTACCCCAGATAGGACAAAGAAATTAATTAATATACTGCATGAACATGAGATTATTTACTCAGTCTACGAATTTGCAGGAGGCTGCGGCCGATGGTATAACTGCGGAGGAGTTGACCTGACTAATTACGCCTTAACTGACAATGAGACAGTAAGACAGCGTTACGATTCATGCGCATTCAGGAGATGCCTTACGCTTGAAAGGGGACAGCTTGCCAGATGCAGCAGGGCCAGTGACGCTTCGAGAATTCAAGGCTTTAACGAGTCTGAATCGGATTATCTCAAGCTATCAGATTTCAGTGATAATAAAGAACTGCGCAAAGCACTCTTGAAATATTACATGTTCCCGACTTTCATGGAAGCCTGTAAATATTGCAACGGGACAAGCTCCGATGACATGATTGAAGCAGCTGTCCAGCTATAGAAGTTTTCTGCCTCCCCGTGAGCGTTATTATTCATGAGGAGGCTTTATATTTATATCTTGAACGGAATCTCAGGAAGAGTTAATTTATTCTCAGGCTTATATCTTCCCGTCTCGGTCAAATTCTTCTTTAAAGCATGTTCTATACTGTCCTGCAAATCACCGGCCGCGTAGGCTCCTATAACTGCATTAGTTCCCAGTGCTCCGTTTGTCCTGAGCGTTATTGTCTGTGCTTGAATCATGTCTGCCTTAATCTGATTCCAGAGAGCATCTTTGCTGCCCCCTTCAGTTATAATAACTCTGTCAACCGGAGTCCCTGACTCTCGACATCTTTGAGCGATCTCGCCGTACTCCCCTGCTATTGCCTCAAGGACTGCCCGCCACATAGCAAATTGATTCGTGTTCATGTTCATGTTGATAAAGCAGCCGTGAACTTCCCTGAAACCTTCAGGACCTCCAGTGAGCCAAGGGAGGAATCTCAAGCCGTCAGAACCTGCAGGAATATTTTTCGCGCCTTCTGACAAGAATTTATAATAATCGTCATTGCCCGGCTGATTGCAGATATTATCTCTGAACCATCTTAATGCAAGTCCCCCTGTCCTGACAAAGCCCCAGTAAAAATATGTGTCAGGCAGAGTCCCTGAGTTAAAGATTAACGCGTTACCTTTCTTGCTGAGTCCGGGTATTATTCCATTTGTAGAGATACAGAACATTGAACAAGTACCAGCGACATCGACAGCGTGTCCCGGCTCATAGACTCCGCACGCTAATAATGACTGCATTGTGTCTCCTGCACCTGCACAAATCTTTATGCCTTCTGGTAATCCCGTAAATTCTGCTGCTTCATGTGAAAGAGTCCCTATTATGTCATAAGGCTTCACTATTCGGGGCATTAGTGCTTTATCGATTCCCAAAATATTTAGCTGCTCGTCAGACCATTCTTTATTAATCACGTTATAGCCGAGTCCCCAGCCTGACATTGCTCCCCAGTCGATAAACGAGTCTTTAGCGTCAAGTCCTGCAAGACTCATCAAGATAAACGGTGCATTATGGACGAACTTGCATATTTTCTTTGAGTCCGGAGAATTCTTTAACAGCCACCGTGCATGTAGAGCAGGGAATAAACACAAAGGCTCAGGATTTCCGGTTTCATTGGCCCATATGTCAAGATTGAGTGAGCATAAATATTCAGCGTCGCTTTGAGTTCGTGAGTCAAGATAATTTATGTAAGGCGTTACAGGTTTCCCTGACTCGTCAATGCCTGCCGTGCCGCATATAATTCCATCGCCCATGATTGAGCGTATTTGAGTCAAGTCAATATTTTTCCCGCGTAAGATTTCAGCACATCTCTTCATGCCCTTCAAAGCAAGCTCGTAATATTCGTTAACGTTCATTTCTACCCAGCCGCTTTCAGGGTAATATAAAGTCGTGGGATTAACGTCAACTGCTGCAAGATTTCCTGACTCGTCATAAACTGCAACTTTAACGCTTTGAGTCCCTGCGTCGAAACAAAGATAATAATTCATGATTAATTCAGTCCTTCCTTGATGAGATTAGGCACTGACTTATCGCTTTTAATCTGGTTAATAAGTTCAGAGCGTCTTGTATTATTATTATCATAGAGTTCAACGAGTCTGCATTTTACCAGAACAGAACGTCTTGTATCAGGGTAATTCTTCAGGCATAGTTCGAGCATTTCGCAAGCCTCCTGCCTTCGTTCTTCAGGGAATGAGTCAAGATACAAGTCTGCCAGATCCCAGTAAGCTGCCTCTGCCTCTTCAGTGCCTTTGCAGGTGTCTATGATCTCTCGTAATACTGCCTCGCGTTCAATTGGATCGCCCTCGCTGCCGAGTCTGTTATATTCGACCCGTAAGATCATTGCATTGCGTTCAAGAGATTCGATCTCAGCACCGAAAGCACATGACGCTGATAACATCATGAATAGCATAATAAATTTTCGCATTTACACTTCAGGCCTTCCTGTTGAGATATATTCAAAGCCTCGTTTTCTCATGTCATTTAGAGAGTATAAATTTCTGCCGTCGATTATTAAAGCGCGGTTCATTAAGTTCTTCATTCGTTTGAAATCAGGCTGCTTGTAAATATCCCATTCAGTTATAATTGCAAGTGCATCTGCATTATTAACAGCATCGTAAATATCATGAACGTAAACGAGTCCTTTATGTTCGCCTAAGACTTGGCGGGTTTCTTCTATTGCACGTGGGTCGCTTGCCTGAATCTTTGCGCCTGCCTCCAACAATGCCTTAATCAACACTTGAGCCGGAGCTTCACGAGTGTCGCTTGTCTTTGGTTTGAATGCCAGTCCCCATATTGCTATAGTCTTATTTTCGAGAGAGTCAAATTTGGATGATATTTTCTCGAATAAAGATTTCTTTGCGCGTTCATTCACGTCATCAATTGCAGTTAATATTTGAGCCTCGTAGCCTGCATTTCTTGCGAAGTCCCTTAATGCCCTTACGTCCTTTGGGAAGCATGAACCTCCGTAGCCGCAGCCAGCATTGAGAAATTTCCTGCCTATTCTCTCATCGAGGCCTATACCCCGCCTGACGTTCTCGACATCTGCCCCGACATGTTCGCAAATTCCTGCCATCTCGTTCATGAAAGAAATTCGTGAAGCAAGCATAGCATTAGCAGCATACTTTGACATTTCGGCACTTGCTGTATCCATGAATAATAATTTTGCAGGCTCAAGGAATGAATAAAGACTCGTGAAGATTTCTCTTGCTTCAGGGTCATTGATGCCTATTATGACTCTATCAGGTTCAAGAAAGTCATTAAGTGAAGAACCCTCACGCAGAAATTCAGGATTTGAAGCCATGAAAAGATTATAATTTGCGTTACGTTTTGCAAGTTCATCACGAATAATTTTCTCGACCCTCTTATTAGTCCCGACTGGAACTGTAGACTTTACGATAACGAGTAAATCATTAATCATAGTCCGGCCAATATCATGAGCTGCTGAGTCTATATATTCAAGATTTGCGCTGCCGTCCTGAGCCTGAGGAGTCCCTACGCAGATAAAGCATATTTCAGAGTTCTGCAATGCCTCCTGAGTCGAGTCCGTGAAAAATAATCTTCCTTCGCGGGTGTTGCGGGTCATCATCTCTTCAAGACCTGGCTCATAAAATGGAACTGTTCCTTTGCGAAGTGTGTTAATTCGTTCTTTGTTTACGTCGACGCATGTAACGTTATTGCCGTAGCGCGCCAAACATGTACCTGTTACGAGACCTACATAGCCGGTGCCGATTACTGTTATGTTCATGAAATAAATCATCACTCCTGATTATGAATTATAAATTAAATTATTGCGAAAAATTATACACTGTGAAAATAATCTAATCTTCATGATATAATGCAAATGCTTTCACAAATAAAATTTTCCCATTACAAGATAAAGAATGAATTACTAATACAATTACTAATACAAATTAAACTGCTTGACTTGCTATTGATAATTCTTCACAGAAAAATTTTTCTCGATAACTTTTTATTATTAAGCAAGCTCGATGAGTAATTAATCATGAATACTTGTCTCAATGAAGGTGATAAATTTAATCACTTGAAAAATTTTCATACACTGCTAAAATATTTTTCGCCTGCCCGGGTGGCGGAATTGGTAGACGCGCTAGATTCAGGTTCTAGTGATCGCAAGGTCGCGGAGGTTCGAGTCCTCTTCCGGGCATCAAGTCATCAAATATTAAGCAAAGTAAGATTAACCATATATTAAATCGTGAAAACTACGGAGATATATTCATGTTTCTTGACATGTTTATATCTCTTTGTTATTATGCGTCATTGCACTAACAACAACCAAACTGTCAGGGAGGTTAAATATGCCTGAGTTTGTCCCAATCAGTAAAACAAGAAAGCGATATACTTTCGGACGCGCTCACGATGTTATAGAGATGCCTGATATGATCGAAGTTCAGAGAGCCTCATATCAATGGTTTTATCAGGACGATGTAGATCCGGACTCAAGAGCTTCACAGGGTCTGCAAGAGTTATTAGAAGAGATTTTCCCGATTGAAAGCTATGACGGAAATTTTGCTCTTGAATTTGTAAGATATACGATAGACAAAGCTAAAATATCAGAAGAAGAAGCTAGGCAGAAAGATATGACGTGGGCAAGGCCGATAAAAGCTACGATCAGGCTCACGAACACAAAGACTCAGGTCAGCAAGGAAGACAAGGAAATTTTCTTGGGCGACTTCCCTATTATGACCGAGCGGGGAACTTTTATTATTAACGGCACTGAACGAGTCGTAATTAACCAGCTTGCACGTTCAGCAGGAATTTATTTCACACATTCGGGCGATGAGTGTTCGGCGAAATTAATCCCGGACAGAGGCGCATGGCTCGATTTTGCTATGGACAGGGGTGAGCCTGTAACTGCTAATATAGATAACAGACGAAGATTATTTATCACGTTATTATTAAAGGCTCTGGGAGCTCAGAATAACGAAGAGATTATAAATTTATTCGGAATTCAGCCGGTCTTCATGGAATACTGCGAGGAAATGAAAGGCATGATTGCTGCTGAGGACGTTTTTGACTCAGAAGGCCATTTGATCGTTGCCAAGTGCAGACCTGTAACACGCGATGTCCTGGATATATTATATAACGCTGATATTAACAACGAGGGCGGCATTCACGTTTATGACATGGACCCTTCGTTTGCATTGACTTTCGAGAAGGATAATACAAAGAGTCCTGATGAGGCAATGCAGGAAATCTTCAGGAAGCTGAGACCTAACGAGCCTTCAAGAGTCGAGAACGCCAGAGAGTACTTCAAGACCATGCTGCAGGATTCAAGACGCTATACTCTTGGCAGAGTCGGACGCTATAAATTGAATCGAAGACTTAATATGAACGTCTCTGAAGATGAGAAATTATTGACTCTTAATGACGTTATCGCAATAGTAAAAGAAATGTTCGCCATGAAATCCGAAGACAAGAAGAGCGATGATATTGACCACTTAGGAAATCGAAGAGTCCGCTCAATCGGTGAATTGCTGCAAAATCAAGTCAGAATAGGTTTACTCAGAATGGAACGCATAGTCAAAGAACGAATGACTACAGTACCTAGCCTTGACGATGTTACAGGACGCGAATTAATCAACGTTAGACCCATAGCAGCATGTTTACGCGAATTCTTTGGATCAGGGCAGCTTTCGCAGTTCATGGATCAGACTAACCCGTTAGCAGAAGTTACGCATAGAAGAAGGCTCTCAGCACTCGGTCCCGGAGGCTTGAGTCGTGAAAGAGCAGGCTTTGAAGCTAGAGACGTTCACTATACCCACTACGGCAGGGTTTGTCCTATTGAGACTCCTGAAGGCCCTAATATCGGTCTTGTCTCGTCATTGACTACTTATGCAAGTTTGAATTCTCACGGCTTCTTGATTACGCCAAGACGCAAAGTAGTAGACGGCAAATTGACTGATGATATAGTATTTCTCTCAGCTGACGATGAAGACAAAAGCTATGTCGCAATGGCAAATACCCCCCTTGAGGATGACGGAATCACTATAGCAGGGGATACTTGTCCGACAAGAAATGCTGATGAAATTATCACAGTTCCTACTAATATGATTGACTATATGGACGTTTCGCCCCGTCAAATTGTATCGCCTTCAACTGCCTTAATTCCCTTCTTAGAGCATGACGACGCTAACAGGGCATTAATGGGTTCAAACATGCAGCGTCAAGCAGTTCCGTTAATTCAGCCTGAAGCACCAAGAGTAGGCACTGGAATCGAACACAGGATAGCGCGCGATTCAGGTTCATGCGTCATTGCAAGAGAACCCGGAGTCGTAAGCTACGTAGATGCAGATAAAATCAAGATAAAGAACTCTAAGGGACGCGAGAGAGTTTATGACTTAATAAAATTCAGACGCTCTAACCAGTCAACTTTGATACATCAGAGACCGTTAGTTCACAAGGGCGAAGAGGTAGAGAAAGGCGACATCATAGCGGACGGTCAGGCAATCGACAACGGAGAATTAGCTCTTGGCCATAATGTATTAGTTGCGTTCGTTCCTTGGGAAGGCTATAACTTTGAAGATGCTATTTTGCTCAGTGAAAATCTCGTGAAAGAAGATAAATTTTCATCGATTCATATCGAAGAGTACGAAATTGACGCCCGCGAGACTAAATTAGGAGCAGAAGAGATTACCCGCGATATTCCTAATGTAGGAGAAGACTTATTGCGCAATCTTGATGATGACGGAATAATCAGGATCGGAGCTGAAGTCAGTGCAGGTGATATTCTTGTCGGTAAAGTTACGCCTAAGGGTGAGAGCGATCAGACTCCAGAAGAGAAATTATTACGTGCTATATTCGGCGAGAAGGCTAGAGAAGTCCGCGATAATTCACTCAAGCTCCCTAACGGCTCATGGGGTAAAGTCGTAGCAGTCAAGCAGATGGACAGGAAGAGCAGCCCCGAAGCATTAAGTTCCGGAGTAATTCGAAGCGTGAAAGTTTACGTAGCTCAGAGACGCAAAATTACAGTCGGAGACAAGATGGCAGGCCGTCACGGAAATAAAGGCGTTGTGAGTAGAATTCTACCTGTTGAAGATATGCCCTATTTACCAGACGGGACTCCTGTTGATGTCGTGTTAAATCCTTTGGGAGTTCCTTCACGAATGAACTTAGGCCAGGTTCTTGAGACTATAATGGGCTTTGTAGCGTTGAATAACGGCTGGCACGTGTCGACTCCGGTTTTCGAGGGAGCCAACGAGAACGAAATATTTGACGAAATGCGCAAGATAGCAGAGACTAAATACAAAGACTTGACCGAAGACGGAATGATTACGATTAGAGACGGCAGGACAGGCAGACCTATGGACAAGAAAGTTACTATAGGATGTATGTACATGCTTAAATTAAATCACTTGGTCGATGACAAGATTCACGCAAGATCAACCGGGCCTTACAGCTTGATTACCCAGCAGCCTTTGGGAGGCAAAGCGCAGTTCGGCGGCCAGAGATTCGGAGAAATGGAAGTCTGGGCACTCGAAGGCTACGGAGCAGCTAATGTCTTGCAGGAAATATTAACGGTCAAATCTGATGATATACGGGGACGCGACAAGACTTATGAACGCATTGTGAAAGGTCAAAGCCTAGTCAAGCCAGGTGTCCCTGAAAGTTTTAGAGTCCTGGTGAAAGAACTTCAAGGACTTGGCCTCGATGTTGATGTTGCGTACTCGGACGGCACTCACGGAGATATACCGCTGGAAGATGACGAGAGACCGGTATTCAGGGGAAGCAGCAGCAAGCAGTCAGAGATATTCACATCTCCCAGAAAGCCCAGAAAGAGCCGCAAATCTCAGGCATCACAGGAAAATAACGAAGCAGAATCACCAGATTCACTGGACTCAATGAGAGAAGCACACGATGACACGCAGGAAATGAATCAGGATATGAGCGACTTTAGTCAGGATATAAGCCAATATGAAGACTATATGCAAAGCTCAGATGATCTGTTTGAGGGCAGAGAACCAAGCGAAGATGACTTAATGAACATGAATTTTAATGAAGACATGCCCCCAAGCATATATGACAAGCCGGAAAGCACTGAAGAGGAGGAGTTGTAAACTTGCCTGCTAAAGAAATTACTGGAGTCAGAATAAAACTTGCGACTCCTGAAAGAATTCATGAAATATCAAACGGAGAAGTTCTTAAACCGGAGACGATTAATTACAGGACGTTAAGACCCGAAACTGACGGATTGTTCTGCGAGAAGATTTTCGGGCCTACAAGAAGCTATGAATGCAAGTGCGGAAAATATAAACGTTCAGGGCCTAAGTTCAAGGGCGTAATATGCGAACACTGCGGAGTCGAAGTTACGGACAACAGAGTCAGACGCGAACGCATGGGACATATTGATTTGGCCGTGCCTGTAGTTCACATATGGTATTTAAGGGGAATTCCCAGCAGATTAAGTTTATTATTAGGAACAAGCGCAAAAGATTTAGAGAAAGTAATATATTTTGCTCCGACAAGGAAGCCCGAGAAGTCTTATAAAGTCATTGCCTCAAAACGTCCTGATTTAGCTCCGAGAGGCTCTGTTATATCCGAAAGTGAATTGAAGATTCATACTCACTATGACGAAGATTTTCAGTATGAAGAAGCATTTCTGCTCGAAGGAATAGAGAACGTCCCCGTTGAGGTCGGCGATTTGCTCACAGCGAGTCAGCTCTCGAAATACAAGACGGAATACGGCGAGGATAGTCTTAAGGCTGAACCTGCATTTGTATTAAGCAAAGACTCTGAAAGTTTAGGTCTTGAGGCCGGTGCAGTAGTTCCCCAGTCAAAGGCAGATGATGATGCAGTCCGGGCTAAAATCGGCAGCAATGAAGCATTTATCGTAACAGGCGCAGTGAAAGCCCCGTACAGTAAAGGCGAAGTGTTATCAAGAAGTGAATTAACTCTCATTGAGAAGCGTTATCCCGGAAGATTTAGAGTTACTCGTCATGAAAAAGTCGTAGATGACCCGTGCCACTTAGTAATTGAAGCAGGTTCGTCACCGTTTAATCAAGCCGATGTCATTTACGAACGGCAGCAGATATTATGCAGTGCCTACGACCCCGAATTTGAAGCAGGTATCGGAGCAGACGGAGTCCAAACACTGATTAATAAACTTGATTTGGATTTACTTGCTGACTCATTGCGTGAACAAATTGCAGATACTACAGGACAGAAGAAACGCAAACTCGTGAAAAGGCTTCAAGTTGTAGAAGATTTCAGAAAGAGCGACTCTAAGCCTCAGTCAATGATTCTGAATGTCCTGCCCGTTATACCTCCGGATTTAAGGCCGTTAGTCCAGCTTGACGGCGGAAGGTTCGCAACGAGTGATCTTAATGATTTATACAGGCGCGTAATTAACAGGAATAATAGACTCAAGAAATTGCAGGCGTTAAATGCTCCTGAGATAATAATTCGCAATGAAAAACGAATGCTTCAAGAGTGCGTTGACGCTTTAATCGATAACGGCAGAGTCGGCAAGGCTGTACTCGGTGCAGGTTCACGGCCTTTAAAGAGTCTTACGGATTTATTACGGGGCAAGAAAGGACGATTCCGCCAAAATTTATTAGGTAAGAGAGTCGACTACTCAGGACGAAGCGTTATTGTCATCGGCCCCCAGTTAAAGATTTATCAGTGCGGACTCCCTAAGCAGATGGCGTTAGAGTTATTCAAGCCGTTTGTTATTCGCAGGTTAGTAGAAGGCGGACTCGCTCCCAACGTCAAGAATGCAAAGCGCAAGATAGAAAAGGGCGGTGCTGAAGTCTGGGAGATTCTCGAGAATATTATTAAAGATCATCCTGTCATGTTGAATAGAGCTCCGACTCTGCATAGATTGGGCATTCAAGCATTCGAGCCCGTCTTAATGGAAGGTAAGGCAATCAGGCTTCACCCTATGGTTTGTACGGCATTTAATGCTGACTTTGACGGCGACCAAATGGCTGTTCACGTCCCCTTAAGTATCGAGGCTCAGGCAGAAGCAAGACTCTTAATGTTATCGGCTAATAATTTGCTTTCACCTGCAAGCGGCAAACCTGTTGTAACTCCGACTCAAGATATAGTTCTTGGAGTGTATTACTTAACTGACATGAGAGAAGGACTCAAGGGCGACGGAAGGCACTTCAGGGATATGGATGACGTTATGAGCGCAATATCTCACGGAGTCGTTCACGTTAATTCGCGTATATGGCTCAAGGAAGACCCTGACAAATTCGGAAGACCTAAGGGCAGACGCAAATATACGAAAGACGGCGAGGCAGTCATTGTCAACAGTCTTGAAGAAGTCGAAGGCGAACCGGGAATAATATTCTTTGAGACTTCACCGGGACGCGTTATGTTCAACAGTCATATTGCAGAGAAATTGCGCTTTGTTAATGAACAGCTCGATAAAAAGAAGATCGGCAAATTGTTAGACTCAGCTTATGACAAAGTCGACAGACCCGGAGTCGTTGATATGCTCGACGAGATTAAATCACTGGGTTATCACTGGGCAGCCAGGAGCGGTATAAGTTTCGGTGTCCAAGCCGTAAGAATTCCTGATGAGAAGGCAGAGATTACCCAAGCGACTCAAGCTGAAGACAATATCGCGAAAGAAAATTACGAGATGGGCTTATTAACTTATGATGAGTATCTTGACCAGAAGAGCAAGTTATGGGCTCAGGCAACGAAGGATATTGCAGAGAAGATCAAGGAACATATGAGTCCTGAGAATCCAGTCCGAATGATGGTCGAGTCCGGTGCAAGAGGTTCACTCGGTCAAATGGGTCAAATGGCAGGTATTCGCGGTCTTATGGCTGACCCTACAGGAAAGACTATAGATTATCCCATAACGGCAAACTTCAGAGAAGGAATGAATATGCTTGAGTACTTCATTTCGACTCACGGTGCAAGAAAGGGACTCGCTGATACTGCGCTTAGAACTGCAAAATCAGGCTACTTGACTCGAAGACTTGTTGATGTCTCTCAGGATTTAATTATCACTGAACACGACTGCGGAACTGATAAGGGAGTCTGCATTCACCCGCTGTTAAGTGAAGGCAAGGTAATGATAGGCATTGCAGAACGTATTGCGGGCAGAACTTCACTTCATGATATTAGCGACTCTGAAGGCAATATTATAGTCAAGTCCGGTGATATTATCACAGAAGAACTTGCGAAACGAGTCGAAGCAGCAGGACTCGATGAAGTCTGGGTAAGATCGCCTTTAGCATGTGCATTGAAGAAAGGTATATGCCAGAAATGTTACGGCACTGATTTATCATCTAGAAAGCTCGTTCCAATCGGTGAAGCAGTCGGTGTAGTCGCAGCCCAGTCAATCGGAGAACCCGGAACGCAATTAACAATGAGAACGTTCCATACAGGCGGAGTCCGTTCAGCAGAAGATATAACGCAGGGTCTTCCCAGAATTGAGCAGTTATTCGAGGTCAGGAGGCCAAGAAAAGTTTGCATTCTCGCAGGTCTTGACGGTCATATTGAGGAAATCAGGGCTACAGAAGGCAAGCATAAAGTTATAGTTGTCAATGAAGACGGCACAGAGAGATTGACTCACGCTATACCGTCAGGACAGGAAATCCGCGAGGGCATTGAAGAGGGTATGCAGGTCGAGAAGCTGACTCCTTTAACTGAAGGCAGCGTAGATCCTCAGCAATTGCTTGAAGTCAACGGAATTAACGCTGTCCAGAGAATGCTTGTTGATGAGATTCAATATGTCTATCACTCTCAGGGTGTCAGCATAAATAATAAACATATTGAAGTTATCCTGCGAAAAGTTGCCCCGTTGAATAAAGTCCGTGTTATCGAAGAGGGCGACACTTCATTTGTAGCAGGCGATATGGTCTGGGAAGATGAGGTCGAGAAAGTCTGCGCTGAGATAGAGAAAGAGAATACCCAGAGACTCGGAGCTGCAACCGGAGCTTTCAGGGGTGATACTCTGATTGACGTTGACAAGGTTGACGAGGATATTCAGGAATTAATAGGCCGTGAACTCGATGAAGACTCATTGAGAAAGATATTAACGCCCGGAACTCCTGTTCATATGCTGACTGTAAGGCATAATAATCAAAACGTTGACGTAATTCTCGGCCGCGCTGCATTCAGGAAGAGTATGGAAGGCATGATCTTAGACAGGAATGTCAGAATAGGCAGAACTTCACTAAAGAGAGATACGAAATTAAGCCGTGATGACCTTCGCATGTTGACTTCAGGGAGTCCTGTTATAATCGGTGTCAGAGATCAGGATTTGCTCGAGAGAGTTATTGATAATAAATGGCTTGCTGAAGATCTGCTCTCTTCAGACGGCGAAATTATTTACGAGAGAGATGCTGCCCTTGATGAGGACTGCGCTAATGATATTTTGTCGAACAGGATTCGAAGCGTCAAAGTCTGGAACGCAGTAGAGAGACTCGACGTTATCGATGCCATGAAGAAATTATTGAACAGCAAAGAATTATGGAATCAAGAATTATTCGAGGACGGCGAAGCTACAGGGCGCAATATTGATGCTGCTATCATTGACGAGTTCGCAGAGGGCAAACGCGACACCATCGAGACTGAAGAAGGAGTCTTGACAAGGCTTGATGTCTTGACTAAATTGCTGACAGGGAGACTCAGAAATAAAATACTGCTTGGGCTTACCGTTGCAGACGAAGACGAGGAGTCAGAGTCTGAGATTGAATCAGAGTCAGAAGTTTACGATGAGACAGAGTCAGAGATCGAGTCAGAGATCGAGTCAGAGTCTGAATCTGAAGATGAAGCAGAAGATGAGTCAGAAGAGTACGAAGATGACGATGAAGACTCAGAGTCAAGCCTCCATGCAGGAATGGAACTCAAGGCAGCAGCTATTGAAGAGATTGCAGGACTTAACCCCGTTGAAGTCATAGTTAGAGCCTCGAACGCAAAAGTTGATGAGCTTAGAATAATCCGCGATGTTACATTTGTCCGTAAAATGCGCGAGTTCCCGGAGTGCAAACCCTTCATTCACGGAATTACAAAAGCAGCTCTTGCAACAGACAGCTTCTTGAGTGCGGCATCGTTCCAGCAGACAGCTCAAGTTCTCGCAGGTGCAGCAGTCAAAGGCGAGTTAGATCCCCTTCACGGTCTGAAAGAGAATGTCATAATAGGGCATTTGATTCCGGCAGGCACAGGTGCAGAGGCTTTCAGGGAAATAGCTTACAAGGGCAGCGGAAAGCGCAGGGTTCAGGATACTTCATCGAGTGAAAGCAGCACATCAGGTCAAGTCATTGAACCAAGCGTAGACATGAAGGATATTTTCAAAGAGTAAATAAATTATCGTTATCTCTCCTGTTTTAAATTTTTAGGCAGGGGAGATTTTTTTATAATATTGATTTAAGATTTAAGAAAGGAAGTTATAAGAGTCATGTTATATGGAAATGTTAATAATGAATTTTTCGAGACTCAGTTAAAGTTACTGCCGGTTCCTTTGGCTGAAGCATTGAGATTCTTGAAGCACGAAGATTTAATCAATCACGAGCCCGGTAAATTCGATATAAGACTCGCTGACACTGATATGATTTTGCAGGTTCTCGACATTAGGACTCAAGCAAGAGAGACTCTGCGCCCTGAAGTCCACAGAAAATTTATTGACGTTCAGTTTTTATGCTCCGGAGGCCCTGAGAATGCAGCATATTATAACGATGACGGAAGCAATAAAGTTAATGAAGACTTGCTTGACACTCCTAGAGATATTATGTTTTATGAGAATAATAATAATGTCCGTGAAGGTTTAATCCCGTTAGAAGTCGGAACGTTCGCCGTTTATTTCCCGTGGGATGTTCATGTTCCTGCTATAGCTGTTGATAATATTGAAGCTGATATTCGCAAGATAGTTATCAAAGTCCCGTTATCTGCATGTCTTCGAGTCAATTAAAATATTTATATTTATTCTGCACGAGTTCAGGCAATAAGGCTTCAGTCAGTATATTGAACAGGCTGAGTAAGTCTCTTGATAAAGGCAGCAATTTTGACTCAGAGTCAGAGTTCTTGATAATCCCAGAGTCCGGGGCGTTGTCATTCTGCGAGAGTCATAATATGAAAACTTACTCAGGAGTCATATATCTTGACTTGTGCGGTTACGGTGACTCAATAGTCTTCACGATAAAGGGTAAGAAGTCAGCGTTTGAGAGATTCATTAACGATAAAGCACAGTACGTGAAATATTTACCCGAAGACGAGAATGTTATCATGTTCAGAAAGTTTCGCGTTCCAGTGTTGAGTCTTGCTATAGTGCCTCGATGGGATGTGCAATATTTGAAGGCTCTTGCGTCGTTCGGTGATGGACTGTTAGGTCGGCCCCCTGAGTTCGATATGATATTATCTCAAATGGAAGTCTCAGGAAAGACTCAAGAAGAGAATCCGCAAGCTATGAATCAAGTTTATGATTATTTACTCGAGTCAATTACTAAACCTGAAATCACTCACAAAAATTTTATACGGAGGCTGTTCTCATGAATTATAACGAATTATTCAGATTGAGTAACAAATTTGCGCTTATAACAGGAGGCACAGGAGGACTCGGCAGTGAGATTGCCCGTGCTTTCATGAGTTCCGGAGCAGATATAGCAATCACAGGACATGCTTCAAAGGCAGGAGATATTATCAATTACGCTTCTGAACTTGGCCGGCGGTGTCTTGTCATTGAGTGCGATATTCTTGACGAAGAGTCTATATATGACGCTATGAATATAATAGCTAGTGAGTTCGGGACTCTTGATATTCTAGTGAACTGTGCAGGCAAGAATATTCTGCTCCCTGCTGAAGATTATGACTCCGACTCATTCATGAACGTTATGAACCTGAATATTAATGCATTGCATAACGTAACCCGTGAGGCCGGAAAAAGATTCATGATTCCTAATAAGTCCGGCAAGATATTAAATCTCTCCAGCGTCAAGAGCATAATAGGCACTGACAAAGACTATATCGCGTACTGCACGAGTAAAGGCGCACTGAATATGTACACGAAGCAGCTTGCATGTGAATGGGGCAAATATAATATAAACGTTAATGCAATTGCCCCGACGTTCGTAAGGACTCAGATTAACGCATTCCAGTTAGACGACAAAAATTTTTATGACGCATTAGTGAGCCGCATTCCGTTAGCTCGAATAGGACGTAAGCAGGATATAGCTTCAGCAGCGTTATTCTTGTGCAGTGAGGCAGCAGATTTTATCACAGGTCAGATTCTTTGCGTTGACGGAGGACTCACAGCAAGACAGTAAAATTATCTATGTGCAAAGAAGAAATTAGTACATGTGAATATTTCTATCGTTTCGTAATATTTTGGTATTTCGATTAAGCCGTCCTTCATGATTCGATACATGGCAAAATCTTTATTTAGAATATTCCAGAAATCCCTGATAAACGTTCGTGAGTCGATGTTGCAGCCTCCGAACTCTATTTGTATTGATTTGATTATTCCCTTTGAGAGCGAGTTAGAAGCTCCTTGCAAAACTTTTAATTCATTGCCTTCAACGTCGAGCTTGAGCAGGTCTATCACAGCAATATTATTATTCTGAACATAATTATCAAGTGTATCGAGAATAACTGACTCGCTTTGATTAAATTCTATATTGAAGTAATCCAGCTGGCGTTGATATAAACTTGCAAGTCCTGAGCCTGCCTTGTCGTAATATAAAATGCTCTGTGATTTCTCATCGCTGAGTCCAAAGTTATTAAGCGTTATATTTTTCTCTTGGCCGAGTTCCTGACTCAGAATTTCAAATGTATGATGTCCCGGTTCAAAGCAGTGAATTTGTATATTGCCGTCATGAAAGAATTTAAGCAGCTCCCGTGAATACTGCCCTTTGTTTGCTCCCACGTCAAATATAACAGGTATTGAGCCTGCACAGTGTTTCTTTACGTATTCAAGTGCGTTAAATTCGCCGCTTTCAGAGACTCCGCTGCCCTGCCCTATGTTCATGCCTTGTAGTGATAAGTCATAAAGACGCTTATATAACGGGTAAAAATTTTTTCTGCCTGCAAAATGTCTGAGAAATCTTCCGATGCCAAACATGATTTAATTGCCTCCTGAAGTATTTTTGTGCATAAAAAACGCCCCGCCGTGAAAATGACTCACAGCAGAGCATTTAATATTTCGTGATTGATTTATATTTTTGTGTGTGAATGAATTATTAAGACAAGTTATTAATGAGCATAATATCCCCTGATACCTGATACCTGATACCATTATGCAGCTCAATTTGATTTTGTCAAGGATATTTTCTACGTTTTTCATTCGAGTATTATAGCATAATCTCTAATTCTAATAGTGAATTACATTATCAGTGCCTCGAATTCTCGCTATTATCTTCTCAGCTTCAGGACTTTTACTAGTGAAAAATTTGTACGTGCTTTCAGGAACAAGAGATTTTATCTCCTCAAGCCTGCCTTCTTTGAGTGCCTGCCTGACGTTCGATGCGCTGATTACCTGACTCGACTCTCCTGACTCTCTTAATCTGGGAACTATGACGCACTGAATATTATTCTCAGGAAGTTTCGCAGACATAATATTATTGTATATTCCTGTAACTAAGCTCTTAGGCTCCTCACCGACATAACGGGCATTGATTCCCAGAACTTGGGCGATTTTCACGAATATGCTTAAGTCCAAATTTGCGTGGCTCTCGATTACTGCATTGTCATCTTTCTGAAAGTAGCTCGGAAAAGTTGCGCTGCTGATGATGTATGCTCCTGTGTCGTGATAGATTATATTATTCAAGTGTGATGTGCCTTCGATAACGAGTCTCTTTCTGATTTCAAACGGAACGAGTGAAGCATCTTCGCTGACTATGAACAGGTGAAGAATATCGCTCTCACGTGAAGCCTTCTCGACTAAATATTGATGGCCTAGAGTAAACGGATTCGCATTGAGTACAAGTGCAGAGACTCTATTGCCCTCGCGCCGGGTCTTTGCAAGTTCGTTAAGATAGTCCTGAAAGCCTGTTTTGCGGTTTTCCATGAAGACAATTTGATTCTCGACTCTGACAATCTCATAAAATCCCAAATCACCGAAAAATTTTGCTGAATTGCACTTAGTGTAAAGAAATAAATTATATATTCCGCGTTCGTACTCGTATTGAACTAAGTGTGAAACTATCTCGTTCATGAGTCCTTCGCCTTGATGTGAGTGACTCACCGCCATGCAGCGTAACGTGTTCCCGAAGCAGCTTCCTGTTGCGATAACATTATAATCATCATCGTAAGCAGCACACGTGTAATCAAGATTCTTGTCGCGTCTTATGCCTTCATTGAGCAATAACTTTTCTATCTGAGCATTTGCCCTCTTGTCGGACGGGTAGACTTTAGAGACTGTCATTAAGTATTCGCTCCTCGTGAAAAAATTTTGTGTTCGTGTGAAAAATTTTAATGAGTGTGATATAATTTCGCAAGTTCAACGGAGAATTGGCCGAGCGGTCGATGGCGGTTGACTTGAAATCAATTGAGGTGCAAGCCTCCGGGGGTTCGAATCCTCCATTCTCCGCCAGTTTTATTAACACTTCATGAGACAGTTTCCCAAATCACAAATTAATATAATCACAGCGTTCAAATTTTGTACTCTGCAATAAATCTTTTATCACTGAGTGAGCCGAATGCATTCGACATAGAAGACACATTGAGAATAAAATTATAATCAAGAAAGTATTACGGCAAGGCAAGACAAATTAAGGACAAGAACATCTATGCTATAATAAATTTCGGTTAATATTATCAAGCACATGATCTGTGGACTCAGCACGTCCAGAGGTCTTTCTTATCCTTTGTACTAAATTATAGCATAGCAAGGACTCTTGAAGAGATTATGTGCAGAAAATGTTTTTGTTAATTGCGCTGATTGATTTTATCGTTGTGAAATCCTGCAAGTGATAAGGAAATTAGCGCACCTTTGCTTTACTTAATTATTATCGCTATAAAGAAGGTGTGTATCTAAGTGAACAGGAAATACAAAATTGCAGTCATGGGAGAGTCAAACGTCGGCAAAACTGTATTCTTCGGCTCATACTTCCATCAGGTTACGGACTTGAGCAAGGGCAATTATCCTGTCGCAATAAAGTCTCAGGCTTCAGACGACAAGATAACTGAAATCATTACCCAGCTGTTTGAGAAAAAGCAGGTCGTTGCAGGTACAGATGTCCGAGTCGATTTCAGCTTCTCAGTTGACTCTCTTGGAATGGATATAGAGCTTGTTGACCTTCCCGGAGGCTTTACGACTAACAGAGATTACTGGGACGATGAGGAAGTCAGCAAGGATCTCAGGAACGCAGACGGAGCATTTTTCTTTATCTCGGCTCATGATATAATTCACAACCCATCAGAAGCCCTGAAGATTAATCGAGCTTTCGCAGATGCAATATCAAGAATTCGTGCAAACACTCAAGGTGAAGTCAAAGGACGTTCCGATGTTCCCATATGGTTTATATTCACTAAGGGCGATACAGTCCCCGATGTCTCTGTTGAGATATTAATCTCCCAAGTTCCTTCGCTGATGGACGCAGCTAAGAAAGAGCAGATTTAAGGCAGCTGGTTCGCAAGGAAAATCTACAAGAAGGGCGGTTACGTCAGGGCATACAAGACCCAATCTATGGGAAAATGGACGGACGAGAAGACTCCGCCTGAAAATTTCGAGCCTGTTAATGTAGTCGAGTCAGTTGAAGACATGTTTGAAGCCATGATTGCAAGCAGAGAATCTTATATGAAGATGTTCATGAAGATTGCTGCTGCCGGTGTAGCATTAATCATAGCAGGAACGTTAGGAGCATCGTATTACATTGACTATTCTTATTGGAAGAGTGTCCTAGCTGACATAAACAGAGAACGGGAACGCAATAATTACTCAGAGGCAATAAAGATTCTTGATGAATTTCACTCGCCGTTTACTTCGATTATACTGCCCGGCTTTATACGTTCAGGCGGTGAAAGAGCTTCTCTGCGCGATGAGATTTACAAGGAATATGAATCAGAATTTTACGCACCTATAGCTTCTGAAATAGACAAAATCAGTAACAGCACATTCCCTGAAATTGACGCAGTGTTTTTCGAGACTCTCAAGAGAATAGAAACTTATCTTGATAACTCGCACTTCGCTTCAATTAATCCCGAACATTACGCAAAAGTTAAGGGCAGTGCATGGTACTTCGAGGCAGCAAGATTATTTAATATAGATTCTACAAGTTCGCAAATGACTCCTGATGAGGAGTTCGAGATCATATTACGATGCTTGAATTACGAAGCTCCGGAGAACTGGCGCGAAAGAATTCAAAGCCGTATAGATAACTTATTGAGGCACTGGGGCAGGACATCACCTTCAGAGGGCAGCCCTGGCAGCTTAGAGCCTTATATTGACCGTGCAGGACAGTTAATCAATCACCCTAATATTTCGAGTGAAGTAGCAGATTACTTAACCGAACGCATAAATTCATGGCGTGAAGAACAAAATGCCCGCTGGCTGAAACTTGCAGGCGATTGGGTCAACGAAGCTAATAACGTATCACCTGAAGAAGGCTTGAAGATGTTATCGGCTCACATGAGCGAAAAAATTACTCCCTCCGTCAGAATTATCCTTGAGACTGCTCAGGCTAACTTGTACAGGACCGCAGCAGACAACGCCCTGAATTATTACGCAGATGATATTGAAGAGCTGCAAAATGTATTAAAGAAGTTCCCCGCAATGCCTAACGCTGATAAAGAGAGAATTGCTCAGAAAATAGCGTTTCTCGATGAGAAGAGAATCGAAGACAGAGTTAAAGAGATTAACTCATCAAAGACTCTCGGAGGTCTCGCAAATGTTGTTAAGGAACTCGGCACTGATATTAACGTTAACTCAGTAAGGCAGGCAGTGAATAATACCCTTTCGAGTCTGGTCAATGCACGCATTAAAGATATTGAAGCCGAAGCAGGAGTCATAATCCGGCAGAACAATTTCTCAGACGGCAAGCAGGAAATTTCTAATATGATTCGCAAGTTACAGAGTGATATTCAGGGAGCTGTAGACTCAAGCACTGCAAGACCTCACATTGAGAAAGCAAGAAGCCTTGAGCAAGAGCTTTTGACTTCCCTGATGAGTGCAAATGTCGAGTACTGCAAGGGTATGTTCAACAGCCGAAAGAATACAAGAAGTGAACGCGATATAACTATGTGCCTTAAGGTTATGAACGATTTTGTCTCGTTATGGCCTGAAGCATTGAGGACTCGTGAAGGTTCTGAAATAAATCAAGTTAGAGAATTCTTGAGCGCAATTCAAGGCGGAGTTCAAGGCAAACTGCATATCGTGAGCGGAAATTTTGCAGCAGCAGACAGTTTTTCAGATACACCGGATATGCAGATAAAAATAGATATTAATAACGACTCATATTTTACTGAAACGATAAAAGATAGAGTCGAGCCTGTATTCAATCAATGGATCGCAATAACCTGGAGCGTCGGAATGTCTGAAGTAAAATTCACAGGGATTGAAGTAGACCCTATGTTTAATGATGAAGTTTTTCATGCTATAGTCGTAAGCAGGGGCTTCAAAGGATATGACAAATTCAATGCTACTCTTCAGAACAACGGAAACAGCCTGACTATAAGATTTGAGCCCGATAAAAATATTCCGTCCTGTCCATGGTGATTATAAATGATGAATATTAAGAATTTGCTCTACTGGGTATTTACTTCAGGTGAACGAGGCATTCACGGACTCGACTGGGGAGTTAAGCACGCCTCAGAATATTTGGATGACAGACAGAAACTTGACTCTGATTATCGCGCATTGCTAAGAGATTTCGAAGTCTGAGTCATCAAGATTAAGTCTCAAGTTCGCGGCAGTGTTTGCAGCAGTCATCATAGCAGGAGCATTATATTTCGTCATGAGTCCCAAGCCTGTAACTAGTGCCCCCCCTAAAGAAGTCTCACAAGATATTCACGAGTCAGAGTCAAAGCCTGAGTCCATATCTGAATCAAAGTTAATTGATACCCCTGCACCTGAAGCAAGCGGAGTCAAAGATGATAATAACGCCTTGATAAATGAACTCAGAGAGAAAATTAATCAACTCTTAGGCACTAATCCCAAAATCATGGACGTTAAGAAAAGAGCTTTCACTGTCAGAGTCAGAGCTAAAGACTTCAACGAGGAGTTATTTACTCAATTACGAGGCTTGACCGAAGGCAGAATTTCACTAGAAAAGAGCAAAGCCCGTCTTGTTACGTTCAAGCTGTCCGAACCAGTTTCAGATGACGCAGAAATTCATGAATGTATTGAAGCGTTCTTGAAATATTTTATTAAGTACGGAGAATTAAACATGATACGAGACATTAACGCAATTCGCAATGAACTTCGCAAACTCCTGGACTCTCAGGCTGTAACGTACGGCCGGGGAATGTTCACGGTAAAAGTTAATAGCAAAGACTTTAACGAGGACTTATTCAGAGAGTTACACAGGGCAGCAGGCAGTAAATTTTCATACAAGCTGCTTGAAGATGATTCTGATTCTTACAGAGTCGATTTCAGATTGTCAAAAGCTGTGTTAGATAATGCTAAACCCGATGAATATATTGACTCGTTCTTGAGTCAGATTAAACTTGAAGAGTCTGCTCCCGTTTCAAACGTTGAATCAACAAGAGGAGAGAATAAGAAGAGCAAGGCTTGTACAACGTGGATAATGTTATTAGTGAGTCTCCTGGCAGCCGGTGGAATCGCCGAATCTAAACTCGGAGTTATACGCAACATGTTCAGGCGAAATACTCCCAGAAATATGCAGCAAGCTGCTTCACATGATACGCGTCAAAGTCAGAGAGACCCTGCGAAAGAATTGACTCAAAAAATTATTAGCAGCCTACAGAATAATTTTGCAGAGTTTTACTCGAAATCATTAGAAGTGTGTGAAGCCGTCGACACCGAGAAGGCAGCCTGGCAGAATAAAATCATTCAACCTGTAAGGAATCAATCAAGTTTCATGCTCCCCGAAGAGTTTATTAATGAGTTCGCAAAGAAATGCAAGCACAGTTCATTAGAGGTTGTTACTGATAAGGGCTTTAATCTCGACGTAAGGGACAGCAAAAATTTTGACATCGATAATGTTTTCGCAGGTCTTGTTCACCCCGTTAGCAGCTTGAAAGCAGGAAGCCGCAATCAATATATCAGCGAGAGCATTATTACTGACGAAATCAAGAAGAGACTCGGCAATAAGAGCGATACTTACGGTTATATGAGATTCATATTCAACACTAATATAAATAATATTTACGTTATGGCAGTGTTCAGCCTTGACCCTAATGATATAAATCACGAGAAGGGACGCTATATTTTACTTGGCAAAGATATTTTGTTCATGAATAACCCTGACGAACTCAAGGATATGATAAGCAGCAAGATTCAATACGATAATAATTTCGGGATACTCAGCTTCTCTCTGAATTCTACAGGTGGACTCAACGACAAAAGCCCTGTTACAGACTGTCTCAGGAAGTTTATATCACAGTTCGCGAATTAGTCATCATGCGCCGTCTTTGTCTTGTAATAATAATAATTCTCGTTCACGTCTCAGGAGCTTATGCTTACACATGGAACAACGGCAAGAATTATCACTCCGGACGCTCAAGGACTCATGCTGTAGAGTCAATCGCAAAATTTGACTCTGAATATGAAGCTCTCGTGAAAAAATTTCCCGGACACAGCAGTGTAATCAAGAGACTATATAATAATTATTCAGGCTGGATTATTCCATTAAGTAAACGTTTCGGGATAACGCCTCTTAATGCTCTTTACTCAGCGAAAAATATTGACGAAGCATTACCAGTTATTTACGCTTATTCTGAAGAGTTCATGAACTTGTATAATTCACTTGAATCTTTACCGGAGCGGGCCAGAGCAGAAATTTCACTTGAGCTTTTACTTGCATTCTCAATCACTGACTCAGAGCAGGCAAAAAATTTTCATGACGAACTCAAAGCCTTAATGAACAGGGACAAAGAAATTTTGCAATCAGGATCAGCAGCTAATTACAATGCACGAAAAATAATTAACTCGCGCAATATGCCTCGAAATCTCTTGAACGATCTTAGAGAGTCAAATCCTGACGGCTACAAATTATTATTATCGAGACTTTCACAGGCTGACTACGAGACATTGAAGGCATGTGCTGAATATCCAAATGCTATGGCCCTATTGCTTAATAATTGCTTAATACAGGACGAGACGGCGCAGACTTAATCGCAAAGACTGACGGACAGATTATAGCGTTATCATGGTTTCTTGACTCAGAATATCACAAGAAATTAATAAACGACTTCAAGACTTACCCGCGCTTACATGAAGCATTGAAATACTGCGGTGCTGACTCTTACTTTACGATTATGATACGACCTGATTTATTCTTTGAGCTCATTGCACTTCTTGACGGCGATAAATCTTCACGTTACTCAATGGCTTATGCTGTCATGCTGTGTCAGGCAGGAGAGAATAACGAGAACTCAGAGTTTCTTGCGTCTCTGTCAAAGTCTGAAGCTCTAAGGCTTGCTCACTACGCTGCGGAGTTAATGAATCTTCCTGATGATGAAAAATTTTTCGGGAATTCGTTAGCTCCCCTGCAAGAGCATTCATTCTTCAGGTTCACGGGACGTTACGGAGAAGCGGCTCTCAAGGCGTGTAAGAGTTTCAGTGCGCTTATAGACATATCGAATTTATTTATGCACGAATGGGACGGCTTGAGTCAAGATATAACACCGGCTTTGAATGTTCTTGACGAGTACACGGAGGCAGGACTTCAGGCAGTAATATATTTCAGGGGCTTGAAGGAGATTCAAAATTTTATCTTGAGCTATCACAATGCAGTCAAGCGCGATACGTTATTAATGTTCATGTTCTATGACGAGACTTCAGGACATAATTACACGTCGGGAATGGGCAGCAGACTCAACGCAGCTAAATACATGCTTGATAAATATTTCCCGGCCAAGAATACAGGACTCCCTGCAAAGAATAATTCTGATGACGGCTTGATGTCATATGTACCCGGTTATGATTTTGTTGTACCGTTTTATAATTTCGTGAAGTACGGCAAGACACCTTCAATGATTGAATTTGTCATGGCAGCTAATGATCTTGCGGACTTCATTCCAATTGTAGGGAGCGCGTACGGACTTATAACTAAGAGTTCAGGCAAGGTGATAATCAGCAATTTACGTAAAGCAGCAGTTAAGAAGATTATGAATCCAATTAACACAGCAGGTGATTACATAGGAAAGCTAATCAAGTCAGCAAAGAATTTGACTCCAAACGAATTTAAGTCAGCTTTTATGTCAGTGTTCAAGAATACAGGTAAACGAAGCGTTGAAGTTGTTGCTGATAATTTACTGCCCTCATGGAAAAATTTTGATGAGTTCGCAGAGTACGCAATTAAGAAGGCTGTAAACATTATTCCGGGAATGAACGTTTGGCACTCGTATAAAAAAGTTCAGAAATTATATTCAACAAAGCGATGGTCAGCGGGACGGGCAGCAAAACTTTTTCTTGATGAGGTTATCGATAACACTATAGAGAACATAGCAAAAGAAAAATTCATGAACTATACGGGGCTGAATTCTATTCTTGAGCAGTTAGAAAATAGATAAAGCTACACATACAATATTCACAAATCTAATATAGAATAACCGCACGTTATCCAAATCATAATAATAATCACATAATCAGGAGGTTTGTATCATGCGCAAAGTATTTAAACGTTTATCCGCACTCTTAATGTTAGTGTTAATGCTCGTTACGTCAATCGCTGTTGATGCCGCCCCCAGTTACGCAAGAGTTACTCACAGGACGAGCCGTTACCGCTATTACAGGAGTCCTGCTGCCAGACGGAGAGCCGCAATCAGACGCAGAAGAGCCATACGCAGAGCAAGAGCAAGAAGACTTCGCAGAACACGTTATTATTATTAAGAGTCAAAACCTGCCGTAAAAAGCAGGTTTTATTAATGGAGATGATTTTATAAATGCAAATAACTTTACCGTCAGAACTAGAACAGAGACTTCAAGCATGGAGCATAGAATTTAATGAACCAGCAGAAAATTTAGCCGTCAGTCTTCTTGAAGAATATTTTGAAGACAGCGACACAGGAGCAGAAATTTCGGCAGCTGTAAGAGACGGACGCATGAAAATATATGACGTGGCGAATTAAATACACAGAACAAGCCCGCAAAACTCTGCGTAAACTTGATAACGTTACTCAAAATAGAATTGAGACATACATTAATGACTTGTGCGAATTATCCAATCCGAGAGACAGAGGCAATGGCGTTACCGCGTTGGTGATTATCGTGTAATATGTGAAATTCGTGATAAAGTCTTAGTGATCCTTGTGCTTGAAATAGGACATCGAAGCAGTGTATATAAAAAATAATTCCTGCCGTAAAAAGCAGGTTTTATTATGCAAAAATTAATATTGACAAACAAGCCTTAAAGATATATTTTTTCTCTATCCAAAAAATTCGCTTTAAAATTTATATTTATTCAGGAGGTATAACTCTAATTATGAAAAAGTTCACAGCTCTACTTCTTGTCCTCTCGCTCTTCACAACAGCCCCGGCCTTCGCAGCTCCTATTAAGATCGGCATCTCAATTTGGAGCAGCACGGACACTCTTGGCAGTGAATGCAAGAGAATGATCGACGCAGCAGCAGCAGCACTCGGAGTCCAGACCCAGTGGGTAGACCAGGCTCACATTTCAGAGCAGGTTACGGCCAGTGCAGAGACTTTAGCCCTTGCAGGTTGCGACGGTATTATAATCTGCAACTCAGCCAGCGCAGAGATGGGAAGCGTAATCAAGACTTGTGATGAAAATGAAGTATACGTTGCCCAGTTCTTTAGAGTCATTGACAAAGAAGCAAATCCTGACGAGTACAAGCAGGCTTGCGAGTCAAAATATTATGTCGGTGCAGTTCATGAGTCAGAGTTCGACAACGGCAAAAATTTAGTATTAATTCTTGCTGGTCAGAAGGGCTGCCGTAAAATCGGTCTCGAGGGCTGGGAACCCGGCGACGCTACATTCTTGGGACGCTGGGCAGGCTACAAAGCAGGCGTTGAAGCATGGAACGCAGAGCATCCTAATGACAAAGTTGTATTATTAGATCCTCAGTATGGACGTACAACAACAGACACAGGACGTGCAACAGCTGAGGCAATCATTGACGCAAATCCTGACATTGACGCTCTTATAGTTGCAGGCGGCGGCGGTGATACGTTGCTCGGAGCAATCGCGGCTATCGAGGCTAAAGGCTTAACAGGAAAAATCGCAGTTGTCTCTACTGACTTCTTACCGGACTTAGACGCAAAATTAAAGTCAGGAGCTATGGCAGCTGAGAGTGGCGGACACTATGCAGACCCCTTCTTTGCGTTCTTAATGGTCTATAACACAATCAGAGGCAAATACGAGGCAAGCGATAAGAGCTTCCATGATATGGTGTTCCCTTATATGTACGTTGCAAGCCCTGAGGACTACGAGAAATACGCAAAGTTCTTCACAGGAGACGCACTCCCCTACACAGCAGAAGAGATTAAGGCACTCTCTGAACTCTCATATGAAGACTTAGCAGCAGCCTGCGCAAAACTTTCTGTTGATGATGTCGTTGCACGTCATTCAAAGTAAGAGAGAGCTATTATAATGTGATTCGTGAACGGAGTCGGAAGATTGTTACCGGCTCTGTTTTTTTTATTTTCGTTAAGGAGGGATTTATTAACATGCAAGGTTTCAAGAACAGCAAATTTTTCGGCTTTATGATTCTTGCTGTCATGGTATTATTTTTCTATGCCCTGTTCAAAGTTTTGACTCCCAGCAATTTCGGAAGTCTTGACAATCTTTTTTCATATTTCCAGTCTTCAATAATTTACTCGGTCGGAGGCTGCGGGCTTTATTTCATTGTAGTAATGGGATTATTTGATTTCGCAGTAGGTTCAAATATCGTATTATCTTCAATCGTGGGCGTTATCTTGTCTGAGAAGTTCGGATATGCAGGCTTTGTAATCGGCTGTCTCGGCTGCGGGACGTTAATCGGAATATTAATAGGTTTTCTCTATAATAAGTTAAACGTTCCTTCTATGATTGTTACTGTAGGATTAATGCTCGTGTTTGAAAGTGTTTCAGTCTTTGCGGCAGGAGGAGTCAAGCAGACTTTAGCACCTGAACTTAGATTTTTCTCAGGAGCACCGGGCAATATAATTCTCGCGGTCTTTGCATTTGTGTTGATGTGGTTCATTCTGAATTACACGAAAATCGGCACGTACTGCAATGCTATAGGCTCAAACGAATTCACGGCCAGGAATATGGGTATCGATGTCAAGAAGTATAAATTAATAGGTTTCGCACTGCTTCATTTCTTTGTCGGGATCATGGCAATCTTAACAGTCTCTTACGGTACGACAATGACAGCATTAACAGGAATGTCAACGATGAGCAGAAACTTCCAGCCTTTGATGGGTACATTTTTCGGAGTAGCCTTCAGGAAGTACGGCAATCCAATTAGCGCAATCATAATCGGCGAGTTCATAATCGCAATAATCTTCAATGGATTCGTAGCACTCGGCGCACCTACGACTATTCAGAACGTTGTTACAGGAGCAGCGTTACTCGTTATAGTTACGTTGACAGCCAGAGGCAAACGCGGTTCAGTCGTGAAATAAAGAAGGTGATTAACTATGAGCGAAAATATTTTGTTGAAAGCAGAACATATCGATAAAAGATTCGGCATCACCCACGCAGTTAATGATGTGAGTATTAATATCAATCACGGCGAAATAAGAGCACTCATCGGCGAGAACGGTTCGGGCAAGTCAACATTCTGTCAAATGTTATGCGGAATTTACTCAATCGGCGGAGGAACTTTCACGTTAGACGGCCAAGTTATGCACGTTCGCAATCAGGTTGAAGCAAATAATCTCGGTGTGTCAATCATCGTTCAGGAAATGGGTACGTTATCAGGTTTAAGCGTCGCTGAAAATATTTTCCTGGGACATGAAGAGCCTTTCATGCATCACGGGATCAAGGACACCGGAGCAATGAACAGAGAGGCTCAGAAATTACTTGACTCTTACGGTTTCGGAAGTATCAAAGCCGGTAACATGATAGATAATTACAATTTCGAAGACAGAAAACTTGTTGAAATAGTCAAAGCAACTTACATGAAGCCCAAAATCTTAATCGTTGACGAGACTACTACAGCACTTTCACAGAACGGAAGACTTGAACTTTACAAAATCATGGACGCTGTAAGGGCAGACGGCAGGAGCGTTATATTTATCAGCCACGACTTGGCCGAAATTCTCTCACACTGCGACACTATAAGTATTCTCAGAGACGGCGAATATATTGACACTGTTAATGCTAAGGACGTAAACGAAGATGATTTAAAACGTTTAATGGTAGGCCGTGAAATCGGTAGCGCATATTATCGCACTGACTACGGAAAGCCAATATCTGAAGAAGTAGTGTTGAGCGTCAAGAATGTTACAGTCCCCGGACAAATTCAAGATGTCAACTTTGAGCTTCACAGGGGCGAAATTCTGGGCTTCGGCGGTCTATCAGAGTGCGGAATGCATGAGATAGGCAAGGCAGTATTCGGCGCGTCTTGGGACAGGTCAGGGAGCGTGACTCTTGCTGACGGTACGGAAATTAACAGTATACCCCAGGCAATCAAGAAATCAATTGCATATGCTTCTAAGGACAGAGACAACGAGTCAATTATTCTTAATGAATCAATTCGCAATAATATAGTTCTCCCGTCTCTTGATGACTTAGCGAATAAGCATTTACTCAACGGCTGGAAATTAAGCAGGTTCGCTCAGGAGTTCGCAGACAAGATGCAGACCAAGATGCAGGGAATTCACCAGTTCGTCAGCGACTTATCAGGCGGCAATAAACAAAAGGTAGTGTTAGCTCGATGGCTCGGCAAGGGCAGTGATATTCTCGTCCTGGACTCTCCGACTAGAGGTATTGACGTTAAAGTTAAGCAGGCAATATATGCATTAATGTCAGAGTTGAGCGCGCAGGGTAAATCTATCATCATGATAAGCGAAGAGATTCCGGAATTATTAGGAATGTCCGACAGAATACTAATCATGAAGGACGGAAAGATTAACGGCGAGTTCATGAGAAGCGAATCACTCAACGAAGAAGACTTAATTGCAAAAATGGTTTAAGGGCAGGTGAATATAATTATGGCAAATACACATCATGAAGACAGAGAACCTTCAGGACTTGCGAAATTCTTAGCATCAGACACGTTCAAAGGCTTGTTACCGTTCATAGGGTTAATAATAATTCTGGTAGCAATGAACTACTTGACAGAAGGCAAAATCTTTCAGCCCAAGCGAGTCAGGTTATTGCTCTCACAAGTCTATTATCCAATGATAGTAGCAACAGGAGTATTCTTTATTATGACTCTCGGCTCAATTGACTTCACAGAAGGCTCAACTTTGGGAGTAGCGTCTATAGTCGTATCAATGCTTTCATTCTACAGCATACCTCTTGCTATTCTGGGCGGCATTCTGACAGGAGCAGCAATCGGAGCAATTAACGGCTTCTTTCACGTCAAGTTCAAGCTGCAAAGTTTCATAGTTACGATCTGTACTATGTATCTATTCAGGGGAGTCTGTGCTTATCTCACAACAGAGACGGCAATCCCGGCATCGGCAGCTATTAAGGCACTTGACAGCGATAACTTGAAAATTGCTATAACCGTTGCAGTGTTAGTAATTGCGTGGTTCTTGTTCAGGTTCACGAGAATAGGCAATGATATTAAAGCAGTAGGTTCAGGAGAGACAGCAGCGCGCTTCTCAGGTGTAAAGACTGACAAGGTGAAATTTCTCGTGTTCGTAGCGGCAGGAGCTTTAACAGGTCTTGCAGCATTCGTGAACGTTATCAAGGTCGGCTCAATCACAGCAACAGCAGGAAATCAATTAGAGACTCAAATATTAATCTCTCTCGTTCTGGGAGGCTTACCCATTACAGGAGGCGCAAAGGTCAGGTTCTCGAATATCGTAGTCGGCACTCTGATGTATACGGTTCTCAATAACGGACTCGTCATGATGGGCTTTGAGTCAGCAACACAGCAGCTAATCAAGGGAATAGTATTCTTGATCTTCGTAGCTCTTACTATTGACAGGAAAGCTCTGAAGGTCATTAAGTAAGTAATAGAAAGAATTACGCTCCTCCTGTGAAAATAATTATGCGGGAGGAGTTCTTTTATGAGTCAATGATTTGCAGCGTTTCTTATGATAGAATACTCTAAAATTTTATTTAGGAGGTCTTGACGCAGATGAATAGTAAAAATTTTCGTCTCGTTATGTTTTTACTGTTGATAGCTTTTGCAGTAGTCGGAGTCAGCGGCTGTGGAGGAAGCAGTCATTCATTTTATAACAGTACTACTAATGAAAACGGCGGAGAGGGGGGGGGGGGAATCTGTCGCTCTTGATAAAGTTTATGACATTGACGAAGACGGAATCCCTGATACTTTAGACTTTGATGATGTCGAACAAGCAGATTATACTGAAGATGAAGTAATTCAAGACAAGAAAATTTCTGTCCCTTCACGCAATTATCTCAAGAGATTAAATCCTGTTGACAGCCCTGACTCTTTCACAGCAGATTTGACAGCAGGAACTGAATACACCGTTGAAATCTCAAGAGGAGAGTTTTACGAATCTCCAATCGGAAATAATATCCCCAATGTTGAAATAATTAACCCTCAGGGAGCTGCATTAAGTTTTGATCTTGCCCCGGAATCAGAAACCCTTAGCGATGATGTCGTTGAGCTTTCAGTTTATCCGAACGATGATCCCTATGTAGTTTGCCTGACGTTCACACCTTCAGAAACAGGCCGTTATACAATCAAGTTGAGTCAAGTTGCTTCTACTGATACGATTTATGAAGATGTAACACTTTTCATTTATAAAGAGCTTCGCAACGAGGACACCGGAGAGGCCGGCTATTACGTACAGTATAAACTCTATGATGACGAAGGCAATGCAAGCGCAACGCTGAGCATGAACGATGTTATGGCTCTGAGAAAAGCATGGAACAACGCAGCAACTAGCATAATCGAAACATGGGATATTACGGACGACGGAGAGTCAACCCATGAGAGTAATACTATATCTCAAGTTCAGGCTTATTTAGACTTGGTGAGCAGCCTGAAGCAATATTACGGTATATTCGATGATTACAAAGAGTTAGCTAAATATGAAGAGATTAACAGCTACACGGATTCTGAATCTGAATCTAACGCAGAAGCTACAACTGCAGCAGGAAACCCTAACGGTACGAAAATCCCGGCAGAGTTATACGGTATAACTTATGAAGATAAGTATGATCTAGGCATGGGATTTACAGCCATAACGGGTGCTCAGGCACAGACCAGAGGTATAAAAAAGAGCAGTATCACCAAAAATATAGAAGTTCCAAAACGCAAAAACGTTAAAGCACTCTATAAAGCTTCATTTGTATCATCTCAGGAGGATGCAGAAAAAGTTTCTACGACAACAGTAGATGCTTCAGTTCAGCTCGGAGGCTTCGGATTCAGTGCAGGACACTCAAGCAGCAGCTCATTCAAGTTTGGATTGACCTCAACGACATTCGTAATTCACTATGAGGAGACTGAACCTAGATACCGTATGCTTGAAGATGATGAAGACTATGCTCTTAACTCTAAAGCTGCAAGTATGCTGGGGAGCGGAATAAATGCTTTCAGAAATGAATTCGGCGATTACTTTGTAGGCGGCTATCAGTACGGCGGAACTTACGATGCCATTATCACAATATCGACTAAGACAACGGAGCAGCTTGATAAAGTCAAAACTCACTTGTCAGCTTCGTTCACTTCAGAAGAAACTGCTGCAAGCGCAGATGTAGGCAACCAATCGAAAAACTTTTTGAAGACCAATGACGCAACTATTGCTATTGAAATCAGGACAGCAGGAATAAATGACGACGGCGGTTTTGAGGTAACAAAAACTACGGACATGGTCGAGGTTGCCAATTCTCTTATGAAGTTCAAAGAGAAGCTGAAGACGACTTCACCCGCAGATTTTCAGCCTGTTTACGTAATGTTAAAGCGTTATACTCTTTTACCTGATGTTTTCGCACAGATGAAGAAAGAAGGGAACAGCGGATTAATCCCAATTCCTTCCGAGCATTCTACAAAAGTCATGAACTTCAAGAGGGACATGGTTACGATGCACGCTTATTACAACGTCCTTAATGACAGCAACTATATGACTATGGATCAGGAAGTCAAAAACAGTTACGGGCGAAGATATGACAACATCAAGAATACTGTTACCGCACAGAGCGATACTTTATTCGAGGTCAGCAATGCCGCACAGCTTGCGAAGCTTCATAGTGACATGCTGCAATTAAATAAAGAGCTCAAAGTCATTGGAGACCGTTATGTATTCTACCAGCTTCTTATGGCAGCTCAGGATCAGGAGAAGAAGAGCAACACCAGCGCAAACGTCCTGAACAGACCATACGGAGAGAACGGAGGCTCTATAGGTTACCTGTCATTTATGGCAAGCCCGACAGTCAACGCAGATATTCAAGCAGGCAAAGAGGACTCGCGCGAGATAAATCAATTTTCAGGCTCAGAGTGGACTCCTAACTTTGATGCAGGCAGCGGCTATATTTTCTGTTACATAAAAGTTACTGCAAATAATAAGAAAGACGAGGAACGCAAAGCAAATTATCCTTGTATCGGTACTCAGAAACCGAGCTTCTTCTTTAAATGCGGTACAAATCGCTGGCTTGAATGGAAGATAGAGCTAAAAAGCATGGTATTTACTCAGGATCGTTACCCGTTCACAGGCTTGAAGCAATAGTATTATTTAAGAATGTAATAACGTGATTTGTGCCTCTCCTAATCATTCACGGGGAGGCTTTTATAATTCCCTGATTAAATATAAAAAGTTTCAAGGAGGTTTGCAATGAGCTTGAAAAATTTTCGTTTCGTGATTTCGTTGATGCTTATAGCCTTTGCATGTATCAGCTTCAGCGGCTGCGGAGGGAGCGGCAGTTCTCTTAACAACAGCAATGAAGGCAGCACTGTAGTTAATAAAGGTACTGTTATTATTGAAAACGATCTTTCTGAGGACGATATTCCCGATGTTATAGAGTTTGAAGGAGTCCCGGAAAAGTCTTATGCAAAAGATTCTGTAATTTCAGGCGAGATAATTTCTATACCGTCGCGCACTTACTTAACAAGATTAAACGGGGTCAGCAGTCCTGACTCTTTCATAATAAATCTAACAGCAGGCACCGAGTATACAGTTGAAATCTCAAAAGGTTATTATTATCAATATGAGATCGGCCACAATGTCCCTGATATTGAAATAATTAACCCACAAGGAAATGAATTAGACTTTCTCGATCTCGGAGAATCTTTTGACGTAAACAGTGAACTAATACTTAGCGAGGATGTAATAGAACTCTCAGTTTATCCCGAAGAGAACCCCTATATGATTTGTTTGACCTTCACGCCTTCTGTAACAGGTTCTTACACGATTAATTTATGTCAGTCCGCTTCTGATGACGTTGTAGAAGATGAGATAACACTTTTCGTTTATGAAGAACTCCGCAATGATGAAGATAATTCAGCAGGTTATTACAAACGCTATAAATTCATGGACAAAGAAGGCAATCTGAGCAGCACTATAAATATGAATGACGTCATGGCACTCAGGAAAGCCTGGAACGATGCAGCAGAAAGCGTAATCGAAACATGGGATATTATTTCTGATGATGAGACAGCGACTTACGAAGAGTTAGAGAAAGTTGTTATCGAGACACCTGCAGTTCAGGCATATTTGGACTGTGTGAAAAGGCTGAAGCAATATTACGGGATTTTCGATGACTATAAAGAACTAGATGAATATCAAGATATTAACAGCTACGAATCAGAGTCAGAATTAGAATCAGAAGTTACCGTTGCAGCGTCAAGCACTAAAGGCACGAAGATTCCAGCAGAAATATACGGAATACCCTATGACAACAGCAAACGGCTTGGCGATGGATTTTATGGCATAACGGGTGCTAAATCCCAATACTATGGAGTACGAGGAGCTATTAATTTACCAGTTCCTGCAAGGAAACATGTTAAAGCACTTTATAAGTCAGGCTTTATCTCGTCTCAAGAGGACGCTGAAAGATTTACAACGACAACTTCAGAGACGGCAGCACAGCTCGGAGGCTTCGGATTCAGTGCAGGTTACTTAAACAGCAGTTCTTTCAAGTTCGGACTGACTTCAACAACATTTGTAATTCATTATGAGCAGACTGAACCTCAATATCGTATGCTTGACGATGACGAAGACTACGCGCTTACGTGGAATGCTCAAAACATCCTGAATAATCAAGGCACAGCGTTTTTCAGATATGTATTCGGTGATTATTTCGTAGGCGGCTATCAATACGGAGCAATTTACGATGCCGTTATCACAGTAACGACAAGGACAACTGAACAGCTCGACAGAGTCAAGGCGTATTTATCAGCAGAGTTAAACTCGGAAGAGAAAGCTGCTAATAAAGATATTGCAATTAAAGCTAAAGAATTTCTGAAGGACAATGACGCAGTTATTAATATTAAAATAAGTGCTGTCGGGGTAAATTTATCTTCATTAAACACTGACGACCTTAGCAGTATTTCAGCCTCTCTTGCAGATTTCAAGGAGAAGTTACAGAAGCTTTCTGTGAGAAATTTGAGTCCTGTTTATGTAATGCTGAAGCGTTTTCGTCTTTTACCAGCTGTCTTTAATAAGATGCGCGAAGATGAAGACGATGGATTAATTCCAATGTCTCCAGAACATGCAAAAAAAGTTATGAACTTCAGGCGAGATATGATAACAATGCACTCTTATTATAATGTCGTTCGTGATACTGATAACATGGATCAGGCCGTCAAGAACAGATTTACACGCAGATATGAAAATATTCTGAATACCATTAACCCGCCTAACAGGTCTCAAACATACAGTTTATTCAATGAGGAATATGCTGCAAAAATGAAGTCAACGCATGATGAAATGCTGAAATTGAATAGTGATCTCAAAGACATGGGAGACCGTTATGCATTCTATCAGCTTCTTATGTTCGCTCAAGATCAAGAGGTAAAGTGCAACAATGAGAACAGCCTTCTGAACAGACCCTACGGACCAAGCGGAGGCTCAATAGGTTATCAGACATTCATGTCAAGTAAAGCAGTGCAGTCGGATATTAATGCAGGCAGTGATTTCCAGGACGAGAAAAATACATTTGCCGGCTCAGAGTGGGAACCTAAATTTAATGCCGGTGCTGACCGTATTTTTTGCTATATAAAAGTTACTGCGAATAATAAACACGACAGAGAACGCAAGGCTATTCCCCCTAATATTGGCCATAGAACAGCTGACTTCTTCTTTAAGTGCGGTGCGAGTCGCTGGCTCGAATGGAAGATAGAGCTACGAAGCATGAGATTTAACAGTACACTTTACCCGTTCAGCGGATTGAGGTAACAGGAAATATCAATTAACTAGCAATAACAACATTCCTCTCGTAAAATTAGCGGGAGGAATTTTTTTTTACACTCATTTACACTCAGGAGGTAATTTTTCACGATGGCAAAGACTATAAAATTTAATCTCACATGTAACGGACAGCCTATAAGGACTCTTGATGACCTGAGAAATAATTTTGAGGTTGAAGATGTCCTGTCTTACTATCAGAACGGCTTGTTATTGCGCTGGCTCGATGTTCGGGGCTTCACTCAGGAATTTAACGCGGTCAAAGCAATTAGTTCACGAGACGAAATCGAGATAATTAAATCACTCGTAAAAATCTTCGCGATAACTTCAGACATTCAGCAGATCGAACAGGACACGTACATTTTCACGTACTCAAAGCAGCGTCAGGAGTGGCTCAAAAAGTATGAATCACTCAAGAATAACGAGTCAATGATAATCAAGCACTATCATGAAGGCTTCGAGGCGTTAATTGACCGTATACTTGACAATAAAAACAACATGCCGTTAATCAAGTCAACGCTTCAGGAAATCGAGGCAAATTATTACGAGCTGTTCTACACGGCTTCAAGCTATGTAATATGGCTGTTTGCGGGTAAAGCTCCTATGGCGTTCTATGCCCTGATGATGAATGAAACTCTGCGTAGATTATGAGTCGAGTAACATCCGCAGAAATTGCAAGCCTGATAACAACATGACGAACTCTGAACTCGCAGGCGTTAAACTCCCGGACGCTTCAGACTTGAGTCAGATTCAGGAAATATTAGGCTCGAACTTGAAGACTTTTGCGGGTCAGACAGAAGGCTACTGGAAAGACATAGAACCCAGAGGCAGAAAATTCATGATCCTTCACATGGAGGCCGGGAACTTCGTCAGAGCTTCAGGAGCAGCAGGCCAAGACTTGAGCGCGGACGATATTAATAACAACTTCATAATACTTGACGGCATTGACTACAAGAGCAACAGCAAGACTGACAAGTTAATTTATCTGGAGGTCTAATCACATGCAGAAGGCTTCGGAAAATTTATTATCGTCATACGTTGACGCACTTCACTCGATTATTTATATCAGACACTTTGACTCTAACGTCGTAGATAACGCTCTGAGAAATATTGCGCCTGACTCATATATCACTGAATTTAATAACGCTCTCGGTGAAATCGACTTCAACACAAAGAGTCCCGTCCATGAATGCACTCTTTGCGAGTTCCTGAAGACTCACAGAGAAGACGGCTACGACCAGAATACTTTTTTTGTTCTCAAAGACATTCACAACGAGTTAGATAACCCGGAAATCATCGCATTGTTAAAGCGCATTGCAGAAGATAACCTGTACCGTGAAAGCTATCATGCTTCAGTCTTTATCGTCTCCCCGAAGGTCATAATACCCTTTGAGCTTGAGAATTATATTACAGTGTTTGATGTGGGTCTGCCTGCTTATGACGAGATAGAAGGCATTATAAAAGAGTTCGCCTCAGACTTAGGAATTCAAATAGAACAGGACGTAATTAACGATATTGCACTGTCATTCAAGGGACTCAATGAGTTTCAGATCCGGCAGATTCTTAATCTCGCTTACCAGAACGGAGGCACGATTAACTCAGAGAAGAAGCAGCTAATTATCAACGAGAAAAAGCAATTCATCACGAAATCAGGAATGCTTGAGCTTGTCAACTTCCGGGAATCCCTTGACGATATAGGAGGCCTCGAAAATCTCAAGGAGTGGCTCATCAGGAAATCAAAAATTTTTGCTGACCTCGATAAAGCAATAAGATTCGGCGTTGACGTTCCAAAAGGCATTATGATTGTCGGTATGCCGGGTTGCGGGAAAAGTCTCACTGCGAAGGCTACAGCTGGACTCTTTAATATCCCCCTAGTAAGGCTCGATGTAGGCAGATTATTAGGCAAGTACGTAGGCGAGTCAGAAGATAACATGAGGCGCGCATTGTCAGTTGCTGAAGCTATTAGTCCGTGCGTCTTGTGGATTGACGAGATCGAGAAGGCTTTTTCAGGCGTAGGGAGTTCCGGTTCAGACGTTACAACGAGATTATTCGGGCAGTTCTTGACATGGCTTCAGGAGAAAGATAACAGCGTGTTTATTGTCGCTACAGCTAATGACATATCGGGGCTGCCTCCTGAGTTCCTGAGAAAAGGACGCTTCGATGAAATATTCTTTGTCGATTTGCCTAATCCTGAGGAACGCAGAAAAATTTTTGAGATTCACTTGATGAAACGCCGTAAATGGAACAGAAATATTGACAGCATTGCTCTAATCAAGTCAACAGAAGGCTTCAACGGTGCGGACATTGAGTCAGCCGTCAAGAATGCTATTGAGCTTGCCTTTATCGAGAAGAGAGAGTTTCTCACGACAGATGATTTACTTGACATAATCAACGATACAAAATCAATTTCTGTGACTCTGAAGGACAAGATTGCGAAGATTAAAGCTATGATTGAGAAAGTTGACATCAGACTCGCGAGCCGTGAACATACAGAGTCAAGATCTGAGTCAGAATCAGCAGGCAAAGAGTCAGCGCATGGGTTTAACGTTACGAAGAGACGACATTCAGGGAAGATTCAGGAGGCTTGTAAATCTAAGGGGGCAGCGTTTAAAGTTACAAGATTAGGCAATTCTGATAGCTTCAGGGTTGATATTCCTAAAGGTACTAATCTTAGCGAATGGACAGTCATTACAAAATCCACATGTAGAATTTCTACTGTAGGCAATTGTTCTAATATTTTGAGTGTAAATGAACCTGGATGGGGCGAGAGAATGTTACTCGGAAGTGCACAAAAAGGACACACTAGGTTTAACGGCCTTCAAGTAATACTCGAACGATACAGCGGTATAGCTCCTAGAGATTTATATTTTATTTATCAGTATGTGTAAAAGTGAGGCGCTGACTAATGACCACTCAAGACAACAAACGCGCAATGAAATTATTACTTGCAGACTACCTCGAAAGTTACGCCCTGAATCATAATCAAGACGTAAATACATGGCTTGCAGGAGAGTTACAGAGACATTTGCCGGATAAGTCCCAGCCTGAGATAAATAATATAACTGACGGGATATTAACGGCTCTGAACATTCAGGACGAGAAAGCTAAATCTCTTCAGGCAGCATTCACTCAAGGCATGAGCAAAGAAAAATGGTTTACAGGCGAGATAAGAGTCATCACATCAGCTCTTAATCTTAACGAAAGCGGACAATCAGACTTTGTGAAAGAACTTAGCGACTCAGTCTCTAAAACAGGCTCGGAACTTTCAGGGTTAATCACTGACTCGAAACCTGAAATTAAATCATTATCACGGCTTGAAGATATAGCGCGTCAAATCGGTAATAATGCCCTCATGAGAGAGAAAATTACTGATGATATTATTCTCGCGTCCGAAAACTCAGAACATGAGACAAATTCACAGGTTCAAAGAGTCATACATGAAGAGCTTGCTTCGGGTGAGACACTCGGACTTAAGGCAGCAGTTGCAGGGGCAGGCTATACGGCAGCGGAACGGGGACTCATTGAGCTTCACGAAGATTGCAGACCGGCTCAATGTGCATCGATTGCCCAGACAGTCATAGAGAAGGCACGAATTGCAGGGGGATTTGCGAAACTTGCACTCAGGGAAGGCGTTAATCTGCTTGAACGTCTTGCAGTGAGTAACATTATAGGCTTCCTCGTTGCAGCTTTGGGAACCCGCGCAGTTACTTCACTGGCTTATAGTGTATGTGTTGCAATGCTTGGCTCAGTTACGGGGGCAGGTGTTGCGGCTGTAACGGCTATCATAACTCCTGAAGTGTTGTACTCTGTAGGGCAGAAACTCGGCGATGAAGCAATGAGTCATTTTGAGAGAGAAAAGCCCGTAATAGTGAATAAAATCGCTGATTTTTTAAAGCATGGTGCTGAAGTTGCAGTTGATAAAGTCAAGAATGCTGCTAAGTCAGTGTTAAAAATTTTCAGGTAAGTTTACGAACTTGCAGTCGGAAGCATAAAAGCCTCTGACTGCATCAAACTTGTTTATTCAAGGAACCAAGGATTATTTACAAGAAATTTTGTGCTGTAAGCTCCGTCGTAAAATAACATACCGTTCTTATTAGTCGTATCATGAACGATATTAATATAACGCTCTTGAAGACTTTTTTCTTCCTGTGAGTATGAAATTGTGTGATCGAGACGCTGATTCATTTCGTTTATTACGTCCCATATTTCCTCTGGAGTATTGTCAATAAATTCACAGCCCATGTTAATATACTCATAAAAAAGGTTATAGTTCCTGAAAGTTTCTTCCATTTTGAGTATTTCTCTCAAGGTCAGAAATCGTTTTTCCCGTTTGAGATATATTTTCTTCATAAGCATAATATCACGCTCAGGAGTCATTGGCGTAACCATATCACCGCCGAAAGATATACAGCCGATGTTGTAGAACACTATGGATTTTCCGAAAAGAGTTGCAAGAAGCATTATGCCTGAACCAGTAACAGCGAAGAACTTGCAGTGCGCAATCAAGTATAAGTCCATCAGTTCCGACCTGCATAAATTTGGATAGTCAATTATGTTTGCACAATCGCATTTTTCCTCGACAATCGAACCCATCCGAACGCATTGAATATTTTTCTCGAACAATTTTTCTGCGCTGAAATATAAAGATTTTATGCTGCTGTTTCTCGCAAGTAGAACAGGCGTTATACCGTCAAAAAGATTCTGCGAACGGTAAAAAGCATTGTCTCTGTTATATATGCACACAAATTCGCTGTGTAATCCCATCTGCTTCATTGAGTGATTTGCTTGATGTTCTTCCTGCTCTGAGAAAGACGGGGGATTTACTGCTTGAGTGTAAATCATGTTACGTTTTAGAATATTTTCTCGTGAAAAAGTATCTGAATAATGTATTTTCCTGCAGCGTGTTTTAATAACCCACAGCCAGAATGCAGCACTGCTGTCATCAATAATGTCCATGAACTGCTTTATTTTATTATATAGAACAGTGTTAGGAATATCTGAACAGTCCGCACTGAACGTTATCGGGAAAATAATATAATGCTTTCCGGATTTCCCTGCATCTTCTGACATGAACACATGAAAATTCAAACACATCTCGCCTATCCTGCGCATTTGATAGAACTCAAATATCAGACTGCTGTACTTTCGCTTGTATTCTTTCAGCTTAGCTTTAAAATTTTTCAAATCCTGAGAGCTTATATTACTCAATAAATTAGAGCCGTATCTATTCTCGATTGCAGCTATAATATTCTTTCTAATAATGCCGGGCTTAATAAAGTGTTCATAGATACCTGTTTTGTGTAATAATAAATGCCTGATTATCCTGTATACATGTAATAACGGTTTAGGAATAAACGGCTTTAATGACTCCTTCAGTTTATTAAACAATTCTTATATACTCCTTTGCTATTTCTTCAGGGCTTAGAGAAACATATCCCATATCGTGCGCTCTAGAGGCATCAATGCAGAACGGAGTCCTAACAGAATTATCGATAACAATTTCAGATTTAGACTTTGTAAGTTTCAGCATCAAACTTATCATATTACGAACGCTAATACCTTCTTTGCAGGCAATCAAGACAGTATCATACTTGAAATTTTCATTGGATTCGGCAAGAATTTTGATAAACCTGCACAAGTCATTAATCCAGACGAAATTTTTTGTAACGAAATCAGGACTGTAAACAACGATCTTCTCGTTACACTGCATTTTTCGGATCACGTTAGCTAACCATATTCCATTAGCATCTTTGCTGATTACTCCAGGCAACCTGAGATTTATACCCTGTACAAGCCGCGATGAGTTCAGAATCATTTCGGCAGCATATTTCGTAATACCGTATGCGTCAGGATTCACAATATCGCTGTTTTCAGTGAGAATTTTGCCGCGTATTTGGCCGTAAACACCTATAGTCGATAAGTAAATTATTTTCCTGACTCTGTGATTTTCCGCGAATCTGAGAATATTATGCATTGAGTCAATATTATTCTTCTTGAAGCTGATGAAGTCCTGATGCTGATACTCTGCAAGCTCGCTTTTACGCACAGGCTTTTCTCCTGCGGTGTGAACAATTACGTCAAAGTCTTCATTCAAGTTTAAAGGCTCTGAAAGATCAGCGCATACAAGTCTATAGCTGCACACGGGCTTTTTGTGCCGAAAAGTTCCTGTTACGTCAAAGCCGGAACACGACAAATATTCAGCTACAGCACTTCCGAGATAACCTCCTGCGCCTGTAACGAGAATCTTTAATTTGTTCATAGTGAAAGCATCTCCCTTACTTTCGAGATTAAATCATTACATGAAATTTTATTAATCTCCCGCATGTCCTGACGGTTTCCGCAGCCTGAAGCGCAGCACTCAAGACCCATCATTGCGAATTTGCAGCCTGAGGAGTTCATTGCCAGAACTTCACTAACTGCACTGCCAAGTCCGCCGTACACGCTGTGTTCTTCATAAGTGATTATGCATTTAGTTTCTCTTGCAGCAGTCATAATAAGCTCAGAGTCTATCGGTCTGACCATGGGCATATTTATAACTTGTAGTGATATATTCTGAGTCGAGAGGATTTCCGCAGCCTTGAGAGCTTCACATATTATTGACCCCATAGCAATTACGGTTAAGTCTTCACCTTTGCGAATTACGCTGCCTTTGCCTGGAATAAAAGAATAATTTTCCGAAAAAATCTCCTTTTCGCCTCGTGCTTCAAGCCTGATATACACCGGGCCTTTGTGTTCGTATGCGAATCTTGTAGCTTCACGTGCTTCGATAGGGCTTGCCGGGGTTATTGTAAGCATGTTAGGGAGAGTTCGGAGTAAAGCAAGTTCTTCTGTTCCTTGATGGGTTGGTCCCATACTGCTGCTTGTTAGGCCTGATGAACGTCCCAGAAATTTTACATTCATATTAGGAATGCAAACATCATTGCGGATAAATTCAAATGCGTGCATTGACATAAAATTCGTGATTGTGTACAAAAAAGGAATCTTTCCACATGAAGCAAGACCTGCTGCACTGGCAATCATATTTTCTTCAGCGATGCCATATTCAATATAATTTTCTGGATATTCAAGTCTTATCATATCAAAGATTTCATTGCGGTTATCAGCCGTAAGCGCAAGAACTCTAGAGTCCTTCTTGACTGTCTCATAAACTAGTCTTGTTGCTGCATCTCTCATATTCGCTCGAGTTCCTTTCTTGTTATGCCTAATTCTTCGCAAATAATGTCCCATTCTGTACCTTTGGGAGCTCTGCTGTGCCAGTCAGGGTTATTCTCGATAAATGAGACTCCTTTACCCTTCACGGTCTCTGCGATTATAATTACTGGACTTCCAGTGTGTGATTTTGCCTGCATGAAGGCTTTATGAAGTTCGTCAAAATTATGTCCGTCAGTTTCAAGAACATACCATCCGAAAGATTCCCATTTTGAACGCACAGAACGAAGAGGCATAATATTTTCTGTCCTGTCGCTTGCCTGAATATGATTGTTATCAAGAATTACTGTCATATTGTCAAGGCATTCTTTAGCTGCGAACTCTGCTGCTTCCCACACCGAGCCTTCCTGAGACTCTCCATCGCCAAGAATTACATATGTTCGAAATGTTTTGCCGTCAAGTTTTGCTGCTTTTGCCGTACCTGTTGCAAAACATATACCGTGTCCAAGTGCTCCGGTTGGAGTCTCTATGCCCGGAAGCTTTGTTGAAGGATGTCCGCCAAGTCTAGTATTTCTCTGGTAATATGTGAGAAGCTCTGAGCGTTCAAAGTATCCTGCACGCGCTAACACAGCATAAAGAACTGCCGCAGCATGTCCCTTCGATAAAATGACTCTATCGCGATTATTAGAGAAAATAGCAGAAGTATCAACTATTCCGTCAAAATAAAGCTCGCACAAAATATCACAGCAGGAAAAAGCCGGCGACAAATGTCCTGTTCCTGAAACATAAAACATTCGAAGTATATCAAGTCTCACCTGCTTTGCTATGTCTAGTATATTAAATTGCCCTTGAGCCAAAAGTCTCTCACCTTTCATAAAAAATTTATTTCGTTATTACAAGCGTCCCCGAATTGTCGCACAGAGGCACCCTGCACAGATAAAAACCGCATTCACTCTCGAATCTATCTACAGCACGACGTACCCCAAAAAGCGGACTGTTATAATCATGAACCATGATATAGCCGCCTGAATTCAATCTAGGGTAAAAATACTTCAGTCCGTTGTAAATTGACTCCTCAAGATCAACATCAATCGAGACAAACGCAAAATTATCCTCAAGACCATTCAAGCTGTCGGGGAAATATCCCTTCCTGATTTCAACAGTGTCAGGATATGCAAGCTGCTTCATGACAATATCAATGCTTGTGTTCCTGAATGTTGCTATCTCAGCCTTAGACAAGCTCCCCCTGGAGACCTCGTTTTTAGCCTCTTCGTCATCAAAGCCGCCAAATGTGTCAAACAAGTAACACTTCCTGCCTGGAAGCTCACGGTTAAGAAAATATGTGAACGCTCCCCTGAAGACACCCAGCTCTGCCACACTGCCCGGAAGCTTTCTGGCGTTGATCTCCCTGCAAATCAGCTCAAACGTCCTCATGCGGACATAATCAGTTCCAAACATTCCTATATTCCTGTAGTTATATTTTTTAGGGTCATCGTAATACCACAAATTTGTTGCGTCTATAACGTGCCATGAGTTCCTGATTAAGTCTGCTTTCTCCTGTCCCAGGGTGTCAACTGCAAGCTGATAATTGAAATTTTCTTCGCGGGCAGCTCCTCCCCTGTAGACGAACAGAACTTTGCTCATGTCGAAACCTTTTGCCTTGCATTCGTTGTAGATATTCTCGACAAAAACGGAAGCTACAATAATTGCATCATAGTCCATATTGACAACTTCATCGGGCGTGTAAATCTTTTTTCCCATGTAATCTTGCAGCATATTGTCGGTCTTATCGCTCACAATGAAACCTTGAATGATTGGGAGCAGGTTCCAGCGTTCAACAATTTGCCCCCCCCCCCCCCTATACCGAACATGTAAATTTTCATCTGTAATTCTACTGAATTTGCGTTTCTTGATTTCATGATATTACCTCCGTTTGAAATTTATACTTCCTGATTATTCTAAAGCCCAATGGAATCAAATAAAATCAACGTGTTCTCCTGGATGAAGGAGTTCGTCCAAATACTGATTCATTGGATCAAGTTTACATGCTCCCGGACATGGTGCCATACCGCTGGCCTTAATCATTTCCATGACCTGTTTGCGCCTTTCACCAGTCCAAATTTCTGAGAAGGACTGCGAATTGATATTGCCGAAGTAGAATTCTTCTCTTCCCTGAAGATCACAGCAGGGACACACTCCGCCGTCAGCGCAGATCATTGTGTGAAACGGTTCAGCGTAGCATTCTGAGTAGCTCTTTTTCCTGAACGTGTTTGCTACTCTTGTATCACGGTACACAGTTACGAATTTATCATCATTGAGAGCTTTCAACCCTTCTTTGATGTCTAGTGCCGAACTGTAGAAATCTGCTGTTAGATCCCTGCCTACTTCAGACTGCGTTTTGTCCATTGCTCCGACTGACTTGACTATGAAGCGGTCGGCTCCTGCTTCTTTCACAATCTTTGCGAGCGTTACAACTTCATGTCTGTTTTCGGGTATCATGATAATCTGCACATTTAGAACAACTGACAGATTATCCCTGTGCTTGATTTCCGAAGCTGCTGCAATGCTGCTGATAACCCTTGCGAAATCTCCATCGCGGCCTCTGTGAATCTTCTTGTAAGTTGCTTCAGTGCCTGCCGAAGTGCTATAGCGAATCCATGACAAGGACTTCAAGCACTCTTCAAGCTTGTCGCGTGTGAATAAAGCTCCGTTTGTTGAGACCGCTGTACACGCTCCCATATACTTTGTCTCGTTGACGATGTCGCAAAAATCCGGGTGTAACAGGGGTTCTCCGGATCCTGCAAACAGGACGCTTCGCCCCCCTAACCTCCGAAGAATTACGTATATCACGAAGAGTACTGAGCCAGATATTTTTATCCAGCTTATGAGGCACATACCCTATATAATCTACTGCGCAGAAAATGCAGCGGTGATTGCATGATCCAATAGGACATACTTCGAGATTAATCGGGTACACCAGCTCCCCGTTGAGCCAGCTCGTTACTTCTCTGGGGTGCAGTATCAGCTTATGAGAGTCAATTCTGTCTTTGTCCATAAATTTATTCTGCTCCTTTCCTAAAATCAGGCAAATGAAGAATATGCTTAGTTTTTCTTGCTATTTTCATAACTAATGAAGGGTGTTCTCTATGATACAAAGGATAGTAGCGTTCGAGGCTCTTCTCCCGGAATCCTAAGACTTTCCACATTTGCACAAATGCTCTGTTGAGTAAATTGCGCCTGTATCTATTGAGAAATTTCACCTGCTGGGTCAACAAAAAATTTCTGGTGTTGATTAAATCATTACTGGTAATCAATCCTTGCATCTTATCAAGAGCTGAAGTTCTAAAACCGTTCGGCTGATATGGACATTCAGAGCCTATAAATTTCCTGACTGTCTCGACCATTTTCTGCCTGTATGGAATATGCTTTTCAGGATTAGGGGCTGGGGAATTCACATCGATCTTGTATTCGCCGCTAAGAATCTGGTTTGTGTATGCTACATTGAATAAATCTGCGTAGTCTGATAACCTCGCGTTTGTCCTCATATCGCCAACCCGCGGGCCGTTCTCGCCTGTATCGGGAATAAATAATAATGGTGTCCCCAGTGCTAGTGCCGGTGCAGCAATGTGAAGCCTCGATGTGATTACTAACCTTGCACCCTGAATCATATCGAGCAGGTATTCTCCCAACATAATCTCGTCGGTGCATTCCGGTGTATCCCAATACCACTTGTAAAGACACGCAATATCAATAGCTTCGTCTTGAGACTCTTTCTGGAATTTATCCGCAAGCCTGTCTGATATGTCACCAAACAGAATCCTACCGTGATTGGGACAACATTCTCTCTTTTGGAGGGTTAGGGTAAGACACAAAGATTTATATGACGGAATTTCGTTTGCCTCGAGGACTTGCAAAGTTGATTCATCTCTAGTTCCTACAGGGCCGAACTCCTTGAAAAACTCTGCTGCGGAGTCACGGACTTTGGGGATATTTCTCTCGCGCAGAATTTTATTATCCAGATGCATTGATACAAGCAGCGGCTCAAGATTTCTCCATTTCTTGAAGATTTGTTCTGTCATATAGACTTTATAATCATCAGAATAGTAATGCGGTAAAAAATATCCGTTCATGATGATCTTTGTATATTCTCCAGGCAGATGGTTATCGATGTCAAGACAAGGAATCATACAGTCTATTCTAGGCAGAAAAGCGGCTGCAGCCAGGGACTGAATGACATTTCCTGCGTTTGAAACATTGGGAATATCAGGAAAGCCGTAGTGTACGAACGCATAATGTTGATTCATAAAAAAATTTTTCTCTCCTTCTTACTTTACTTACTTTACTTACTGAATTTATTTGCAGCATAGAGCCATTATGTAACACGCGAACGGATAAAACCCGGTGTTAATGCTTTCATCGTTCATTCCGAATATAAATACGCTGCGGAATCTCTCTGCGAACAGATCATATAAACGCTTCTGATCAAAATTATTTATGTGTGCCTTCTTATTGACCGGATTAGCGTAAGGGAACAGCGTAACGTTCGGAGTTCCTATCACAGCAAATCCCTTGTCGTTCAGAGCTTCGAATATCACATCCCTGAATAGTTTTTCCTTCTCGGCGGGTATGTGTTCGATAACGTCTAGGGACACTACGCAATCTACCCCCCCCCCCCCACTATATTAATATTTACGTAGTCAAAGAAATCTTTTTCCTGAAAGCTGAGAACGTCATCCTGCAGATTATCCTTTGCCCAGCTTATTGCTTCTGAGTCAAAATCGATTCCTACTATAGACTTTGCATTCAGATTCTGGCGCAGCATGAGATCTCCAAGTCCGTCATTGCAGCCGAAATCAAGAATTGTGATATTGCTGCGGTTGAGCATCATCTTCATCGCAAATTTGTAGCGTGCAAGAATGTGCAGAAATCCTGTCATGGATTTTCTTAATGTCCCAGACATCTTTGGACTCAGAGTTAAGGGTTCTCCCCTAAGCCCTGCCATTGCCTCGTCCCAGCGTTCTTTCTCTGTCATTGCCATTTGTGCATTCTCCTGATTGAAATATTTAAATCTAAATGAAATTTACGTGCGATAAATCTACATCAAAATATTCCTGTATAAGCCTATTACGGCTCTCGTAAGCACAGAAATTCTTGCAGTCTTCGTGAGGATTCACAGCCCTGAGCTTCCGAATCACTTCTTCAGAGAACCATGCCTGCTTGAAACTTTGTTCTGACAAGTCAGCTAGTTCTGCTCCTGAGTCATATGCTCTTGTGTGGCACAGATAAAGCTTCGAATCGGCAGCAATAACGCTTACCATCCTGCATGTGTAGCAAGTTGAAAACGGCAGAAGGGTAAAATTTTTGTCCTGCCAATCGTTTTCATAGTTATTAAATATATGAAATTTACCAGACTCAAAATCATGTTTGGCTCTGTGAATCTGCGCAATAACTTCATCCTTGATGTCAGCGTGATATTCAGGAGCATTATCAACAAGAGCTGCGAACTTTACATTATCTACTCCAAGTTCAGAAAGCAATTTTGCTGCATGATAGACATGTGAAAAATTATCTTTACCGACAACAAAATTTATACCCAGAACACAGCCGGGATTTTTGTGCTCAGCAAATGACCTGATATTTTCGCATACAGCCTGAAAAGCTCTAGGAGAGACGCTGCGGAGTCTGCAATATTCGCTCTCAACCGGAGAGTCAAACGAAATTCTAACCCATCTGGCATTATAGAGTTCCTGTGCCGTGCTGCCTTCCAGAAGCTGGCCGTTCGTAATAATTGAAAGCTCGATATTGTGAGCTTTGATCTGCCTGATTGCCTCCAAGATATGAGGATACACTAGAGGTTCTCCGCCTCCTGATAAAGTAACGGCTTTGACTCCCATTTCGCCCATATCTGCGATGATCTCCTGAAGTTTCGTCCAAGGGATCATGTCAGCGTGCTGTATATTGTCTCTATTGTCAGTCTTTCTTTGGGTATTTCCAGAACCATACGTGCAATACGAACAATGATGATTGCACATATTTGTAGGTTTAAGGCGTATATAAAACGGTGCTGCCTGCCGCCCTGCTTCTAGAGCATCCAAAGCATCCTTATGATGAAAAACTTTCAATGGACTATAAACGTTATTCAAAATTACTCATTTCTCCTGACTTTAGGAATTGCATATAAAACTGTTTCTATCACTGTAGGAGAATAGTGCCTCAGGTAAAAATCATACAGACCCGGGCAAAACTCTTCGATTAACAGCTGAAGCCTGAACAAATCTTCAACAAAGTGATACACAGATACGGCCATTACCGGCAATTGTGTCTTTATGGTATATTCAGCCCCGTTAAGAGCTTTGAACTCTGCCCCTTCGACATCCATCTTGATGAATGTTACCGGCTTACCTGCAAGAACGTTATCAACTGAGTCTGCCTGCAGCTTAATTTGGCCGTGTTCATCAGCGAATGAATTTTTTGCATCACTGACGTTGAAGCTCACTAACTCCTTTTTATCTGAGACAGCTAGATAAAAGCACTGAACGTCATGCATATTTCTCGTATTGTTCACTAGTATTTCATAATTTTTCCGGCTTGCTTCAAACGCATAAATCCCGCCGTAAAATCCACCCGTATAATCAAGAAATGCGCTGATACTGTCTCCGTTATAAGCTCCCAAATCTAAAAAATAATGTCCTTGATTACTTCTCAAATCAGGATACTCCGGAAAGTATTGGGGGGTACTTTCCTGCATTCCGTCAAGCAAAGAAATATCACGGCTGATTCTATAATTCACAAGATTCAGAAACAATTTTTTCGAGAACTCGTCAGTTAATAGGCTATAAGCTGCATTTATCTCGTCAATATGATCTGCAAAGTATTCATAATTTTCTTTCTCAGGGTCATATCTTCCGAAATCAAGCTCATGATAATAATCAATAAGCGACAGTTCCTGCAGCTTGGCTTTCATTTTCTGATTAAAACCGCTGGTTATGAAAATCTTCAATTCTTCAGAAGGAACAACGGATTTTATATCAGTGATTCGTATACCATCGAGATATTGGCCTACTCTGAAATCATCACATATAGTTTTTACCGTAATATTATGCTTGGACAAAAGCGATAAAGCCTCATGCCCGCAGTATCCTGCACCGTATAGCGTTATTGCCCCCCCCCCCTCTACCCTACGTAATTTACGCAATATTTCATCTACATAATTACTGCCTTTAAAGAGCATGTCTTGCGTGATCATGTTTTCTCCTGTTGTTGATTTATTCATAATTTATACGTTCATCAATGTAGCGGCGTATTTAAGCACATTGACTTTCTCAACTGCTTCTTTATTGCCGATTATATTTGCTCCGAGAGCTCCGCCGATATTTCCCATAACTGTAACTATATCCATAGAAGCACCCATTGCAGCATAAATACCTGCTACGGAATAAAAAGAGTCGCCCGCACCAACTGTATCTTTCACATGAAGCGAGAAAGCAGGACACTTCATGAAATTACTGCCGTCGATATAAGCTGCTCCTGAAGCTCCCCTTGTCAAACAGCCTTTAGAACATCCGAGACATTTAGCAAGCTCTCGAAGTGCATTTTCCTCATCTCCGAGATACATGGGCATAGCAAGAAACAGTTCCTGTTGATCAAGGCAGAACAAATCAGCCCGCCTGTATTTTGTTATAGGGTTAGTTCCATAATTAGCTGAGTTATTCTGACAGTTAAGAATGAGATATTTTGCTCTGTCCTGCAATATATTCATGGTGCTTGGAGCAAGAAGACCATGTCCGAAATCACAGAGAAATACAGCGTCAAAATCTTCAATGCTGGAATTAAGAAAGTCATTTATTTTATCGTGAAGTTCTTCTTCATAACTTGGAAATCTAGGAATATTGTGAACTCCGAAATATTTGCGGTATTCCTGACGTTTTCCCCCGTGCGTTAAATATTTTTGCTTAATAATGGTAGCGCGTTCTTTGCTCTCGAAAAATAAAGTCCGTATATTATCAGGCATATTCAAAGAGCTTAGGCTGTAATCATTATTTCCTACTGCTGCAACCAGAGTTATTTTGCCTGCAAACGAAGCAAGATGACGTGCAACAGCTGCAGAACCTCCTGCAAAATCCTCAGTGTTTTCGAGTCTTGATGAATAAACTGCATCTTTGTTGATTAATCCGTGAACAATGCAATAACTGTATCTGTCAATTATCAAATCACCGATGACGAGAATATTTAATTTTGCTGAATTATCAGCTATTTTTCGTATCTCGCTCATTGAATGCCTGTACCTGAAGTTTTCCATGAAAGACACTACTTCTTCCGGAAGACCGTCCAGCATTGTATTTATTATTCTTGTCGAGCTGAAGACCTGTCCTGTTGTAAAATACATTTTTCCGCCGTGCTGTTCAACAAGCCTGCGTTCTGAATCTATTTTGCCTGTTATGTCGTTCTCAGAGCTGGAATATTCCTCGCCTTTGACGTAAAAATCAGGTTCTACGGCCCGAATAATATCATCGACAGTAAAGCATTCGGATAACATGACATAGTCTACGTACTCAATAGCAGATAAAAAATTCATTCTTGTTGCGTCATCAAAATACGGCCGTCCCGGACCTTTTCTTACATATTCAGAAGCAGTTATTGATACAACGAGAACATCAGCAATTTCCGAAGCTTGTTTGAGATGCACAATATGTCCTGGATGAACGAGATCAAAGACTCCGTGACACAAAGCTATTGTCTTGCCGTTCTTTTTGAGTTCAGGGCGAATTTTTTCTGCAAATTCCTGCTTCGTAATTATTTTATTCATGATTTTTGCCTAGATACTTAAACCAGTCCGCTGTAGCTTCTTTTATGCTTTCGGGAGTCCATACAGGGGCTTTGCGCCAGTAATCAATATTTTCAAGAATGTGCTGAACTCCTTCTTCAAGCGTAACTTTGGGATGCCAGTTCAGATTTTGATTTATCTTTGTTGTATCTGCCCAAGTACAGTCAGGTTCGCCTGGTCTCTTTGGAATGTGGGCGGTGTTTGCTTCTCTGCCTCCGAGAAGTTCGACCAAGCGATTCACAGAATATGTATGCTCGCTGCCTACATTGAAACGTTCACCGCATATATTTGAATTTGCTGCTGTATAAAATGCATCAGTTATATCCGTTACATAAGTAAAATCTCTGGTCTGCTCTCCTGTACCTACGATTGTATAAGGCTTGCCAGCTAGTTTCTGACCTAAGAATACTCCGAAAACAGCTCCATATGTTCCTGATGTTCTAGATCTTGGCCCGTAAACGTTGAACAGACACAAAGATACTACAGGGAGTCCGTAAACTTTACACCAGTGAAGTGCGAGTTCTTCACCTAGTCTTTTAGTCAAAGCATAAGGATATCCAGGTCTGATCTCTGCGTTTTCATCAGTCGGGAACTTGTCAGGAATGCCGTAACAAGAAGATGAAGCAGTGTAGATAAACCGTTTAATATTATATTCTCTCGAAAGCTGCAGAACAGAAAATGTACCATCAACATTTGAGTGAAAATATTCTTCCGGCTTCTGTATCGAAGGCACTATATCGGCAAGTGCAGCAAAGTGGAACACCCAATCAACATCTTTGAACATAGGAGCAATTTTTTCTCTATCGCAAATGTCTGCTTCCATGACTTCAAGATTAGGATTGTCCCTGTGATGCGCTAGGTTTTCATATCGTCCTGTTGAAAAATTATCGATAACTCTGACTTTGTGGCCTTCAGCAAGCAGCCTGTCCACCATGTGGGAACCTATAAATCCGCAACCGCCTGTAACTAAAGATAGCATTTATTATTATTCCTCCAAAAATCTGACAAAATCCCTGAGATCTGCAAAATAATGATCTGCTGCTACATATTGTTCAAGTCTCGCTCTGCCGTAGCCAGAATCAAGAAGAACTGTTCTTATACCTACGTTTTGGCCCGTCATAATGTCTGAAGCTCTGTCTCCTACCATGTAAGATTTTGACATATCGATATGATATTTCGACAAAGCCTGATTGATCAGACCGGTGCGGGGCTTTCTGCAATTACACTCTACAGAAAACTCTTTTACTTTCCCATGTATGTAATGAGGACAGTAAAAAATATCATCTATTCCTGTCTGCTTAATAATTAACTTGTGAGCTTGTTCAAGTTCGTTTATTGTGAATAGTCCGCGTGCAATTCCGCTTTGATTAGTAATTACAAGTACGAGATAGCCCATATTGTGAAGCTCATTGATGCACGAAGCAACAAACGGCATAACCTTAATACTTTTTGGATGAGTTACAGCGAAATTTTCTATCGTGATTACACCGTCTCTATCAAGGAAGACCGCAGGCTTTTTTAAATCAGACATGATTTCTATAGCATATCAACAACTTGCTGAAGTATTAAATTATGAATGGATTCAACAGGTCCGTATTCATTACAAGGAACGTACACACTATAATCACTGATTTTGCGTACAGGATTATCCGGTTCGAAACCTGTAAGGCTCATAACCTGCACTCCAATGCTTTTAGCAGCTTCTATTGCGTTGATTATGTTTTGTGATTTACCCGAACTTGATATTGCTACCAGAAGATCGCCGGTTTCCGAGAGTCTTTCAATTTGCTTGGAAAATACATATTCATAGCCGTAATCGTTGGCAAGACATGTAATAAGTGAAATATCATAAAGGCTTAAGGTACGCATTCTGCCGCGTTTAAAATAATCTGCTGTCATGTGGACAGCAATTGCAGCACTTCCTCCGTTGCCTATGAAGTAGGTTTGCTTTCTGCTATATCTGACTTTGGTAAAAATTTCTGCAAGAGAAGTTATAATATCAGGATAGCCGGAAGCCCCCCCCCCCCACCTATCGTGCATTTTACTGAGTTGATCAGAGAGAGCATTTTTTCTAAACTCATGCAACTACTATTCATATTCACAATATATAAAAAGACTCCTTTCATTTTCATAGACGTACTCCATATATTTAATTGGTATACACAAACCTGAGTACATTTAACCGCGTGTGTTACCGGTTCTCCTCCTGATAGTTGACACCATAAATAAAACATTTTTACTTCAATAGGCCGGTGAATTTTCCCCGATTATTTAACCCATATTATATATATAAGCGCTAAATAATATTAAAGCAAATGCAAGAAATATACAATACCAATTTATACAGAACCACTAATTACCATAGCTAAAGCAAGGAATCTTCTGGCTGTTTTGGGTAAGCATGTTAGAATGTTGAAATTTATTTCACGCTTATATTGTGTTTATAAAAATATGAAGAGGAGAAGTCATGACAAAATTAACTATGCTAGGCACTGGAAATGCTTTAGTAAGTGAATGCTTCAATACATGCTTTGTGATAAGTTCTAAATCAGGCAATCTCTTAGTCGACACAGGAGGAGGCAATTACTTAATTCACCAGCTCAGGCACTCAGGATTTGACTTGCAGGACATTCATAATATATTTATTTCTCATTCGCACATAGATCACATACTCGGGGTAATATGGGTTATAAGGCTCTCTGCTCAGCTCATGAACAAGAATAGATTTGAAGGCGATGTAAATATTTATTCGCATAATGAAGTCATAGAGTTATTATATCTGCTTGCAAATAAATTATTGTTACCGTATCAGGCAGCATTTATCGGGCCTAGAATTCACTTAATCGCTATTAACCACGAAGAGACCCGCAATATTTCAGGCTATGAGTTGAAATTTTTCGATATAGGCTCAACACGCACTAAGCAATTTGGTTTTGTATTAAGCTATGATGACTCAAGAAAGCTGACTTTCTGCGGAGACGAACCTTGCAGCCCTCAATGTGAAAAGTATGCTGTTGATTCAGAATGGCTTTTGCACGAAGCATTTTGCTTATATTCACAGGCAGATATATTCAACCCTTACGAGAAACATCACTCGACAGTTAAAGATGCATGTGAACTTGCCCAAAGATTACGAGTCAAGAATTTGCTGCTCTATCACACTGAAGAAAAGAATTTATCTCACAGAAAAGAACTTTACACTCAAGAAGGCTCAAGATACTTCACAGGCAATATTTTTATTCCGGATGACTTAGAGACTCTCGATATTTCTTCTATAGTATAATTACGCAAAAATCATTAAAAAGGAGCTTGACAAATTTAATTATGGCCGCCATAATCAGGCAACAGGCACATTTATTATCTAAAATCGGAATCGTAGGACTCGGATATGTAGGACTTACACTAGCAATCGCAGCAGCTGACTCCGGCTTTGAAGTCTACGGCAGGGAAATTAACCCGGCAATCAAGAAAGCACTCTCGCATAACAAAGCACACTTTCACGAGACAGGATTAGACTCTCTTATCGAGAAGCATAACGGCAAAAACTTTTTCTGCATTAACGAATTCCCGGAGAATATAAATTTTGACGCGTTTATTATAACAGTAGGAACGCCATTAAAGTCCGGGAGTCATTCGCCGAACTTTGACTATATCCGACAGGCCGTCCAGAGCATAAAGAGTGTCTATGACGGTTCACAGCTCGTAATACTGCGTTCAACTGTCTCTGTAGGAACAACGCGCAATATCATCATTCCATTTCTGCAAGAGTTATCAGGGAAGCCTGAAGTCTTCGTCAGCATGTGTCCCGAACGTACTGTAGAAGGCAGGGCAATTGAAGAAAAGCTGCCGCATTCTCGCGACTTTAGTCGTGAGTTAGGCAGCTATAAATTTTATTTTTTATATTTTTACTTATATTTTCTCTTCCCCTTTCTCATACATATGTTACAATATTTACGAGGTGAGAGAATGGA
>JAFSJJ010000004.1 GCA_017439345.1 Synergistaceae bacterium
AAGCCAGAAGCCAGAAGCGTTGAAGTGTACGTTGCGACTCACAAGCAGATAAACTTTGCACTTCCTGACTACTGCAGAAAGATTCAAGTCAATGCTCAGAACACCGGCCAATGGGAAGGCTATTTACATGACAACGATAATCAAAGCGATAATATTTCTTTGAAGAATTCAAGCTATTGCGAACTCACGGCTTTATACTCAATGTGGAAAAATTGCAGTGCTGATATTCAAGGCTTGTTTCATTACAGGAGATTCTTTAGCAGCATGGATAATCTATCAGAACAATATATGACTCCTGTTGCGTCTCCGGCAAGCAAAATATATAAATCTTCTATATCAAGGCAGGCAGTAATTAACGCTCTCGAACATGAGAATTATGATGTCATTCTGTCTTTACCTTTTCCGCCGTACCCTTTGAACGTTCAGGAGGACTTAAAGAGATTCTGTTACTGGAAGGATATTAAAGAAATGCTCGAAGTTATAAAGATTTATTATCCTGATTATGTAAAGAGTCTCAATGAAATACTTGCTTCAGAACACATAAGCTACTGCAACATGTTCATTGCTAAACGCGAGTTCGTGAATAGTTACTGCGAATGGCTGTTTGATGTCCTTGCTAAACTCGAACAAAGAGTCTCTCTCGAAGGCTATGACTCTCAACACAAAAGAATTTACGGTTATATTGCTGAAGTCCTGCTTAACGTGTATATTCATAAGCACTCTAAACGATGCAAATATTTTTATATGCAAAATGTTATCGAATTGAGTCCTGTGAAAGCTGTTATGTTTAATATTAAGCAGTCAATAAGAAAAATTCATGCTGTACGTAAAATTTTGAGGCTGCTTCACAAAAATCCTGTCGTAACTCGTCACATAAACAGATATATTTCTCTGCAAAAGTTCTTATCTGGTGATCATGAAACGCAAAAATTTTCTCAGGATATAGAAGCGAACAAGTTATACATGCAGTCTTTAGGCTTTGAAAGTCTGAACACGTTCAAAGAAAAAAATATTTCGTATATAACAGCAATGTTACAATACGAAGGCATTTACATGGACTCAGCCCTGTTAATTCCAGATGAGCCTGATAAATTAAACTCAGCTCCCTTTGAACTCTTGAACAGACTCGAAGCTCAGGCAGTAAAGCAAAATCGCTTGTTCATTCCAAGAATTATATTAAGCGCAAAGACCCCTGAGTCAGTCAAAGAGTCTTTAATCGAATCAGGAGTCAGGATATATATTAGTGATTAGTGATTAATCAAGAAATTATCGATTAACTTTCTTGCTATGCTCGCTTTATCCGGAATGTTCATGTTATTGATCTCATCAGGTGAGAAAAATCCTGCGTCGGCAATCTCGACTCCATCGGGTTGAACCTCGCCTGACTCATATTTTGCAGTGAAGCCAAGCATTAAACTCTTTGGAAACGGCCAAGTCTGAGAGCCAAAATATTTTATATCTTTAACGCTAATCGAGACTTCTTCATGAATCTCACGCCTCACAGCATCTTCAAGGGACTCGCCCGGCTCAACGAAGCCTGCAATAACGCTGTATCTCTTGTCAGTCCACGCAGTATTATTAGCTAATAATAATTTCCCGTCACGTTCTACAGCAGTGATTACAGCCGGTGAAATAGGAGCATAGAACACAGCACCGCACTTCTTGCAAAGCCTCCCGAAGTCCTGAGAACTCGTTATTAACTCTCCTCCGCAGTGTGAACAGAATTTTGTCTCTCTGAACCAGACTGCGAACTGCCATGCACCGCTTGCCATAGCGAATGACTTAGAGCCTGACACGTGCCACAGGTCGCGAAGAGTTATTAATTTCTCGCCGTCAAGGAAAATTTTTATCTCATCAACGTCAAGCCATGATGTCAAACCCTGCCAGTTGCCGGGCAGTTCTTTAGATGATCGTATTATCGTGAAGTCTCCGTGTGATTTTATATATTCTTCTGAGAAATCGTAATTATTATTTCGCACCAGAATTTTATTTTTGCAGAATATGAGCATTATATTACCTTCTTTCTGCTTTATAATATACTCTAAAAAATTTATTTCGGGTGATGAGTTGATGACATGCTGACTTTAAACGCTGAGGGCAAAACAGGTTCAGAAGCTGTAGACTTTGTGAAAGACTCTATTAGCAAAAGTGAAAATGCAAACGAACACGAATTAAAAATTTTAATCGACAGACCAGATCAATCTGAAGGGATAACTAAATTTTTGACTTCAGAAGGTTTCACTGTCCTGCTTGAAGATGATGACGGAGTTATGTTTCTCTTGGCCTCGAAGCCCCGCAGTGAAGATAATGACTCAGACTCAGAGTCAGAACTTGAGCCGGAACCTGAATCAGACTCAGATATAAAGATTCAAGATTTAATAATTCCAGACAAAGCTGATGCTCAGCCTCAGATAAAGCGTGAAGTTATAAAGCACACTGTCATAAAAGATTCTGCTGCCGTTATTCTTTCGTATGAGAACAGAAAATATATGCCCGAGTTCACTGCAAAAATTATTGACTCCCTGAATAAAGCAAAGATTAAGCCTGATGTCATAGTCCTTATGAATAATGCTGTGTCGCTGGCTGCGTATAATTCTCAAGTGTGCGCTGAACTCAAAGAACTTGAGTCAGACGGCGTTGAAATATTAATCTCAGAGTCATGTGCTGACAGAATGGGCGTAACGGAGGCACTAGGAGCAGGAGTCTTAACTGAGATGAGCGAAATATTCGAGAAAATATTTTCATGTAAGAAAGTTATCAGCTTATAAAAAATTTTATTCAAGAAAGAAGTGTTATTCATGTTAAAAATTTTATTCGTGTGCTTATTTATGAGTCTTATTTATGCTTCAGGTTCGTTTGCTGCTTCTGATTCTAATTCTAATTCATGGCAGTCTAACGCTGACAGACCAGTAATGCAGGATAATCTGCAATATCATATTCACTGCAAATCAGGCGATGTTCATAAATATGTGTTAATGCCAGGAGACCCTGACAGAGTCGAATTGATAGCTCGTGAATGGGACGAGTCGAGATTAATAGCAAGACACAGAGAATACACGACTTACAGCGGCAAATATTCAGGTGTTCCCATCAGTGCATGTTCAACAGGTATAGGCGGCCCAGGAGCGTCCATAGCAATTGAAGAACTTGCAGAATTAGGCGCAGATACTTTTATCAGAGTCGGAACGTGCGGAGCTATTCAGGAAAATATCAAATGCGGCGATTTGATAATATGCTCAGGTGCAGTGCGTCATGACGGAGCAAGCGATGAGTATATCGAGAAGGCTTATCCTGCAATTGCTAATCATGAAGTAGTTCTTGCTTTAATCGAAGCATGTGAGAGACTCGGCAAGACTTATCACGTAGGGATTTCGTGTTCAACGTCTTCATTTTATACAGGACAGTCAAGACCCGGCTTTAAAGGCTACACTCAAACATTCACTGAAAATATAATTAAAGATATGCAGAAAGCAGGCGTTGCAAGTTTCGAGATGGAGGCAGCGACGATATTTACTCTTGCAGGAATATATAACTTGAGGGCGGGGGCAGTCTTATTGGTTGCAGCAGACAGGAACAAGAATCAATTTATATACTCCGGCAGTGATGACAGTATACAAGCTGCAAACTTAGCTGTTAAAATTTTAGCGGAATGGGATAACTTGAAAGCTAAAGGCAGTAAAAGATTCTTTTATCCCGGACTCATTAAATAAATTCAGGAGGTAATTAATAAATGGCATATAAACTCGGCGATGTATTAATTTCACGTGAAGACATATCAAAGCGCGTAAAAGAGATCGCCCGGCAGATCGTTAATGACACAGGCAAAGACAACAGCGTTATTCTTGTAGGAATTCTGACGGGAGCAGCAATCTTTCTCACTGACTTAGTACGCGAAATGCCTGAAGATATGGACGTAAGATTTGACTTCATGTCCGTAGCTTCATATGGAGACAGCACTACAAGCAGCGGAGTAGTTCGAATCTTTCACGACCTCAAGAACAGCATTGAAGGCAAGAATGTCATTATCGTTGAGGATATTATTGACACAGGATTGACTCTCTCTCATTTACTCGACATCCTCAAGAGCCGTAACCCTGCAAGCCTGAAAGTGTGTGTGCTTCTCGACAAGTATGAACGCCGTAAAACTGAAGTCAAAGTCGATTACTGCGGATTCAGAATCCCTGATAAATTCGTTGTAGGCTATGGACTCGATTACGCCAGCAAGTGGAGGCACCTGAAAGATATTAAATACGTTGTCGATGAGTAATTAATAAATAATTAATATCTGGACAAAATAAACGGCTCTTGCTAAAATTACTCGCAATTTATCAGACTTTACTACATGTTAATTTAATTCAATCGGTTATCTTGTCTTGAATTCCTGCGGGTAATAACTTAATTTGCTTTAGTGAGAACAACGCCTCGTAGATGATTCATGTCTGCGGGGCTAATTTTTTGATTCAGAAAGGGAGTCATTTTTTAATGTTTATCAAAAAGTTTTTTGCGTGTTTAATATTTATATTCATGCTGGCTTCAGGCTCATTTGCAGCAGAGTCCGAATTCTGGACGAGTCACGTCACAGATACGAGTCTAGTTGACGGCACAGGAGATTTCTCATCGGCGCAGTTCAAGGAGGTCGATATAACTATCAATGCAGAAGGGGACAGCGGAGAAGGTTCTATAACATTTCCTGGGGGCGGCTTCACTATCGTTGATGAGGATAATAATTTCATTGAGACAGTCGCAAAAGGTACGTCAAAGAAATTAATTCTGAAATGGGACGGCGACGAATATAAACTTGCCATGACTGACGGGACGATAATAAAGCTCGTTGGTGATGCTGATGAAAATATCGCAGGTCAAAAAGTTACTTGGAGCTTCGCAGCTGACTCAAACTTGACAGGAGGGACTATCACTATGCCTGCATTCGAGTCCACAGCTTCCCAAATGTCAGAGTCCGGAGCAGTTCCTAATATCGAGTTAATCATGAACGGCGATAACGTAACAGGTCTCAAATATTGGATTGCAAGAGCCAGCGATCCTGATACTCATATAACACCTTCATATAAGACTGACTTTAGATTATGCTACAGAACTGATTCTGATAATATCAAATCTGAATGGCAGACCGGCAGGACTGAAGGCGAATACACTTTTGCAAGTCCAATCGCATTGAGCAGCGTTAAACGTTTTTATGTCAGAGTCCGTACATATGAAGATAATAATACTGCACGTATACACACATGGAATTTCTATATTGAAGACGAGCCTTTAGCTTCATTATGGTCAAGCCACATCTCAGCGGCAGAACTTGTCAACGGCAAAAGCGATTTTACGAACGCAGCTTTTTATGAACTTCAAATGAACATCGGCACAGAACTTGAAGTAGAAGCAGGCAGCTTAACAATAACTAACGGCGGATATTCACTTGTTTATGACTCTCAACATGAATTTCTCGAAGAAGTTGCAGAAGGGACATCGAAGACCTTTGACCTGAAAAAAGATTCTGAGACTGAATTTGTACCTGCTTCAGACAGCGGAACAGACGGCAGAAGATTAACATTCACGGGAGACGCTGATTCGAGTTTTGCAGCTCAGCCTTTGTTCTGGACGTTAGGCGATAATATTCACGGTGCTGCGAGGTTCCCGGACTTCAAGACGACATCAGAGCAGTTATTGGAAGCAGTACCCTTTATAGAGTTAATTACGGATTCTGACGGGAAAATTACGGGCGTGAATTATCGTGTAGTCAAAGCAAGTGATCCTGATACAGAGATAACGACTCTCGCATATCAGACTGATTTTAGACTCGGATATAAGACTAAAGCTAAAGGTTCTACGACTATAAAATCTGACTGGCAGAACGACCGCACTTCAGGGACTTACACGTTCAGTGAATCTGTTTCGTTAAGCGATGTTGATTATATGTTAGCAAGACTTAGGACTCACGACGACTCGGGCAATACGTGCATATACACATGGAAATTTTATCCTGCAAGTAATAGTACACGCAGTTTCGGAGGCAGCAGCGGAGGTTGTAACTCAGGACTTGGCGTTATGGGAATTGCGTTAGCTGTGTTTGCGGCTTTGAAGTTCAAGACGTTCAAGAAGTAAGAGTTTACACGATAATAGCTGTAGCTGTCGCAGACTCTGATACATAATTAGAATTTGCGGCAGCTTTTATTTTGCTGTGTGATATACTTTCAACGGATAAAATCATTAAATGAAAGGATTGACAAATTTGAGGCCAAATCGTTATAATGGCTCACGGCTCACGGCTCACGGCTCAC
>JAFSJJ010000031.1 GCA_017439345.1 Synergistaceae bacterium
AGAAATTGTTATGTGGCCTCCGACAAATTTTTTATGCATTATCGTATTTCCTGAATCACGACTCCTAGCGTCCTTGACTTTATCCTGCAATGCCGGTGTGTCTCGAATCATGGGCGTTAATCTGTCCTTAGAGAAACTCTGCCCCATGTTAAGAGTCGGCTGTAAAACTAAAATCGGACTGGGTTCCTGATCAATAAAATAACCGATCGTGTTCAGCAAAATTTCAGTCTTGCCAACCTGAGCCGATGTCATGACTATAACGCGTTCGACTAGGGGATTACTGATTGCGTTCATGATTTCGCGCTGATACTCTGCCCTTGAAGTCCGCCATTGTCCGGGTTCTGCGCTGGCTTCTGAGGAAATACGCCGGAATTTGTCCGCCCATTCTGAAATCGTTAAATCAGGCGGGGGCAGCCAAATATTACTATGACTTGAGAGCAATTGCTGTACGCGTAATTCGTCCTGAGTCATATTCCGCAAGCTCCTTCAACGCTTCGTAAATCTCTTCTTTGATAATTAGCTGAATCGTCTGTAAGTCCTTGCCCAAAACTTTCGGTGAAATTTTCGCAGGTATTGCCAGCAAACGCGACCGTGTATTTGAAACGTTCTCAGTCCAGACCTTTAAAACCGCTTCGCCCCTGTGAAGTTCGCCCCGTAATTCGGCAAGTTCTAATTCTTTCAAGTCTGCCTGAACTGCTGTAAGTCTTGTTTGCTCGGCCTTCAGGTCTTCAGGATTTGAACGTCTCTGATAATATGCGTCAACGACCTCACCTAGAACGTATTCGCTGTCTTCGGACTTAGGGAGAACTCCGGATTCTATCAGCCTGTAAAAATTACTTTTCGAGAGCTTCAGGAACTTTGCAGCTTCGTCAAAATTCACTCTCATATTTCGTAAATCCCGCGTTTCTCTCTTTGGATTGGACATATTATCACCTCGCCTGCTTATTTTACCCCGTTTGGGAAAAGTTGAACATAAACCTTTGCTGTTACAGGGCTGAACTTTTCCCAGCTTGAAATTTCTGACGCTAAAAAGATTTCGGGCTCATCGGGCTGAGCGCAGGCCGAATCCGCGTCCCAGTACCTAAATTTTTTAGCAGACAACGGGCTTCACGAAAAAATTAATCGAAAAAAATCGAATGCGATAAAAGATACAAGATTAGCTTTCATTTTTCAGCTCAAATTAAGTCAGCGCAACACTTCACAATTTCACGCACTCCGCTCTTCGTTCCATATCAGGAAATTTTTAATTCAGACTCAAAATTGCCTCGTCCATATCGTCCTGCGTTATCCCAATATAGGCTAACGTTATCTCAGGGCTGCTGTGATTTAATAATTTTTGAATCAGCGTTATGCTCGTCCCGGAATAATAAAGCAAGTAACCGAATGTCTTTCGCAGTGAGTGTGTCCCGATTTTGTAATCAAGCTCGCACTCTTTAGCCGCTTTGTTCAATATCCGCCACGCCTGCTGTTCTCGTATCCGATACTGGCCGTCACGCCCCCGCTTTCGTGATTTAAATAACGGCTCGTTCAAGATCGCTCCTAGTGATGGGGCTGACTTCCTGCGCTGCCGTAAATACTTGCTCAATGCCCTGCGCGCTGACGGGTGAATTATCAGGTTCGCAAACTTTCCTGTCTTCTTTTCCTGAATCTTCATACGCTCGGAAATGCAAAATCTGCACTTCTTATCTATATACGCAACATCTCGAACATTCAGCCTGACTAAATCTATAATTCTCCGGCCGGTGTAAATTCCAAACACGAATAATGCATAGTCCCGCAAATTGTGATTCCAAAAATAACTCTTTAACGCGTCCCGGTCAGACTGGGAACGAATCGGCTGAGTCGTCTTGTTTATCTTGGGCTTCATTCAATTTCAGCTCCAGTAAATCGGCTTTGTATTTCGCTTGACGCGCTTTTGATTCACGCTCTAGGACTTTCGCTTCAAGCAATCTTTTATCAAGCTCTGATGTCTCACTGCTCCTGATTGCTCCGGAACATAATCCCTGCAAATACCTCACATACGCTTGAACTGTCGGCCCTAAGTCAAACACTCCCCGACCGGCCTTCGGAATTATCTTTTTCTTCGCTAGCTGTTCGAGTCGCCGTTCTGAAATATTTAATAAATTCGCAATCGTCTCTTTCGGATATAAACCTTGATTATTCTTCATGAAACTTTCTCCCTGTCAGAGCATTCACCGCTTCCCGCCCCGTGTAGTCCTGCCACCGTTTTATGCTCATGTCTACATATTCGGGATTAAGCTCAACCGCATAACAACGCCTACGACATGACTCAGCCGCTATGATCGTTGACCCGCTCCCGCAAAAAGGTTCGTAGATTAAATCATTTATATCTGAATTATTCAGCATTGGTCGGCGCATACATTCCACAGGCTTTTGTGTTCCGTGATTCGTTACTGTATCTTCCTGAAAATCTATCTGCCATAATGTGCTTTCGCTCCGGCTTCCTGTCCAGTGCGATTTTTTGCCTTCCCGAATTGCATACCAGCAAGCCTCGTAACCGGGACAATATCCGGGAATTTCTGGGCATTCCGAATCGTCTTCTTTCAGGGCATACAAACAACATTCATGCTGCCAGTGATACTCACCGCGAGACAACGCAAAATGAGGCTTTGCCCAAATTATCTGCGCACGAACTGCAAAATTACAAACCTGCAAACTTTCTATAACTTCCTGAGCGTGCATTGATGCGTGCCACACATAAGCTACATCACCGGGAAATAATGCCCATGCCTCGCGCCAGTCCGCTTTATCATCGTTTAACACTTTGCCCGTTCTCAGAGCTTGCGAGTCCCGAATCTGATTCCTCCATGCAGGATCGTAATTCACTCCGTACGGCGGATCTGTAATCATTAAGTGAGGCTTCTCTCCTTGTAATAATTTGCTCACTGTGTCAGTGTCTGTGCTGCTTCCGCAAATTATTCGGTGTTCCCCTAACTGCCAAATATCGCCGGGCTGTGATACGGGGTTCTTGACTTCTTCGGGCAGTAAATCTTCATTCTTAGGCGTTTCGGCTATGTCCATACGCAGGCGCAAAATTTCACGAGACTCAAAGCCTGTTGATTCTAGTTCAAGTCCGTAATCATCGCGCAATTTCAGCATTTCTGTCTTGAGTAAATTCTTATCCCACTCTGAATCTTCGGCCAGTCTATTATCAGCTAAGATATATGCTTTTCTCTGGGCTTCGTTCAAGTGCGAGGCCTTCACACAGGGTACTTCTGGCATATTTAATTTCAGAGCTGCTAAAACTTTTGCATGACCGGCTATTATGACATTTTCGCAATCTATCAAAACCGGTAAGACAAATCCGTATTCCTGAATGCTTGATATTAATTTTTCTATCTGCTTCTCGTTATGAATTCGGGGATTGCCCTCATACGGCTTTAACTCAGATGTGCTTAAATACTCGATTTGCATTGTTCACCTCGTAGGAAACCGAAACGCTAAAAAAAAATTTTTTATAAATCCGCTCTGCTGATTGACATTAATCTTACTGTCCCATCAAGGTCTTCATGAATTATCATGCGCACTATTTGGGGGGTGCTGTTCGGAGAAATATAATTCTGAATCGCTAATATACGGTAATTAGTGCCGTTGACCTGCTGAGAGCCTAAATATGCAACAGGCTCATATTCTGCTCCGACTAACGCGCTGGTTACCGCGATAAATGCACTCTGAGGCTTCTGAGGCAGGGTACAGCCTTTCACTTCGTCTAAGTTCCATCCGCCTAATATCATAATAATCACTCCTGAATAAAATTTTGCGCATTAAAAAAAGAACTCCGGTTAAAGAGTCCTTTTTCGTCTACTTTTCGCAATGATAATATTTTAGCGCATTTTTTAATTTGTAAAGCACTTTATAAACGCCGTTAAAATGGTATTGCGTTTTTATTAATTCAAATTAGGTTTAAGATACTATATTTTTTGTTTTAAGTATGGAACGAAAAGCCAATGTCTATACTCTCCATCCCATGATGCTTTTTTATTACCTTTTGTACCAGTAGAGATTCCAATATTAAAATGAGGATATATTTTATGTATCTCATCAGAAATTACTTTATATAACTTTTCTTTCGCTATAGTTTTTTTTACCTCTTCGTAACTGCCCTTCCGGTTTATCTTTATGATGATTATTAAGTCTGAATTGCATTGCCCCCATCACAATATCAACGCATTGTAAAAGAACATGTTCATGAGAGCGGACTTCTGCAATTTGTTCTTTAGAAATCCTGAGAGCACAACCTTTTAATGCCATTGTATGAGGTAGTGCTGCAAGAAATGTTTTAAATTCATCACAATCTTCCCGTTTGGCAGGTAATTGATCTAAATATATTCTTAAATTGAAAGGTGGCATATCATAAGTGCAAGTAAAGCCAAAAGCATGTTTTATGAATTGGTAGTACAACTTGAAATACTTTTCATTATTCGATAGTAATGAATATTGATTTTCTGTTTTTCGGAACATAATACGTACTTTTACTTTGCGTTCAGCTACAAATGAAAAAAAGAGGCGCATTACCTGAATATACTTGTCTAAATATTGTCCTGTAACCTTAGTCCATTTTATTTCGTTATGTAAACCATTATCTGTTTTACACGTTTCAAGAGCTTTTATAACTGGTTGTAGGTTACTAGCCTCAATAATACAACCTCCAAAAAAATCGCCATATTTTCTATCCTTAGCTACAGATTCATCGCAATACAACGTATATTCTAACAAAATTAAGATGTTCCTCTCTAAAAAATATAACAATATGCCCCGTTCTACCTACATAAGCCGCCTGCGTGGAACGTAGGCCTTCGATAGTAACAGGGCATACTGTATAAAATTTTAATTATTATATCACATCAATCACTTTTTAGCCCGGAATTAAATAAAAATTATCGCCATCACCGGGAGGCATTAATATCATCTCCGCTAATTTCTGGGAAAATTCCCCCCTGTATTTCGTAACCGTTCGAGGCGCAAGACTGTAACGCGCGGCTACATATCCAAGCCGGGAAGCATAACGCGATTTGGAATTTCCGACAAACTTCACATGATCCATGACGATTGACCACATTCGCGAATCTGCATTATAAAATTCTTTCGAGACTAAATGCACATGAGGCCACCCTCCGGCGAGTTCTATTGACTTGTCGAAATATTCACGGTCATAAACTATGCGCTCGGCTTCTGTCTCTAAGTTCGGCATGGTCGGTATAAAATCATCAGGAAGTCTGCTTCGGCCTACGTTCATTAATTCATGAATTTCCCGTGAATCAGGTTCGGGGGCTTCTCCTAACAACACGCTAAAACCTTGAGGGTGATACGTGATTAATAATTCGATTAAGTCCGTAACTCGATTCAATATTTCCCAAAAACTTTTTCGAGATCTGCGCATTTTCCTTATTCCGGCCTCCTGTTCCATTTTTAGGCATTGACGCTCTCCAAGAATAAATTTATAAAGTAAACCTGACCTTTGCCAGTTACTTTTGTCGTTCGGGTTATTTTAGTGCTTCCATCGGGATTATGTACTATCGAAGTCTTGACCTCAAAATAGCCTTTCTCCATGCTTGACTGGGTCGGCATGTTCCATAATGCTCCGCGCTTCCTGATTAAGTAGCCGTTTTCACGAAGCCATGCGAATAATCGATTTTGACCGATATTTACTCCGTTCTGACGCAGAATTTTTGCAAGATTGCCTATTAATATACTGTCATTGCTCGCGTTCACTGCGTCCGCAAATATCACTTTAGGGCGATTCATTTCTGCCTGAGACTGCAACGCTTTTAACTCCTTCAAGACTGCTATAAACGTGTCAGGATCGTTGATTATTCTCTGCGCTGTTTCAGGTGTCGCGTAAAATCCATGCTGCTTTATGCTCGGCAGGACTGTTCCGGTTACCCACTTTCTGAATAATTTTGCATTGGGCTTGTTGCTCCGTAATATCAGCGTGAAAAGTCCGGACTCGTTAATAATATTCATATTTCTGGTCTGGCTGCCGTCGGAAATTCCTACGTCAGATACTTCATCGTCATCAAGAACGTTTATAGCGTCACGTGAATTCTTGATACCCAAGACATCGCATACATCTTTTGCTACAAACCAGACTGCGCCGTTGTTCTCGACTGTGCGAATCTCGTTAGCTTCGTAATTAAAAACTTGTATATTACCTGTCATGATCGCGGCTCCTCCTTTTATAAAGAAACCCTGCCTGTGATTCCATGAGCGAGTTAATGTGACAGAAATTTTTGAGAGAGCTCATTTACACTCCTTTATAAAATTTTTCATGGCAGACAGGGATTTAACGCTTTTGTTTATTGCCCCTAACCGCACGCACTCCAACCGCAAGATTTGCAGTGCATACAGCCGTCCTCGTGAATTAAGCTCATGCCTCCGCACTGGGGACACTTGCTGTAACCGGGCTTGTTCGGGGTTACTTCGCTTAAGAGTTCCTGTGCAAATTCCGCGTACGTTTTGCCGTCTCTCAATGCCTCGCGTTCACGGCGTAATATCTTCATGTCCGTGTAGTCTTCAGGGTTGAGGCCGTTCTTGCGCACGAAAAACTTTACTTTTGCGATTAAGTCTGTGTTTGCCATGTTTACGCCTCCTGTTCTTTATTCCATACGTTAATAATCTCGTTAAAGACCTTGTTATATCTGCTTTCCTCAATGTTCTTTGCCATTAACTGCGAACCTTTACCGCAATACGGACAATACATAGAAAATAACATTCCGCCGTACTCAACTTTTACGCTTGGGTAACTTCCGCAATACCTGCACGGTTTTATTTCTATCATGATTTAGCCTCCGATCCGTCTATGCGTGTAAGCAAATCATCAATCAAATCTGCTTCAACCTGTAAATCGTGAGTATCAACAGTGTCAGGAATTAACTCTAGGACACCGCAAATTGTGTTCATTACGTCCTGTAATTGCTCGTACATTTCTTTAGCATGAGCCATTAACTGCGCGTCCTCGATAGTGTGAACTGTAGCGATATAATTTCCTGTACAGTTAGTTGCGTCAATAAAGTCCCCTGCATGAATAATCGCCTTATGTCCTAATACATTACATTTCTTTACTTTCCACTTGCCGGGTGTGAACTTGCTCATGACTTCGCCTCCGAGCCGTCAACACGCGCTAAAATCTGTTCAACTTCCTTGACTACTAGATTTTCATTGAACGCCTTCAAGTGCGGGATTAACATTCTTAACGCTTCGCAAATCTCAGGCGCATTCACTATCAAGCTAACTTGCGACTTGTCATAAACTTTCGCGACTTTCACAGGTTCTGACTCAGTAGTCCAGATTACCCCGTTTTTGTCTGATTCCCACTTCATGAGTTAAAGCTCCTCCCTATAACGTGTGCGCTTTCTGCCGTCCTGATCCTCATAATTTCCGGTTGAAACGTTGATTACTGCTAATTTCTCAGGCATGATTTATCTGCTCCTCCTTAATAGTTTTTTGCGGAATTTCCAAGACTCGCGCTCGTAATTTATGACTTCGAGAATTGACGCTAAACATAGAACACTGCTTAATTTCTTATTGCGAATTACCTGATTAATCCTGCCAGTTGAATATCTCGTGTGTTCGGAAAGTTCGCAGCTTCCAAGACCGTAAATTTTTAATTGCGCCTTGATGTTCCATAGCTTTATTTCACCGTGATAAAACTTGTAGTTAATGCTCCCTGAAATATCGTAACTGTAGAAATCAGCAAGCATAATAAATCTCTCTAAATATGGAATTCTCCGGCCTTCCTCGTATAAACGCAATAAATCTTTGTGAATTCCTAACGCCGAAGCCGCTTCATTCTGTGTTAATCCCAGACTTTGACGCAATTCACGCAGCCTGCTCAAAAATTCCTGAGTAACCCCGTCAAGCACTATGTATTTATTCATGATTAATACTCCTCCGCGTAATTCACAAACTGGGCATATTCACGCCTGAATGTTAATTTGCATGAACCTGTTGCGCCGGTTCTGTTCTTGGCTATTCTGAGCTCGGCCGTGCTGTCAAGTTCTGTGTTCTGGTCATCGTAATAATCATCGCGGTATAGTAATATCACTGTGTCTGCGTCCTGTTCGATTGCTCCGGAGTCCCGTAAGTCTGAGAGCTGAGGCTTCTTGCTGTTGCGCTTCTCCGTCTCTCGTGAAAGCTGTGATAGTGCGATTACAGGGCAGTTTAACTCCTTTGCAACTGACTTCATGACGCGCGATATTTCCGTTACTTCCTGAGTCCGATTATCTATTTTCTTGTTAGACGATCGCATTAATTGCAGGTAATCTACTATGATTAGGGCTAAGTCGGGATTTTTGCTCTTGAAGCGTCTGCACTTGGTCATGAATTCTAAGGCGTTCAACTCGCTCGAATCCTGAATAAATATTTTGCGAGTGCTCAAATACTGCGAGGCTTCCGACAGTCTAGAAAACTCATCACCGCTCATTATTCCCGTTGTTATGCTTGAGAGCTTTACCCCTGACTCTGCGCTGTACATTCGGTGAATTAACTGTTCTGAACTCATTTCAAGACTGAATATTAATACGCAGGAATTATCCCCTCCGAACTGAGCTATATTCAGGGCTAGTGCTGTCTTTCCCATTGACGGGCGGGCTGCGATGATATTAAAACTTCCGGGCTGAAATCCTGATATTATCTTGTCTAAGTCTTCAAATCCGGAACTGTAACCAGTTAATTTTCTCCCGCCTGATTTATAAACTTCCTGAATACTTGCAAATACAGGGCTTGTTAATTCCTTCAGGCTTGAGGGCTGTAAATCGTCCTGAGCTTGAGTTACGTCAAATAAAATTTTCTCGGCTTGATTGATTAATTCGGCTTCCTCGTATTCGTGCTTTTGTGAAAGATTCTTTATCGCGTCCCCTGCTGTGATTAACTTGCGCCGTGTCGAGAATTCCTTCACTATCTGAGCGTGATACATCACATTTGCTGTTGTCGAAACACTAGACATTAACTCGGCTAAAAGGGGCTGGCCTCCGACTTTGTTAAATAATTCTCGGTGTCTGAGCTCATCTGAAACATTCAGCATGTCAACGGGCTTATTCTCGGCGTACATGTCTAATAACACTGCATAAACGCTTGAATACACAGGGTTATAGAAATCTTCAGGTTTGAGAATTCCGCTGACTTCGCCTAGTGCCTCATGGGATAACATGCAAGCTCCTAACACTGCGCGTTCGGCTTCGGAATTGCGGGGATTATAGCCTTCTGTGTGAGTCATTATTTAACCCTCCAGTCCTGAGCATTCGTGATACTGACCCATGAGCCGTTCTCTAAAATCCGTGAACACATAGGAGTCAAATATTCAGGGGCTCCCCACTTCTCTAATTCCTGAATTGTAGGCGCATTTGTAGTGATGATAGTTTGCAGGTTATGCCTATAACGAAAATCTACGATCTGGTATAAATAATCAAGTCCGGCATCTGTAGTGCGTTCTTTGCCTAAGTCATCGAGAATTAACACGGGAACTTCTTTAAACCGCGATATTACCTCCGAAAAATTATCTTCCCGGACACTTTGACGCAGTTCTTCGAGCAAATCATTTACAAGCCTGAAAATTGCCTGCCGATTATGCTTCATCGCGTAAAGTGCTATTGCTATGGCTAAGTGCGTTTTTCCTGTTCCGCGAGTCCCTGCAAGTATTAAACCGGTCTGATCATGAGCCGCGTTGATTGCTGCTGATTTAGCGTCAACAAGTTCTTTACTGCGGGCTTCGTAGTTCTTGAAAGTTTTGTCGAGCTGTGAATTTATTAAACCGCTTGCCCGGAACATTCTCCCAAATTGACCGCTCAAAGGGTTAAATCTGCATGACATATCGCAGGTAAATCCGACTGACAGATATTTATAACCCCGCTGACTTGTCTTGATTACTGCTACGGGTCTGCTTGAAGGGTTTCCAAGAGCGCATGAGCCTTTGCACTCTTTGCAGGTCTTGTCGATTTCACCGGCCATGAAAACGTTAAACGCCTCGATTATGCCTGTGTGAACTCTGCCGTTATAGTCCGTGTGAAATATTTTCTCGTCTTCACCGGGAAACTTTGAACGCAGATAATTTAATGCCTGTTCGTCATATTTCGTCATGGTCAATCGTCCTCGCCTAGTAATTTTTCGAGTTCTTCAAGTTCCTGCTCTGTGTAATGCTTCTGTCGGCCTGCTATCTCGCTTTGAGTCATATCAGGCTTTGAGGGCTTCTTACCCCCTAATTTCCGTGAAGGCTGATTGCGCAGCGAACCGGCAATGTAATTAAAGCTGAGTGTCTGCAAGTCCTGCTTCTTTCGTGTGAATCTCTCGCAGGCTTTGTCAATTTCTTTCTGGACTCTGGCAGGATATTGCGATGCGCTTAATTCCCGGAGACTCGATAATTCAGACTCTTTCAGGGACTCGCGCTTAGTCTTGAGTAATAAATACTGTGCTGTAGATCTCATGACTTCCGGGACTTCAGAAAGATTAACGGCTTTATCAACAGGTTTTGACTCAGGTTCAGGACTCACAGCTTCGGGGGCTTCTTCCCTCGTAAGAGAATCTTTTATAGTTAAAGGAGTCTTATTATGGGTGCAATCATTGCACTGGGGGGCGTGCAGTTTTTGCACGGGGGGTGTAGGCTCGTAACGTTTTGCACTGCTCCCGATTATCGTAAACAATGATGATATTTGTCCTCCGTCCTCCTCGCTGAACCTGTCCTGACGCGTGATTAATCCTGCTTCAACGAGCTTCTTGACCGCAGCCTTGACCGTCCTGATTGAATAGCTTGATTCTTTCGCTATGGTCTTGATACACAGCCAGCATGAACGGTCATCATTATGGGCATGTCTGCATAACACGATGAATACAGCCTTGCACGAACGGGGCAGCTTGTCATCGTCCAAAATTGCGTTGTCTACTTTAGTGTAAGAATTACTGCACATGTTTATTCAGCTCCTTTCTGAGTTCTTTTACCTGCGAGATTAATTCTTCAGGGATATTTAAATCCGGGTCAGGTTCGACGTAGATTTTTGCTAACATGTGAATAAATACCTTGCGATAATAAATGTCCCTCTCTGCAAGTACCCATAACAGCCTGTACATTTCCGGAGCATGACTCATTAACTGCATGTTGCCTACGGAGTCGCAAAGTGCTTTGTCTGAATCTACGCAGAATACATGACAGTCTCTTTCTGAATCATATTTATATAACCACTTGCCCGGAGTACGCCTGTACATCGGAGGAATGAAGTCCGGATTATCTTTACTGCCGGTTGAGCCGGTCTCTATGAGTTCATTTACAAATTCGTCAATTAAATCACTCATGCTCAACTCTCCAGTTCCATGACGCAAGGGCTTCGTCTTTAGTCCTGAATAAATTACTCATGGCGTTGCATTTACTGCACCAAACGCGAAATCTATGGTCATACGGGTAAAAATTAATTTTGCCGGCATACAATTTTGCTTCGCCCCCGCAGAAGGGACAGGGTTTTAAATTTTCGCTCATGACTTGGCCTCCTGTGATTCTTTTAATTTACGCAGTCTTTCCGCAAGTTCTACTACAGATTTAAAATCATATTTACTTAATGCAATGTCCGATTCTCTCAGTATTTGCATTACTTCTTCCGCGCGCTTCTGGTCTTCTGTCAGAGTTCGGGTGTTCCATGTTTTGATTGCTTCTTCTTCTGTATGTTTAAAAGGTGTTTCGATACCGCATTGCAGACACTTGACTATGTAGAATTTACAATCAGCCACCGAATATGTATACATAGCATCAGCTTCGCCCCCGCAGAAGGGACAGGGTTTTAATTTCTCGTTCATGACTTGCCCTCCTATTCAAAACGCAACGCAATAAAACCGTCAGGTCTTTTCTCACTGTGTGCCATTGTGTAGTTCCAGCTTTGAATCGCTTCGTCTTCCGTTTCTTTGTACCTGCTGCCGATTAATTCACAGCGCGAACACTCGACGATATAGCCTAAGTTGTCATGATGATAAATTCCGACTGTGTCATTTTTACCGCACTTTATGCAGGGTTTTAACTCTATGTTCATGACCGCGCCTCCCCGACTGACTTAGCAAACAGCCTGACACCTGAACCGTTGCTGTGTTTTACTGCTGATGCCAGCCATTCGAGAATAACCGCAAGACTTTCAACGTTTACTGCGTCCATGTCATTCTGAATCTGCATAGGAGTTAATAAATCCTTCATTTCAGGTTCGTTCGACTGCATAATGTCAGATACATATTTATCTACTTGGGCTTCAAGGCGTTTGCTCTCGATCAGAGCGTCTTTATCACGTGTCTTGAAATAACGCTTTTGACTGTCGCGCATATCCTGAACTAACTGCGCAAGTTTCTTTGCCGGATTTTGAGACGTGTTATTCCAGAAATTTATTGCTTCTGCTTCCGTATTGAAAAAAGGCGTTTGATTACCGCATAACCTGCACTCCGCTGAAAATTTTTCAGTATCTACGGAATCTGTTTTGTACGATTTCAAAGCTATAGATACACTTCCGCATTTACGGCAGGGATTTAATAACCTCATGAGTGCACCTCCTGTAAAATCTGTTCAATCAGGCTGTCAACTAAATCTTCATTTGACTTGCTGTAAATATCTGCGTCTTTAGAATCCGGTGATTGTGTTCTTTCCTTCTGCCAGTCCCGCATGTTCTTGACGCGCTCTGCAAACTTCTTGATGTCCGTTACATCGGGCAGCTTGTCAAAGTCCGGGTCAATCTCATAGAGTACTTTTTCTATATCAGCGCGAATATCTTTCGAGACAAACAGCCTGGCTATACAAAGCAAATCGAACATTTCGGGTGCTTTGGCTATTAATCTCGCGGTCAGCCAGTCTTGGTCAGTACTTAATTTTGTAGGGTAACCCTGACACATACCGGCTATATTGCCTTTGACAACCGCAATAACTCGTTGATATTTTTGACCCGGTTCTATTGCGCTTACAATATTTCCGAATTTATTTACTTCCCACTTGTACTCTGTTAATTTCTTAGCCATTATTTGCTCTCCTGTTATGACCGCACCTTCATAAGACCGTTTACTTTCGCAAATTCATCAAGACGATTCTGCAAACTCTCTGCATCCGTTGACAGGGGGAGAATTTTCACTCTCTGACAGCTCCCAGACGGTTTAATACGTCCGACCATGAATACACTGCTTGCCAAAGTCCGGCATACTCCGATCGTTTTATTTTTATAACAGTAAGTTTTACCGTAAAATTCGCTCATGTTATATTTATCTCCTCTAAAAAATTTTTCGCCAGCCTGTAACACTCGTAAAGCCGTTCGTGAATGAATTTGAGTTTGCGAATCTCTTCAGGTGTCGCACCGTCATAGTCGTTAATAACACCCTCGAACTCATTTAACTTGCAAGTGATACAGTGCCAGCGTTTAATGCGTTTAATATGCTGATAAAACTTGTAATTAGTCCTGTTCATCAGCTTCCATAACTGCCCTGAAAACCGGATACGCCTGCCGGGGGACTACTGCATTGCCTAACGCTCTAAGTCTCTCAGTTAGAATGAGCACCCTATGGGAAATCTCATGAGCTGCTCTATCCATTCCGGGTTCAGTCCTCCGCCCGAAATTGCTTCCGGTGAATTCTTTATGTGTGCAACCTGATCGTTGAGCTGTAAAGGCAGACCCTTTTTCATTCTCTTCTCGAAAGTCGCACGTTTTCTGAATCCCCTGCTGCAATGAGCGTCCGGAGTGCGCCACAAAAAATATTCGTTCCCGTCTGTGTTGAGCTCCGACACTCGCAGCTTCAAAATCCCATATCCCGACACTGTAGCCCTGACGCTCCAAATCGGAGCAAACATCGTCAGCCGCGATACGCAAGATGCCAGGTACGTTTTCAGCGACAATCCAACGCGGTTTAATTTCTGAGACCAGCCTCGAAAACTCCGGCCACAAGTAACGGGAGTCGTCTTTCCCTCTCTGGTCTCCTGCCACGCTGAAGGGCTGACACGGAAACCCTCCGTAAATAACATCAACTGTTCTGCTGACATCTGACCCGTGAAGCTCCTTTACATTCCAGAATACAGGCACGTCCGGCCAGTGTCTGCGCAAGACTCTTTGACAGAAAGAATTTATCTCGCACATCGCAATGACCGTACCTCCCGCCTGCTCGAATGCAAGGTCAAGACCGCCGATTCCTGAGAATAACGAGAGTCCCTGCATTCTTATAAATCCTCCTGACT
>JAFSJJ010000032.1 GCA_017439345.1 Synergistaceae bacterium
CCATTCTCTCACCTCGTAAATATTGTAACATATGTATGAGAAAGGGGAAGAGAAAATATAAGTAAAAATATAAAAAATAAAATTTATAGCTGCCTAACTCACGACTAAAGTCGCGAGAATGCGGCAGCTTTTCTTCAATCTTTCTGAACACTTTAAATATTATCGAAGCAAGTTTTTGCGAGTCATGTCTTAGAACCCTGCCTTCTTTCGCACTCTCGAATACTTCTTTAATCTGTTTAGCAGAGTTCGAAGCAATTACTGGAGAGCAATTTTTTTTGCTATAATGCATGAAAGTTTTGTTAACTAGGAGGACTTTATTCGATGCGTAAAGTTTTAATCAGTGTGTTAATTCTCGTAATATTCGCTTCGTGTTCATTAGCAGAGACAATCAAGCTCCCAGAGCCACCATTATACGATGCAGTTACTAAAGGATGGAACGCAGTCGTCAGGGGTTTACTTGACTCTGAAAAACTTTCAAAGCTCATGAAACTTAATGACAATCAGCAAATCAAGCTAATTCAAACAATAGGGTCAAGATAATGAAAGCATTAATTCTTAATTCCGGAGTAGGTTCTCGAATGGGAGTCCTTACTTCGGAGCATCCCAAATGTCTAACAGAAATAAAGCCCGGTGAAACTATATTATCCCGCCAGTTAAAGCAGCTCAGTGAGTCAGGCATAAACGAGATCATAATCACTACCGGTTATTGTGAAGGAGTCCTGATGAATTACTGCAGGAGTCTTGATTTACCGGTTAATATAAAATTCATCAGCAATCCTGAATACAGAAACACGAATTATATTTACAGCGTATATCTTGCAAGAGAATATCTCAGAGACGATGATTTATTATTTCTTCACGGTGATTTAGTCTTTGAGAACGAAGCCCTTGATAAAATCTTAAGTGAAACAGGTTCAGTAATGGCTGTCTCGTCTAGTCTCCCGTTGCCTGAAAAAGATTTCAAAGCTGTAATTGATAACTCGAATAAAATTCTTAAGGTCGGCATCGAATTCTTCAACAACGCATTAACTGCACAGCCTTTATATAAACTCATGAAAGATGACTGGCTGCTATGGCTCTCTCAAATCGAAAGATACTGCGTAAATTACGTGCAGGGGGGGGGGGGGTATTAAATACTACGCGGAGAAAGCCCTAAATGATCTGGAAGGCTCGACAAATATTATAGCATGTGATCTTCATAATTTATTATGCTCAGAGATTGACACCCCAGAAGATTTAGCAATAATCTCATCAAGAGTCAAGTCAATAGAATCAAGAACTGTTTATCTAGGCTTCTCAACAGATATAATTCACGCAGGACATATAGCAATCATCAATAAGGCTCGAAGACTCGGCAGGCTGATAATAGGCGTTCTGTCAGACGAAGCTGTTGCAAGTTTCAAGCGTTTCCCATTAGTAAGTTATATAGACAGAAAAGCAATGTTTGAGAATATCTCAGGAGTCTACAAAGTTGTCGAACAAAAGACTCTCTCATATAAAGAAAATCTTGAACGCTACAAACCTGATATTTTCGTTCACGGCGATGACTGGCGGACAGGTTTTCAAAAGCCCATACGCGACGAAGTTGTCAGCATACTCGCTTCATATGGAGGCAGACTCGTTGAATTTCCCTACTCTAAAGATGACAGGTTCAGAAAAATAGAGAACAGGGCGCGTTCTGATTTGGCCATGCCTGATATTAGACGAGGGAGACTCAGACGCGAACTTGAGATAAAGAATTTTGTTACAGCTATGGAAGCTCACGATGGACTAACAGGGCTCATAGTAGAAAACACTGTAATTTATCAGGACGGCTGCCCCAGACAATTTGACGCTATGTGGGTGAGTTCTCTATGCGACTCGACAGCTAAAGGCAAGCCAGATATTGAACTAGTTGACATGACAAGCAGATTCAGAACGATTGAAGACATTATCGAAGTTACTACTAAGCCCATAATCTTTGACGGAGATACAGGCGGCAGGCCGGAGCATTTTATTTATACTGTCAGGACTCTTGAAAGACTCGGTGTCTCAATGGTAATAATCGAAGACAAAACAGGTCTCAAGAAAAATAGTCTATTCGGAAATGAAGTAAAACAGACTCAGGACAGCATAGAAAATTTCTGCGAAAAGATCCGTGCGGGCAAGAAAGCTCAGAAGACAAAAGAATTTATGATATGCGCCAGAATAGAGAGTCTAATTCTTGAACAGGGTTTAGACGATGCATTGACTCGCTCATTTGCATTTGTCGAAGCAGGAGCAGACGCAGTTATGGTGCACTCCCGCAGAAAAGACCCTGACGAAATATTTGCGTTCTTAGAAAAATTCAGAGATAAAGACAAAGTTACGCCGGTGGTTCTTGTGCCGACAAGCTACAACACAGTAAATGAGGAGGAATTCAGGGCACGCGGAGCGAACGTGATAATTTATGCTAACCAGTTAATGCGGGCAGCAGTCCCGGCAGTTCAGAGGACAGCAAGAACTATTCTTGAACATCATCGTTCTTCAGAATGCGACAAGGAATTAATGCCTTTCAGCGAAATTATCCGGTTGATCCCCGTACCTGAAGAAAATACATAAAGGGGGTAGGTATTCTAATGAGTACCAGTACCAATAGCAGTATGGGCAAAGACGTAGACCTTCAAGAGAGGGTGCGTCTCAAGAAGGCGGACAGAGATGAGCTTTATTGTCTTGAACCGCCGTTTCCTAAGACAAATTTTCTGATGGAGTTGTCAAGTGCGTGCAATCATGCTTGTATCTTCTGTGCACATCAGAAAATGCAGCGCAAAGTCTCAAAGATGGACAAGGCAAAAGGCTTTGACATTCTCCGGCAGGCTTATGAACTCGGAACCCGTGAAGTAGGCTTTTATGCAACAGGTGAACCCTTCCTGATTCCTGAGCTGCCAGAGTATATAGCTGAGGCCAAGAAAATCGGTTACAGCTACGTCTATCTTACGTCAAACGGCTCGCTTGCAACACCGGAACGAATCCGGGCGGTTATCGATGCAGGACTCGACAGCATCAAGTTCTCGATCAACGCTCCCCAGAGAAAGCTCTACGCGTTCATTCACGGATATGATGACTTTGACAAAGTGATGGAGCATTTGAGATACCTGAACGATTACCGCAGAGAATCCGGCAGAAGCTACAAGATTTACGTTACGGGGATTCTTACGCGCTTTACAGAAAACCTCAAAGATAAGTATTACGAAGTCTTTGACGGCCTGGCAGATCAGGTAGTTTTCAAGTATGTATATAATCAGGGAGGATACATGCCGGAAATTGACGAACTGCTGCGCTGTGAGTGCGACACTGAAGTCAGAAGACGCTGCAACCTGCCTTTTGATGCAATATCAGTAACTCAGGAGGGCTATCTCTCAATCGAGAATGCGGATTATGAGAACATGTTAATAGTCGCTGACCTCAACAAAGTCTCTCTTCGTGAAGGCTGGTACGGCGATAAAATGAAGGACATGCGCAGACGCTTCATTGAGGATGACCTGGCAGGGACATTGTGCGACGGATGCGTTCACCACACAAAGAGTCCTGCACGTGCAATTATGCCGGAGTGTTCTAATATTAAGGGTGATTACGTGTTTGACGACTCGGCTGTCCGCGAGAGGCTCAAAAACTCAGGGCTAACAGTTTACGTCCCTATGTCAGCAGACATAATTCATCCGGGACATATAAACATTCTAAAGACTGCGGCACGTTACGGAAAAGTTATAGTGGGCTTATTCTCTGATGAAGCAATATCAAGCTACAAGCCGAAGCCTTATATGACTTATGACCAGCGCAGGAAAGTCCTAGAGAGCATTAAATACGTTGACGAGATAATCCCTCAGGCAACGAAGGACTACGACGACAACATCAGAAGCCTGAAGCCCGACTTCATGATTCACGGCAAAGACTGGAGAGAAGGGCCTCTATCAGAAGTGAGAGCAAAGGCAATAGCAGCAATGGCAGAATGGGGAGGCCAGGTAATCGAGCCGGACTACACAAAAGGTGTGTCTTCGAGCATGATACGCGGCCAGATACGTTAGCAGAAAAAATTTTATTATTTATATTTACTTATTTATTATTTATATTTACGAAAGGTGAAGACAATGCAGAGAATATTAGACAATTATGAGGAGCTTGCGGAGATCCTGAACAGTTCAGAAAAAATACTGTTTGTGCACGGGAAATCAGCAAATAATTTTTCGCGGCTGTCCGAATGTTTAAGCTCTGTCAGTGCAAAAGTGTTTCACTTCACCGGCTTCACACCCAACCCGAAACTTGAAGACGCAAAGACAGCATGTGAGTCATTCATGCTTAATAAATGCGTATTTATACTTACTGTTGGGGGGGCTCTTCAATTGACGTAGCTAAATACGTTAAGCTGAACAATCCTGAAGCAAAGTTAGCCGTTATTCCAACGACAGCAGGTTCAGGCAGCGAAGCTACAAGATTTGCGGTGCTCTATGAAGACGGAAAGAAACTCTCAATCACTGACGACATAATGATCCCTGATTACGTGTTGTTTGATCCGGAACTTCTAAAATATCTGTCTGATTATCATCGCAAATCCTCAGCCCTTGATGCTCTTTCCCATGCTTTAGAATCTTTCTGGTCTGTGAATGCTGATTCAGAAAGTCAAAACTTTTCACGCGAGGCACTGACGAATATAACGCGCCTGCTTGAGAATTATCCGGAATCGTACAAGCCTGAAGAAATGCTCATGAGTTCATATAAAGCAGGGAGGGCAATAAATATCTCGCAGACTACGGCGGGTCATGCAATGTGCTATAAGCTCACAGGATTATTTAAAATTGCCCACGGCCATGCAGCAGCTTTGTGCAATAGAATATTATTCAGATGGCTGGTAAATAATAAGCCTCTGCTGGTTCTAAATAATATTGCTGATTCTATGTCCTGCAAGAGTCCTGAAGAGGCAGCAGAAAAATTCTGTGCTATATTCGACAAATTAGGACTTGAGCCCCCTAGAGCTTCAAGTCATGATATAGAAATTCTTGCAGAGTCAGTGAATCCTGAGAGACTAAAGAATTTCCCGGCAGAACTAGATAAAATAACTATAAAAAATTTATATCAGGAGATATTAAATACAAATGGACGTTAAAAATTTTGTTGATATACTAGGCTGCGATTTTTTCACAGGAGTCCCTGACAGCCGGTTAAAGGCGTTATGCGACTACTTGATGAACACATACGGCACTGACCCGAAACATCATATCATTACAGCGAACGAAGGCAACGCGGCGGCACTGGGAGCAGGTTATTATTTATCAAGCGGCAAAGTTCCTGTTATATACATGCAAAATTCAGGTTTAGGCAATATCGTAAATCCCGTAACTAGTCTGCTTAACTCAAAAGTCTATGACATTCCGGAAATATTTATAATCGGCTGGAGGGGAGAGCCAGGAGTCCACGATGAACCACAGCATATTTTTCAGGGCGAGATAACACTAAGATTACTAGATGACCTGCAAATAAAATATTTAGTCATAAGCAAAGATACAGGACTTGATGAGATAAAGACTTTCATGCAGGATGATTATAAACTCAAAGCATTTGTGATTCGTAAAGGCGCGCTCTGTTATGACAAAAAAGTTTCGTATCAGAATAACTATTTCATGACCCGCGAAGAGATAATAAGGCACGTAATATCTTTCTCCGGTGAAAATCCTGTCATCAGCACTACAGGTAAAACGAGCCGTGAACTATTCGAACTCAGAGAGACTCATGAACGCGATTTCCTGACCGTCGGCTCAATGGGTCATGCGTCATCAATTGCGTTAGGTGTTGCACTCAATCATTCAGGCTCTAAAGTCTGGTGCATAGACGGAGACGGAGCAGCGTTAATGCATATGGGAACACTTGCAATAATCGGGAGCGTCAGGCCAAGTAATTTGATTCACATAGTGATAAATAATGCTTCACATGAAAGCGTAGGAGGTCTGCCAACTTCAGCAGGAAAAATTAATTTATCAGATATAGCAAAATCATGCGGCTATGAAGCTGTTTTCAGGGTCAAAGATTATGACTCTCTTGATATTGCTTTAGTGGCTGCAAGAGACAAGAACGCCTTAACTTTTATCGAAGCAGAAGCAAAAATTTTCTCACGCGATAACTTAGGAAGACCCACGACGACAGCTCAAGATAACAAGAACGCATTCATGAATTTTATCAACAGCTAATCGTCTTCAATCTTTCTGAACACTTTAAATATTATCGAAGCAAGTTTTTGCGAGTCATGTCTTAGAACCCTGCCTTCTGTAGGACTCTCGAACACCAGAGCCATAGGAGCTTCAATGCACACGCAGCCCATACTCTTTATGTCTTCTCTTTGGTGATAGTCAAGATATAAAGGACTCGCACCCTGTATCTTATATGACTCTATAATATCTTCAGGAATAGGATCGCTGTTCACGATAACGAAATCAGGAACGCACCCTAACGCAGCACTGACCCACTTTAAATGCTGTACGATGTTCATTCCCTGAGTCTCTTCCGGCTGAGTCATCAAGTTGCAGATATAAATCTTGGGAACTTCTGAATTTCTTATCTTGGCCGCGAAATCAGGGAGCAGCAAATTCGGTATCACGCTCGTGAAGAGACTGCCCGGCCCTAATAAAATTACGTCAGAGTCATCAACTGCATCTAACACTTCTTTAATAGGCTTAGCGTTGACAGGTTCGAGCCATATCTCATGTAAACTTGCTCCGTGTTTTGATATTTCGAGTTCGCCCTTGACGTTCAAGCCTTCGTGAGTCCTGCCCATTAACGTTATGCCTTCAGTTGTAACGGGTAAGACCCGGCCTCTGATTGAGAGCAGGTGATTCATTTGTTCAACGGCCCTGCTGAAGTCCCCGCACATTTCAGTTACAGCGAGTAATAACAAATTCCCTAAGCTGTGTCCTGAGAGTTCGCCCCTGTCAAATCTGAAGTCAAGAATCTTTCTTAACTCGTTATCATTTTCTGCAAGAGCTACTATGCAGTTACGAACATCGCCTGGCGGAAGCATTCCCCATTCATTGCGTAATCTTCCTGAGCTGCCTCCTTCGTCAGTTACGGCGACAACAGCTGTAATATTTCTGGTGAAAGCCTTTATCCCCCGCAGTAGAGTCGATAGTCCTGTACCTCCTCCTACAGCCAAGATATAAGGGCCGCTTGAGAGTCTTCTGTTAATTGCGCGTTCGATGATATGGCCTGACCTGAATTTGAGCCTGCCGAACATGAATAATATTAGTAAAGTCGTAAAGACTCCCAGAATGAAATAGCTCATTGATGCCCGTGTCCTTTATCTCTATGAATGACGCAGACTCCTTTGTAGACTTTCGAGTAAATATCATAGAGCCACTCTGCAACAGCGACTGAACGATGACGGCCCCCAGTGCAGCCGACTGAAATATGAAGCTGTCCGCGAACGTTATTCAGGAATTCAGGAATTGCGAAATCAAGAAAGTTTTTCGTCAGCTCTATGAACTTGTGAGTCTCCGGAAATTTCAGCAGGTATTCTTTAACCGGCTCATCTTCACCTGTCAAGTTCTTCAGCTCGTCAAGATAATAGGGATTAGGCAGGCAGCGAACGTCCATAACGAAACTTGAGTCTTGCGGGACTCCGTATTTATATCCGAATGAGCTTATTAATATGGAAATTCCGCCGTCGTACTCGAAGAACTCTTTTAATAATCTCTCTCTGTGCTGATGCAAGTCCATCATTGATGTATCTATCACAATATCAGCGCGGTCTAACACAGGAGCTAATATCTCGCGTTCGAGTCTGATCCCTTCACGTGTCGACAAGCCTCGATTCAACGGGTGGACTCGTCTAGTTCGTTCGTAGCGTCTGAGCAATTCCTCATCTGAAGCCGTTAGAAATATGACTTTAACGACTCCTCCCCATGCGCTTGAAATATCATCGATGACTTTGACAAAGTTGCTGCTGACATTGCGAACGTCTACAGTTGCAACGACTCCGCGGCTCTTTGCTGCTTCAGGTCTCTCTGATATGAGCGTAAATAATTGAGGCAGTAATTCCGGGGGCAGATTATCTATCGTGATGAATCCGAAGTCTTCTAACACTTTAAGAGTCATAGTCTTGCCTGCTCCGCTCATTCCTGTAACTATTATGAACTGTTGAATTTCTTTCAGGGTAAATGCACCTCCGCTTGATATTGTACACCTGAAAAACGCTGTGTTATAATTCGCTATAAACTTTTCACAACAAGAACAAGAGAGGAGCACTTTCGATTTAATATGAAGAAGGGAACATTTCAGCCCCACGTAATACCCAGAAGACGCAAAATAGGATTCTTAGCACGTTCAGCATCACCATCGGGGCGCAAGGTTTTACGCAACAGACGACGCAAGGGACGCAAATTTTTAACCCGTGCCTGATTTATCGCGAATCAAAAAAGGCTGGGAATTTGATTTACTATTCCGCACCGGCATTAGAACTCAGGGACAGCTGGTGCGGTTGTTGTATTTGAAGACTGAGTCAGAGTCAGAGTCGAACTTGATAAAAGCAGGCTTCGTAGTCGGCAAGAGATTAGGCAAGGCTCATGTCCGCAGCAGGGGCCGAAGGATCTTACGGGAGGCATTCAGGCAGGTACGAGACAGAATCACTCCCGGACTCAAGATAATTCTTGCTCTGAAAGAAGACGGACTTAACGCTAAGACTCAGGACATTCACAGGGAACTAGTTTATTTACTAAAGCGCAGGAAATTACTAATCACGTAATAATTATTAATCAAGAAAAATGCTTTCCAGACTCGCAATAATCTTAATTCGTTTATATCAGCTCTTAATCTCTCCGTATCTCGGCACTAATTGCAGATTTTACCCGTCCTGTTCGAGCTATGCAATTGCCGTGTATCAAGAATGGGGCTTTCTCAAGGGGACATGGCTGACATTGAAGCGATTACTCAAGTGCGGGCCTTGGAATGACGGGGGGATTGACTTGCCTCCGCGAAAAATTAACACGAGGTGAAAAATTTAACATGTGGGAACAGTTAAAAGCGTTATTACTGGGACTGCTCCAGTTTATTCATAATACGATTACGAATATAGGCATAGGCTCAAACTTTGCGTGGGGGCTTGCGATAATAATATTGACTCTGCTGGTGAGACTCCTAATGCATCCGTTGACTCAGAAACAAATGACGAGTATGCAGAAGATGCAGAAGTTACAGCCTCAAATAAAAGTCTTGCAGGATAAGTACGGCGATGATAAGGACGCTCTTAACCGTGAGACAATGGCACTCTACAAAGAGAATAAAGTCAACCCTGCCAGCGGATGTCTGCCTTTATTGATTCAGCTGCCTATTTTCATTTTGCTTTACGGCGTACTCTATGACTTAACGAAGACAGAAGCATTCACAAATGTTACGTTCTTAGGCGTAAATCTCGGCGGCAGTGTCCTAACGACTGTAGCAGAGGCATTAAAACTTGTCGATGAGTCAGGAGTCAGAATCCCTGATGAGCAGTTAGGCTTCGTAATGGTCTTCTTGTCATCGTTCACGAATTTGAGTCTCTTATTCTCGAATATAAGTATCTGGATATTTAACTTTATCTTGTTGTTATTAATTGCCTGGCTCACCTGGTATCAGCAGCATTTATCTTCTTCAGGCAATCCGCAGATGGCCATGATGAATTGGTTCATGCCGTTATTCTTGACGTTTATATGTTTCAGTCTTCCCGGAGGTGTTTTATTATACTGGGGAGTCTCGTCTCTAATGGGAATCGTTCATCAAGTTAGAGTCTCTCGCAAGACAACTGAAGAGATGAAGCAGAAACCGATTTTATATCAGGAAAAACCTAAGGCAAAATAATTATAGAAGGTGATTGAATTGATTCAAGAGAGAACATTAACTCTCGAAGTATCAAGCGTTGAGGAGGCTCTGAATAAGGCTTCGGAACAATGGCGCGTCCCTGTTGAAGATTTAAGCTCTGAAATTATCAATGAGGAGAAGGGCGGCTTTCTAGGTCTTGGAGCAAAGAAACTCACAGTAAAAATAACAGGCCCGGATGAACCGGATTTAATATCTAAAGGCGTTGCATTCCTTGATGACGTGTTAAAGCTCATGGATTTTGACGCTCATGCTAAGCAGAATGAGAACGACCGCAACATGATCGAAGTTGAAGGCCCTGACTCATCTGATTATGTCGTAGGACGCTACGGAGATGCACTAAAAGCTATGGAGTATCTTGTCAATCTCGCATTGAGAGATCCCAAGAAAGAGCCAAGACTCAAAGTTGACAGCTGCGGTTATCGTGAAAGACGCACTAAGAGCCTTGAGAGACTCGCAGAAGCTACAGCACGGCAGGCAATGAAATTCGGGCGGCCTATAAGACTCGAACCTATGGAAAGCTGGGAACGATGGGTTATTCATACGACACTGAAAGATAATCCCAATGTCAGCACTGAGTCAGTCGGCGAGTCCCCTTCACGCAAAGTAGTAATCATGCCGAACTTTGAAGCTAATGCAGAATCAGAGTCAGCGTTTACTCCCGGCCCTGCTATGATGAGAGTACGTGCCATGAAAGAAAGAAATAACGCACGAAATAATAAAAACTCTTCAGGCTCGAGACGATTCAGAAGATAATAATTAATGCCCTCTGGTCTCAATCCGGAGGGTAATTTTTTATAGTCAGGAGAAAATAACATGCTTATCACAACTTTTAACGTTAATTCAGTCCGAATGCGTCTGCCTGTGTTAATTAAGTGGCTTGGTGAATGCGAACCTGATTTGTTATTCATGCAGGAGACAAAGACTCAAGATAAAGATTTTCCGGAGCTTGCATTTAGTGAACTGGGCTATAAATCATTTTTTCACGGCGAGAAGAGCTATAACGGTGTCGCTGTCCTCGTGAAAGATTTAGAGAATGTAAGAGTCGAGTTCGGCTTCAATGACGGAGAAGTAAATAATTTTGAAACAAGAGTCTTGACCCTGAGATATAAAAATCTTGTTGTATTAAATACATACGTCCCTCAAGGCAAATTAATAACTAGTCCTGATTACGAGATCAAGAAAGAGTTCTTTGCAAGAGTGAAAAATTTTATTAAGCGTGAAAGTGTTCATGATAATTTATTCTTGTGGCTGGGTGATTTGAACGTTGCGCCTACGTTGATAGATGTTACTCACCCTGAGAATAAAAAGAGTCATGTATGCTTCTGCGATGAGATAAGAAATATATTTGCAAATACTTCATCAGGACTTGAAGATATATTAAGACGCTTCAACAAGAACGGGGGCGTATATACATTCTTTGATTATCGTGTTAAAGATGCCCTGAGTAAAAATATAGGCTGGAGAATAGATCACATGCTCGCTAATGACTCACTTGCGGACTTGGCCAAGAGCTGTGAACCTGATACAAGAGTCCGGAGCTGGGAGAAGCCTTCAGATCATGTGCCGTTGAGTGCCGAGTTTCGATTGAGTTAATAAAAGCCCCTCGAAGTGAGGAGCTGCCGTTTACTTTAGTGTCATTATAATTCATTAACGCTTACGCCCAAAGATCTACTAGTAATGCAATTCCGCACAAAAAAGCTTCATCGGCCTTTTTGCAATTATTAACGAAAATGGATTCGCTGCCGGCAACGTTCTTAAGTTCTTCGGGGTCAAGCTCGCGTTTTTGATTAAACTTGAAGTCATCAGCCGTGAGAGAGACTCCCTTCTCAGCTGCAATACGTATAGCTTCATCAGCATTCTTTGACTTCATAGCCGCCATAAACTTTTCGGCAAATTCCTTATCTTCCTTTGCAAGTTCAATGAGGCGTTGTAACTCTTTTTTGTTTGACATATTAATAATTTCTCCTTTCAAGAGATTTATATATTTATCTTAAAGACTAGAAGCCGTTATCAGTCAGCAACTTAGATTTTGCCTGAGGACGTACCCGGCGTAAAGTCTCAATTACCCGATCAAACCAGCCTTCGCTGAAAAATTTACAAGTTTCATTGTCTTTTCTCGTTACAGAACCGTATGCCCTAAAAGACATAGCACGACATCCGCCGCCGCATATATTAAGATATTTACACTTCGCGCATTCAGGATTTGAGTCTATAAATTCACCCTGCTTCCTGTTCATCAAGTTCATATAATCAGAACCTGTACTCAGGATTTTACGCAGAGGCATAGTTTTTTCTCCAGGTGTATCGCTGACAATCGAAGGATAACCCAGAAAATCATCGTTAAGACCTCCGCAGACCCGACACACGGCCGTTCGGTAAAATCTGCAATTTCTGACGTGAACAGGCAAATAATAATCTATCAGGATTAGAGGACTCAGGCTTTGCGGACACTATAGCGTAAGAGTCAGGCTTTTGCGGTGAAGTTGAGAATACACTAGAGATAACTAGCGGGATAGGCATACCGTCTTCATAATAGAGAGGAATATATTCCAAAGCTGCTTCGATAAATTCCTGCATTGTAAGCGTATTATCGTCCTTGTTCTTGATCCAGTCGCCTTGTTCGTTCACGATTCCAAGACGGGTACTCTCACAGCCCATAGCGGCCAAGTGATTAACAGTATCGCGCATTGTGTGTAAATTCTTGCGGTGAAAGACTGCTTGAACATGAGTCCTTACTCCCCTGCGTTTACAGAGTGCAAGAGCTTCATTGACAGCCTTCTCTGAGCCGGGTATTCCACGAAGCCAATCATGCCAGCCTACTCCGTCATAGCTCATAATTACAAGCGGGTTATGTCCGTTACCAAGCAGACAGTCTAATACTTTATCATTCAAGAGCGCGCCGTTTGTGTAGAACTGTTGAATCTTCATGCCCCTACGTGTGATCTCTTTTACTATTTCTGGAAAATCAGGACGTACTAAAGGTTCTCCTCCGGTCAGCAATAAAGCCGTAACTCCGCACTCGTCCAGCTGATCTATTATGTTCATGATAGAGTCATATGAAAGCTCCCCGAACTTGGCCTCAGGCGCAGACATGAAACAATGCTTGCACTTATAATTACATCTGCCGGTGATTGCCCAGTGTACAAAGCTGACGTAACGTGTAGGATAGCATTTATACTCTTGATAGGGCGAGATCCCCTGACCTTCTTGACATGGCTCAATAAATCCGCATGAAATAAATTGCTTCACACATTCCCTGTCTTCATCAATCGTAAGAATAGAGTCAAAGTCCCATTCTCCATTGCAGCGGGAAAGGACTCTCATTTGATCCTGTGTGAGGAACTGAGCAGCCTTTGTAGAGTCATTAACTATCGCATATGGCAGTTTGTCCCAACCCCTGAGAATATATTTATCGCTTAACTTATAGAACTATAGAACGCTGTCATAAAAATCACCTGACAAATTTTTATATCTCTAAATTTTATTCTGGTTTATTATGCGGTAAGTTACATGGCAAGAAAATTATCAGAAAATATATATATATACTGTCAAGAAAAAAATCCCCCTGCAAGATATTGACTCACAGAGAGAAAAGCATTAACTATTTCTTGAGATATTTGTCAAAGAAGTCGACCATTATTTTCATAACAGGCTCTTGAACCCAGTACGGCCCTCCGTGAGCTGCGTTGTTGACTACATAGCGTTCAACGTCGACACCTTCAGCTTTCAATGCCTGGAACAACAAATCAGTCTGTCCCGGTGAAACAAGAGTATCTGCTGTACCGTGCATTAACAACATGGGAACGAGTTTACTTGCATTCTTCTCAACGTAAGTAATAGGACTCGCGTAGGCTGCCTCTTCAGGGTGAGCGAGTATTCCGCCGTCTTTGCCTCCGAATGTAGGTGTACCCAGTGCCCAGAGTGCTTCAGTTGCTCCGGCCGATGCGTGGCCCTTTTGATTCTCTTCGTCGTAGTCCATGCCGATATTAGTCAAGTCAGAGATTCCGAATATGTCAGCAGCGCATAATACTTCGCTTGAGTAATCAAGAAAGTCGCCCTTGTCAAATTCCTTCATGCCGTTGGTCAAGCCTACAAATGCAGAGAGATAACCGCCAGCAGAATTTCCCAAGACTCCGACTCTGTTCACATCGATATTATATAAGTCAGCATGAGCTCTAAGCCATCTAATAGCCGTCTTGCAGTCCTCTAATGGTAACGGGAATTTTGAGAGAGGCGCATAACGGTATTCAATGCTTGCGACGACATAGCCTGCCTCAGCGAGTCTCATTCTCTGCTGAATCCAATTATTCTTGGGAGCCATGATAAACCCTCCGCCGGTAATGAAGACTATCAGGGGCATTGGTTCTTTACTTGCTGGGACTAAGACATCAAGATGAAGGGCGTACAATTGCGAACCTCTCCAGTAGCCTTGAGCGAACGGGATATTTTCATAAAGATTGATTTGATTAGCAGTGAGTTCAACATCAATATACTTGCTTGGGAATTTCTCATCAGCAAACGAACACGATACGAACACTAGAATAATTAATAACGCAGTAAGAATTTTTTGCATGAATGTAACCTCCTGAATAATAAAATTATTTACGTCCTGACAACGACATAACAGAGTCAAAAATTGCATCCTGAGTCGCACTCTCTGCAACGGTGATATTGACAAAGCCCGACTTCAAGGCCTCGTCAGCGGTCTGACTCCCTATACACACTGCATGAACTTCACGCAAAGTACTCACACTAGAGCAAAAGCTCCTGACAGTTGAAGCCGACGTGAATATTATTATGTCTATTGAATCTGGAACGTGATTTAATTTTACTGAATCAATCTTGTAAATACAAATCTCGTGATAATTTATCTCGTTAGCATTAAAGACTTCATTAATTTCCGGAGTCCCTTCCAACGCCCTGAACATCAAAATATTCTTGCAGCCTGACTTAATTAACCCTTCTGCTAAGTGCCTGCCGTCGTAGATTTCAGGGATAAAATCGACTCTTAATCCGTGAGATCTAAGAGCTTCACCTGTCGCAGAGCCTATTGCAGCAATTTTCGTGCTGCCGAGCTCTCGAATATCACGCCCTGACTCTCTCAATAACTCAAAGAATGAATTCACACCTGTAACGCTCGTGAAGCCTGCACAGTCATAGCCCGAAATATTCTCGCCGTCTAAAGCATGTTTCAGAGTCTGAGTCTTAATCGCAGGCATCAAGATAACTTCAGCCCCTGAGTCCCGCAATAAGCGCGCTAGATATTCCGAACGTCCCGCAGGTCTGGTGATTAATATTCTCTTGTCATGAAGAGGGAGTTTGCTTCTCCAGTCAAGATTTAATTTCGCAGTCTTGCCGACTATGATAATTGCAGGAGGTCTAATAGAGTTAGCAATAATCGAGTCATGAAGTGAGCTTAATTCAGAGTGAATGACTCTCTGCCGTGAAGTAGTGCCGTCCTGAATCACTGCGCAGGGGGTTGAGCCTTCAAGACCTGACTCAAGCAATTTATTTTGCAATAACTCAGAATTATTTACTCCCATTAAGAATATTGAAGTAGTGTTATTAAAGTCCGGTATCAAGTTATTCTTGTCATGAGCCGTAAAGATATTTACTCCGCTGCAATAATCTCTATGAGTCGCTGGAATTCCTCCGAATGCAGGGACACTCAAAGCCGAACTGACTCCGGGGACAATCTCGAAATCAATATTTGCGTTAATCAGTGCCTGAGCCTCCTCGCCTCCTCGTCCGAATAAAAACGGATCGCCGCCCTTGAGCCTTATGACTCGTTTGCCTGTCTTAGCGTACTTGATTAATAAATTTTCTATTTCAGTCTGAGAGAGCGTGTGTGAACCTGAAGACTTGCCAGCATCAATTTTTATTGCGTCATCAGGAATCATTGCTAATATGCTTTCACCTATAAGTCTGTCATAAATAACAACTTCAGCGGACTCTAATAATTCACATGCCCTGAGAGTCATTAAGCCTGAATCTCCCGGACCTGCACCTACTATGTAAACATTAACGCTCATGAAAATATCACCTCTGATAACTTTTTGCCGATTAATTCAGCTTCACTGCGATGACCTGAGAGAGTCCCCCGATAAAATTTTTTGCTGGACTCGTCAATATATAAGCCCTCAAGAGTCAACACCTCACCCGTGATACTCGCATAAGCCCCTACAGGAACGTTACAGCCTGCATTAAGTTCACGTGAAAAACTTCTCTCAGCAAGGGCGCAGTCTTTCGAGTCAAGATTATTCACGCAGTCAAGATAATAATAATTCTCGCCTTTACGACCCTGACAAGCTAATATGCCCTGACCCGGAGCCGGTAAGATTTGAGTCACGTCAAAAATTTTTGTGATTCGCTTCTCAAGTCCTAGACGCTTTAACCCGGAGACAGCTAACACGAGTCCTGATAACTCGCTGCCTTCGTCAAGTTTCCTGATTCGAGTGTTAATATTGCCTCTGACTGGAATAATTTTCTTATCAGGATAGAGTCTCTCAATCTGCAATCTTCTTCTCAATGATGACGAACCTATTATATTTCCTGACTCTTTCATAATCAGTGCGTCTCTAGGGTCTTCACGCTGCGAGTATGCGATTATCGGCAATGCTTCATTTATCTGAACGGGTAAATCTTTCAGGCTGTGGACTGCGAGATCAATTTCATGATTCATTAGTGCCTGCTCAAGTTCAAGGGTGAACAAGCCTTTGACTCCGGGCTTCTTGTCAATGAATGCAGACATGTTTACATCTCCTGAAGTCTTAATCTTGATTATCTTGATCACCAGTTCCGGCCAAGTCCGCGAAATTTTATCAGCTATAATTCCCGCCTGAGCCATTGCAAGAATGCTGGAGCGTGTTCCGATTCGAATTTCCTTCAAAATTTTTTATTCACCTTAATTTCATAATGCTATACTTTCATAAAAATTTTAACTGGAGCTGAGATTTTTATCATGCCGTCACAAACGAATTCGCGATTACAAACAGAAGAACTTGACCCGACTACAGCGCGTCTTGTATCAGAACTTGCTGCACAAATGCTGCCGACTCTGACAAAGGCTTTGAATTCTGCTGTACCTGCTAACGACTTCACAGGAGCTCTTGAACGCACAAACAGGATGTCTCAGGATTTGCGCTCTCAGATCGAGAAATCAATACGTTCATCAATCGAAGACAGCAGGGCAGGACGAAGCGTCATGATGCAGTCAATAGGGACGTTATTAGACGAAATTGTTGCTCTGAAACGTTCAATAGAGAAAATTCCATCAGGCGTTGAGAGTGCGATAATCAAAGCTGCACCAGTCAAAGAAGATAATAATAATATTGATAATAATATTATGCAGAAGACTTCACAGGAATACGAAAGAATTTCAGAATTATTAAGCGAACTGATTACGGGGCTAAGAACTTTCACAGAGACTTACGCTAAGGACAGCATGAAACGTGAACTTGAACGCGAACGTGATAGAGAACGCGAAAGAGAGTCAGAGTCAAGGCGAACACCTAACGAATTTGCAGGATTTGACTCACATAGCATAAACGAGAATAACTCAAGACTCGATAAATTACTTAATGAAGCCCTGCCCAGCCTCGAAGGACTCTTGAAGGTTCAGGGGAAGACTCAGAGCAAAGAACTTGCTGACTTCTCAAAGGAAATTATGACCTCACAGGAACAGAATAACGCGGCTTTAATTCATGAAGTCCGGAGCGCAGTCAGTGAGGAGCTTGCAGAATTCAAGAACGATATGATAAACAGCATAGAAGCCCTCCAGACAGAACACTTGAATAAATTCATAAAGATATTAAGATTTGTCGTAATTCTGTCCGGATCGAGCCTGCTATTTGCATTATTGACGATATTAATATTATTATTGCGTTGATTAATTATTTCTTGAACAAGCCTAAACGTGACGCAAAGATTCTCAGCATGAAAGTTATTAACCGTAAATTCTTTCTCCAGCGTCCCGGCTCCTGAAGCTGACGATACAGCCACTCAAAGCCTATTTTCTGCATCCATAGGGGTGCTCTGTTCAATCTGCCTGCGAAGACGTCAAATGCTCCACCGACTCCGACTGCTAATAACGGGCCGAGTTTCTCTCTGTGCATGAATATCCATTTCTCTTGACGAGGCTGACCCATTGCCGCTAGAACTATTTTTGCACCGCTTGAGGCTATCTCATCAACTATGCGTTCATCGTGAATGTCAAAGTAGCCATTATGAGTCCCTGCTGTGATTAATCCCGGAAATCTCTGACTCAACACTTCAGAGCAAACCTGCGCCGTATCTCCTGCTGCTCCGATAAAGTATACAGGCCACTTCTCAGCACTCGCCGCCCTGCAAAGCTGTTCTGCGAAGTCAATACCTGCGACTCTCTCTTGAACCGGAGTCCCTAAAATCTTCATGCCTAAGCACAAGCCTGAACCGTCAGCAAGAATCATCTGCGAGCTTTTCACTATCTCGAAAAATTCAGGGTCATCAATCGTTGCTTCCATACCTAGAGCATTAAGAGTTATTATTATCTGTGCTGAGTCTGACTCTGGATTCAGAATCAAGCCGCGAGCTTTCGACACTGCATAGTTCATTGAGACATTATCGAACGTTACGCCCCATAGTGAAGGACGTGTGATAATCTGCTTCTTTCTTAATTTTACGTGTCTCAGTACTAACACTACGATAATGATAAATAACGCAATGCCCCATTTCTCCCAAGCTGTTGCGATGCTCGTCAAGGCGCATAGACCTGCTACGGACTGAACGGCCTCGTGATGTTCGACTCCGTCATTGAGCATGTGTTTATAAATCCTGCCTGTAGATTTTTCGGGAAGTTCTGACTCATCGTTCCATATATCTTTAATGAAGCTGATAAATATTTCTATCATGGGTATAGCGTAGAGTCCTAACGATAAAAATAATACAGTACTTAAGACCATACCTTTTGTAGTGCTGATTATTGAAGTCCCTGCTACGAGAACTCCCCACATTGAAGCTAAAGGTTTGCCTGCCTGCCTGTAAATATTTCCGAATCGACTCCAGAACCCTACGAGAAGCATTAAGCCTGCCAGAGACATAAAGAAAGCTCCTGAACCTGTTACTATAGAAGCTGCGAGCATTAACACGAACGTTACTGCTAAGACGTGGCCGACTAATCCCGGAATTTCGTCAAGATACCTGAATACAAACGGGAAGAAGCTGAACCAGACTGTACCGGCTATGAACGAGAACACAGGCGTTAAATAAATATATTCGTTATCAGGGAATCTTATGAAGTGGACTCCAGGACCGAAATACGCACACAACGCACCTATTACAGGATAAAGCAATTGCCAGCGGGCATCGTTATATATATGCTCGGCTATACCTGTAACACTCGCAAGCATGGCACAGCATACGACGACTCTTGCTTCAGGAGATCCGAACCATGACGCAAGAATCATCCAGGCACCTGACAAAACTATATCGCGAAAATATGCATATTGACGGGGCTGCAGGGTGAACTTGATAAATCTCTGAACCCCTATGCAAATTATTGACGTGAATATACAGCCTGCTATGAGAAAAGTATTAGCGGGCAGTGATTCTAGTAATTCCATCCATGTACGGCACGAGAGCTTCAGGAACGTTTATAGTCCCGTCCTCGTTCTGGTAATTCTCGATTATCGCAATAAGAGTGCGCCCTACTGCGATACCGGAGCCGTTGAGAGTATGCGCAAATCTGATTTTCCCTCCGTCTGAAGGTCTGTAACGTAAATTCATGCGTCTTGCCTGGAAGTCTTCACAGTTTGAACACGAACTTATTTCACGGTATTTATTCTGGGAAGGCAGCCAAACTTCTAAATCATAAGTTTTGCATGAACCGAAGCCAATATCACCGGAGCAAAGATTTACGACTCTGTAAGGCAGTCCCAAAATTTCTAAGACTTCACCGGCGTTGTTAGTTAATTTCTCGAGTTCGTCATAGCTCGTCTCAGGCGTGCAGATCTTCACCATCTCTACTTTGTCGAACTGATGCTGCCTCATTAAGCCCCTGACATCACGGCCGGCACTTCCTGCTTCTCTCCTGAAACATGGCGTGTAAGCTGTGTAGTAAAGCGGTAAATCTTTCTCTTCAAGAATACTTTCACGCATTAAATTAGTCAGGGGAACTTCTGCCGTAGGAATAAGCCATAAGTCATCGTTTTGTAATTTATATAAATCTTCGGCAAATTTTGGCAGCTGTCCTGTACCCTCAAGAATTGCTGACCTGACCATAAAAGGCGGCTCGACTTCAAGATAACCGTGCTTCTTAGTATGCAAATCAAGCATGAAATTAACAAGTGCGCGCTCCATTCTTGCACCCATTCCGGCCAAGACAGTAAAACGGCTCTGAGCTAACATGACTCCCCGTTCAAAGTCCATTATGCCTAAAGGTTCCGCGATGTCCCAGTGTGCTTTGGGTTCAAAGTCGAATTTGCGGGGCTCTCCCCATGTCCTGACAACCGGGTTATCATTCTCATCATTGCCAATCGGAGTAGTTGCACTGAGTTTGTTGGGTAAAGTCATCAAGTGAGTATGTAACTCTGACTCAATTTCTGCAAGCTCTGAGTCAAGTGCTTTGATCTCGTCGCCCATAGCCTTAATCTCTGCCTTGAGTGCATTAACGTCAATATCAGGGTTATTCTTAGCACTGCCGATTTTCCTTGAGCCTTCGTTGCGCTTGGCCTTAAGTTCTTCCGTCTGGCCGATTATTTTGCGTCTTCGTTCATCGAGTCCAACAAGAATATTCAAGTCAAAGTCATGCTTTCGATTCCTGAGAATTGCTGCGTATTCGTCTTTGTTAGCGAGAATGTATTTTATATCAAGCATTGTAAGTGTTATCTCCTGTCGTAGTATCTTGATTTTGATTTTGTTTTCGTATATTGCGTAGTAAATTAGCCATCTCGATAGCTCCTGCCGCACAGTCTGAGCCCTTATTGCCTGCCTTACTGCCTGCCCTGATTAGTGCCTGATCAAGTGTGTCGCAAGTCAATACTCCGAATAAGACAGGGACTCTGTGTTCAAGTCCTACACCGGCCAAGCCTTTGGACATCTCAGCAGCAACATAATCAAAGTGAGGCGTATCACCCCTGATGACTGCTCCCAGCGCGATAATTGCATCGTATTTGCCGGTTAAAGCTAATTCTTTTGCGATTAGGGGAAGCTCGAAAGCTCCGGGAACCCAGTAAATGTCTATTGCACTTCCTGAGACATCATGACGCATTAACGTATCTTTTGCACCGTCTATCAGTCTTGACGTGATCAGCTCATTGAAACGCGAGGCTACTATAGCGATATTTAACCCAGTGCCTATTAATTTGCCTTCTGTAATTTTCATGTTAATTAATTAACCTCCCTATATATTAAGTATATGTCCCATTCGAGACTCTTTAGTGATTAAATATTTCTCGTTGAACTCATTAGGACGAATCAAAATGGGTACTCGTTCGGTGATTTCGATTCCGTATTGTTCGAGTCCTGATATTTTACCAGGATTATTAGTCATGAGCCGTATTCGCTTCAATCCTAAGTCTTTAAGAATTTCTGCTCCTGTTCCGTATTCCCTCATGTCAGGAGGAAAGCCTAAAGCAACATTAGCATCAACTGTGTCAAGTCCCTCATCTTGAAGTTTATAAGCACGTAACTTGTTGAGTAAGCCTATGCCTCTGCCCTCTTGACGCATATATAACAAGACTCCCCGTCCTTCGTCAGCAATCATCTCTAGAGCCTTGTGAAGCTGAGGCCCGCAATCACATCTAAGAGAGCCTAATACGTCTCCTGTGAAGCACTCGCTGTGAACTCGAGTCAACACGCTTTCAGGTGAAGTTATATCGCCCATGACAAGAGCTAAATGAGTGTGAGAGTCGTCATCCTGAGCAATGCTTCTGTACGCGCTGACATTAAAGACTCCCCATTCAGTAGGTATCTTGACTTCTAATTTTTTCTCGACTCGTTTGAATTCGGGTTTACTAATAATAATTTCGTGTTCGTGATTATGACAGTGCAAAAATTTTTCATCTCTCTTCACATTAAATAAATGCGCAAATTAATATTAGCATAACACATTGACATAAAAAAAGTATTTATATCCGAATTCGTCTCTCACAGCGAATAACATTATGACACGCTGCCCGCTAAAAGTTTTTATTTACATAACGCAGCACAATAGAACTCGCCTAAAAGCATAAATATGCTGCTAACTAAAAATTTTTATATCTGATTCGCCTCACGTAATGCGACACCGTAGAACTTAACACGAAGCCCAGACTCAAACCTGAGAGTGAAAGCAGACAGTTAATGCCGTTGTGAATCACGAAATCAAGATCCTTCATGTAGAGTCCTGCCAATGCGTAAAAGAACAAATCGCCGGGTATTAACGGAATTATTGACGGATACACGAAATATATAGAAGGCTGACGGCGTTTGACAGCGAGAAACTCAGCATACAGGGCAGCTACTGACGCAGACAGAGTCATGAATAACAATCTGTTAATCATTGAACCTGAGAGAATTATCAACGCTATTCGGGTCAACAAGCCTCCAAGACCTGCAAGCCATAAATCTTTCACAGGAATATTGAACACTATAGCAAATCCCGTTGAAGCGGCGAACGATAACAGCGACAATAAAACAGGATTCGTGAACGAGTCCGGAACGCTTAACAAAGTATAGCCCTTGAACACTACCAGAGCTAAATAAATTCCCATTCCCATAGCCATTGTCTCAACGAAAATCTTTAACATCTGAAGTATTCCGTTAATTTCCTGTCCGCATAATAAATTTCGCATTGCATTAACTAGGGGGATTCCTGGAATTACTATCATTGAGACAGTTATTAACACAGCAGCTAAACTATTTCCCAAGTCAGCATAAATAAATAACGTAGCACATGACGCAGCTATAAACATCGTGAGAATATTAATTAATATCCTGTCGAGTCCTGTCTTCTCAAATATAATCATCAAGTAATGAATCAAAGCTGTAACTCCTGCAACGGGAATCAGGTCAAGAAAGCTCCCTCCGAACATGAAGCATAAACACGACATAGCGAGAATTTTACCTGCAAGACTCAATATATCGCCGTAAGATTGAACATTGCACGCTCTCTCTAACATTTGATTAAGAACTTTAGTAGCTGGTGTTATCTCTGCGACTTTGTAAGATAATTGATTGAGACTCTTCAAGCGTTCGAGATTAATCCCTGCCGGAGGAATTGAAGCCTGCCTTGAAGCGTAATTGCCGTATTGGTCAACTGCACTGAGTGATATATGAGTGCTTAATAAAAATATGCTGACATCATGAAGATTGTATGCTCTGCAAATTATATTTATTGCTAAGTGGATGCGTTCAAGATTTGCACCGGCTAGAATCATTTGACGGCTTAAGTTCACACAAAAGCTGACTATTTCAGAGACTTGAATATTTTTATTTTCCTGCATTAAATTAATTTAACTCCTTTTTTTCTTTCTATGACACTTTGAGACGTAAATATTATCAGCAGCGTAATATCTCCACGGCATATTAATATATTCTTGAGCATAGTCTATATTTATTCTAGGCGAAGTCTTTATATCGAGTCTTATATCGTCATCAAGTATATAAATTTTTTCACCGCATAAATCCTGTCCGTAAGTCTGCATGTTGATTCCCATAGCACTGCATAATTTTCCCGGACCGCTGCACAAGTCAATCACGTTATGAGTCCTTCGTCTTGTCTTCATGAGTTCAAGGCCGTCAAGGGGTTCAAGGGAGCGTATCAACACGGCTTCAGGTTTCGAGGCTTCATTGACAGTAACGTTGAAGCAAAAGTACATTCCGTAAATCATGTAGACATAAGCAAAGCCGCCGATATTAAACTGAATCTCAGTCCGTGAAGTGCGCTTGTTGTTATAAGTGTGTGATGCTTTATCGTCAGGTCCTCTGTATGCTTCAGTCTCGATTATGATTCCTGAAGTTATGCCTTCATGAGTCTCGTGAACTAATATCTTGCCGATTAATTCATGTGCTATTATATTAACATCGCGCAGATAAAATTTTCTCTCAAGTTTTTTCATGCAGGGTATTTTATCAGACAACCTAGAAATTACTAATACATTTACTAATACAGATTCACATCACGAACTCACACGCAGACAACTTTTATTATGTGCTTCGACTCCATTAAGACTTTAAGATAAAAAAAGTACCCCGCAGTCATGAAAGACTACGAGGCATAATAAACGCTTTAACTATCTGCCTGCCTGGAGAATTGACACGATGCATTTTTCACCGTCAGACGCTCTGAATATTACTTTGCCGCCTCTGGGTTTGCCGTCGATTACAGGGTCAACTGAAATCATTACCTGCTTTTGACTTGAACCTGTTGCTTTACCGGATATGACATCTTTGCCTTCTTCGGTAATAGTATTATTGTCATCGGTCGTTAAGTGAATCCAGCTCGCATTTACAGTACCTGTCCAGTCTTCTTCTGACTGAAGCATTACTGTCTGAGTATCTCCCTTTGCATCCGTAGCCTTGTAATTAAACTTGGCCTGAGTTACTGCAATATGAGGCGGTCTGGGCAATGTGAAATCTTCATACTTCTTGCTCCAGTCGTAGCTGTAATCTCTTCTGCCCGAGTTGCCTATCCCATAGAATGAACCTCCGCTTTCTGTAGCACCTTCCTGAGAACTGAACTCTACGGCTAATTTGAGATTGGGATACTGTTTCCATTCTTCTTTGGTGACCCTGACGACAAATGCGCTCTTGAGGTTGACGCTGCTCCGTCCTGCAAGTTCAACGTCATCAAGCCATATTGCATAAGTACCGTGAGAGCTGTCCTTGGGCTTCTGAAATTCCCACTTCCAGCCTACCCAGTCTGAACCGCCTATCTTTGCAATTTCGTAATCTGATACGCTGAACTCTTCTTTAGTCTCCCATTTCCAGCTCGGTCTGATGGAAACATCGGCCTTACCTTCAACCTTGCCGTCTTTAGTTGAGATTCCTCCGGATATATTGCCGTCAAGTGCAAACGTGAAGCCTTTTGATACTTTCGTAGATTTATTCACTGTGTCCGGCATTGATTGATCTATCGTTCCTACTGTTGTATTGCCTGATTTAAGTCTCGCCGTGTATTGCAGCTTATAGTTATAGCCGAGTATGTTATCGCAGCGCAGGCTTCCCGGCTTATCATGAGTCATGCCGCTTATAAGTTCCCTGCTCCCCCAAAAAGAACTCATGAGCGATAAGTGGGCATACTGCTTTGAAGGATCTGTGCTGCCCGTTACTTTGATTATATAGAAGTCTGAGCCGTCACCGAATTTGTGTACAGGTATAATGCTGAAGTTCAATGCTGTGTCGCGTTCCCAGCCTCTGTCTGAATACCTGCTTTTTGAGCCTGCGGTTGTCATGTAAAATTCTCTAGGTCCAAAGAACATATAGGGCTTGAATGATGCAGTTACGCCGGGGAATATTGCAGGTGAAGCTTCATCTGCTGCAGTGTGTGCATTCTTGCTGACTGAAGCTGAATCTGAATCTGCTTCGACTTCATTAACTGACTTCATGCCTTCAAGTTCATCGCACCAGTCAAGGAAATTCTGAACAGCGTTGTCTGCGTAGTCGCGTGTAATCGGGGCTGTATCTTGAGAGTGAAGATTGCCGTTCTCTCGTCTATATACTCGTAAACAACATTTGCGCTGTCGTCTTCGTAATCGTCCGGGTTAAAGTCTGTCAGCTCCTGGCCGCCTGAGTAAACAGTGAGAGTCATCTCTTTATCGCTGCTGATAAAGTCAGTCCCGAAAAACGTATAGAAGTTCACGATTACAACATCTTCTGAGTCAAGACCGTCTGCCCTGGCTGCAAATGCGTAAAAGTCCTCGATTGCTGCCTTCTCAGAGTCCGAAGCGTTATCGGGCAAATATGGCGGAACTTTAAGACCAAGCTCTCTGGTTATATTGTCGATCTCTTCAGCCTGAATATCAGCAAATGCAACGATTGCACCTGTCTCAAGAGCGTCATTGATTCGAGTCAAATAATTTGTATTCGCTGAAATGTCCTCGCCGTCTTCAGGAACGTAAAGCAGAACATCACCCTTAGCAATAGTCTTTGACGTATCTTTGACGAAATCCGCAAGGTCATAGACAGTGTCTTCTGAAATGAGCTTTTCTACGATTCTGTTGGTGTAACTGTCCGGGCCGTTGGGATCAACTCCCTGATTTTGCTCCTGTTCATTGCTGGTACTGTCGGAGTTCTGTAACTTGGAAGAGTGTCCCCCGCAGCCTCCTGACACTATCACTGCGAACAAGATTTACGCAGCAATAATTAACGTGATAAATATTGATTTCCTGAAATTCATTGATTAAGTCCTCCTTCTTTAAAATTGCCTTCACAAAAATAAAGTGAGTGTTTGTTATTATAGCAATAAATAATAATTTAATAATTAAGAAACGAGAGATGATTAACATGATAGAATTTGCAGCACGTTCTGAAACAGGTAATATACGTTCTAACAACGAAGATAATTTATTCTGCAATGGGATATTTAAGACTCTTGATAGACTCAACGAACCGTTTTACTTATCAGGAGTGAGTCAGACTCCGTGTATATTCGCTGTCTTTGACGGTATGGGAGGCGAGGACTGCGGCGAGACTGCTTCACTTACTGCGGCAGAGACTCTTAACGAACACTCAGAAAAAATATTGCGCGCTGTTCTTGATGATGATGCAAACTTTGCTGTTAACAATTACGTAACTGACTCTGCGAAGAGATTAAGGGACATCATGAAGGCTCAACGAGTCAGAACAGGTACGACCCTCGCACTTGCTGTAATAGACGATGACAGCTTCACTGCCTACAATCTGGGAGACTCGAGAATATACAGGCTGTGCAATAATCACTTAATCAGAGTCACAGACGATCACACTGTTGCAGAAGACAAAGTCAGACTCGGAATGATGACACCTGCTAAGGCTGCAAAGAGCCGCGAGAGACATATATTAACGCGTTGTCTTGGAATTTATGACGATGCTTTAACCCTTGCTCCTGACATTAACGGCCCGTTTGATGTGAGTGATAACCGTGCTGTATTAATCTGCTCTGACGGACTGACGGACATGCTGACTCACAAAGAATTAAATGATATTGCAACGAGCTTCAAGAGTCCTTCTGAAATTGTCAACGCCCTCACTGACTCAGCACTTGCTAACGGCGGACATGATAATATAACTTGCATATTCGTTAAATTCACTATTGATTAATAATTCGCAGGTCTGATACACTTATCACACTTTTCAAGTTTACATATTTAATTTATTCAGAAAGGAAGTTATTGTTACATGAAAAAGTTTTTGCTTGCTTTAACACTTGCTGCTATGTTAGCTTCAACAGCGTTTGCTGCCCCTGAGCTGACGTTAATTATTGCCTCGAACGCTACGGACCTTGCTAACCCGTATAGTCACGGCCTCGATAAGTTCAAGGAAGTCGCTGAACAAATTTCAGGCGGTAAAATCGCAGTTACTGTTCACAAAGGAACGCTCGGCGAGAACGAGTCGGAGCTTGTCGAGAAATTAACTATGGGAGCAGCTGACATCGTAGTATCTTCCCCCGGTTTCATGACAGCAATCGGAGTCCCTGAGATCGATATTTTCTCTCTTGAGTACTTATTCAACAGCTTTGAACACTGGGAAAAATGTCTCGATGGCGAGTTCGGAGAAGCTATGCGCAAGATAGTTCTCGAGAAGACTTACAACCAGTTCAGAATTATGGGCTACTGGTCATCTTCAGTGCGTGATGTCTATGCAAAGAGAGCTGTCAAATCACCGGCGGATCTTAAGGGTCTTAGCATTCGTACTCAGTCATCAAAGGTTCAGCAGGACTTCTTCCAGGCTTGCGGAGCTATCCCTACAACAGTAGCATGGGGCGAACTTTATCAGGCACTCCAGCAGGGAGTCGTTGACGGAGCAGAGAACGATTACACAAATATTACTCTTAAGGAACATCACAAGACTCCGAACGGCAAATATATTTCAGAGACTCATCACGATTTTACGACTCGTTTATTCATGATGAACGGCGACAGATATGATGCCCTCACTGACGAACAGAAAGCATGGATTAATGAAGCTGCCAAAGCCTCAACAGCTGAAGAACGCAAGATTACTTACGAAATGTTCAAGACTTCGAAAGAGAAGGCTATCAAAGACGGAGCAGTCATCACAGAGTTTGCAGATATTGACATCGCAGCATTCAGGGCACTTGCAAGACCCATTCAGGACAAGTTCGCAGCAGATAACAACATGACCGAGCAGTTAAACATGGTCCGTGCAGCCGAGTAAATCACACATTAAGGGGCGGTTTTGACATTCGGAGCCGTCCTTTTTTTGTTATTCGAGAAGGTGAAAATATTTATCATGAAAAAGTTAATAGATACTCTTCAAAAGATTCAAATTGCTATAGGCGGATTATTCCTGTTAATATTTCTCGTTACTGTAGTCTATCAAATTATTTGCCGTTACATGGGAGTCGCTGCTATGTGGACAGAAGATGTCAGCATGTACTCTTTCATATGGGCTGTCTTCATGGGGGCTGCTGCAATGGTTCACTCAAACGCGCACTTTGCATTTACGAGCATGATGGACTCAATGACTGACGAGAGAAAAAAAATTGTGCTCCAGATAATAATTAATATAATCGTCCTAACGTTCTGTGTCTTAATGGTAATTTACGGTTATGAAGCGGCTAAAAGATTCTGGAACTTCAGATGGATTAACATTCCTGCAATGAAGCGTGGACCGACCTGGCTTTGTATTCCCATTTGCGGAGCTACGTCAAGTATATATTTAATCTATGCAATTTGCGGCGAGTTAAAAGACTTATTCACATTCAAAGGAGGCAGTAAATAATGCTCGGTGCAGTTCTTGTAATATTATTCGTGGGATTTATAGCAATCGGAGTACCTATAGCTTTCGCACTGGGTATAATCTCCTTCACTGGTATAGCCTGCCTTCCTGCGATTCCGAATACTGTAGTGTTCACCAAGATGTTCAACGGCCTCAACAGCTTCACGTTATTAGCAGTTCCGTTATTTATTCTTGCAGCTAACTTAATGAACGAGGGCGGTATCACCAACAAGTTAATCGAGTGCATTTGCGATCTTGTAGGCCACAAAAAGGGCGGTCTTGCATATGCTAATGTTCTTGTCTCGATGGTCTTTGCCGGTATATCAGGCTCATCACAGGCTGACACTTCAGGAGTAGGAAAAATTTTCATTCCTGCGATGGAAAAACAGGGCTACGACAAAGGCACTTCAGTAGGGGTAACGGCAGCGTCTTCAACACTTGGCTCAATCATTCCGCCGAGTATAACAATGGTCGTATATTCAGGCATTGCGAACTGTTCAACAGGAGCGTTATTCATGTCGGGTATAGTTCCGGGAATTTTGTTAGGTGTCGCTCAAATGATAGTAGTCAAGATGTATGCGAACTCTAAGAATTTCCCTCAGAGCGAGAAAGTACCCTTTGCAACGGCAATGAAGCACACGTTAATATCAATGCCCGCGTTGATGACACCTATTATATTAATCGGCGGTATAGTCTCGGGCTTGTTCACTCCGACAGAGTCAGCGGCTTTTGCGTGTATCTATGCTTTGTTAGTGGGAATATTTTTCTATCACTCAATCAAGATAAGCAGGCTTCCTCATATCTTAATCGACACTATGAAGATGGCCTCGCTGTCATTGTTTGCACTTGCTACAGCTAATGCTCTCGGTGAATTATTGAGCTACTATCAGTTAAATGTTATTGCTCAGAAAATGTTTTTATCGTTACCGGGCGGCAAGTTAATATTCTTACTCGTTACAGTAACGTTTTTCTTGTTCGTGGGGACATTCATGGACGCTGTACCCGCAATGATATTATTTGTGCCTATAATTCTGCCCTCAGCCGTAGCACTTGGAATCAGTCCCATAATACTTGGCTTAATCATAATCGTAACGCTTGCACTTGGCCTCGTAACTCCTCCGTATGGATTATGTTTACTGCTTGCGTCATCGATAAGCGGAACAACGATAGAAGAGGGCTTCAAAGGAACGCTGCCGTATTTCATTTCGTCATTGGTAGTGTTAGCGTTGTTAATATTCCTGCCTGATTTGTGGCTTGCAATTCCGAAAGCTATTTTCCCGGCTCTGTTCTAGTTTACGCAAAAAATCTCTTACCTATTTACCCAGTCTACGCAGTAGGCTGGGTGGGCGGGTGGGGGTAAATAACGGATGCCGTTTACCAAAAGACAGCCAGAAAGCCCCTTGCTTTAGCTATGGGGATGAATGCTGAAATTAAATTATTATTGTAATATTTAAGTTATGAAAACATTTTGCTTTAAACTCTATCATTCAGATCATAATAATGCATTGATGAGGCAGATTAATATCGCAGGCCTTATCTTTAATCATTGTATTGCTCTGCACAAAAGATACTACCGGCTGTTCGGGAAATATATAAAACCTTATCAGCTGATGAAGCACTTGACGAAACTAAAACGAACACAAAGATTCTCATATATGCGCAAATTAGGTTCACAGGCTGTGCAGAATATAGTTGAACGTATAGACAGAGCTTATAATTTATTCTGGAGTAATCGTAAACGAAAAATAAAAAGCTCACCGCCGAAATTCCGAAGAGTAAAACACTATCAATCATTCACTCTGAAACAGTCGGGCTGGGCATTGAATGAATCAGAAGGGCGTATAAGACTTGGCAAGAAGTGGTACGGGTATTTCAAGTCACGGAACATAGAGGGAAAAGTAAAAACAGTAACAGTGAAGCGTGATGCAGTAGGAGATATATATGTTTATCTAAGCTGTGAAATTCAGAATAAACCGGTTGA
>JAFSJJ010000033.1 GCA_017439345.1 Synergistaceae bacterium
AGCCACGAGCCACGAGCCACGAGCCATTATACTGATTTGCGCGCAATTTTGTCAACCCTTTCATTAATAAATAATGCAAGCTAATTATATAATAAATTCCCCGGATAAAGCTCATCCGGGAGAAAATTTTAATTAAATCTTTGCTGCCTTCTCTGCCAGGACATGATAGCCGAAGCATAACAATTCACCGGAGCTGTTATCGTTCTTGTCCATCAAGTATAACTTTCTCAGCATAATTTCTTTCGCAAGCCGTCCTGTAATTCCCAAGTTAAGACCTGAATATTTTTTACCTACACCATCAAGCCTGCGGAGTTCTTGAGCAATATAACTGAAATAATTTCCGTTTCTTGTTATCGATACAGGAATCAAATTATTTTCTTTCAAGACCCTTTCATACCAGTAAGAATTAAACCCGGTCGCAAAATGATACGGTGCAAAGTGAGTCAAGCTGCAGAAAGGAGCAGTAATTATAAGTCGGCCTCCAGTCTTCAAGAGCCTTGCAAATTCCCTTACAGCATCAGCGGGATTAAATAAATGTTCGAATACTTCAGTGCATAAAATTACATCGAACGAAGCATCAGGTTCAGGAATATTAACTATATCGCTTACAATATCAATTCTGCTGGTGTCCCATTTACCTGTTTGAAGACCTTTGCCGTCTCCTGTGCCTGTGTATTGATTAAAGTCCTGACTCACATAAACAAGATGGCTGCAGTATTCTTTGTATTTGCACTCTCCTGCGCCTGCATCGAGAAGCCTTTTACCTGAGGGAATTGCCTGAAGCTGAGATTTTACCCATTCATCACGATTTGAGGGATTATCTTGGCCTATATTGCCGGTTGCACCGATAAGAAACTTTACTAGAGAAGCTGCAATATTCATTATATTGACCTCTCTACTTGCTCAAACGTTGAAACTATATTAGATTTAGAGACAAGAATTACGCGAACTGCGAACTGCGAACTGCGAACTGCGAACTGCGAACTGCGAACTGCGAACTGCGAACTGCGAACTGCGAACTGCGAAATTATACGCACATTTTTGCAATTCTGTCAACCTCCTTTATACTTAAAAAAATAATTTCTAAAAAGTTTCCTCCAGCTGAATACACAAATTATACCAGCCAGAGGAATAATTATTTACCTGTCATCGTCAGAAATATCAAGTACGTCTTCTTCTGGTAATTCTGACTCCGGGTTAAAATCATCTTCTGTGACTCCTGAAGGCGGCAGAACACCACTCGAGTTAATATCTTCATCATCGGTCGTGAGGCCTATTCCCTTATTTACTTCTGACATGATTTCCTTCACGATCTCGTCTTGAAGCGCAGGATTCTCCGACAAGAATTTTGCTACTGTCTCCTTGCCCTGTCCTAATGTCTCGCCTTTGTATGCAAGCCAACCGCCTCTCTTAGTCATAACTCCATAATCAATGGCCATGTCAACAACAGCGACTCCAACAGGGATGCCTTTGCCGTAAATAAGACTCGCGTGAGCTGTCCTGAACGGAGGAGCTAATTTATTCTTCACGATTTTCAAGTAAAGCTCATGTCCGATAGTAACATCGCCTTTGTCTAATTTCTTGCCCCGTCTTACTTCAAGCCTTACTGACGCATAAAATTTCAGAGCCCTGCCTCCTGTCGTAGTCTCACTCGGTCCGGGTGCATATCCTGTTGAGATCATTGCTCTTAACTGGTTAATGAATACAACTATGCAATTTGTCTTTGATATTATCCCTGTGAGCTGCCTCAATGCATATGACATCAAGCGCGCCTGAAGTCCCATTTGACTCTCGCCTATTCGTCCTTCAATTTCTGCCTGAGGAGTCAACGCTGCAACTGAGTCTATAACTACAATATCAACTGCACCGGTTCTTACGAGCTGATTCAAGACATACATAGCCTGTTCACCGCTGTCGGGCTGAGCAAGATACAAATCATCGATCTTAACTCCTAAAGTAGCTGCCATTCTCGGGTCTAATGCGTGTTCAGCGTCAATGAATGCTGCTACGCCTCCTGCCTTCTGAGCTTCTGCAACTGCACATAAAGCTATCGTTGTCTTTCCTGAACCTTCAGGCCCGAAGATTTCTATTATGCGTCCCTTAGGGTAGCCTCCGATTCCTAATGCAACATCAAGGGGCAGAACTCCGCTTGAGATTACTTCAATATTTTTCTTGGCCTGCTCTCCGAGCTTCATTATTGCGCCGTCTCCGAATTTGGATTTTATATCGCTGATTGCTTCGTCTAGTATCTGGTCGCGTGTTACCGCAGCTTTCTTAGCTGTCTTAGCTGCCATGATTTCACCTTCTTGAATTTATTTTATATTTCTTGAGCCTGAATAGTATAGCATTCTATAATTTCGGCTCAAGATTCTTATTGTGAAGAGTCCTCCAGAGTTCAGCCAATGCAAATCTCACTGCACGAGTCCTTATCTCGCTCCGGTTACCGGGTAAAACTTTCATGAACGCGCAAGCCTTCTCTCGAGACGCTAACCCAAAATATACAGTTCCTACAGGTTTTGACTCAGTTCCTCCGTCAGGTCCTGCAATTCCTGTTATAGAGACTGCATAATCAGAGTCATAAATTCTTAACGCTCCCTCAGCCATCGAGACAGCACACTCTTTACTCACTGCACCGAAATTAGCAATTATATTCCCGTCAACGCCTAATATTTTATGCTTTGCGTTATTGCTGTAAGTTACCGCGCTCCCGTTAAAGACTTCAGAACTTCCGGCTATCTCAGTCAACGCTGCTCCGACAAGTCCGCCTGTACATGACTCAGAACATGAAATTTTTGCATGATTAATCTTTGCTTCGTATAACACTGCTTCAGCAAGAGACTTACACCCCTTAGGCAATACATCATCAAATCTTGAACGCGTTAATTTTTCGGCTTCGTCAACATCGTCAGGCTTACCTCTGATTATTAACTCAACTTGAGGGAACGCAGGCAAAATCGACACATGAAGAGCATGATTATTAATCACTTCGGGGATTCGTTCCGCAATAGTCATCTCAGGAAGACCGAGAATTATAATTGATGCCCAAACGTGTTTATTATCCTGAGCAAATATCTCCGGGAGTTCCTGCCTCGTCATTGCTTCATATTCCATAGGGACTCCGGGAAGGGCTATAACTTGAGTGTTATCTTTCGTGAACTTGATTCCCAATGCTGAACCAGTAGGGTTATAAACTGGCTGTGCTTTAACAGGAATCATTGCTTGAGTGCTGCGGCTCTTCTCGAGTCTTGCAAGTCTGTCCGGGTTATCTTTGACTCTTGATAATATCTTGTCATACATTGAGTCAGAATATAACTCACAGCCTAAATATTTTGCTATTGCGTAACGTGTTTTATCATCATGAGTCGGGCCGAGTCCTCCTGAGAGAATCAACAAGTCGGTTTTGCCAATCCAGCGCGACAATAAATTAATAATCTCGTCTTCATAATCAGAAATTACTTCGATAGCCTTGACCTCGATCCCCTTGTTATGCAGGTGCCACGCCATGAAGTTAGCGTTCTTCTCGAGCCTTACTCCGCTTAGCAGCTCATCACCGATTGCAGTTAATACAGCATTCATGCTATCATGCTCCTAACGTATTTATTAACTCGTGAATCCAGCCGCGATGATACAAGTAAGCGTTAAAGACCTGCAATATAATATTTCCCATTACGCCGCCGACTATATCATCAGCCATTATGCCCCAGCCTCCTGGTAACTTTTCCATTGCAGAGACCGGCCAAGGCTTGAGAATGTCTATTAACCTGAACAGAAAGAATCCGGGAATAATAAAGCTCTTAGGCAGCAATAACAACGTTATCCACATTCCAGGAACTTCGTCGATATTAAGAAAGCTGGGATCCTTCATGTTAAAGAATTTCTCTGATTTATCCGTTGCCCAGACTCCGACCAGACTAACGAGGACTATTGCCCATAAGGGAACATCAACGAACACGCTTACTACACATGCTGCAAATGAACTGACAGTGCCGGGCATTCCTGATGGTATAAAGCCTAGACCGAATAAACTTGCTATATATACATAAATTGGATACTTTTTTATTTTCATGAATTAATCACCTCACCGAATAAGTCATTTTCTACACAGTCATAAATTTTTGCCTTGATAATATCTCCGGGCTTCGAGTCCCTGACTCCTGACACGCATACTAAGCCGTCAACTTCAGGTGCATCACGATAGCTCCTGCCCCAGAACTCCTGAGACTCTGAGTCAAAGTCTTCGAGTAACACATCAAGTTCACGGTTCATGAATAACCCTCCTCGTTCCTGTGAAATCTCTGACTGAAGACTCATCAATCGGGCGCATCGTTCTTCAGCGGTCTTGATGTTGACTCTATTGGGAAATTTCGCAGCCCTAGTGCCTTCTTCAGGTGAGTAGACAAAGCAGCCAAGTCTGTCGAATTCTATTTCACTGATGAAGTCTTCGAGCCTCGCAAAACTTGACTCGCTCTCACCGGGGAAGCCTGTCATTATAGTAGTGCGTAACGTGAAGAGATTATCTATGCTCCTGATATAGTTAAATATATGCTCTAAGTGTCCGGGCTTAACTGGTCTGTTCATTCGAGATAATATTTCAGGATCAGCATGTTGAATCGGTATATCAAGATAGTGCAGAACTTTTTCTTGACTCATCAGGAAGTCTATTAACGCCTCGTCGACTCTGTTAGGGTGAAGATATAAGAGTCTCAGCCATGTCCCCGAAGGCAGCTCATGATTCAGAGTCTTAATGAGAGTCTCTAAGTTAGTCCCGTCGTTAAAGTCCTGGCCGTAAACCGTTAAATCCTGACCGACAAGACATAATTCTTTCGCTCCTGAAGCACACAGCATTAACGCTTCATCTACTAAGAGATTCAAAGGAATGCTTCTCAATCTGCCTCTGATCATGGGAATAGCACAATATGAGCAAAGTGTATTGCAGCCCTCGCTGATTTTCAGGTAACGAGTCCAGAAAGTTTTATTCAACGCAGGAGCTTTATTCTTGCAATTTGAGTTCTCTCGACCGCCGAGAAATTTTATTATCGAGTCCCAGTCTTCTGACTTAACGAACAAATCAACGCTTGGGAATTCCTTCGCGAGTTCAGAGCCGTAACGGTTATACAGACAGCCTGCTACTATGAACTTCTTGATAACTCCTTTAGCCTTCAAGTCTTCGATGTCAATAATAGCGTTTATATTCTCCTTCACAGCTTCCTGAATGAAACCGCACGTGTTAATTATCACCGTGTCTGACTCTGAAATATCATCAGCGATTTCGTGACCGTGTGCTGTTAATAAGCGCAACAAATTTTCACTGTCCGCAGTATTCTTCGCACAGCCCATACTTTCAATATAAATCTTCATGAGTTAATAATTACTGCCTCTCGTACTCGCTGAAGCTCTCCGTGTCGATTGATTTGATCTCGAAAACTTTTTCAATGCTTACACAGAAATTATTCGTTATCATCAAGTTAGCAAGCCTTGAGCCGTCTATCAGCATAATTTTTTCTGCCCTAGCATAATTCACAGCCTGAGCCGAGAAACTTGCCGTAGTAGCAAAGAGTCCCTTGCCTCCCTTGTCTGCCAATGCCCTGACGAAAGTTTGAATGTCGCCCTTGCCTACTTTCTTGGACGGAGATAACTTGCGCGCCTGAATGTAGATAGGACTCAAACCGGGCTCATTCTCGAGTATTACACCGTGAATGCAGTCATCGCCCGAGACTTCAGTTGTATATCTTGCGTTCTGGAATGCCCGATAACCCATCTTGGAGAGCAGATCTATCACCAGCATTTCGAATCTGTCTGAAGGTATAGCCGCAGTCTTTCGCAGGACTTCATTAGCAAGTTCTTCGTTGAATTTCTCTAAGACGCTCTCAAGTGAATTTACGGACGAGTTTGCAATATTATTTTCTGGTTCGTGTTGAGCAGCTGAAGGAGTTATCACGAAATTTGACTCTGACTCTGATTCTGAATCTGAATCTGAGTCTGATTCTTGTTCTGGTTCTGACTCTGACTCTGACTCTGAGTCTGACTCAAGTTCTGACTCTGAGTCTTCAGGGTCTGCGTAAAATTCTGAAGCGTCATCATCGCCGAAATCTTCAAGAGCGTTGTTATCATTATCTTCTGTTTCGATTACCTGATTATCTTCCGGAGTATCTATTATCATGTTATTATCTTCTTCGCCTCCTGTTAAGTCTAAGTCCCCTTCGGTGTCTTCAAGTAATTCTGATTCTGATTCTGAGTCTGCTTCTGATTCAATTACTGACTCTGACTCTGACTCTGAGTCTGACTCTTCGTAAGTATCTTGCGCTTCTGGTTCTGACTCAGACTCAGACTCAGACTCTGACTCAAGTTCTGCTTCAGTCCCTGATTCTGACTCTGAGTCTGCTTCTGCTTCAGGTTCGGGCGGCAATTCGAATTCAGACTCTGCCAGAGCTTCTGACGTTCCCCGAGTCCTGAGTCTTGCTAAATAGTCATCGTCAATGCTTACAGGGTCATCATCAAGGACATCGAGTCCCAAGTTAGTAATCATGTAAGTATTCTTAGAAGGACTTGAAATTAAACCGTGCTGTTTCAAATCGCTTCGAGCCTTCTTAATATGTTCGCGCAGAATATTTTTATCACCTGAAGACATCTCATTTGGGTCTTCGCCTATATATCTGGTTATTATGCTGAACAATTCCCCTATAACGTAGCTGTGAGGCATCTCATCTCTGAAAGCCTCGAGAAGGGGCTTGCGTATTTCCTGAGTGATGGGAACAGGCATAAAATTTTCACCTCGTAAATATGAATGAATAATCATGACTGCGAAAAATTATACTTCAAATTACGAATTTATTATAATTTGCAAAAGGAGTGAAGTAATCATGAAGGCTGCAAGACTTTTCACAGCAATATTGTTAACAGCGTTGACGTTCACAAGCTCACATGCTCAAGACTGGGCGAAAGATAATCTTGACCTGCGCAAGGCTCTCCCGAACATCACAGACTCACCGGTGCGCAAAGTTCCTGTTAATTCGTTAGCTCCTATTGCAGACTCACAGGGCATTATACGGCGCGTTAGGCTCTATGACGATGAGTTAAAGGCGTGTGCATTGACGTTCGATATGTGCGAGCTTGATACTGTAACGACCGGCTGCGACATGGACGTTATTAATTTCCTGAGAGAAAAGAATATTCCTGCTACTTTATTCATGGGCGGCAAGTGGATGAGGACTCATTCAAGACGTGTGAAGCAAATCATGACTGCAAAAAATTTTGAGATAGCGAATCACAACTGGTCTCACGGTAACTGCGCATTATTATCAAGTGAAGGACTCAAGGCTCAAGTATTATGGACTCAATCGCAGTATGAATTATTACGTGAAGAAGCAGGACTTGATGACATTCAACCTGTTCCGACTCTGTTCAGGCTGCCCTATGGCCGGAGCAGTGAGTCAGCTGTCAAGATCATCAATGAGTTAGGACTTCGGGTCATTCAATGGGACGTAGCTGCGGAGTCAGGGGATAACTCTAACATGAAGCGCGCTAAGAGGTCTGCGAGACTCGTTGCTGACATGACGAGGCCGGGGAGTATTTTATTATTTCATGCTAATCTTGTTCCAAAGGGGACGATTAATTTATTGCGTGAAGTAGTAAGTATTCTTGAGTCAAGGGGCTATGAGTTCGTGAAAGTGAGTGAGCTGCTCGAGATGGGAGAACCTGAGATTACTCGTGATGGATATTTCACGAAGCCTGGAGATAATAAAGCACTTGATAAGAAGTTCGGCATTGACGGCACAGGAAGAAAAACGAGATTCACAGGTAAATAATAAGTGATATAATGACTCGTTAGGCAGTTCTTGTGAATTAACGGGAGCTGCTTTGTGTTACTAATACATTTACTAATACAAGAAGGTTGACTCGCTTTAAGACTCATCTAGGCTCGCAAAGATTTTTTCACGAATAAGAATGCATTATTTGATTAACAACTGAAAGAGTGCAAGAACAGCACCTACTCCGACACCGAACAGAGTCAAATACCAGCCGAACTTCATTTGCATAGCGTCCACTTTCGCTGACAACGCCTTAACGTCCCCTCGTATATCGCTTATTTCGGCTCTCATATCACTAGCTATTTTTTCCTGATTCGCTATAGTCTTCTCGAATATTAACTCTATCCTTGCAAGTTTCTCATCAAAAAGTCTTTCCATCGAGATTAAACGCTCGTCCGTTCTAGTACCCTGATGCGTTATCTTGTCATCAATGTTTCTGAGTCGTAAATCTAATTCGCCTTTAGTAACATAGATCGGCACGTCTGTAATTGCTGCCATTTGTAAAACTCCCTTTCTTGATTAATTAATTACTTGTCCGAGTGAAAATAATGATAAAAAAATTATAACATGCAGAAAAATTTTAACGCTCTAAGTCTTGTTAAAGATTGACTCAAGATTGACTTAAAATGTAGAATTGCATTATTTGCCAAAATCTCGGGATAAACAAATAAATAAATAATTCAGCACCCTTCTTTTTGGGAACATAAATTTTTTTAAATCAAGTTACAAGTTATAAAACTAGAAAGGAATAATAAATAATTATGCAGTTTGTGTTGGCACTAGTCTTCTTCATGACCGGTTCAGGGCTTGGCTATATAGCTCTGAGGGCGTGGGACAACTCGCGGATCAACGGCGTGAAGAATCAAATTAATAACATGCTCAAAGAAGCAGAAGAGACTTCAGAGAGAATAAAGCAGGAAAAAATTTCTGAAGCACGAGATGAAGTAAATAGACTCAGGCAGGAAGCTCAAAGGGACATCAAGGAACGTAGAATCGAAATTCAACGCACTGAACGCAAACTTGAGCAGAAAGAAGACAATCTCGACAAGAAAATTGACAGGGTCTCACGCAAAGAAGACGAACTTAAATCAAGACATGAGGAACTCGAAAGACGACGCTCTGTCCTTGAAGATAAAATCTTGCAGCAGGAAATCAAGCTCCAGGAAATAGCCGAACTCACGAAAGAACAGGCTCAGGAAATCTTACTCAACAAGACCGAACAGGACGCTACTCACATGTTAGGACTCAAACTCAAGGAACTCGAAGAACGTGCCCAGCGTGAGGCAGACAGGAAAGCCAGAGATATTATCATAAGTGCAATGCAGCGTTGTGCAGTCGAGTCAGCAGGCGAGTCAAGTATCAGTGTCGTACCTCTCCCGTCAGAAGAAATGAAGGGACGTATAATTGGACGTGAAGGGCGGAATATCCGGGCATTCGAGAGCTTAACCGGCGTTGACTTAATAATAGATGACACTCCTGAAGCTGTAACTCTTTCAAGTTTTGACCCTATTAGACGCGAAATAGCAAGACGTGCAATGGAAAGACTCGTTGTTGACGGACGAATTCACCCCGCAAGAATCGAAGAGTTAATCGAGAGAGCAGCAAGAGACATTGACGAAGAAATGATTACAGAAGGCGAGAATGCTGCCCTTGAAATGGGAATAAAGAATATTCACAGCGAGTTAGTCAGGACTCTTGGCCAGTTAAAATTCAGATTCAGTTATGGTCAAAACGTGTTAGCTCACTCAATGGAAGTTGCCCAGATTGCAGGAGTCATTGCGGCTGAACTCGGAGTCGATGAGGAAATTGCCCGCAGGGGAGGCTTGCTTCACGACATAGGCAAGGCAATAGATCACCAAATCGAAGGACCTCATGCTTCAATAGGTGCGGACTTGGCCAGGAGATTCGGTGAACGTCCTGAAATCGTAAGTTGTATCGCTGCTCATCATGATAATCTCGAAGTAAGTTCTATTTATGAAGTCATTGTGTCATTATCTGATGCAATAAGTGCTGCAAGACCAGGCGCAAGGCGTGAAAGCGTTGACGCATATATAAAACGACTCCAGCAGCTTGAAGAGATAGCACAGACTTTTGACGGAGTAACCAGGGCTTATGCTATCCAGGCAGGGCGTGAAGTTCGAGTCATTCTCAATGCAGGCAAGACAGACGACGGGGCAGTTCATAAACTGGCATATGACATAGCGCGCAAGATTGAGTCAGAGATGAAATATCCCGGTCAAATCAGAGTCAACGTTGCTAGAGAAACCAGAGCTACGGAATTCGCAAAGTAGATAAGGCAGGTAATCATGAAGATATTATTTTCAGGCGATATAGCATGGAACACAGGGCGTGAAGTTCTTGAAATATCATTACCGTTTTTGAGGCATCAATACGGAGCTTTTGACTTCGTTATTATTAACTGTGAGAACGCTGCTCACGGCAAGGGCATGACAGACAAGATATTCAATAATTTTATTTCACTGGGAGTCGATGCAATGACGAGCGGCAATCACATTTGGGACAAGCCTGCATTCTTTGAGACTTTGGACTCAGAGACTCGGGTCTTCAGGCCTGCTAATTATGACAACTCATGTCCGGGTCGTGGCTACGGTGTAATAGAGCGTAAAGGCAAAAAGTTAGGGATAATTAATCTTCAGGGTCAAATCTTTATGCCTCCGATTGACTCGCCGTTCTATTGTGCAGATAGAATAATAGACGAACTCAAGAGCAAATACGGTGAAAATCTTCCCATATTCGTGGACTTTCATGCAGAAGCTACCAGCGAGAAGCAGGCACTTGCACACTATCTTGACGGAAGGGTCAGCGCAGTAATAGGGACTCATACTCATGTTCAGACGGCGGACGAGAGAATTTTTCCTCATGGTACGGCTTTCATGTGCGATGCAGGAATGACTGGAGGTCACGGGGGCTTGTTAGGATGCAGCATTGAGTCCGGTGAGCCTAAATTTCTACACGGTCTGCCCTGTAAGTTCGAGCCTTGCATTGAGGAGCCTGCCTTCAACGGAGCAATAATTAATATCGATGACTCAACAGGTTTAGCGGAAAGTATCAAGCGTATAAATATTCCCCTTGAGATTGATTTAGATCCATAACGCATTATTTTTGTGAAGGGTGCTGAAAATTTTATTCTCTCTCTTGTAATTTTACAGGGGAGGGAAATTTTTTAGTGATAATATTATGTAACTATTTTAATTAATTAATTCAGGAGGAATGAGTTTCATTATGCACAAATCGTTGTTGTTCAAGTTCCTTGCTCTCGGAGCTGCTGTTATTCCCTTCATGAGCGCGCCTGCTTTTGCTGACGAGGACACCAAGAGACCAATTGCTAATTTCGTTACTAACATGGGAGACTTCAAGATCGAGTTATATTCTGACTTAGCACCGAATACAGTTAAGAATTTCGTTGAACTCGCGAATAAAAAATTCTATGACGGAGTAATCTTTCACAGAGTAATTGACGGCTTCATGATTCAGGGCGGAGACCCTACAGGTACAGGAATGGGCGGACCCGGTTACGCAATACCTGATGAGTTCGGCGAAGGACTCAAGCACAATGCTCCAGGAATTCTCTCAATGGCAAACGCAGGCCCTGACACTGGAGGTTCGCAATTCTTTATAACTTTAGCCCCTACTCCTTGGCTTGATGGTCATCACGCTATATTCGGTCATGTTATCGAGGGCATGGACATAGTCGAGAAGATAGGACACACTCACACTAACAGGCAGGACAGACCAGTTAAAGACGTAGTTATTAAATCAATCACGATCACTGAGCCTGAGTCAGAGGAGTAAATAATTATGAATAAGAAAGTTTACGTTACAAGAAGACTCCCTGAAAAAGTAATGCAGCTCATGAATAAAACGTTTGAATATGACGTGAACCCTGAGCCAAGACTCGCGACTCGTGAAGAGCTTATCAATGGAGTCAAGAATTACGGTGCAATAATTACTATGCTGAATGACAATATTGACTCAGATATAATCAGCATGGCAGGCCCTGACTTGAAGTTAATCGCAAATTACGGAGTCGGCTTCAATAATATTGACGTTAAGGCAGCTAATGAACGCGGCATTTACGTTTCTAATACACCGGACGTATTGACTGACGCGACGGCAGATATAGCTTTCACGTTGTTATTTGCGGCAGCACGCAGAGTCATCGAGGGTGATAATATAGTACGCACTTCAAGTTTTGCATGGGCACCTGAATATATGCTAGGCTATGACATCACAGGCAAGACCATTGGCATTATAGGCGCAGGCAGAATAGGAGCTAACTTCGGCAGAAAGGCTGCGTTAGGCTTCAACATGAAAGTTTTATATTACAGTCATAGAAATTCAGAACAGCTTGACTCAATCGATGCAGAGAAGGTTGAACTCGATGAATTATTAACGCGCTGTGATTTTATTTCGCTTCATGTGCCTTTGACCCCTGAGACCAAGCACTTAATCGGAGCTGCTGAACTCGCCAAGATGAAGAGTACTGCAATATTAATTAATACTGCAAGAGGTCCTGTGATTGATGAGAAGGCTTTAGCAGAAGCACTGACTCAAAAAGTTATAGCCGCCGCCGGTCTTGATGTCTACGAACATGAACCCGATGTAGAGCCGGTACTCAAGACTCTTAAGAATGTAGTATTAATGCCTCATGTAGGGTCAGCAACGTTTGGAACACGAGATAATATGGGCTTCTTAGTAGTCCGCAACGTTGAAGCAGTCCTTGAAGGCAAAGAGCCTGTTAACATGGTGAGAGTCAAATAAATGAACGTTGAAGATTTAAGAAAATTATTACCCCTTAGACCTGAAGACATGCATAAAGGCTTTCGGGGAAGATTATTAATTGCAGGAGGTTCATCGAAATATCCCGGTGCGCCTGCTTTGAGTGCTTTAGGTGCGTTAAGAACCGGTGCAGGAGTCGTTACTCTGTTGTCGATTCAGAAAGTTTGTGAAGCGTGTGCAGCAAGACTCCCTGAAGTAATTTACTGCTTTGAAGATGATAAATTCAGGTGGCAGGATGCAGCATTTGCCCAGAATAATATTGACGCTGTAGTTATAGGTCCCGGACTCGACAGGAGCGTAGCCGCAGAAATTTTCACGTCCCGAATGTGGAAGGAATGGCCGAGAAAAATTCTCGTTGACGGTGATGGATTAAACGCTCTTGCAGTTGTCAAAGAAGAGTTAAAGCCGCGTCTTGACTCTGTGTTGACTCCTCATGAGGGAGAAGCCGCAAGATTACTCGAAGTTACTCCTGATGAGATAAGAGCAAACAGAGCTGCTGCAGTAAAAGCATTATCTGAAAAGTGGGGCTGTGTTGTCTTGAAGGGTCATAAGACGTTAATAGCTTCAGGCGATAAATTAATAGAGATCAATCACGGAGGCCCTGAGCTTGCTGTTCCAGGTTCAGGCGATGTTTTATCGGGCTGTATCGGGGCATTTCTCGCTAACGGTCTTGAAGCGTTTGACGCTGCTGTTCTGGGTGTAACTGTTCACGGCATGGCAGGCGATATATTATCACGTGAGGGCGTTGATGGAGTCTTGGCTTCTGAAATTGCAGATACTATCAGGAAAGTAATTAACGGTTTGAGGCGCAGTAATTCATGACTGTTAGTTATAGAAGTAAACGCAAGCGGGTTGACTGGGACGAGGAAATTCGCAAGACAGATAGAATCAAGCAGCGGGGTATGTTCATAAGTGCTTTGAGTATGGCTATGGCATGTGCATTCATTTTCGGAGCAGGTAAATTCACAGGCTCTGAAATAGAGATTCCCCGAAGCGTAATCTTTGCAGTATGTTTTTGCGTGTCATGCGTTATATTTAGATCTATCATCAGGCACAGGGCATCAAAGCGCAATAAAGATAATCGTAATCATGAAGACTGAAAAATTTATCACTCACTCAGAACTTGAGACTCGGGAACTTGGCCGGAACTTTGCAGAAAGATTAACGCCCGGTCAAGTTATTTTGCTTTACGGTGATTTAGGCTCTGGGAAAACCGTATTTGTTCGCGGAGTCTGTGAAGCATTTAATATTTCCTGCGTCAGGAGTCCTTCTTTCACGTTAATAAATGAGTACGAAGCTGACTCAGGATTATTTATCATTCATGCTGACTTGTACAGGCTTGAAAGTTCCGGAGTCTATGCCCTCGGCCTTGAGGAGTACGCTGACTCAAAAGATTCTGTGATGTTCATTGAGTGGCCTGAACGCTGGAAGGATGTCCCGGAGTATGCGAACTTGACTAGAATTTATTTCACTGCCCTTGATGAGTCAACGAGAGAAATAAAACTGGAGGCTAAATCATGAATATTCTTGCTGTAGACTGCTGCTTGAAGTTCACAGGACTTGCGTTAATGCTGAATGACTCTGTTGTTGATTTTGACTCTCAGGACTTGGGAAGGCTTCAATCAAGGGAGCTGCCTTTGATGACAGAAAGAATTCTTGCTCGCAATAATATAACGTTCGCTGATATAGATTATATTGCATTGACTAACGGACCCGGATATTTCACAGGAATCAGAGTCGGTGCTGCGTATGCTTCAGGGCTTGCCTATGCCTGCGGAGTGAAAATTATTCCTGTGTCGCCGCTTGAAGTGCTTGCTTATGATTATAATTCGAGTCATGAAAAAGTTCTTGTGCTTGTGTATGCTGGTCACGGTTTCGTATATGCTTCGTGCAAAGATTTATTGCCTGAAGGCGAATATTCTCACCCTCAAATAATTTCATGGCTTAACGAGAATCCTGACTCAAGAATAATTTCTGATGATCCTGAAAAAATTAATCTTAATCTTGATGTTAATATAAATATTTCGCGAGTCAAACCTGATGTAAAATCGTTATGCAGGATTGCCCGTGAAAATATAAATCTTGCTGTCAGTCCGCTTGAACTAAAAATTTTGTATTACAGAGCTCCTCAGGGAGTAAATTAATTAATTGATTGATAATATGGAGGGAATTATATTTTGAATAACATTGCTTTAATCGTTGATATTATCATAGCTGTAATCCTGCTGTTCTTTATCTACAGGGGCTTCGTTAAGGGCTTCTCGGGCGAGATTATAGGCTTCGTAGGACTCTTCGTGAGTATATTCTGTGCATGGAACTTCTTAGACCCTGCCGTTGATCTTGTCTTCAAGCATTTTTCTCACCCTGCACTTGATAGAAATATAGTATCGCTTATCTGCGCAGTAGCAATATTTTTCACCGTCGAGATTATCTTTGCAATTATAGGCTTGATATTATCTTATGTAGTAAGGGTAACTCAGCTCTCGATGACTGATCACTTTTTCGGAATGCTTATAGGCGCGCTGAAAACTTCGTTCATAATCATAGCAGTCTATGCAGTGTTGACAGCCTTTGCCCCCTTGATGCCTACTGACTGGATGAAGGAAAGCTACACAATGAGGGCAGCAGAGTCCGTTTGGCCCTACGTTAGAGATTTCATGCAGTCTAAAGGCTTGCTTGACTTGACTCACTTGACCGGCAATGCTAATTGAGAAAACTACAGCTGACATATTAGAGCTTGATAAAAATTTGCTCCCCTTCCGTGAGAATTTGCGCGGTGAACTCGGGGAGTTTGTTTTGTCCGGGTTGACTCCTGCTGAGGACTTCGAGAGCCTTAAATCACGCGAGAGACTTTTGACGGAGTGGCTTGACCTAATAGATCACAACGGAGAATTTAAATTTAACGCAGCACTTGAAGCAGTATCGCCAATGTTCGGACACGCTAAGAAAAGCGGAATTTTATCCGGCGAAGAGCTTTTGAAGGTAAGAATATTATTGCAGTCGGCCCGGAACATTCGCGAGGGTCTTGCAGAAGTCGCAAGTAAATATAAGAGCGTTGATGATCTGCGTCACGGTATAAGAGATTTTGCTCCTGAAATTGAAGCGTTAAGTGTGATTGAGGACTCAGGAAGATTAGCAGATAATGCTTCAGGAAAATTAAGCAGTATTCGTGAGGAGATCGAGAACTTAAAGCGTAACGGCAGGAGAATTGCTCAAAAGTTATTTGATGACTCTGATATTCTTAACATGTTACAGGAGAAGTCTTTATCATGGCGCGATGGAAGATTCTTATTGCTCGTTCGTCAGGAGTATATTAACAGGTTTCCTGGTCTGGCTCTAGAACGTTCGAGTTCAGGGAATTCTGTTTATATGGAACCTAAAGCCTTATCGCACGTCAATAACGAGTTAATAATTAAGACCCACGATGAGCAGGACGAAGAGAGATTAATATTATTAGAGCTTACCAGAAAAATTTTGTCGAGAGAAAATGCTATTATCAATGCTGAAAGAATAATCGGAACGTTTGATTTACTCTGCGCGTGTGATTATTTAATCAGAGTCAAGAAATGGGTAATACCTGAATTGACTCAGCAAAAAGTTTTCAGACTCGTAGGCGCACGTCATCCAATGTTAAGAGATAAGGCAGTTCCTATTGATGCATCATGCGGAGAAAATTTCACTACTCTTGTCATAACAGGCTCTAACACAGGAGGCAAGACAGTAACTCTCAAGACAGCAGGAGTCATGATTGCAATAGCGTGGCTCGGTCTGCCATTACCTGCAAGGGACGGGACACTAATCGGCACGTTCGATAATATCTTTGCGGACATCGGCGACGAACAGAGCATAGAGCAAAATCTTTCTACATTCAGCTCACACCTTAAGAAGATAATATATATTCTGAACAATGCAAGCGACTCTTCACTTGTATTGCTCGATGAGTTAGGAGCAGGCACAGACCCTCATGAAGGGGCAGCTTTGGGAGTAGCGATACTTGAGACTCTAAAGGAGAAGGGCAGCATAGTTTTAGCTACGACTCATCATAACCCTATTAAGCAGTATGCATTGACAAGTCCAGGAGTCGAGACTGCAAGCATGGAATTTGACATTAACAAGCTCGAACCGACATATAAATTATTAATGGGAATTCCCGGCCGGAGCAGTGCTTTATTAATCGCCAGACGTTACGGAATGCCCGAAAGTGTTATAAGACTTGCTCAAGGTGAATTAGACTCGAGAGAACTCACAGCAGAGGACATCATGAGCGAACTTAATGAACGAAAGGCAGCCCTTGACCATGCAGAGAGAGAATTTCAAGTTACAATGCAGCAGGCTCAAGACTTGAAGCAGCAATATCAATCAAGAGTCAGGGAGATAGACATTCAGCGGGATAAAATCATGAAGGCAGCGGACAGAAAAGCTGAGAAGTTCATAGCTCAAGCCGAAGAGACTTCAAAAGAAATTATCAGGAGCGTTGAAGAGTCAGCAAGAGATTTAGCAAGACAGGGGTATAACGTGAAGAGACGTGAATTAAAAACTCTGCGCAGTGTCATGGAGAAGCGCGACAAGAAACGAACTGAACGAGAAATAGCTAACAGTCCCAAACCCTTTGAACCCGCTGTAGGAGTTACTGCAATGGTGGCAGGTTCGGGCTTTGTAGGAATAATCAACGAGATCAAGAACGGCCGGGCTTACATGACGGCAGGAGCATTGAATATCGATGTTCCTTTGTCGCAGTTAATAGCCACTGACAAGAAAGCACATGTTGCAACACCTTTGACAGATACGAGCCAGCTTCCAAAAGTCGAGAGCGTCCCTCCGTCTATAATGGTTCGCGGAATGGTCGTAGCTGAAGCAATGCCTCTGGTAGCAAATTATCTTGACAGGGCTTACAGGTCAAATCATTCTGTCGTTACTGTCATTCATGGTAGGGGGGAAGGAATTTTGCGGCGTGAAGTTCATGCCTTGTGTTCGAGGCTTCCCTACGTTAAGAGCTTCAGGCTTGGCGGTGAAGGTGAAGGCGGTTTCGGAGTTACAATCGTTACGTTCAAATAATAAAGTCCCCCTGAGAGACTCAAATCAGAGGGACTCTTTTCGTTCATAAACTAAATCATTAAATCATTATTTATTCAGCGCGTGGTTCTTTGCTATCAGGTCAATAAAGATTAAATCTTCAGTGCCTGTATTATATAGTGCGTGAGACTCTCCAGGACATGCTATAGTTACTGACTTAGGGCCGACTTCTGTTTTATTGCCGCTGCCGTCCTCAAAAGTTCCAGTCCCAGAGAGAATAATATAAGTGTCCTCGTTGTCAGAGTGTGAATGAAGTCCGATAGAGTCTCCGGGTTTTAGAGTCATTAAGCCGATCTCTTTTATTGCCTGGTCGTCCGTAGCCTGTTCTCGTCTGAATGCGAACTTGCCGTACAGAGTCCCGACTCCCTTTCCTGCTCCTGCCTTCTCTACGTTCTTGTCAAATAATTTCTCTAACGGGAAGAACTGCCCGGTCGGATTAGCTTTGATTGACTCTAAATTTGCTCCTGAATTCTTTGCGATGATGTCAAGAAAGACTAAATCATCCTTATATAAATTCGCGAGTCCGTGAGCCTGTCCCGGTCTTGCAATGGTCATGTCTCCGGGCTTGACTATCCAGGCGTTGCCGTAAGAGTCCGTGAAAATTCCTGTGCCTGCGATGATTAAATATGCGTCCTCGTTGTCATTGTGAACATGAGTTCCGATAAAGTCCCCATGCTTGAGAGTCATGAAGCCGATCTCTTTAATAGCATCGTCATCAAGTGCGTCATCTCTGGTAAAAGCAAATTTCCCGAACAGAGTCCCTTTGCCTCCTGCTACGTCCTGTTTGTCGAGAGTCTTTAACTGCGATTCGGTGTAACACTGCCCGTGCTTGACAGGTTCAGAATAAGCGCAAGAAGTAAATAACGCGAGAATAAATAAAGCTGCAAATAATTTTTTCATGATAAAACCTCCTGAGTAAATAAAATAAATTAATTCAAATTAGCTTCTTCGGTCTTTATCTCCCAGTGAATTAAGAGAGTCAAAGCTCCCCGTAAAGCTATAATCGCTCCCAAAATTGCAAGTTCGCTCCATTCACGTACTATGACAGTTCTTAACACTTCACCTCCTAACTTGAATTCGAGTGCTAAGGCTATTCCCTTCGCAAGTGTTAATCTCACATGAGGGTCTTTCGTGAGGCAGCCTATTATGCTCTTGAAAGTCGTGTAGAGCAAGATAATTACTCCTACGCATTCCATTAATAATATGCCCCACTGGACTACGACTTGAAAAATATCTTCTATGTATGCAAGCATAAAAGCTCCCTCCCTGATAAATAAATATTACAGCATTATGAACGCAATCACGAACAACAAGCCTATTGCGAAGGTCATGAGTCCGTATGCTAAACTCGACGGCAGCAAGTTCCCTACTGTTTCGCCTTTTGACTCATCGTGATAGAACCCGAAATCTAAATCTTCAGGCGGTTTGATAAACTTAATTCGTGAAGCATGTGAGAGAATCAGACTCACCGGGCCTGCTGTGATTAAGTCAAGGACACGCGCGAACAATGCACCCATGAAAGGCAGTATCACACAAATTAACGGTCTGAATAAAGCATTCTCGATGTTAAGCCATTCCGGCCAAAGATTTATATACTCTGAATCTTTTATCAAGACTCGCTTTATGAACAGGAAATATACAAGTACTCCGATTGTGATAGAGATAAACGAGCCTTCAAGATTCTCGAACGTGAAATAGTTAATCATGTGATGATGTTCAGGGCCATTCATGAATCCTGAAGCTAACACGCTTAATTTATCTCCTGTGTTATATGGCAGCATTCCAATTACAGGCAGTATTAACGCGCTGAGAGTCAACAACGCAGCATTTGAGACCGAAATATATTTTTCCTTCTCGTGTAAATCCTGAGCAGGTTTATCGATAAATAACGCAATGAATAACTTGATGACGTACGCAGTTGTTAAGCCTCCTGAGATCAAGAAGAGCCACTCGCACACACTGAACAATAATTTTTCACTTGATACGCTCAAGAATGCAAGAGTCCCTGTTGTATGGTGAATGTGTTCAACGATGCTCTCATGTATTAACGTCTTTCCGAGATAACCGTTCCACAGAGGAGCACCCATCAGGCCAAGACCTCCCATAAGAAATGCGAACATCAAAACTTTCTTGCCGCGTCCGAAGCCTTTTATATCATTCAGTTCAAGTTTATGTGTATTCATATGAACGACTCCGGCACACAGGAATAACACGAGCTTGATTAACGAATGACCGACCATATATAAAATCGTGCCTCGAACTGCAAGATCATTCTCATGACCAAGAAAACACTGCATTGCGACTCCTGTTAAGATAAAGCCTAGCTGAGACATTGACGAACATGCAAGAGTCCGTTTGATATTCACTGAGAAGACAGCTAAGACAGCTCCTAAGACCATAGTTATAACAGCGAGAACTAACAGCATGAAGCCCCAGTAAGCATCATGTAAGAACGGCCCGGAACTTAATACCAGAATCCCGAATAATCCCGACTTAGTTAATAAACCCGACAATAACGCGCTCGCCGGAGCAGGTGCAGCAGTGTGAGCAGTAGGCAGCCAGATATGCGAGGGGAATATAGCAGCCTTTGCAGCAAATCCGATAAAGATTAACACTCCCGGTAAATACAAGCTGTGTCTGTCAACTTTGAGTCCTGATAACGAGTCAATATCAAGAGTCCCCGTTTGAGCGTAAAACAATATCAAGCCCGTTAGAGTCGCGAGACCTCCTATAATTGCTATTGCCAAGTAAGTCTGAGCGGCCCTCTGAGCTTCCGGAGTCTCATCCTGAACGACCATTACGTACGAGAATAAAGACATCATCTCGAAAAATATAAACGTCGTGTATAAATCTCCTGACAAGAAGACTCCCATGATAGAGCCTAGAGTCATTAACACGTAAAGATAATAACGGTTGCGATTCCTGTGATGAGTCAAATATTCACGTGAAAATATCGTAGTAACTGCCCACATGAACGCGATAATAACTGCATAAATGAATCTGAAGCCGTCAAGATGTAACTTGAGTCCCATACCGCAGACTCCCGGAGCTGTGAACGAACTGCCTATGAAGTTATAAGAGTACAACGCAACAGCAAGCTCAATGACGCAAATTATATCGGCTGTGTAATCGCGGACTTTCCTGCTGGACTTTCCTGCGAAATATGAGAGGACTCCCCCGAACATAGGCCAGAGGATCAAGAACAATAGCGCAAAATTTCCCTTCATGGTCTTCTAATCATCTCCTGACTAATTAATAACGAGCAGGGTAATATATATTAAACTGTGAAATTATCGGTGAATGCAAAAGATTATAACATGCTGATTACTTGTAACGTTTATATATCTCTGTCCGAGTCACTAACACGACGGCTAACAGAATTAATATTGCGATAGAAATATAGCTCTTGAATACGCTGCCTAAGAGTGCCTTCACTGTCCCTCCGCTGACCATGACTCCGCGCCTGAAATGTTCTTCACAGAGTCGAGTTAAGATTATTCCGAATACAACAGGCTCAAGATTATAATCAAATCTCTTCAGCAAGTAACCGATAAAGCCTAACACGAACACGAACACTACATCATGTAAACTGTTTCTAATCGTGAATGAAGCTATAACAGCAAGAATTAATATCACGGGCATTAATATTTCTCTGCGAATAATAATTTTTCTGATGAACGCTTTTAGTCTCGTCATTCTGATTATTGACATGAAGATTACAGCAGTGAATAAGCTCACGACTATAAGCCAGAACGTGTCAGGAGTCTGTGAGATAAAGTTTGCGCCCGGTTTCAAGCCTTGAATCATTAACGCACTGGTTAAGACTGCACTAACAGAATTTCCCGGAATTCCAAGAGTCAGCATAGGTATAAACGCTCCTCCGATTAATAGATTTGACAGCTTTGATGACTCTACAGCTTCAAGACTCTCTGAGTCCTTAATGTCCGCGAGCTGAATTAATACTTCTGAGACACAGAACAAAGCGATCATTGCAGCAAGAGAGTCAATTCCCGAATTAAGATAATCAATGCCGAACGTAAAGCGTGTTATTGCCGTCTGACCGTCAACACCTATACAGCCTAAGAATATTCCTATAGAGCCTCCCAGCAGCCCGGACTTAATCGAACGTCCCGAAAGTATCAAAGCAATCAAGACTAACATTAAGTAATCGACAGCGTGAAACTTTTTAGCGATTAATGCAAGTAACGGCGCACATACTGCAAGAGCTAATACTCCCAGCAAAGCCCATTTTACAGAACGCGACTCCCCGAACATTGAGCCTGCATATACTCCTATCATGACTGCCCACGCTGAATGCTGCTCCCATCCAAACGAGAACGAGACTAACAGGGGCATTAACATAACGCATGACAGTCCTGGAATTGATGAGACATGAAGACCTGCGTAAGTTCCAAAGGCAATAAGGACTATCAGCCAAGGCTCACGAAATATAATGCTCATGTAAGATAATATTTCAAATATTTCCATGTTGAATTAACACTCTCTTTCACTAGGGCAGTACGATACTGAATACAATCCTGAAGACCAGAATTATTAACGCCGTAACGAGTCCTGTTATGATTATATTTCTAATATAATCTTTGCGCATTAGGCAGGACATCGAGGCATAAAGAAATACAGGAGATGCAATATAAAATCTCACTCCCATTAACAACGCTGCACAGTAAATTATTATCAATGCGAGAATTATTAGCACGTTCGGTGGCAGAATATATCGAAGAGTTAATGACTCTGACTCAATCCTGAAATTTTTTATCACTATACACAGCGAAATCAATACCCATAATGAACTCACTATAACAGGGACTACAGCAGCCGAAGATATTCGAGGGGCTTTGTGAGTCGATATGCTGAACCATAAATTTATTGATAGATATAACGCAAGACAGCCTATGAGCAATAATATAAACGCAAAAACTTTTTCACCGGGCTTTAGCAAAATAACGCGCCTCCTAAAATAAATATTTATATATTATTATAAGCAAGGTGCTATAATTACGCAGAAATTCTAAATTCAACTGATTCAATAACTTTAAGAGAGGAGCAAATTTTTATATATGTCAACAATCGGTTATTATGATCCCGAAAACTTCAAGAAAGTTTATCACGCTCAGCCCCGCACGACTATCGAAACACTTTTTTACTCTAACAATGTTCATCACGTTTCAGATCTTCACGAAGCATATAATATGGCAAAGAATTCCCCCGGCACAATCGAATTAACAGGAATGCCCGTCTACAAGCCCGAAGAACAGGGTCTGCCTATGGGAGCTAATGTCTTATTATTCAACGACGGCGGAATTTTCGGACGTACAGCAGCTGCAAGACGCATTGTAGGTTATCCTGATGTCAACGTTGCGAGCTACTGCAAGATTATTCGTGAAGCAATATTCAACATGCGTTACAGAAAACTTTATCAGGCCGATGCTTACGTAGGACTTGACGAAGACTTCATGACCAGCGCGCATATTATCCTGCCTGAGGGTTACGAGAACAATTTATACAACTGGATGATTAACTTCCAGTACGCAAACGAGGCATACAAGCCCAGATACGAGAAATCAAGACACATTTCAGATCATGACGGCGATATATTCTTTGTAGCTGATCCCGACTGGCCGCACGGAGACGCTAAATTACAGGAACAGTTCCCGCTTGGAATCGCATTCTTCTCACCTGAAGAGAACTGCGCAATAGTCTTAGGCTTGAGATACTTTGGAGAACTCAAGAAAGGCACTCTGACCCTTGCATGGGGAATCGCTGCACGCAACGGCTATGCTTCATGTCATGGAGGCTTAAAGCGTTACACACTGAAGGACGGCTCAGGCAAGAAATTTGTTGTAGCTGCATTTGGTCTGTCAGGTTCAGGAAAGTCAACGATCACTCACGCAAAGCATGACGGTAAATATGACGTTATGGTTCTTCACGATGATGCGTTTGTCGTAAATGTGAAAGATAAGTACGCAATCGCCCTCGAGCCTACATATTTTGACAAGGTCGCTGATTACCCGATAGGCTGCCCGGACAATAAATATATTTTGACTCTTCAGAACTGCGGATGTGTCAAGACTGCAGACGGAAAGTTAATCGCTGTAACCGAAGATATTCGCAATGGAAACGGACGCGCTATAAAGTCCCGTTTATGGTCTCCTAACAGAGTCGACAGAATCGATGAACCCCTTAACGCAATTTTCTGGCTCATGAGAGATCCTACCCTGCCTCCTGTGTTAAAGCTCGAAGGCCCGTCGCTTGCTTCAGTACTCGGAGCTACCCTCGCAACCAAGAGAACCAGCGCAGAGAACTTAGCACCCGGCGTTGACCCTGATGCTTTAGTTTGTGAACCCTATGCTAACCCCTTCAGGACTTACCCGCTTGGAATGGACTACGAGAGATTCAAGCAGCTCATTGCTGACGGCGTAGAGTGCTACATTCTCAATACAGGCAACTTCATGGGCAAGGCAGTAGGCAAAGAGAATACACTCATGATCATTGAGCGCATTGTTGAAGGCAGAGCTAACTGGGTACCGTTCGGAAAGTTAAGCGGCATTAAGACAATGGAGATCCCAGGCTTTGAGGCTGACCTCAAGAACGAAGAGTATCGCACTCAATTAAAGAAGCGTTTCCAGGACAGATTGAACTTCATCAAGTCAAGAGAGACTGAGAGAGGCGGAATTGACAAGCTGCCTGCTGATGCTGTAGAGGCTGTTGAGAAGTTAATTGCAGAAATCGGCTAGAGAATAATTATTACTGCGGTGTCCTGAGTGTTCGGGAGACCGCTTTTTTATTGCGTGTATTACCTTCTTAATATAATTATATACTTTCTTGACATCGCAGCTTTTAGAGTAATAAAATCACTCGCATTATAAATTATCGTCCGCTATTTTTATAATACAGGAGGTTTGCTGTTTACATTGATTGAACTTTTACACGTTTCTAAAAATTTCGGTGTTGACATTCACGCTGTCAATGACGTATCACTCACGATCAACAACGGCGATATTTACGGAATAATAGGCTTCTCCGGTGCAGGAAAGTCTACCCTTGTACGGTGCATAAATCTTCTTGAACGTCCTGACTCAGGCCAAGTAATAATTGACGGGGTCGACATGATGAAGCTCAAGCCTAAAGAATTATACAAGGCACGCACTAAGATCGGCATGATATTCCAGCAGTTTAACTTGATGCCTTCACGTACTGTACTCGGCAATATAGCTTACCCGTTAAAGAACATGACACGAGAGCAAATTAATTCACGAGTCAAAGATTTGTTATCGCTCGTAGAGATTCCGGACAAGATTAACGCCTATCCTTCTGAATTATCAGGAGGACAGAAGCAAAGAGTCGCCATAGCAAGAGCCTTAGCCAATGACCCGAATATTTTATTATGCGACGAAGCTACAAGTGCCCTTGATCCTCAGACTACAGGGTCAATTTTGCAGTTACTCAAGGATTTGAATAAAAAACTCGGCCTCACAATCGTAGTAATCACTCACGAGATGGAAGTAGTCAAGCAGATCTGCCGTAAAGCCGCTGTTATGGACGCAGGAAAAATCATAGAGTCAGGCGATGTCTTCGAGATATTCTCTAACCCTCAGCACCAAGTTACAAAAAATTTCGTCAGGACAACTTCAAATCTTTCCAAAATAGAGACTCTTATACGTGATGACTCTCCTATGGTAAAGCTAAAACCGGGCGAGTTAATGGCAAGACTTGTTTATATTCATGCTGATGTCTCGGAGCCTCTGATTTCTTACGCGTCAAGGGCATTTGACATTGAGATAAATATTATTCTCGCTGACGTTGAGATTGTCGCAGGCGCAATGGTAGGCGGCACGGTCGTAATATTTAACGGCCCCCGAGAAAGGATTAACCAAGCAATAGAATATTACAAGAGCAAAGATATTAGAGTCGAGGTGATTGCAGATGCAGGAATTACTGCCTAACTTAATGCGCAGACTCCCGGAATTCTGGAAGGCCTGCGGTGATACCCTCTTAATGGAAGTCTGGTCGGGAGCAATAATTTTCGTGTTCGGCCTTATATTCGGTATAATCTTAACAGTTACGAAGCCCGGCGGAATCATGGAGAATAAATTTCTCTATCAGGTTCTCGACAAGATCATAAATTTATTCAGGTCTATCCCGTTCATTATATTGCTCACAGCTTTAATGCCTCTTTCACGCTTTATCATGGGAACAGCTATTTACGTCCGGGGAGTTATCGTTCCCCTAGTGTTCGGAGCTACTCCCTTCTTCTCGAGACAGATAGAGAGCGCGCTTGCTCAGACAGATAAGGGACTCGTTGAAGCTGCGTTGTCGATGGGTTCAAGTCCGTTTGAGGTCATATTCAGAGTCTATTTACGTGAGAGTCTTGCACCGATAATCAGAGCAATAACTATAACGATAATAAGCCTTCTGGGTTTAACAGCAATGGCTGGAGCTGTCGGAGCAGGAGGACTCGGAGATTTCGCAATTCGTTACGGTCATGATAGAAACATGATTGATATAACGTGGGTTGTAGTTATCGTTCTTGTCTTGGGAGTGAGTCTCGTTCAGTGGCTCGGCGAATACTTTGCACGAAAGAACACGCATTAATTTACGAAAGGAAGTTTGCAGCATGAAAGGTATATTTACTCATCACAAAGATACTCAGGTTAAAGACTTAGGCGGAGGATCTTCACGCAGGATTCTTGCATATAATGACTCGTTAATGTCCGTTGAAGTCAATTTTGAGTCAGGTTCAGAAGGCGCACTTCACACTCACCATCACACACAGTGCAGCTATGTCTTATCAGGGAAATTCATTTACACTGTCGAAGGCGAGGACGTTGAATTAAATCCCGGCGACTCTGTTGTAGTTCCGAGTAATGCAGTTCACGGCACTAAATGTCTTGAGGCGGGGACGTTATTAGATATATTCACACCTATGCGCGAAGATTTCATTTAAGGATTATAATAACAAAATATTTTTTCACGAAAGGAAGTATGTTTTTTATGACCAGAAAAATTTTGCTCGCGTTAGTGTTAGTTCTTGCGTTAGTATTCTCTGCATGTGCAGCCGATAAGACCGTAAGACTCGGAGTTACAGGCAGCGTCTATGATGAGATGTGGGAACCTGCGAAAAAATTATTAGCCGCTCAGGGAATCAATCTCGAAGTTATCCAGTTCACTGATTACGTAACGCCTAACAGGGCTCTTGATGACGGAGATATTGACTTGAACGCATTCCAGCACCAGATTTATTTTGCTGATGAGTTATCTTCACGAGGCTATAAACTTAGCAACATAGCAAATACTTTCGTAGTTCCGTTGAATCTTTACTCGATTAAGATTAAGACTCTCGACGAGATCAAAGACGGCGATGTTATAGCAATTCCCAACGATCCGACCAACGGAGGCAGGGCAATCAAAGTTCTTGCGACATCAGGATTAATCACTCTCAAAGAAGGTGCAGGCTTCAACCCTACCAAAGAGGACATTGCGAAATATAATAAAGCTATCACGATTCAGGAACTTGCAGCGAACACGATTCCTTCAGCTCTTCCCGACATTGCAGCAGGTGTAATCAATGACACATACGCCCTTGATTACGGCTTAAAGGCAAGCGATGCAGTTTTTGCAGACCAGGCAAGAGAGCATGAATACTGGAACTTGATAGCAGCACGAACAGCAGACTTGAATAACCCGGAAAAATTCGCGCTCTATGACGCAGTAGTCAAAGCCTATCACAGCCCCGAAATGAAAGAAAATCTTGCTAATCTTTACGGCGGATTCTTCAGACCTGTAGGCTGGGACGAAGATTTATTAGCTCCCTTCAGAAAATAATAATCATGCTGCGGCGTTTAATGCTTCTCTCTCTGACTTTATTCCTAGTGATTGAATGGGGGACTCTTTCAGACGAGAGGAGCAAATACGGAATTGCTTCGGGTAATCCTTTTGTCCGTGAAGTTGTCTTGACGTTCGATGACGGACCGAGACAGGACAACATGCAGCCGATTATAGCAGCTCTGAAGCCTTATAACGTTTATGCTACGTTCTTTCTAGTCGGGAAATTTGCAGAACGCTACGGGAATATTACTCTAATGCTTGCACGGGCAGGACATGAATTAGCGAATCACAGTTATACGCACCCAAGATTATATAAACTCTGGGTAGAGAAAATTATGCGGGAGGCTGAACGCTGCGACGAAGTATTAGAAGCACTGGGACTCAGGAAGACTCGATTTCTCAGACCTCCGGGCGGACACTTCAACATGAAGATATTTAATGCTATGAGGCGGATGAATTTATGTATGGGTCTCTGGAGCTTGAATACAGCAGATTATACGGGACGGCCTGCTGAAGAGATTTCGCGGTTAGTGTTAAGCTCAGTCAAGAACGGCGATATTATCTTGATGCATTCAGGTATGCCGGAGTCAGTGAAAGCCCTTCCGGTTATTATCGAGAATCTCAGGGAACGGGGATTTAACTTCGTGAGGCTTGAGGAGCTTCGAGACAACGGACGAATTTAGTTAATAATATTTATCCCTCTTGTGTGTCAGAGCGCAGGAGGGTTTTATTTTGCCCTTATGCTAGAATTACTCTCAAAAAAGGAGCGCACTTCACTTCATGCAATTAAACACCGGCACTATTAAGCAATTATTTCTTTACGGAATTTTCGGAGTCTTGACTACTATACTTGCTGTATTTCTTTACTGGCTGTTCACTAGGCTTGCAGGCTTCAGCGTCGTCATCTCAAGTGCCTTGTCATGGGTTTTAGCTGTCATATTCGCATTCATAACTAATCGGTGCTGCGTATTTCACAGTTCAGGAAATATTTTTCACGAGTTCTATTCGTTCGCTGCTGCCAGAGTCTTCACAGGTCTGCTTGATATATTTATCATGTATTTATTCGTTGACGTATTAAAATTTTACGATATGCCCGTAAAAATTATCTCGAATATAATAGTCATAATAGTAAATTACATTGCGAGCAAATTTTTTATTTTCAGGAGGTAATTTTATTTATGAACAAACTTGCTGCTGCTGCACGAGGTGAGATCCCTGCGGAACTCGTTATTCACAATGCAAGAATCGCAAATGTTTTAACTCAGTCATACGAACTTGCTGACGTTGCCATTCAATCCGGGAAAATTGCAGGTATTGCAAATCACTACGAGGGCGAGAAAAATTTTGACGCTTCCGGACGAGTCTTAATTCCAAGCTTCATTGACGGCCATATTCACATTGAAGATACTTTCATGACTCCCCCTAACTTCGCGAAAATCGCTGCTCTTCATGGTACTGGTTCGGTGTTCGCTGACCCTCACGAGATCTCTAATGCTCTAGGTATTGCAGGACTTGAATTCATGTTCAGGGCATCGCTTGGACTTCCCATTAACATTTTTTACGGTGCTCCATCATGTGTCCCGGCTTCTGAGTTCGAGACTCCATATGAGGAACTTGACATTAACGCAATTAAATCTATGTTCGATAGAAATTTGGTGAATCACTTGGGCGAAATGATGAACTTTCCTGCGATTATTTCCGGAGACTCTGATTCATGGGCAAAGGTTCTCTTAGCAGGCAAATTACCGGTTACAGGCCATGCCCCCGGAGTGTCAGGGAAGAGTCTTAACGCATATATTTCTGCCGGTATAAGCTCAGATCACGAATGCACGGACTTAAACGAAGCACGCGAGAAATTATCACGGGGAATGTATATCATGATTCGAGAAGGCTCATCGTTCAGGGACTTGAAGACTTTGCTGCCTTTGATTCACGACAACCCTTTGAACGCTTCAAGATGTATGATAGTCAGTGATGATATTACAGCCAGAGATTTACTCGCTAACGGACATATGGACTATAAATTAAGAATCATGCTCCGTGAAGGTCTTAACCCGTTTATTGCTTTACGAATGATAACGCTGACTCCTGCCGAATATTTCAGAGTTTATGAACTTGGCCTCATTGCTCCGGGCTATAACGCTGATTTTGTGTTATTAGGAGAGTCAGAACTTGACGAGAATTTTAGCGTTAAAGAAGTCTGGAAGTCAGGAAGATTAATCGTTCGCGATAATGACGTTTTCGACATGAACGACACAGAACACCTTGCACCGGTAATTAAGACTCAAATTAAGAATGTCCCTTCACAAGAAGATATTCAAGTTTCATATTCAGGTCATGAGGGCGAATTAATTAACGTCATAGGCATTACAGAAGGTACGACCATAACAAAGACTTTGCAGGTTACTCCTAAAGTTCACGAGGGCTTTGTAGTTCCTGACACTGAGAATGACATTGCAAAAATCGTAGTCCTTGAGAGACATAGAGATACAGGCCAATTTTCAGCAGGTTTTGTCAGGGGACTGGGAATAAAACGGGGCGCAATAGGTTCAAGCGTTGCTCATGATGCCCATAATTTTGTCGTTGCAGGTTCGGACGATGAGTCAATTATCACGGCTCTTAAGGCTCTTGCAGAAATGGGCGGGGGACTCGTTATAACAGAAGGAAAGAATATAATTGCTTCGTTCGCTCTTCCAATAGGGGGACTCATGTGCTATTTGCCTCCTGAGAGGATAGCATGCGATTTAACTTCAATGGAAACTCAGGCAGAGACTCACGGCGTAAAGATTCCTCATCCTTTTATGGTGCTTTCGTTCCTGTGTCTGAGCGTCATTCCTGAATTAAGAATCACAGATCAGGGCTATATAGATATTACTAACGGAGGCAGGCAAAATATTTTTGTGAGATAATTATTACTCATTCTTTATAAAAACAGGAGAGTGATTTATCAATGTCGTTATTCAGAATCCGCGAGACAGGCAGCACATTCTTTACTGAAGTCCTCGCAGGCGTAACCACTTTTGTAACAATGTCGTATATCATCATCGTCAACCCTGCTATTTTAGGCAATACAGGCATGGACAAGGGCGCATTAATCACGGCAACTTGTTTAGCTTCTGCTCTGGGAACGCTGTTAATGGCACTCTTTGCTAATTATCCTATAGCACTGGCTCCTGGTATGGGCTTGAATGCTTTCTTTGCTTACGGGGTAGTTCTGAGTATGCAAATCAACGGCCAGGCAGTAACATGGCAGCAGGCACTTGCAGCGGTCTTCATTGAGGGAGCAATCTTCGCAGTCTTGACCCTCACGAATATACGAGAAGCAATAATGAGCTCGATACCCAAATCGCTAAAAATAGGCATATCGGCTGGCATAGGGTTATTTATTACGTTAATAGGGCTCATCAATGCAGGAATAATCGTCAGCAATCCGGCTACAGTTGTTGCACTGGGAAAATTTGCAGCTCGAACTGAAGCAGGAATGACTTTTAATGTTCCAATGTTAATGTCAATGTTAGGGTTATTCTTAATGTCAGTCATGATAGCGTTAAACATCAAAGGCGCGCTGTTAATCGGCATAATAATTATCACGGGCATAGCAGCATATTTCGGACTTCCTGCGGGTGCGGGGCTTCCGGCGGTTGCAGTTCCTGAAACGTTCGTCTCTGAGCCAAATTCAATAATGCCTTTACTTGGACAGCTTGACTTCTCGCTTATAAAAGAGCCTCAGTTCTGGATAGTAGTATTCTCATTCTTCTTTGTTGACTTCTTTGACACATTAGGAACGTTAGTAGGAGTCTGCAACAGGTCAGGACTTCTTGACGAGAACGGAAATTTACCCAGAGCTAAGGGCGCACTCATGGCCGACGCAGTAGCTACAATGGCAGGAGCAGCAATGGGAACTTCGACAGTAACGAGCTATGTAGAGTCATCTTCAGGAGTTGCTCAGGGAGGACGCACAGGACTCACGTCAATAATCACGGCGTTATTATTTGTCGGAGCTATGTTCTTTGCCCCGTTTGTTAATATGGTTCCGGGCTATGCGACTGCTCCGGCGTTAATCATAGTAGGAATTTACATGATGATGAGTCTTAGAGACTTGAACTTTGAGGACTTCACGGAACTTGTACCGGCATTATTAGGATTCTTCATGATGCCGTTTGCTTATAGTATCTCAGTAGGAATCGAGTTCGCAATAGTGAGCTATGTCGTTATCAAGATATTCACCGGTAAATTCAAAGATATATCGTTCTTGATGGTATTGCTTGCTGCTGCGTTCATTGCCAAAGAAATTTTTGCGTAGAATTAATTAATATTATCAGCCTTCAGAGAGTCAAACTCTGGGGGCTTTATTTGTATAGTTAAGGAGGTATTAATTTAATGGCAGCAATAAAATTTATCAACATATCATTTGCTTACGGGGATAAAAAGATTCTCGAGAACTTCTCGCTAGACGTTGAGGACTCGCAAATTATGTGTCTGTTAGGTCCTTCGGGCTGCGGTAAGACAACGTTAATGCGGTGTTTATTGGGACTCAATAAGCCTTCAACCGGTGAAATCTATGTAGGCGACCGCTGTGTCTTCTCACGTGAGAAGCGTATCAACATCCCCCCCGAACGCCGGGGAATCGGGGTCGTCTTTCAAGATTATGCAGTGTGGCCTCATATGACGGTCTTAGAAAACGTATGCTACCCAATGAAGAAGCACGGACTCTCAAGAGACGAAATCGACAGCAAGGCACGTTACGCCCTCGAACAGGTCAGAATGAGTGATTACGCGCCCTATTTACCCAGCCAGTTATCAGGAGGCCAGCAGCAGAGAGTCGCAATCGCACGAGCGTTAGTAAGTTCCGATGAAGTTATAGTGATGGACGAACCTATTACTAATCTTGACGCTAAATTACGTGAAGAGATGTTAATAGAAATTAGACAAATTCAGAAAAATATCGGGACTACGATTTTATATATCACTCACGATCAAGAAGCCTCGCTGCAACTCTGCGACAAAATGGCAATCATGGACTCTGAAGGAAAATTGACTCAGATAGGAACGGACGAAGATATTATTTTGCGTCCTGCTTCACGTTTCGTATTCGAGTTCATAGGAGTATCAAACTTTTTCAGGCTCTCAAGAATTAATGATACATGGTGTTTTCACGATAATAATTCAATCACGTACACTGACTCAGTTCCCGATAAATATAATTCTCGTGTCGATATGGGAGTCAGACCGAATGACATTATATTTGATGACTCTTCAAGTGTTCGCGGAGTCGTGAAGCGTTCTGTATTTCTTGGCAGCGAGTACAACATGTTCATAGACTTTGACGGCCAGGAAGTCAGAGTCCAGCGCAGTACTTTCGATGACGGAGTAGGCAGCGTTAAAGAAGGCTCTGAAGTCGGCTTGAAGTTTCTAAATCCCGTTTTCTATAATGCAAAGGAGGCGTAATCATGTTTAAGCGCAAAAGTAACTCAGACCTCGCAGCAATGGAAGGCCGCAAATTTGGTCTTGACGGAATTATGACAGCTCTAAGTTTCGTATTATTATTCATAATCGTTGTAATTCCTATCTTCATGATTATATACAACGCGTTTTTCTATCAGGGAAAATTTGATTTGACTCTCTTCACGTCAGTTATATTCGACAAAGAAAATCTCAAGGCAATGGGCAACACTATAATCATCGCCGTAGCTGTTACGATTTTCGGGACAATTATGGGCTTGTTCTATGCGTGGCTTCTGGGACGGAGCGACATTCCCGCAAAAGGTTTCATGAGGGCGTTATTCACGATTCCCTATATGTTCCCGCCGTTCTTCGGGGCTATGGCTTGGGATTTGCTATTCTCAGGCAGGGCAGGCTACATAAACCGCTGGCTGATGTCAACGTTTCATTTGAGGACTCCTCCTGTAAATATAAATTCGTTAGGCGGAATAATTTTCGTTGAGTGTTCTTATTATTTCCCGTTCGTATTCATGCAGGTAGTAAGCGCGCTCGAAAGAATGGATCCTACCCTTGAGGAGTCAGCAAGAATAGCAGGGGCTAGGCAGTCTCAAGTCATCTGGAAAATCACGCTCCCTCTTGTGAAGCCTGCAATCTCGGCCGGAGCTTTGTTAATTCTCATATCGTCATTAGCACATTTCGGAGTGCCTTCTATATTGGGATTCTCGAAAAATATTTTTACCCTACCGACAATGATTTACGCGTTAATTAATAAATCCGGGGGCAGCTTTGAGGGCATAAGGCAGGGTACAGCGTTATCTATATTATTAGTTGCTGTAGTTGCTGTAGCTCTCGTGATTCAGAAAAAAGTTTTAAGCTCAGGAAGCTACGACATAATCAAAGGCAAGTCAATGCGTCCAACGTTAATTAAATTGCGCGGTGCAAAGTATCCGTTATTATTTCTTGCTTGCTTAACTCTCTTAGTTATCGTTGTAGTTCCCCTAGTTATGATCTTCCTTGTAGCTCTCGTTAAGGCTTACGGTCTGCCCTTGGTCTGGAAAAATTTCTCACTGAGCAACTATCAAAAAGTTTTCGCGTCTCCTGCAACGATGGACTCAATTTGGAACTCGCTGTTCTTGTCAGTTACGGCCGGAGTCGTGTGTATGTTCTTGGGAGTCATGATAGCTTACGTCATTAACCGCATTAAACCAAGAGGGCGCAATGTATTAGAAATTCTCTCGATATTACCCTACTCAATTCCCGGAACTGTCTTAGCTATAGGCGTAATTCTGGCGTGGTCAGGAGCTATCTTCAAGATTACGTTATATAACACAATTTGGATTATTCTCGTTGCGTATATGGCCCGTTATCTTTCTTTCTCAATGAAGAGCGCATCAGCTTCGTTACAGCAGGTAAACTCATCGCTTGAGGAGGCTTCAAGGGCGTGCGGAGCTACTCACACGGAATCACTCAGAGATATAACTCTCCCGTTAATAAAACCTGCAATGGTATCCGGCTTCTTCCTGATATTCTTACCTGCAATGAGAGAATTAACAACTTCAATATTACTTTACGGACCTTACAGCAGGACTCTCGGTGTTCAGATTTTCGCGTTACGTGATGCAGGAATGATACCTCAAGCGGCGGCTCTGGCTTCTGTTGCTATAGTCATAATCATAGTATGCAACTCAATCGTAACATGGATAACTAAAGACAGGAAGGGAGCATAAATCATCATGTCAGATAAAAATCAAGTTGTGTTAAGGCACGTTACTAAAAAATTTACGACCAGGACAATGGGAACTGTAACAGCTGTCGATGATTTCAACCTTGAGATTAAAGAGGGCGAGTGCTTCTCATTTCTTGGGCCTTCAGGGTGCGGGAAGACTACGACTCTGAGAATGATTGCGGGCTTTGAAGACTTATCCGAAGGTGAGATAGAACTCTGCGGGAGACTCGTTTCAAGCAGTGCGAAAAATTTATATATCCCTCCTGAAGAGCGCGATTTGGGTATGGTCTTTCAGGCGTTCGCGGTGTGGCCTCACATGAATATATTTGATAATGTAGCTTTCCCGTTGAAGATTCGCAAGGTCGCCAGACGTGAAATAGAATCCAGAGTCAAGGACGCATTAAAGCACTGTTCACTTGACGGCCTCGAAAAGTTATATCCCGGTGAACTCTCAGGAGGTCAGCAGCAAAGAATCGCCCTAGCCCGTGCAATAGTTACGAACCCTAAAGTTATGCTCCTCGATGAGCCATTGAGCAACCTTGACCCTAAATTACGCGAGACAATGAGATTCGAGATTAAAGAGTTACAGCGTCAATTCGGGTTTACTATCATATTTGTAACTCATGACCAATCCGAAGCAATGGCTATTTCAGACAGAATGATGGTGTGCGACATGGGCAGGATTATGCAGATTGACACACCGGAAAATTTATACAGGAAACCTAATTCACGTTTCGTTCATAACTTTTTAGGCGAGTCAACTTTCATTAACGTAACTATCAAGGACAGCCGAGTTTATCCCAAAGGCGACGAGACTCAGGCAATAAATATCACTCCTCCTGATGACGCACTAAGTGAGATGGTCATAGCGACAAGACCTAACGCAATAAGACTCACGAAAGACTCGGGATTCAGGACTCGAATCGAGAAAAGAATTTTCTTGACTGACAAAACAGAGTATCTTGTCCCTGTCGGTGAACAGTTAGTGAAGCTTCAGACTCCTCACAGGGTAGTATTTGCACCTGGTGAAAGTTGCTGCATAGAAATAGCTTCTCCGGGCTGGTATCCTCCTGAAGATAAAGAAGCCGAAGCAGAGAGAGCAAGAAGACAGCGATTCTAACATCATGAACACTGACTCAAAGATTGCAAATATAACTGAGAAAAGCAATACTCAAATATTCTGGCTGGGATTATTACGGGACGTTCTGGGACTCGAGCAGCCTGAAAATTATATCGAGTTCGAAAAGAGAGTCGAGCTTCACCACATGAGTTTCATTGACGCCTATATCCCATCAACTGGAATCATAATCGAACAGAAGAGCAGCGATGTAAATCTTGATACGCCTATAAAGCAGTCGGACGGAAGCACCCTCACACCGTATGAGCAGGCATTGAGATATTATTACTACCTGCCGTACTCTCAGAGGGGACGCTATATCATAACCTGCAACTTTCACGAGATAAGAATTTACGACACAGAGACTCCGAAAGCTCAACCAAGAATAATTTTATGTGAGAACATCGAACGCGAGAAAGATAACCTTGCATTTATCGTAAAACCTGAGCGCAATATCTCTCATGAAGTCGAACTGTCAATCAAAGCAGGCGAACTCGTCAAGAAGCTCTATGACTCTCTATTAGAACGCTATATCAATCCCAAAGACAAAGACTCGTTGCGGAGTCTCAATATATTCTGCGTCCGTGTAGTGTTCTTGTTATATGCAGAGGACTCCGGACTCTTCGCTAAATCACAGTTTCACGACTACTTGAAATCAAGAGAGAATACAGCACGCGACTCACTCAAGAAATTATTTGCTGTCCTTAACCAATGGCCTAACGAGCGCGACCCGTATTTAGAGGCAGACTTGAAGGCTTTCCCATGCGTCAATGGCGGATTATTCGAGGCTGACGATATCGAACTCCCACAGTTAGACGGCGAACCCCTGCGAATCATTCTCGACGAAATGAGCGAAGGATTCAACTGGTCAGGAATATCACCCGCTATATTCGGCGCAGTCTTTGAGTCGACTCTGAACCCTGAGACCAGACACTCCGGCGGAATGCACTACACTTCACTTGAGAACATTCACAAGGTCATTGATACCCTCTTTCTTGACGACCTTCACAAAGAGTTCAACGCTTGCGACACTCCTGCGAAATTGAGGAAGCTCCAGAAAAAATTAGCGTCCCTGAAGTTCTTTGACCCTGCCTGCGGTTCCGGGAATTTCTTAACAGAGTCTTATTTGTCATTGAGACGGCTTGAGAATAAAATTTTGTCGAAGCTCTTTAGTCAGATTTCATTCTCAGAGTCAGAGTCAGACTCTCCGATTCAAGTTTCTATATCGCAATTCTACGGCATAGAAATTAACGACTTCGCTGTCAACGTCGCACGAACTGCCCTATGGATTGCAGAGTCCCAAATGTGGATAGAGACAAGGAAAATTATTCAATTCTACGGTGAACGCCTGCCCCTCAAAGAATACGAGCAGATTATAGAGGGCAACGCATTAACCCTCGACTGGCAAACGATAATCAAGCCTCAAGATAATTTATACATCATAAGCAACCCCCCGTTTCTTGGCTACTCGATTCAGAATAAGACTCAGAAGCAGGAAATAATGAATCTCTTCAGTGAAAGCAAGACTTCAGGCAAGATTGATTACGTATCAGGTTGGTACTACAAAGCGTGCGAGTTCATGAAGGGCTCAAGGGTCAAAGCTGCATTTGTCTCTACGAATTCAATTACTCAGGGCGAACAAGTATCTTACGTGTTCAAGACTCTGAGTCAGAAATTCGGCATTGAGATAGATTTTGCTCATCAAAATTTTGTCTGGGACAACGAGGCAGCGGACAAGGCACACGTTCATGTTGTGATTATAGGCTTCAGCACGAGTCATGACTTCGGTAAAAAGAGACTCTATACTCATGAAGATGTAAAGTTCGTTGATAACATAAATTTTTATCTTGTTCCCGGTCCGAATGAAGACATTGCAGAATCCGTTAATAAACCGTTGAGTAAGAATATTCCGCCCATGCTTCTGGGAAATCTGCCGCGTGACGGAGGATTCTTATCACTCGACCAGGAAGAATGCAAGGTACTTCTCAAACGCGAACCTAAAGCAAAAAAGTTTATCAGGCGTTATATCGGTGCAGATGAATTCATAGGCAACAAATTACGTTATGTCCTCTGGCTCGTTGATGCAACACCTCAAGAATTATATGACATGCCGAGAGTAAAGAAGCTCATAGCGTCAGTAAGGAATTTCAGACTCAACAGCACCCGTGAAGAGACTCAAAAAGCTGCGGATACTTCATGGCTGTTTGCAGAGATTCGGCAGCCCTCAGGAAATTATATAGCTGTCCCCCTTACGTCTTCAGAGAATAGAATGTATATTCCGATTGGGTTTATGTCCCCTGACATCATAGCGAGCAATGCAATTAGTATTATCCCGAACGCGACTCTATATCATTTCGGAGTCTTAACTTCCTGCGTTCATATGGCATGGATGAGAAGAGTCTGCGGTCGTCTCAAGAGTGATTACAGATATTCAGGGACTCTTGTATATAACACGTTCGCCTGGCCAAGTCCGACAAAGAGTCAGCGCGCAAAGATTGAGTCAACGGCGCAAATGATTCTTGACGCAAGAAATTTGTACCCTAATAGTTCGTTCGCAGCGTTATATAACGATTTGCTCATGCCCTCGGAACTCAAGAAGGCTCACAGACTCAATGATGAAGCAGTGTGCGAATCTTACGGCTGGGATAAGGATATTAGCGAAGACGAAATAACGGCGCGTTTGTTCAGGCTGTATCATCAGCTCACGGAGTAACTTGCAAAAAAATTCTCCCTCTATAGTTCAGTTCATGACTCTAGGGGGAGCTTTATTATATATTCAGACTGTATTAATTTATTCTTACTGCGATAAAAGCGTTAACATGACTCCTGCTGCAACTGCTGTGCCGATGACTCCTGCGACGTTCGGGCCCATTGCGTGCATTAATAAGAAGTGTCCGGGATATTCTTTCTGGACGCACCTTTGAACTACACGAGCCGCCATAGGTACTGCCGAGACTCCAGCTGCTCCGATCATGGGGTTAATCTTGCCTCCTGATAAGTGCTTCATTATCTGGCCGAATAAGAGCCCTCCGAATGTCGAGAACGCAAACGCTACGAGTCCGAGTGCTATTATTGCGAGCGTCTGAAGTGTCAGGAATTTATCGGCTTCCATCGTTGAACCTACTGACAAAGCTAAGAATATCGTAACTATATTCATTAACTCGTTCTGAGCAGTGAGGCTTAATCTTTCAGTAACTCCGCACTCCTTGAGAAGATTTCCGAACATCAGAGTCCCTACGAGAGGCACGCACGCAGGAAGTATTAAACCTGATACGACGGTGCATATAATCGGGAATAAAATTTTCTCGCGCTTGGTAACCGGTCTTAACTGTCCCATAACGATTCCCCTGTCCTTCTTGCTGGTCATTGCATAAATAACAGGAGGCTGAATCATAGGCACTAATGACATGTAGCTGTACGCGGCGACTGCAACAGCTCCGAGAATTTGTTTTTGACCTAACATGACCGTTAAATAAATGCTCGTAGGCCCGTCAGCTCCTCCGATGATTGCGATACTTGCAGCTTCTTTGATGTTGAACGATACAAGACCGTTTGTCAAAGCTCCGACCCAGTTAGCTCCGATGAATGCAACGAAGACTCCGAACTGTGCAGCAGCTCCAAGCAAGAACGTAATGGGATTAGCTATCAGGGGTGCGAAGTCCGTCATTGCTCCGATGCCTAAGAATATTAATATCGGGTAAATCTCGAACTCAGCTCCGTAATAAAGTGAACGTAAGAAGCCTATTGTGTGGGTCTCAGGGTTGAAGCCGTCCGTTATACCTGATAAAGGCAGGTTAACGAGTAAGCAGCCAAACGCTATGGGAACGAGTAATAACGGTTCGAAGCCCTTGCCTATAGCGAGATATAACAGGACGAACGAGACAATAATCATGATGATATTTCCCTGCGTAAGACCCATGAAGCCTGATTGAGCAAGCAAATCTTTTAACGCTGTTAAATACATCTCCATATTGTGAATCAAATCCTTTCGAGAAAAATTTTTGTGTGAATAACGTTGCTGTAATTTATCACAGATTCAATCAGCACGCAAAAAAATTTACCCCCCTGAATTTATGAAACTCAAAGAGGCACTTTATATTTTTATAGTCATTATGATGTCAGCTCGTTAATAATTCGTGTTGTTAGATCTGAAGTGCTGAATAATCGGGTGCATTCGTCCGGGTCTTGAGGTGTTCACTGTCTGAGTCGCTATTGCCGGTTCATGTCTGGGAAGCTCGTTTTGAATCTCCCTGATTCTCTCGATTAACAGATTCACGATTAATTTATCTTCATCTTGAGGCTTGATAACTTTCTCATCAAGTGAGTCCCTATCATAAGAATGTGAGAGAGCTAACGACAACTTAGCACACGCCGGGCCTATGAGTTCGTAAAGAACGCTCGAAGCAAGTATAACAGTTCGTAACATGCTGCCCATGTCTCCGCCCAGAGTACGCGCTCCCAATTCAGCGAGACCGATTGCGACCCCTGCCTGAGGTATCAATGCGAGTCCAAGATAATTGCGAACAAGTTTATTCTTTCCTGTAATCATGCAGCCCGTGAAAGCTCCTGTGTATTTGCCTGCGATTCTGACAAGAAAATATGTTACTCCCAAAGTTAATAATATTCCGTTGCCGTTAGTTAATGCTCCGAGATCGAAACACACACCAGACCTCACAAAGAATAATAACAGGAACGGCGGCGAGAAATAATTTAGCTGCTTGAATAATTTGTCATCGTCAGTGATATTAATATAAACCGTAGACATGAACATACAGCCGAGAAGGGGCGAGACTTCGAGAATCTCACAGACTCCGCAGAAACCGAATAACACAGCAACAGATATAATTAACCTGTTGTCAGTAGATCTCTTCTCAGGAAGCAAAATCTTTAGCAATACTCCCAACGACGCGCCTATGATCACACATGCAAGATTGATTAACACAGGCTTGATTACGTTGCTTAACTCGAAGCCCTTTTGCGACTCAGAAGAAGCCAATGCGATAGAAATAGCTATACTGTAAGCGATGAGTCCTACAACGTCATCAAGTGCAACGACCTGAAGCAGAGTATTCACAAAATCACCGTGCGCCCCTGTCTGCCTAATCGTCATCATAGTAGAAGCAGGAGCAGTCGCCGAAGCAAGAGCAGCTAAGACTACAGAGAACGCAAGATTCATATTAAGCACGTAATAAGCTGCGATAAACACGAACACTGACGCAACACACGCCTCAAGTATAGTAATTATTAAGACTTTGGAACCGCTGCCCTTCAATGCGTTCAACCTGAAGAACTGCCCCGTACTGAAGGCAATAAAAGCCAGTGCGACATCAGGAAGGAAACCCGTATATTCAGTTACGATCTTAGGCACGAGATTTAAGCAATACGGACCGATTAATATTCCCGTTATTATATAAGCCGTAACGTTCGGAAGTTTTAAGAGCCTCGTTATCCTGGTGAGTGCAAATCCGCACAAGAGCATTATTGCAACGGTGATGATCCCCACGCTGGCCGATGAACCCGAGTGAAGATATTCTACGAACTGAGCAAACAATTTACTCCTCTCCTTTCTCTTCTTGTTTGCTTTATTAATTATCCCGTAAAAAACAAAATTTACCCCCTCAGTCTGACGCAGATTAAAGGGGTAAAGTATTTAATAAATATTCTATCTTTTTTTCGTGCGTTTGCATTAGGCTTATTACGTACTTTGATGACATTACGAAAAATTTTTACGAGAGAAATATTGACAGCAAAAAATTTCAGGCTATAATGTTTGACGTAACGAACAAATACGAAATATAAATCAATCAATCAGAGCTTTACACCTGCAAGAAGGCTTATGATGTGAAATGAACACATAAATCATGACATTGATGAACCCTCGTTCTTGTTCGATCGTTTTATTTTTATAAGTAAGTTTTACCCCCCTCAAAAAAGTAAAAAAGGAGAGTTCCGGATTAAACAAGAATGAGACGGCCTCTCTTTTTTTATGCGCTATAATAGCCCCTAAATTATCAAGGAGTATGAATTTATGCAGATCGAGAAAATTTCGCTTTATGTAATAACGTTGAACGAAGAGAAGAGACTCGCAAGGACTCTTGAAGCTGCAAAAAGTCTTGTCGATGAGATTATAGTTGTTGACTCGGGAAGCACGGATAAGACTCAGGAAATAGCAGAGTCATTCGGGGCAAAGTTCATTTATCACAAATGGGAGTCAGTCGGCCATCAGGTCAAATTTGCTGAAGAACAATGCGCTTATAGATGGGTCTTGAGGCTCGATGCTGATGAAGTTATATCACCTGAACTAGCGGACGAGATTAGGGCAATAAAACTTAATGCAGATAAAGACGGCTATATTTTGCGAATCGGTGAGGTTTTTCCGGGAATGCAGCACGCTAATAAATGGGTCAGGCACTATAAGCAAATCAGGCTCTATAATCGGGATTTCTGGACAATGAGCGGCACTCTTGGACACGATGACGTTATCAGAGTCAATAATAATGCGACTTTCGGGACATGCAAGAATTTCATAGATCACTACTCGTTTATTTCGATTAGCCAGATAATAGAGAAATATAATATAGAGTCATCAAGGCTTGCAGAACGATCAATAACTCAAAACAAAAATTATTCACCGTTCAGACTTGCAGGAGCAGCGACTCTTGAGTTCTTGAAGTTCTATTTACTGGGAAGATTCTTTTTACTGGGCTGGTGGGGATTCATTCACTGCGTTAATTTATCGTTCTTGAGATTCCTGAAATTTGCAAAATTCTATGAGTACTATCACAATGAGTATAAATAAATTAATCAGCGTAATAATTCCTGCGTACAATGCCGCTTCACGAATCAAATTCACCCTTGAGAGCATTATTAATCAGGACTACGAAAATATAGAAATCATTCTTGTCAATGACTCTTCAAGTGATGACACTGCTTCAATTGCAAACAAAATACTTTCTGAGAGCAATAAAACTTTCAGGATAATTAACCACGAATTTAACAAGGGAGTATGCGCTTCACGAAATACAGGGCTTGAGGTTTCACGGGGCGAATATATATGCTTTGTTGACGCTGATGATGTCTTAAAGCAAAATTTTATCTCGTGCTTGTATCAAACTATAACGCGCGATGACTGCGAGATTGCTTTTTGCGGTCTGGTCGACAGGTTCACGGACGGAACACCTGATAAAAATTTTCATTCGTGCAGTGATGAGCCTTATATCGAGTCCGGCGGACACTTTATCATTAATAATTTTGTGCCTCCGTTCTTCTGCTGCATGTATAATTCATGTTTTCTGAGTAAATATAATTTGTTATTTCACAATGGCTGCATTTACGGTGAAGATATTGAATTTATCACCAAAGCACTTTGCACGGCTCAAAGAGTCTCATTCACTCAGGAGCATTTATATATTTACGTTCACCATAACGAAATGGGTTCAGTTCGAGACAACGACACTAAAGCAAAGAAAATTTTGCGCTACGAACACAACACTCAAGCTCAGGAACGGACGGCAGAATATTTGCTCAGGCATTCTCAATCTGAACAAGTAAAGACTCTTGCTGAAAAAATATTGATGCCTCAAGTCATAATCAGGAAGTGTAATATATTCGCCTTGAATAATAATTATGACGGGTTCAAATCTTTTATTCATGACCCGAATAACAGAAAAGTTTTAATCAGCTCGCAAAGTCTCAGAGTCTTAATTCACAAGCCTGAAGTGTTCTTGAAAGCGTTTATGCTGCTTCACATTCCGGGTATATATTACAAGCTGAGAAATAAATAATGCCCGGTATTCAATGGCACCCGAAGAATTCTGCTTAGTGCTGCTCCCTTCCAGGCCTGACACGATTCACAGGTCTCCGCCGCATTGAGCCGGACGCAAATAATTATACACTATAAATCAATAATTTCTGACCAGATAGAATTGCCTAATCTCATTCCCCGTTTACTTAACGCGACTCGTTCAGGTGTGAAGATAAATAAATCTTCTGGAAGCCGGGAGATTACCTGCTCAACTTCCGGCAATAAATCCACGCGCTTAATTCCCCATTTAGTCCGGAGCTTTAATATTGCGAGTTCTATTGCTCTTTCATGAGGAGTCAATCTTTCACGTGTTAATAGTTCATCAGGAAAATTATTTTTTGCCAGATAAATATATTCGTCAAGACTCGAAGGATTCTTTATGCGTTCATGATTTATATAACTCACAGCAGAAGGCCCGAGTGCAATAACTTCATCGTGAGTCCAGTATGCAATATTATGCAGGCATTCTTTATGTTCAAGAGCAAAGTTTGAAATCTCGTACTGAATAAAATTCTTTCGCGGCAAATAATACTGTGCATATCTGTAAAATTTATAACCTGCTTCATTGAGTGCTTGATTGTCGTAATCGCGTGCTAATAAAGTCTCAGGTTCTAACGTCAATTGATAAGTAGAAACATGTTCGGCGGACTCTATAACTTTCTTGATAGAAGCTGCCCACGTCCTAAGAGTCTGCCCCGGTATCGCAAAGATTAAATCACAGCTCAGAGTCAAATTTGAGTCTCTCACCAGTTCCATAGCTTTTATTGCAAGTTTTGAGTCGTGAAGTCTGCCGAGAGTCTTAAGCTCAGAGTCATTCAGGCTCTGAACACCCAGACTTAACCGCGTGAAAAAGTTTGACTCAAGAAAACTCACAAGCTCAGGAGTTAAAGAATTAGGGTTTGCTTCCGTTGTAGCTTCCTGCAAATTATCGAGATTAAAATTTTTCGTGATGATATTAATTAACTTCTGCCACTGAGAAATATTTAATACACTGGGAGTCCCTCCGCCGACGTAAAGAGTCTTTAACGGGATTTTATTTTCACAATGATAGCGCGCTGCTTCAAGTTCGAGGGCTTCAAGCCACGAGTCAATATAATCCTCACGGCCTGAAACACTGTAGAATGAGCAGTAAAAGCACTTACGCTCACAAAATGGAACGTGAATATATAAACTAGTTTTCGCTGCCATCTACCTGCATGAACGCAAGAAAAGCCTCTTGAGGTATAGAAACCTTGCCTATCTGCTTCATTCTCTTCTTGCCTTCCTTCTGCTTCTCTAATAATTTGCGCTTTCGGGTTATATCGCCCCCGTAGCACTTGGCCAAGACATCTTTGCGCAATGCTTTGACATTCACACGAACTATGACGCGCCTCCCGATTGAAGCCTGAATGGGAATCTCGAATAACTGAGACGGTATTAACTCCTTCAATTTCGTAACTGTTGCATGACCTCGATTATATGCCTGATCCTTATGACACACGAATGAAAACGCGTCCGCTGCCTCGCCGTTCACGAGAATATCAACTCTGACTAATTCGCTTGCTTTGAGTCCTATCAGCTCGTAATCAAGTGAAGCATAGCCCCTAGTCTGAGATTTTAGCTTATCGTGAAAGTCTACAATGAACTCAGATAAAGGCATTTCGTAAATAATTCGCACTCGTTCAGGAGTTATATAGTCCATTGATTTATATGTGCCTCGTCTGTCTTGAATGAGCTGCATGACTCTCCCCGTAAATTCAGAAGGTACGAACACAGAAAGTTTTATATAAGGCTCGCGAATCTCTTCTATCTCTGAAGGATCAGGAAAATCTCCGGGTCTGTGAGCTTCGATTATCTCCCCTGATGTCTTGACAACTTCATATATGACATTAGGAGCAGTCGCAACAAGTTCAACGTTATACTCTTCACGTAATCTTTCGCGTACTACGTCCATGTGAAGCAGTCCAAGGAATCCGCATCTGAAACCGAATCCAAGAGCCTCGCTGCTTTCAGGTTCGTAAGTAACGGCAGAGTCATTCAGGCATAATTTTTCTAATGCGTCTCGTAACTGCGGGTAATTGTCGCGTTCAACAGGATAGAATCCGCAGAATACTACGCTTTTAACTTTCTTGTAGCCGGGTAATGCCTCACTCGCAGGGTTAGCAGCGTCCGTTACAGTGTCGCCGACCTGAGCTTCAGCAAGGGTCTTAATGCTTGCAGTGATATAACCTACTTCACCGGGGCCGAGTTCTCTGACAGGAGTAAAACCAGGCTTGAACACTCCGGCTTCATTCACGGGGTAAGTTATGCCGTTAGACATGAACATTATATTTTGTCCTGCCTTGATTACCCCGTTAACGACTCGAACATAGCAGATAACACCGCGATAATTATCATATACTGAGTCAAAGATTAGAGCTTGTAAAGGCTTCTCTCTATCACCTTTGGGAGCAGGAATTTTTTTCACGATCTCTTCAAGTATCTCATTCACTCCGAGTCCTGTCTTTGCGCTGGCTAGAACTGCATCAGAAGCGTCAAGGCCTACAACGTCAGAAATTTCCTGTTTAGCGTTATCCGGTCTTGCTGAGGGTAAATCGATTTTATTTATTACGGGTAAGATTTCGAGTCCCTGTTCGATTGCCTGATATGCATTTGCTACGGTCTGGGCTTCGACTCCCTGTGAAGCGTCAACGACTAACAAAGCTCCTTCACATGCTGCTAACGAGCGCGAGACTTCATAAGCAAAGTCAACATGTCCGGGGGTATCAATTAAATTCAAGATATATTCTTTGCCGTCCTGAGCTTTATAATTCATTCGGACCGGGACCAGCTTTATTGTTATTCCCCGTTCGCGTTCAAGAGCCAGAGAGTCAAGAATCTGGGCTTTCATGTCCCGTGAAGCTATCGTGCCGGTTGATTCGAGTAATCTGTCAGCAAGAGTAGATTTGCCGTGATCTATGTGAGCGATTATGCAAAAGTTGCGTATATTGTCATTATTATTATTCATGTATTCTTATCACCTGAGAATAATATAACATAACCCCTCTAAATAGTTATTAGTCCGTCCTTGTGAAGGGACTGCAGGGAAGGATTGAAGTTACCACCTAAATCCCCCCTTAGCAGGAGGGACTTGCACATTATCACGCCTGAAAGTTTCTGTTCTCATAAAACTTTAATAAAGCCCCGCAGCCTTGATATATATCATTATAAGCGCGTTCAAAATTTCTTGTGTACCATGGATCAGAGACTTCTTTATTATTATTACCTGCGAACGACATTAAGAGCTTCACTTTTGACTCAGACTCTCGGCCGAGAATATATAAAAGATCTTCAACGTTCTCTTTATCCATTGCAAGAATCAAATCCCATTCATGAGCTTCACCCTTCGTAATCTTTCTGGCTCTATGCTTCTCGAATTCAATATTATGCTTTCTTAACTCTGCCTTAGCGTTCGGGTACATGTCATTGCCTGACTCTTCACTGGTAGCTGCTGCTGAGGAGATCAAAAATTTATCTTCACAGCCTGACTCTCTCACTAAGTGCTTCATGATAAATTCTGCCATAGGAGACCTGCAAATATTTCCGTGACAGATAAATAAAATTCTTATCACCCGCTTAGTTCCTCCTTCATTTAAATAAATAATTACTGGCAATAATAAAATATTTTCAGATACATTTGCAATATAAAAATTTTTTGTCAGCCGTATTTAGAACCTGTGATTTTCGCCGCCGATTAAAGAAATTCGTAATATAACAAATTGCATGATAATATAAACTATATTTCACATTTAATAATTTCAAAATTTATATATAAATTTATAACATGGAGGAAAATTACTCTCATGAAAGTGCTTCATACTTCCGACTGGCACATAGGCAGGAGACTCAAAGAACACGACAGATTTGACGAGTTCAGAAAATTTTTTGCGTGGCTTGAAGACTTAATTACACGTGAAAATATTGATGTGCTTCTAGTTGCAGGAGATATATTCGACAACACGACTCCTTCAGTTCAGGCTCAGGACATTTATTATAATTTCCTCAGCAGGCTTGCAAAGTCCTCATGCAGACACACTGTTATTATTTCAGGCAATCACGACTCGCCGGCATTCATTGACGCCCCTAGTGAATTACTCAAGCTGAATAATATTCATGTTGTCGGCCAAGTATCAGAGAACCCTGAAGATGAGATAATAACGCTTTATGACTCGAATAATAAGCCCGAATTAATAGTGTGTGCAGTGCCGTATTTAAGAGACCGCGACGTTAGGACTTCAGATAATAACAATAATCTTGAGCAGGCACTCAGAGACGGAATAAATCATCACTATGAAAGAGTATTTAATCAGGCTGCGAGTTATTCCGGAGTTCCTGTTATCGCAATGGGACATCTATTTATTCACAACGGTAAAGTCGCTCACGGTGAGGGTATCCGCTCTCTTTACGTAGGGACAGCATTAGAACTCGAAAGCAGCATATTCCCTGAAAATATAATTTACACGGCATTAGGTCATCTTCATTCGCCTCAGACAGCAGGACGCAATAATATTCGTTACTCAGGTTCACCGGTTGCAATGACTTTCGGAGAATGTGAGACTCAAAAGTCAGTAACTATCATAGAACTTGACTCAAATAATAATTCAGTAATTCGTGAAGTTCCTGTCCCGGTCTTCCAGAGACTAGAGCGCTTTTCAGGAGATATTAACGAGATAATTTCAGACTTGAGGCAGCTTGCTCTTACTGATGAGTCAATATGGCTCGAGATAACTTACACCGGACGGGAAGTAATAGGCGACTTGCAGGAAAGATTTAATCAGGTCATGAAAGATTTTCCCAATCTCGAAATATTAAGCATATATAATGAAGGCGGCAGGGCTTCACAGGAGAACGAGTCACTTAAGACAATACCTGAAGGACTCGAGAATATAAAGCCTCTTGACATGCTTACGATGTGCTTTGACGAGAACAAGACTCCTAAAGAACAGAGAACAATTTTTGCGAATCTATATCAAGAAATACTGCGCGAAATGGAGATAAATTATTAATCATGAAAATATTGAATATCAAGTTCAAGAATCTTAACTCACTAAAAGGCGAATGGTTCATAGATTTGACTCATAATATTTATATATCTGAAGGCATATTCGCGATCACCGGACCTACAGGAGCAGGCAAGACTACTATATTTGACGCTGTATGTCTGGCTCTCTATGGAAGGACACCCAGACTTGGCAGGCTTGGAGGACAGTCAAACGAGATAATGACAAGGCGAACTCGTGAATGTTATGCTCAAGTAGAATTTGAGTCAGACGGTAAAAAATATAAATGCTTATGGAGTCAGAAAAAGGAAGGCAAAAAGTTACAATCAGTGAAACACATTCTGTCAGAAGCCCGCGAAGGAGGAAAAATCTTCAGTGAACTGACACGCGATACAGTGCCTAACGTTGAAGATTTAACAGGTCTTGACTTCAAGAGATTCACTCAAGCAATGATGCTCGAACAGGGCAGATTTGACGCATTCCTGAAGGCAAATTCTACGGAAAGATCAGAGATACTTGAACTCATCACAGGCACGGAGATTTACAGCGGGATTTCAACACGGGTCTACGAACGCTGCCAGGCTGAACGGGACAAACGAGAGAAATTATTACTCAGACTCGATGAAAAGAAGCCTAATGACTCTTTCGGTTCAGACAGTGAGATTCAAAATAATCTTGCACAGAATAAAAAAATGCTCGACCTCATAGAACGCAAGCACAAAGACACTCAGGCAGATGTATTGCGGCTCAAGGAGATTGCTAAATTACGCGCTGAACTTGCACAGAATCAAAGCGATATAGAGACTCAACACAAACGCTCAGAATTATTTGCACCTGACAGACAAAAACTTGAATCAGGACTCAAGGCTCAAGAACTAATGCCCGAACATGCAGCACTCGAGGCCAAACGCAATGAATTCAAGACCTGCAAGACACGATGTGATAAGAACGAGTCAGAGATAACGGCCTTTACAGAACGAGTCACTCAGATAACGAATAACGAAATTCCAAATTGCGAATCAAAATTAAAGCAGGTTCGACGCGATATAACAGAGAGTCCGGAGACTATCTGCGAAAGGGTTATGAGTCTCGTGAAAACTTTTGAGGACGCTTATACACGCAAGAAAAATCTTGAGGACTTGAAAGCAAAACTTGAGTCAGAACTTGCAAAGGCTCAGGCAGTCATGAAAGCAGCTCAGTCAGAAGCAGCCAAAGCACACGCTCTTCATGAACAGGCAATAAACGAACTCAGCGAATTAACGAACACCAGAACTGAATTAATTATTGACGGACTCAGAAAGACTCTTAAGCACGGCCGCCCTTGTCCTGTATGCGGATCACTTGAACACCCTGACGCAGGCAAGCATTCAAAATTTGCAGGAATCGACATCAACGAGAAATTCAAAGAGTTAAAGACTCGTGAAAACTATGCTCACAAGAAATATAACGAGTCGAACTCTAAACTAATGCAGGCAGCTAGTTACGAGAGCAGAATACGCGCTGACCTTGACAACTGCATAAAAGAACTCGGCCAAGCTGTAGAAACTTTTGCGGACTCAAGAACTGCAGTAAGTGAAGCTATTGCACCTTTGGGAATCTATGACGCTAAGACCAAGAGCGAAATATTATCAAGAGTCAATCAATGGTCATCGAACGTTAAGAATCTCGAACAGTATCTTGAACGCCTCACGAAAGAGTCAGACTTGCTTCAATCACGAATTCAGGCTATAAGCAAAACTCTATCAGACGAGAAAATTACGCTTGAGAGATTAACAGCAGAACTTGACTCGCTTGAGAAAACTTTTCAGGCTTCATTAATCGACAAAAATTTTCAGAGCGAACAGGATTTCAACAACGCAAAACTTTCACCGGACGTACTCGCGAAACTTCAGGCAGGGGCGCAGGCTATCGACGACAGAATAAAGCAGCTCGAAGCAGTAAAATTAAATCTGACTCAGAAACTTGACTCAAAACTTGCGGAGAATATAAATATAACAGAGTCAAATCTTGACGAACTCGAAGAACTATTTAAGACTCAAGAAGACTCTATCAAAGAAATCATGAAACGCAACGCAGAACTTGAGTCAGCACTTGAGACCCGCAAAAAGATTCGTGAAGAGTATCAGGCACTCAAAACAGAATTTCAGGCTCAAGACAAAATTTATTCGGAGTGGGCAGGACTTAACGACTTAATAGGCACCAAGAACGGCAGCAAGTTTCGTAATTTCGCACAAAAAGTTACACTCTCAATGATGATAGCACTTGCAAATAAGCAGCTTGAGAAATTATCAGAACGCTACGAACTAACGGCAACTCCTGATGATTCAGGTCTTGCACTCAGCGTTATAGATCACGAACAGGCAGGAGAAATCAGACCTACTGCTAATTTATCAGGCGGTGAAAGATTTATCGTAAGTCTTGCTCTTGCTCTGGGACTCTCGCAAATTTCAGGAAGCAAGGCACGTGTTGATTCATTATTTCTTGATGAAGGTTTCGGCTCACTTGATGAAGATTCATTAAATACTGCTCTTGAAGCTCTAAGTGAAGTCAGGCGTGAAGGCAGAATGATAGGGATAATTTCTCACGTCCAGGCTTTGAAAGAGAGAATACGCGCTCAGATTAACGTTATTCCCAAGAGTGAAGGCATAAGCATAATCGAAGGCGCAGGGTGTAAATCTCTATAATAAAAAACTCCCGAAGATGCGAGTCTCCGGGAGAAAATGTTCTTGCTCTATGAAAAATCCTAATACATGCCGTCCATTCCGCCCATTCCTCCGGGCATTGCTGGGGCTGCATCTTTCTTTTCGGGCTTATCTGCAACGATTCCCTCTGTCGTTAATACCATTGCTGCGATTGAGCCTGCATTCTGTAACGCTGAACGAGTAACTTTCACGGGGTCAATGATTCCTGCTGCTACCATGTCAGTATATTCGCCTGTTGCTGCGTTGAGTCCGTGTCCGATCTTCTCGCTTCTGACTCTCTCTACGACAACGTCACCCTGATAGCCTGCGTTCTCTGCGATTAAATACAACGGAGCTTTTAACGCGTCAAGTACTATTCTTGCACCTGTCTTAACGTCTCCTGAGAGCTTCTCTACGAACGGCTCAAGTGATGTAGCGCAGTTAAGTGCTGCAACTCCGCCGCCTGCAACGATACCTTCTTCAACTGCTGCACGGGTAGCATTAAGAGCGTCTTCGATTCTGTGCTTTAATTCTTTCTGCTCGGTCTCAGTGGCTGAACCTACCTGAATAACTGCGACTCCTCCGACAAGTTTAGCAAGTCTCTCATGTAATTTCTCCTTGTCATAGTCCGATGTTGAATCTTCTATTTCTTTGCGGATCTGGCCTGCACGCTTGCGAATCTCTTCAGGATTGCCTGCACCCTGAGTAATCGTTGTGTCTTCTTTGGTGATCTTGACTTTCTTAGCACGTCCAAGCATGTTAAGTTCAGTGTTCTCGAATTTGAGTCCTACTTCTTCGCTAATTACAGTACCGCCGGTTACAATTGCGATGTCCTGAAGCATAGCTTTTCTTCTGTCGCCGAATCCGGGAGCTTTGACCGCTGCAACCTGCATAACGCCTCTGAGCTTATTAACTACCAGTGTTGCAAGTGCCTCGCCTTCTACGTCCTCTGCGATAATTAATAAAGGCTTTCCGGTCTGGACAACTTTCTCAAGCACTGGGAGCAAGTCTTTAATGTTGCTGATCTTTGAGTCGTGAATCAAAATATATGCGTCATCAAAATTTGCTTCCATTCTTTCGCTGTCAGTTACCATGTAAGGGCTGATATAACCTTTATCGAACTGGAGTCCCTCGACCATCTCAAGGGTTGTCCCTACTGTCTGGGAGTCTTCAATTGTGATAACTCCGTCCTCGCCTACTTTGGCCATAGCTTCGGAAATGAGTTCGCCGACTGCTGAGTTATTCGCTGAAATTGAAGCAACCTGAGCAATTTTTTCTTTCTCTTTGACAGGAGTACTCTGTTTCTTGAGCTCTTCGACTACGAAATCAATAGCCTTCTCGATGCCCTGACGCATAAGCATTCCATTAGCACCGGCTGCTACGTTCTTCATGCCTTCTCTAATAATTGCACGTGAGAAAATCGTTGCTGTAGTCGTTCCGTCTCCTGCGATGTCGTTAGTCTTGCTTGCTACTTCTTTGAGTAACTGTGCGCCTGCGTTCTCGAAAGGATCTTCAAGCTCGATTTCTTTTGCGATTGTAACGCCGTCGTTTGTGATTGTAGGTGAACCGAATTTTTTCTCAAGAACTACATTGCGTCCCTTAGGCCCAAGTGTTACGCCGACTGTATCTGCAACTTTATCTATTCCCCTGAGCATTGCTCTTCTGGCTTCTTCGCTGAATGAAAGAATTTTTGCCATAATTGTTTATGCCTCCTAATGATGATTAGCTTGTTATTAACTATTTCTCGATGATTGCGAGTACGTCTCTCTCGCTGAATATTACAAAGTCTTCGCCGTCAAGTTTGACTTCTGTGCCTGCGTATTTGCTGAATATAATTCTGTCGCCTACTTTGAGTTCAACGGGCTGCTTCTGGCCGTTATCTAATACTTTGCCTGTTCCGACTGCTACAACTTCGCCCTCTGTAGGCTTCTCTTTTGCTGTATCCGGAAGGAAGAGTCCGCCTTTCGTTTTCTCCTCGCGATCTAAGACTTTTACAACTATTCTATCGCCAAGCGGCTTGAGTTTCATAATAATATTTGCCTCCTCGTAAAATTTCTATCTTCTCTCTAATGGCACTCAACGTTAAAGAGTGCTAATCGAACAACGCGCGAAATGATAGCCCAATGAGTCGAAAAGTGCAATACGTGATTTTACGTAGAGATTAAATTTTTGTGAGAGAACTTATAGCTAACGTACTTGCAAATAACTTTAACACGATTATTAGAACGTAATTATATATTTAATTTATTCAAGCTGATTCATTCCGTCAGATTTTTACGAGTTTTAGATTATAATATAAATATCATTTCACGATAAGTTTTCACGAGAATAAATCTGCTGAGTTACTAATACAATTACTAATACAAAAAGTTTTCTTTCACGCAATATTCATGACACTTTACACGGAAAAAATTTCTATTAACACTGCGATATAATGACGTGCAAAATTTTTTATTCGCAAGGAGCATATATCATGAGTAATGTAATTTTATATTTTCACTGGCTCTCAAAGAATCTTCAAGGCTTCGATGTCTTAGGAGTCAATTACGATGATAAAAACCTGCCTCACATTGTAAAGAGTCAGATTCAGAAAGCATATGATATGACGAGTGAAACAAGGAGCATGTTATCATGAAAAAAATAATCTTGTACGTTCACGGCAAAGGAGGCTCTTCACAGGAAGCTAACGAGTTCGTGAAAAATCTTCACGGCTTCGATATTCTGGGAGTCGATTATGATGATAGTTACCTGCCTCAAATAGTAATGCCTCAGATTAGGGCAGCTTATAACACGGCTCATAAAACGCATGACAAAATTTATATTCTCGCTAACAGTATAGGCGCGTACTTTGCTATGCTCTCACTTCAGGGATTTAATATCACGAAAGCATTATTTATCTCGCCTGTTGTCGACATGGAAGGGCTTATGTTAAATATGATGAAGTCTGCCGGAGTCTCTGAAGAAGATTTGCGCTCAAGGGGTGAGATCGTTACGAGTTTCGGGGAGACTCTTTCATGGGAATATCTGCGCTTCGTTCGAGAGAATCCCATAAGCTGGGACGTTCACACTGAAATATTATATGCTGAGGGCGACAAATTAATTTCACGTCAAAGCATAGAAAATTTTATTAACACCCACAATGCAGGACTCACTATAATGCACGGCGGAGAACACTGGTTTCACACTGATGAGCAAATTGCGTTTCTTATTCACTGGCTGATTAATATTCTGATTGATTCGTGTGAGGCTTCACGAAATATCCGTCGCACACTAGTGACTTCAGTCATGAGTTAGGCGACCTTATGTTAGAATTAAAATTATGAAAATTTTGTCAACGTATAAAATAAAAATTCGTAGTGCACACGCAGCGTTTAAATATACTGTCGGGCAGTATCGTATGGCTGTGGATTTTTTTATCAAAGCAGCGTTGACAGAATGGGAATATATTTCACAAGTTAAATCACCTCTTGAGCGTCAAAGAATTATTGAAGTCCTGACTCATAAGACACGAACTAATCCTGAGCCTAAATATAAATTTGACCAGGATTTTTACAAATTCCCAAGTTATATGAGACGAGTAGCAATCACTGAAGCCATAGGTAAAGTAAGCTCATATAAAAGTAATTACGAGAACTGGAAAAATTCTCAGCAAGGCAAAGAACCAAGACATCCCAAAGCCGGAAAAGTTTATCCTGCAATGTACCGCGATAACTGCTTTGTCAGAACCGGAACATTAACAGTACGTTTAAAAGTTTTTATAAATAATACTTGGGACTGGCTTAACATTGAGTTAAAGAAAACGGACGTAAACTATATTCAGAGACATTGTCAAAACCGTAAAGAGTGTGTTCCAACATTACGAAGACGTGGAAAAAACTGGTATTTAGATTTTGCGTATGAAGAGGAGGTGAAAATTCAGGAAAAAGAAATAAGCAGGCAAATAATACTCGGAGTAGACTTAGGAATAAACAACGATTGTGTATGCAGTGTAATGAAGTCCGACGGCACTATCATTGGCAGAAAATTTTTAGATTTGTCAAGAGAAAAAGACTGTCTGACACA
>JAFSJJ010000034.1 GCA_017439345.1 Synergistaceae bacterium
AATCAGAATCAGAATCAGAATCAGAATCAAAATAATAAATCACAGCCCGTAATCAAGAAGAGCAGCTCAAGCAAGCGTCAGCCTAAATACGAGACGTTCAAGCCGGGAGACTCGACTATTGAGAGGACAGGAAGCTATAACGGTGTTATAAAAAGCATTAACTGGAACGAACACGAAGGCAAATTACGCAAGATCCGCGCAGTTGTTCACACTGAAGAAGGCTCTGATCCTGATGTTATTATGATTAAAGGTGCGTTGCATGTCTTGTTTGCGTCAGGTTCTGATAATATCGAAGGAGTACCTTCACCGTATGCTAATGTCGATGCAGATATAAGAAGCGTCAAGGGCGGAATTGATTTAATTTTCGTGTCTCATGAGTTCAGCAAAATTGAAAAGTTAGTTCTTGATAATCCAAGAAGAATAGTATTCGATTTCTATTATGCTGACGGTGTTAATTTCGTTAAGACAAATCAGCCCTCACAGCCTCAGACTGTACGCACTCCGCCTAAGATTCCCCAGACCCCGCCGGTTGCCCAAGTACCCAGAACCCAGACTCCAGCAGTGAAGACCCCGCCAAGTACTATAACTATTCCGATGACTCCTGCGCCTCAGATTCAGACTCAGACTCAATCTGGAACAGGGACTCCGACTATAGATATACAGAACGGACAGCCTACGATTATTAGACGACAAGGGAATAATGTTCCCAGCGTTCCAAGTGTTCCCAGAGTCAGAACAGGAGGAGGACGCAAGACTATAGTCATAGACCCAGGACACGGAGGCAAAGACCCAGGAGCAGCTGCTAACGGTGTAACAGAGAAAAATATTAATCTCGCAGTAGGTCTTGAACTTGCTAAATCACTCACGGCACGAGGCTATAATGTCGTCATGACGAGGCAGACTGATATTTACTTGAAGTTACAGGAACGCACGGACATAGCTAACAACGTAAATGCTGATTTGTTCGTGAGTGTTCATATTAACGCCTTGCCTAACAAGAAGACTGCAACAGGATTCGAGATTTACATAATGGCTCTTCCCAGTGATAAGGACGCTATGAATCTCGCCAAGATAGAAAATAGAGAGTACATCGAGGGCAAAGGCTACGACGTTCAGAACGTTGACAGGAAAACTGAAATGTTATTAAAGATTCTCGGAGACATGCAGCAGAATAACAAGATCAGTGAAAGCACAGATTTCGCAGGAGCCCTTCTCAACGCAGGAAAACGCAGCGGCCTCCCAATGAGAAAAATAGCTCAAGCCCCGTTCTTTGTGTTAAGAGGAGCAGGAATGCCCGCAGTATTGCTTGAGTTAGGCTTTGTAACGAATCCAAGTGAAGCGCGTTTGTTGAGCCAGCCAGCATATCAACAGAAAATAGCTCTTGCAATGACAGAAGGAATCATGAATTATTTGCGATAGTGTGATAATGAAATTAGGAGATTATTAAAAATTTTAGAAGGAAGTCGATAAATTTTGTCACCTGTTCGCCGTTATAGTTCAAGTGAAAGAATAGAAAGAGTCGATAGGGACGAGAGAGAATATTCACGTCCTGTTCAAGTTCCCAGACGAAGGCAGGCAGCAAGACGTTCAACAGGCAGAGTTAGAGCAAGGGATGATGAGAAGTCAACGCCTTTATTACTTCGTGTGTTCTCATGGATCGGCGTATTGTTATTATGCTTTGTCGTCGGCTATCTGGGTGCTACGTGGTTCATGAAGTTCTTGAGCGAAAAATTATTCTTGAAGCCTGAAAATAGAATCGAGACTCGGGAAGATTTAGAAGGCTTCGAGAAGTCAGAGTCACGAAACGTTCAGTTAATGCTCGGCCAGGAGATGCAGCAGGTATCACTGAATTTATATCATGTCATGAATGACACGATTGCAAGTACAAGGCGCAACTTCCCAATCAGGACTCAAGAAGATAATATTTCGGATGCAGTCAACGCAATTATTTCACTGAGCGAGCTTCCGAACTCAAACAGAATAAAGCTGCTCCACGTGTTCAGGGATAATGACACAGCATTTCTTGACATGTCGGGGCAGTTCGTTTCGTCATTAGAGTCAGCCGGCCAGAGAAAGAGCTTGTTATTCTTGACAGGAATAGTCAGGACTATGCAGGAAAACTTTTCGCCTATATCGCAAATTAGATTCTTGATTGACTCAAAGCAGCCAAGACCAGGAGGCGCAGTTGATTTGAGTGTAGCCTGGAAGATGCCTAAGAACTCATGAAGATAAATAAACTAGTCATAGCTACAGCCAACGCAGGGAAGTTCCGGGAATTTCACGAGTTAGCAAAAGATTTTGTGAGTGAAGTTATATTTGCTCATGAAATTGCAAAGCTAATAGTTGACGAGACAGGAAAGACTTACTCAGAGAACGCAATGTTAAAGGCTTCTGCATGGGCTAAGATTTCCGGGCTCCCTTGTCTGGCTGACGACAGCGGACTTGAAGTCAATGCTCTTGACGGGGCACCGGGCTTATATTCAGCGAGAATAATTCATGGTCCTGACAATGATAAAGTTTCGTGGCTTCTTGAATCTCTGCGTGATAAATCTGATTCAGAAAGAAAGGCAAGATTTGCAGCGTCGTTAGCCCTGTGCATTCCTGATGATTATATGCTGATTTGCGAGGGCTTCTGTTACGGGACTATAGCACATGCTCCGGCGGGAAATAACGGCTTCGGCTATGATCCTGTATTCATTCCTGATGGATATAATAAAACTTTCGCCCAACTTGAGCCTGATATAAAGAATTCGCTCTCACACAGAAATAACGCTTTCAGAAAAATTGTTAATATCCTGAATCTCAGCAAGTAAATAAATTAAATAAATAAATATGAATGCTTCGTGTGATGATGTCCTCTGCGGTAAATTAAGAATCCTTCAGCCTATTGACGGCCCTAGAGTCAATATGGATACGATTTTATTATATTCATGGGTAAAGTTCAGGTCAGGGCATACAAGATTTCTTGAGGCAGGGTGCGCTTCGGGGGCAATAGCTCTAATGCTGGCCGCGAAATTTACGAACATTCACGTTACAGGCATTGACATTCAGGAAGAATTAATCACTCTCGCGAAGATTAATGCAAAGAATAATAATCTTGATGATAGAGTAGATTTTATCGCAGGAGATTTACGCGACAAGACTTTATTGACTCAGGGATATTATGACTCACTCGTTATTAATCCGCCGTATGAGTCGCTTTATCGTTCGCGGGAGAGCAATAATCTTTCACGTTCTACAGCAAGACTTGATCTTTCATGTACTCCTGATGACGCAGCTAATCTCGCAAAAAGAGTCTTAAAGAGCAGAGGCAGACTCTTCGCAATATTCACGAGTCAAAGATTAGATGTGTTCATGAATGCTATGAGTCATAACAAGCTCACACCTAAAAGATTAAGGCTCGTATATCCTGACATAAATAATAATTCAGGTGTATTCTTAATTGAATGCGTCAAGGACGGAGGAGAAGGGTTAATTATATTGCCCCCGTTGATAATTCGAGACGAGAATAATAATTACACACATGAACTAATGCAAATCTATTCACTTGATTAACGTATTTAATGCTATAAATTCACAATAATTTTCACAAGGCAATATAGATATTACACTTCCATTAATTTCTGATGATGAGAGAGAAATAATTCACGAATACGAACATCAAGGCATAGTCGAACCCTGCACACTCGGCCAAAGCATAACGGAAAATCAAAAATATAAAAAATATCCCGTGCATTATGTCAATAGAGCTGCATGGTCAATAACAGGTAAATGCAATTATAAATGCAGGCATTGCTACTTGCCGGCTCCTGATGCAAAATACGGCGAACTCTCTCACGACAAGATCATGAAGATGATTCCCCAGCTTGATGAGTGCGGAATTAAGTTAGTCTCTCTGACAGGCGGAGAACCTTTGGTGCGTAATGATTTTCTTGATATAGTCGACTCACTTCTTGAACATAATATTTTTATCGTGCAAATATATTCTAACGGTGTCCTAGTAAATGAAAAGCTGCTTGATGAACTTGACTCGCGGGGGATTCATCCTGAGTTCAACATGAGCTATGACGGACTCTGCTGGCACGATTGGCTTCGAGGCATTAACGGGGCTGAAGACATGGTCAACAGGGCATTTGCTCTTTGCAGGGAGAAGGGATTTCCTACAAGTTCGGAGATGTGTCTTCACAGATTGAACAGGCACACAATCAGGGAAAGTGTTAATCATCTTGCGTCTTTGGGTGTGAAGAGCGTCAAGATCGGCGGAATATCAGAGTCAGGAGAATGGGAGAAGCACAAAGAGAATAACACGCTTTCTATAACTGAACTGTTCAACGAATTCTTGAGCTATATCCCGAATTATTATGAAGATAACATGCCGATAACTATTCAGCTTTCAAATTTCTTCTCAGCTAATCCGAATAAACCAGATGAGTTCGTTATTCCAAATTTTAGAGATAATGTTAATCAGGACTCGTTTATATGCGGCTGTGCAAGATTCGTTATATATATTTCACCTGAAGGCCGGGTGATGCCTTGTATGTCTATGCAGGAACTAAGATTCATGATAAAATGCCCCTTCTTACTGAGCAGAGTTTAGCCGACTGCATAAATAATTCTTTCTGGTTCGATATAGTAAATAAACGCGTGAGTGAATTCTTTGCTCTTAACGAGGACTGCCGGAGCTGCAAATACCTCAAGAACTGCTCAGGAGGCTGCCGGGCTTATGCTCTGGTTAATGATCCTGATAATTATATGGGAAAATCTCCGATGTTATGTGAACTGCTGCTGGGTGAATGGCCTGATAAAATTATAGAACTCGTGAAAGGAGTAAGACCTGACGCAAAAATTTTATATTTATAATTGATAAGGGGTAAAAAAATTTCTTCATGGCTCTATATTTGTGGATATTATCAGCTTTCAATGACTTATTTATATTTCGCAAGTTACGTGAAGCAGGCGTTAATGTTTATATCAAGAATATATTTTTATGCTGGGCTGTCTTCTGGTTCGTGATTGTCTTATTGCCTAAGTTCTTAACTCAAGACTTCATTGACTCTCACAGGCGAATATTTGAGATTATTTCAGGACTCTCGTTTACATGGATAATTTCGAGTATATTAGCTTTCTTTGCATTCGTATTCGTTGATTTAATTACAGGCTTCAAGCATTTCACGTGTAATAAAGCTCTCGCCGCAGCCCTCTTGACTCTTGGAGGCGTTATATTCTGCATGGCTCAGGCTTACTTTGTCATCAGGCGCGATGTTGTGATTAAGACTAGCAAGATTGATAGAGACAGAATCAGAATCGTTTACTTGACCGATTTGCACTTAGGCAGAGTCTACACACGTTTTCACTTCGAGAGGGTCATGAAATTAATTCGAGACGCTCAGCCCGATATATTTATTCTATGCGGTGATATTATTGACGGCGACCCTTCATATTGGACACGCGAACTTGCCGAGTTAAAGCAAATTGCCTTGAGTTCTCGTTACGGTGCATTTGCTGTAAATGGGAATCACGAATATTATTATTTGCTCGATTACGACGTTGAAAATATTATCAGGCAAGCAGGCTTCAACATGATGATCAACGAACGCGCAGAGACCGCAGGAATAGTTATAATAGGACTCGACGACTGCCCGAAATACTTTAATTCATGGCTCAAGCCTTATTTAAAGCCTGAAGATGCAAATAAATTCGTGTTAGTCATCAAGCATAGACCGGGACTCCCTGTTGACTCTGATAAAAATTTCGACTTGCAATTATCAGGACATACTCACGGCGGACAGTTCTGGCCAATGGGTTATTTCAAGAGCATGAGCTATAGAAGCACTCAGGGACTCTCGAATAAGGCAGGAGGACTCGTTTATGTCTCTAACGGTGCTGGCTGTAACGGTACATGCATGAGACTCTTTGTTCAGCCTGAGATAACAGTCATAGATTTGGTGAAGGAGTGAAAATATTTTGCTGACTCTGGTTCCGACTCCTATTGGGAATCTTGAAGATATAACGCTTCGTGCATTGAGAGTTCTACGTGAGGCGGACTTGATAGCATGTGAAGACACCAGGACTTCAGGAATATTGTTAAAGCACTATGATATAAACAAGCCTTTAACTTCATTTCATTTGCACAACGAGAATAATAAATGTGAATACCTGCTTGAAAAACTGCGTAACGGTGAAAATATCGCCCTAATATCAGATGCAGGGACTCCAGGAGTGTCTGACCCGGGATGGATATTGCTCAAGCTCGCTCTAAGTGAAGGCCTTGACGTTGACGTGTTACCCGGACCGAGTGCCGTATTGCCTGCTGTCTTGTTATCTGGTCTGACTCCTCAGCCGTTCATATTTCTTGGATTCCCTCCTGATAAAAACGGTGAGCGCATAAAGTTATTCGAGTCTCTCAAAGATTTAGAATTCACGATGTGTTATTACATTTCGCCTCATAAAGCAGAGAAGCATATTACTGACATGATTCAAATTTTCGGTGATAGAAGAGCAGCTCTAGTCCGCGAGATCAGCAAAGTCTTTCAGGAGTCAATACGCGATAATTTATCAGGTATTCTCGAGCGCATAAAGTCAGGAGTCAAAGGCGAACTCGTCTTAGTCGTTGAAGGTGATTCAGGAGAAATAAAAAATGACTCGTGGCAGAGTGAAGCACTCTTAATGAAAAAATCAGGTCAGAGCGTCAAAGATATAGTGAATATAATATCTGCAAAATATAATGTCGCGAAAAATTTAATCAAACGCTTTGTTATGTAACTCAAAAAATTAACCCTGCCGGAAAAATAAATATCTCTCAGACAGGGCAAAATTTTTATATCAATTATGCTGACTTCTCGATGACTTGAACGCTCTCACCGGTCTTAATGCACTTGGCCGGACACTTTGAAGCACAGCGACCACACTTAATGCATTTATTCTGATCTATCACTGCAAGATTATTCACGAGTTCTATAGCTCCAGCAGGACAGATCTTGGCGCATACTCCGCAGCCTATGCACCCTGCCGAACATACTTTCTTGACATCAGGGCCTCTCCAGTGTGAATTACACGCGATGATAATATCAGCAGTTACCGGGACAAGAGTAAATATTCCCTTTGGACATGCAGCAGCACACGCACCGCACCCTACGCACTTCGACAAATCTACTTTGGGCAGACCGTCTTCACCCATTGACAACGCTCCGAACTGGCAGACACTGACACAAGTCCCGAGTCCAATACAACCGAACGGACATGCATTAGGCGAACCTCCCGGAATCGTGGCAGCTGAAGCGCAGTCTTTCACTCCGTCATAGATTAACTCGCGGGGCGAACACTCTTTAGAACCTTTGCACTTCACGAACGCACGAACAGGAACGGACGAACCTGCATCAACCCCCATGATGTCAGCAATTATCTTAGCGACAGAAGCTCCTCCGACAGAGCATTTATTCACTGCCGCACCTTCATTCACGACACCTGAAGCATAACCGTCACAGCCCGGATAACCGCAGCCCCCGCAGTTCGCACCGGGTAAAGCAGCTCGTATCTTGCTTATTCTCTCGTCCTGATGAACTCTAAATACAAGTGAAGCTACTGCAAGAAGTGCGCCGAACACTCCGCCCATTATTCCCATTAAGGCAAGGGGAGCTATCATTACATGAACTATATTCATTGAGTCAACACTCCTTTACTTTATTATGCCCGTGAAGCCCATGAAAGCTATAGACATCAAACCGGCTGTAATTAACGCTATAGGGAGTCCTCTCAATGCAGCAGGAATCCCCTCGTTATCTTCAATGCGTTCACGAATTCCGGCCATTAACGAAATAGCTAGCAGGAACCCTAACGAGGAACCCAGAGCATTCACCAGAGAAGCCGCGAGTCCGTAGCCCTCGTTCATGTTAAGGACTGCAACGCCGAGAACTGCGCAGTTTGTTGTTATCAACGGTAAGAATATTCCGAGAGATTTATAGAGTCCGGGATTCAACTTCTTTAACGCTAATTCTACGAACTGGACAAGGGCAGCAATTACCAGAATGAATGACAACGTGTATAAATACTCAAGATGTAAAGGAACGAGCAGATAATTATACGTAAGCCACGTCATTAACGAAGCGAGCATTATTACGAATACTACAGCGGCTCCCATTCCTTGAGCAGTCTTTAATTTCGAGCTGACTCCCATGAACGGACAACAGCCCAAGAATCGAGAGAGCAATATATTATGAACGAATATAGAACTCACGAACAGCAAAAATAATTCTGTGATAGTCATAAATTACTTCGCCCCGCATTCTGTCTTGTCTGACTCTGATTTATTGCAGAATTTCGCCATCGCACAGCACCCGCACCCGGTGTGAGCCTCAGCAGGAGCCGCGCCGATTCCCTTAGAGCGTGCCTGAATAGCCTTGAATGCCGCCATACAGCAGCCCAGAACTATAAAGCCTCCCGGAGCTAACACGATTAACATTGCAGGTTCAAAGCTGACTACAGGATTTCCGAACCATGTACCCGCGCCGAATATCTCACGGATTGAGCCTAAGAACATTAACGCTATCGTGAAACCTAAGCCCATTCCTACGCCGTCTAATATCGATGCAAAGACTCCGTTTTTGGAAGCAAAGGCCTCTGCACGCGCAAGAATGATACAGTTGACAACTATCAACGGGATAAATATTCCCAGAGACTTATTAAGCTCCGGAGCAAATCCCTTCATTAAGAACTCTATAACAGTAACGAAGCCCGCAATGACGACTATAAAAATAGGGATTCGGACTTCATCAGGTACTATCTTTCTTAACAGTGAAATAACTGCATTTGACGCGATTAACACGAACGTTGCAGCTATTCCCATTCCGAGTCCGTTCGCAACACTCGTTGTAACTGCCAGAGTCGGACATAAGCCTATACACTGAACGAACGTAGGATTATCTGTTAATATTCCATTCGTAACGATTTTGAAACTATTCTTGCTCAACTTTTATTCAGCTCCCTTCAAGTTCTTGCTCCAGTAATCGACAGCAGCATTTACCCCGTTTACTATTGCATTTGATGTTATCGTTGCTCCTGATATTGCGGCTATCTCATCAGAAGCGTTTGCAGCTCCCTTGACGACTTTCAACGGCAGCTTGTCCTTGTCATTAAACTGAGTATAGAATTCCGGTTCAGTAGATTTAGCACCGAGTCCCGGAGTCTCTGAGTGATTTAATATGCTGATTGCCTTAACATGCCCTTCTTTGGTTACTCCGACTATGAAATTAACGAGTCCCCCGTAACCTTTTGAGTTCACGCTTATGCACCACCCTGCGAGTCCTGATTTACCTGTACCCTTTTGGACATCTGCGACAAAATCATCTGCTTTGACTTCTACAGATTCAAAATTATCTGCGTCGGGCAATACTGCTTTGAATGCCTCGTTTCGTGCTGCCTGTTCAGCTCTCAAGATCGCCGCGCTGGTGAAATCCTGAACTATACCGAGTAATAATCCTGTTATTGCAGTTACAGCAAAGAGAGTCCCTCCTAAGTGAAGAGCTTTTTTCATTGCTTCATTAAACGAAACTTTTTCAGACATGATTATTTCGCTCCTTCCTTGTGTACCCTCTTGAAGAAATTGCTCTTGGGTGCGCCTAAGACTCTCGGTTCTGTGTGCATATCGATTAACGGGACTGCTACATTCATGATTAAGATAGAGAACGAGACTCCTTCAGGATAACCGCCCCATGTCCTGATTAACGCAGTGAGTAAACCGCAGCCGAACGCATATATATACTGACCTTTTGCTGTCATCGGTGAAGTTGTGTAATCCGTAGCCATGAAGAACGCGCCTATTAATAAGCCTCCTGTTAAGCTCTCGTGAAGAGGTAAAGCCGAGCCTCCATGATTGAAGAGTGAAGCAAGTATCGCAGTAGTTAATATATAGACAACAGGGATCCGCCACGAAATAACTTCTTCCCAGATTAAATATAATCCGCCCAGAATTAATAACAGTGAGCTTGTCTCGCCGATACAGCCCGCCATATTGCCCGCGAACATGTTCCAGAGCGAAATATTAACTTGACTGCCTGCTTTCATTGCCGCTAAAGGTGTAGCTCCTGAAATGCCGTTAATTGTCCAAGTAGTCATTGCAGTAGGCCAAGAGATTAACATCATTGCTCTTGCAGCTAAAGCCGGGTTTACGATGTTGCAGCCTATTCCGCCGTAAAATTGTTTAACTATGATTATTGCAAATATTGAACCGCATACAGCCATCCATAACGGGATAGTCGGAGGCAAGTTATATGCGAGTAAGAGACCAGTTACTACAGCTGATAAATCACTAAGAGTACTCTTAGCGTGAGTTAATTTCTGCCATGCCCATTCGCTCAGGACACAGGCAATTATACAAGCCGCTATGACTGCAAGGGATCTCAAGCCGAGAAAGTAGACTCCCGTAACTCCTGCAGGAAGCAAAGCAAGTATAACCATGCCCATAATATTACGAGTCGTAAAATCTGAATGAACATGTGGTGAAGCTGATACTACAAATTTTGTGCTCATGATTAGTTTTTCGCCTCCTGTTTAGCTTTAGCCGCCGCAGCTGCCTTGCGTTTCTCTGCCATGACGTGGGCTTTTCCGTTCTTGTAGCTCTGAGTCAAGTGCCTCGATGCAGGACATGAATACGCGCATGAACCGCACTCTATGCAATTTAATCCCCCGTGAGCCTCGAATGTTGCATAGTCCCTTCTTCTTACAGCGTGATCTAATAACGTAGGCTCTAAGTGCATTGGACATGACTCGATACATTTACCACAGCGAATACACGCGCTCTCTTCGGCGATATAAGCAAGTCTGCTCGTTAGTGCAAGAATTCCCGACGTACCTTTGACAACAGGGACATCAACGCTTCTCATAGCAAGACCCATCATCGGCCCTCCTGCAATGAGCTTCAGGGGTTCTTCTTTGAATCCTCCGCAGGCATTGACTAATTCGCGTACGGAAATCCCTAACGGCACCTGAAGATTCTTAGGTTCATTGACTGCATCGCCTGTAACTGAGATAACGCGCTCTGTAACAGGTTCGCCCTTCTCGATAGTCCTGCAGATCTGCCAAGTTGTTCGAGTGTTGAGAATTATGCAGCCTACATCAGCAGGAAGAGCCGGGACTTCTGGAATCTCCTGACCTGTTACTGACCAGATTAACATTTTCTCTGCGCCTTGAGGATATTTGACGGTGTGAGGCATTATCTTAATGCGTGAAGACTTGTTGCGCTCGGTCATGATTCTTATAGCTTCGGGTTTGTTGTTCTCGATTGCTATAACTCCCTGAGCTTCCGGGAAAATTTCGAGTGCGTAACCCAGTCCCCTTATAATTTCGTCAGGGCTTTCAATCATGAGTCGATTATCACATGAAAGATAAGGCTCACACTCGGCAGCGTTGACGATTACCCATTTGATAACTCTACCGGCAGGAGGCGACAACTTAACATGAGTCGGGAAGCAGGCTCCTCCCATTCCTACGATACCGGCAGCGCGGATCATCTTCACGTAATCTGCAACTTTGGGCTTATGACCTGAATACATTTGCGCTAACAGTGAAGGTGCTTTCTCATATTTTCCGTCGCTCTGAATGATGATACAAGGGTCAACACTTCCGGCTATAGTCATTCTCGGTGCGATGTCCTTCACTACACCTGAGACACTGGAGAAAATCGGAGCTGATACGAACGCTTCAGTGTCTGCAATTTTTTGACCGGCTAAGACTCTATCACCCTTATTTACAACAGGTGAACAGGGTGCGCCGATGTGCTGTGATAATGGATAAATGAACTCTCGTGAATCTTCGGGCCGTAAAATTTCTATTGCCTTGTTCTCCGTGAGAGCTTTGCCTTCAGGCGGATGGACTCCACCTAAAAACGTTGGCAGGTTCATCGTGATGTAACACTCCCCTCAAAATTATTAATGAATGATTGATACAAAAATTTTTGAATGAGTGTATTATAGCTTAATTGTAAGAAAATTTTTGAACTGTTATATAATATTCGTGTCTTGTCATGAACTTCACGAGATTAATCAAGAGACTCACAATTACTAATACAATTACTAATACAAATACAGCGCGCGATGTCTTTACGTGTAATGAGTCATGTTATGTGCTTATTGAAATAAATATTCTTTATGCTGATACACTTGAGTTATCGTTGCCATGAAGTCAATGAATTTTATATGAAGACTATTAATATATAAACATATTACAAATTAGATTAGAAATGAGGATTGAAATTATATGAGTATTGCAGCTGTATTAAGTCTTGTAGGAAGTGCTTCAAGTTTTATCATTACCCCAAGCGTAGGTACAGGATTTGCTCTGTTAAGGTCATCAGTAGTAATGCTGCAGGATTCCTTTAATGAAGATGTTGCAAACGAAAACTTAAAAAAGAATATTGCAGATTCTGATCTTCGTAGCGCAAAAAGTGTATTGGCTTCTTTAAGTTTTGAAGAAAAGCTGCCGCATTCTCGCGACTTTAGTCGTGAGTTAGGCAGCTATAAATTTTATTTTTTATATTTTTACTTATATTTTCTCTTCCCCTTTCTCATACATATGTTACAATATTTACGAGGTGAGAGAATGG
>JAFSJJ010000035.1 GCA_017439345.1 Synergistaceae bacterium
GACGACCCTAATCAAGCCCGCTAACATTTCGTGAAAGTCCATCAGCTGACTCTTCGTACTTGAAACTGAATCAAGGCCGTCATTCATAGCGTCTTCAACTTCGCTGTTGAGCCCGTAAATTCTGCGGACTATCTCGCGCCATTTGATATTGATATTGTCTATAGTTTTCATTGATTTTTCTCTCCTGAATAAATAAAGAATGCACGGAGCATTAAGCCCCGTTGTTGTTAGTCGAGAGATTCTCTTTTGAGTCATTTTCTTCTGCCTTGCCTTTGTGATCGAACATCCAGCAAGCTGCGTTAAATTTCTTGATAATTTCATTAAGTGCGTTTTTGCGTTCTTCCGGAGTTCCGATATTGACTCTGCCTGCTATATGTATTTGAGGCTTGCCGTCTTCAACCCCATAAAAGAATGTGTTATCGAGTACTTCTGCACCTGCTAAACCTGTCAAACTTTTCACCCCCATTAAGATTTTTACTTCAAATTCCTGTTGACCTGAGCCGTTTAAAAGTTCTGATTCTGTACAGCCTAGAACTTCACAAAGTTTTAATAAGTCATTTGAGCGCGGATCGAACTCGCCGTTTTCCCATCGTCTAAGCGTATTTTCGTGAACGCCTAATCTTTCAGCTAACTCGGCTTGAGTAAGATTTTTTCTTTTGCGGTATTCTTTGATATAAATTTTTCTCACCTCCTAAATTTGGTAGGTATTATACACTAAATTTAAAAACATGCAAATATAAGCTACTAAATTTGTTAGATTAGGCAACTAAATTTTATCTTGCATAAAGCTAACAAAATTGTTATTTTTATATTAATTTGGAGGTGAGCTTTATGTTTCAGGGTAGTAAATTAAAAGAACAACGAGAATTATTACACCTATCACAGGAGAGTTTAGCAGATAGGGTTAATGTGCATGTAAATACTATAAGACGATGGGAGCAGGATAAACAATCTCCCGATGCAAAAAAATTAGCACGTCTTGCGGAGGCATTAACAACGAGTGTAGCTTCTCTTTCCGGTGAGACAAACGCCTCTGTCTTAGAAGAAAAAGTTCGTAATGATGAAGATGCCAAAGACCGGTTAATAATCAACAATAACGATATACATATTAACTTGCCAGACCGCCCGGAGAGTTTTGAAATTCTACGGAGATTTTTTGATATGCAGATTGCCAAAGCAAAGAGTGCAGCTCCGGCAATGTAATAAAAATTTTATATATTTATTTTAGTTAGGAGGTCTTTTTCATGGCGTTAATAAAATGTCCAGAATGTAATGCAGATGTCAGCGATTCAGCTTTGAAGTGTCCACAGTGCGGGAAACAGTTACGCAAGCCTAAGCGCGGTTTTTTCGGAAAAATTTTTTTATGGCTGTTCTATCTGTTTAATATTTTAATGCTGATCTCTGTAATCGCAGGTATTAACTCTACGTCTCAATTAATAGGCAAGGCAACTTCTGAGGCTGAAAAAGCAGGTGCAACAATCGGCTCGGGTATAGGCTTCATGTTTACTTTGTTAGTCTGGGCGATCGGAGACATTATCACAGGTCTTCTTGCATTACTGACACGTCCTAAAGCATAAAGAAAGGTTGTGAATTCCGTGAGAAAAGTTTTATTAGCTTTCTGTATCTCGTTATTAGTGTGTGTATCTGCTTTCGGTGCAAGTTTGAGTGAGATAAATGCTCTGGCTTCAGCAAAATTGTATTTATCAACTCAGGCATTTTCATATAAGGGCTTAATAAATCAACTTGTATTTGAAGGGTATTCGCGTTCTGAAGCCGAATATGCGGTCAAAAATTGTGGTGCAGATTGGAACGAACAAGCTGCTATGAAAGCTAAAGAATATCTCGAAATAATGCCTATGTCGCGTACAAAATTAATCGAACAACTTGTATTTGAAGGCTTTACTAAGCAGCAGGCTTCATACGGGGTAAAACAGGCAGGTTATTAATGCGCAAGACATTCAAGCTGGGTAAAGGATTACGAATCACCCTGAGCAACAGCGGCCTGAGCATGAACATAGGCAAGCGCGGGAATTCAATCACTCTGGGAAATAAAGGGGTATATCGAAATGTCAGCCTGCCCGTTCTTGGATCGACACGCAGAAAAATTGACAAATCCGAGCCTTCTCATGATGTTTATGATGAAAACGATTATAGCGTAAATTCCGGTATTGCAGCTCCGATTACTCCTGATACTTCGGGAAGTTTTTCGCATATGGATTCTATCGCCCGTAAAATTGATGCTAAGAAAAAATCTGCTTCTGCTGTACCTGCTGCACCTGAAATCAAGACGGAAAACCGGCCTTCAGGTTTCTTGAAATTCCTGAAATACGTAGCCTGCTGTCCAATGTTATTTATTTCTCTAGTGTGTTTGCTCGGCGCAATAACTCAACCCAATAATACCGGCAAAGAGTGGCTGTGTTTTCCTGCTGCATTTTTTATCGCGGGCTGTCTAGTCGCAAACACTGCAAAGCGCAAGGGGCTTCAAGGATCGGCAATCAAATATTTTTTATACGGAGCGTTAATTCCTGTAGTCTCGTGGATTGACGTAACAATGATAAATGCTCAGAGTAAATTTAAAGGCTTCATGAAGGGGCTTGTAATTTCGATTATCGGCGTTCTAATTTTCTTAGCCGTGTTTGTTCAGTTTATAGGCAAATTAAGCAAATAAGGAGGTGAAATCCATGCGTAAGTTCTTCGCAAGCATTCTAATACTTTTTGCAGTAATAACCGCGCTCCCTCAGCCTGTAATGTCAGCTGGCAGTGATATAGTAGTCGTAACCCCTAAAGGCAAGAAATATCACCGAATGGGCTGCCGGACAGTCAGAAAATCATACAGGCAATTAACAGTATCGCAGGCTCAAAAGAGGGGGTACAAGCCCTGCAAAGTGTGTGAGCCTCCGTTAAGTTCCATAACGAGTACGCCTAATGATAACTTTGAAGTGTACGGTAATTAAAAAATTTTTAATAAAGAGGTGTTGTGTATCATGAAGAAGCGCATATTTTTAATTTTCTTGGCCTGCCTGTTAGCTTTCACGTCATTTAGTGCAGACGCTCACCCCGGACGGCTTGACGCAAACGGGGGACACTGGAATCACAAGACAGGGACGTATCACTATCACAGAGGGCCGAATTCAGTCAGCAAGAAATCAACGAGTAGACGCAGACGCAGGACAGTCCGTAGACGCAGGGTAACACGCAGACGCACACGGAGGACTCGCCGCTAAGAGTAAAGAAAAAATCACGGTCTGTGGAGCATATATTCAGGCCGTGTAAAAAAACGTAGAAAAGCAGGAATATTTATAAAGCAAAAATTATTGTAATAAGTGTGTTTATAAAAATTTATTCTATGTCCCTCAGCTCCATTAATAATTAACTCTCCAGAACCATAATCCGGACGCAGGCACAGTCATAGCAGACTCGCTTCTTTCACTTCCTGATAATAACTCTTCAAGCCACTCAAGACTCTTTTTGTGAAGAGCAACGTTATTTATATTGCCGACTATAATTCTTACCATGTTAGTCAAGAATGACGGAGCTTTAATGCTTATAATCGAAATATTATCGTGAGTCTTAATTCTTAATTTCTCAATAGTTCTGAACGGATCATCAGGACATTCACCGGCCCTGCAAAATGCTCTGAAGTTGTGATGTCCCTGAATGAGTTTACATGCCTGCTTTGCCAAATCGAAGTCCCATGCTTTACCCTTGCGCCACCAGACGTAATTATTAAGCACAGGGGGGCAGACTGAGCCGTGAAGGATAAAATATTTATATTCCCGTGAAATTGCGCTGTATCGTGCGTTAAAATCATCAGGAACGCAAAATATTTTCATGACTCTAATATCTTCAGGCAGGTAAAAATTTATCGCGAGTCGTAATTTATCAGGCTCAAAGATTTTATTCATGTTGAACGAAGCAACCTGACCCCATGCATTTACGCCTTTATCTGTCCTGCCTGCTCCGGTGATTCTGACTCGAGTACCTGCTATTTTCTCAAGTGCTGACTCTATGATTTCCTGAATGCTTGCTGCATCCGGTTGAACCTGCCACCCTGAGTAATTTTTGCCTATGTAACTTATTTTTGCTGCGTAGTTCATGTGATTAAATGCAAGTGTCATTTACCCCCACCCGCCCACCCTCACTACTACGTAGCGAGGGTAAATGAGTAGAAGATTTCTCATGCTAATAATAATATTACTGCAATCAATGCGCTGACTATTACTGCAAGAGAGTCTTTTACTTTCCAGACTAACGGCCTCCTTCTCGTTCGACCTGAGCCACCCTCATAGCCCCTTGCTTCCATAGCTAAGGCAATCTCATCTGCCCTGCGGAATATTATTATAAACAAGGGAATTAACACAGGAAAAAATGCTTTTACCCTCTGAAAGATATTCCCCTGATCAAGCCTTGCGCCCCGTGATAACTGAGCACGAATTATTTTATCAGTCTCCTGCATTAACAGCGGGATAAATCTTAATGCCATGCCTATCATCATTGCGCTCTCATGAGCAGGAAAACCTATTTTGCCTAATGGACTCAACAACGCGTCAAGACCGTCTGCAAGTTCAAGCGGTGCAGTAGTCAAAGGCAGCATGACAGCAAACAGCATTAACACAAATAATCTTGATGACGTGAATAAAGCTCTTGTGAGAGATACAGCGAATAAATTAAATATAAACGTAAACGCAATCAGAAAAAATACGGGCCGTGCGTCTCTAAGAACTATATGCCATGAAATTTTTGAAGCCCATACAAGCGCAATTAATAAAGCCGTCCAGATTGAGAGAATAAAGAAATTTTTAGCAGGAAACACAGCCGAGACGATAAATAATAACGAGAATAATTTTGCTCTGGGGTCAAGCCTGTGAATAAATGAACCTGTCGGAACGTACTGGCCTAAATTTATACTTGTGAAATACATGATATAAAATCCTCGTAATTATATAGAAGTGGAAAATTTTTATTTATTTCGTGAATCTTCGCTGAAATTCTCAATACGTCAGGCCATGCTCCGGACTCTAAGTTCTGCATTACGGACTTTATAACTTCATCAGGGCTGCCTTCTTGAATCGTACTGCCGTCCCGCAAAATTAATATTCTGTCGCTGTAATTTAATGCCGCGTTAAGATCATGTGTAATCGTAATAACTGTCTTGCCGTCATTCTTAAATTTCGTGAGCATGTTCAAAATCTGGTGCTGATAGTGGGCATCAAGACCTGCTAAAGGCTCATCAAGGGCAATGCATTCAGGTTTTGCAGATAACACTGACGCAATAGCTGCGAGTCTCCGTTCACCGCCTGAGAGTGCAAGGGGATTCCTGTCAAGAAAACTTTTTTCGAGTCCGACGCATTCAAGAGCGTATAAAATTGCTTCGTCAAGTTCATGTTTATTAAAGCCTGCATTCTTCGGAGCAAAAGCTAATTCATCTCTGACAGTTAGCGAGAATAATTGATCTTCAGGGTGCTGAAACACCAGGCCTACTTTTTGTCTGAGCTCGTAAACTTCTTTGCCCTTTTGAGCTAAAGGCTTAGAGTCAAACAAAATTTCTCCTGACTGAATTTTATATAGCGCATTCAAGTGCTGCACCAGAGTCGACTTTCCCGAACCTGTCCTGCCGACTATCGAGAGCCACTGACCGGAATAAATACTCGCTGATAAATTCTTTATAGTCTGCAATTTCTCATCATCATATTTGAACGACAAATTATTAATCACGAACTTTACAGGAGTGTTAATGCTATCTTCACGTGAAGCATAATGACTCGAATTTATATTTAGTGATGCAAAATAATCCGGGAAATTTATATTATGCGAGTCAAAATATTTCTTTATCCTGAACTCATCAGGTAAATCAAAGCCGAGTGCTTCAGAGTCAGCCCAGAAATCTTGAGTCGCTCCCTGCCAGATTATTTCGCCGTGTGATAGGACTATAACGCGTTGAATGTCATCAAAGTTTTCAGGCTCCAATTGATGGGTAACTTGAATTATAGTCATTCCTGATTTATGCAGCTCTTTCAAGACACGTTCAATATTAAGCCTGCCGACCGGGTCAAGCATAGCCGTAGCCTCGTCAAGGATCAAGCACTTAACATGAGCGGTCAATACACCTGCAAGAGCTAATCTCTGCTTCTCGCCTCCAGACAACGCAGATACTGAAGAACCCTGTTTGTGCATTAAATTCACGCGCTGTAAAGCATCATCGACTCTGGCCTGAATTTCACCCGAAGGCAGACCCTGATTCTCCGGAGCAAACGCTGCATCATCTTCGACCATAGCTGCGACAATTTGATTCTCAGGATCCTGAAAGACTATCCCGATTGTAGTCCTCAAGTCCCTGAAATTAATTTCGCTGATATTGACTCCGTTGATTAAGCATTGGCCCTCTGAAGCCTCCTGAAGTCCGCCGAGAATCTTCACAAGAGTAGATTTCCCTGACCCGTTATGACCGAGTATTGCTATTCTTTCTCCTTCGTCTACAAAAAACGAGACGTCTTTTAAAGCACGTCCCGCAATATTATTATTATGATGATTATATGAGAACGAAAGAGAACACGCCTCAATCAAATGGGCATTACTTTTTCTCTTCGTCTGATCGTTCAACAAGTTCAATCACTGCCATCGGTGAGCCGTCGCCCTTACGAGCACCAAGTTTTACTATTCTGGTGTAGCCGCCCTTGTCAAAGTCTTTGTACTTGGGAGCTATCTCGGCAAATAATTTCGTTGCTGCCTGTTTATGCGGCATCTTTGAGAATACTACGCGGATGTCATGAACGCTGCCGCCTCTTGCACGGGTGATTAATTTCTCTGCTACCCTGCGTAATTCTTTGGCACGTGTAACAGTTGTCGTAATCTGACCGTTGAGAAATAAACTTGCTGCCATGTTCGCGAGCATTAATCTTCTGTGACTCCCATAGCGGCCAAGTGTCCTGTGGTCAACATGATGTCTCAATTTACAAATGCACCTCCTGATTATAATTTATTATGTGTGTGTTATTCAGTTTCTTTGCTTTTCCTGCTGGTCTTAGTCTTAGCTGCCGTTGCCTTAGACTTAGTTTTTGTCTTTGCCTTAGTCTCAGTTTCTGACTCTAATTCTGACTCTGCCTCAGCTTTAGGAGTCTTGGGCTTTGCTGCTTTCTTTGGCTTCTTAGCTTTAGTCTTTGCTTCAGTTTCAGATTCAGACTCCGGCGCAGGAGCTTCGACTTTCTGAACATCAATGAGACTCTTTAATTCTTCAAGTCCTTTCATGATCTCAGCGTCTCTTGTTTTAATTTCAGCTTTAGCTTCATTATCAGTGTCAATATCATCATATTCATGTTCATATTCTGAATCTGAATCATCATCTAATGAATCTGCCTCAGACTTTGAGCCTGGTTTGCCGGGCTTGAGGGCATATCCCATAGATGCGAGCTTTGCTTCGATTTCACCGAGAGACTTTTTGCCGAGATTGCGGATCTTCAATAAATCATCTCTTGACTTCTTGATTAAATCTCCGATAGTGTTCATACCGCCGCGTAATAGACAATTTTCGCTCCTGATAGTCAATTCAAGCTCATGAATAGGATGACTGAACCATTCAGGGTCTTCACTGGCCTCAGCTCCGTTATTAGTCGAAGAAGGCTCAGGCTGAACTGGAGGCTCAGGGAGAACTTCAATTACCCTTTGAACCTGCGGGGCATCATCAACAGTGTCGGCGATCTCTTTGAAGTAATCTTCTGCTATCCTTGCAGCTTCTTTCACTGCATTTTCAGGGGTAACTGCACCGTTTGTCCACACTTCGAGAATCAATCTTTCATAGTCAATGCTTTGACCGACTCGGGCAGGCTCGATCTCATAATTGACGCGCTTAACCGGTGAGAAAATTGCATCGGCAAGCATGGCATCAATAGGCAGAGGAGGCACTGCTGGTCTTTCACGTTCTGCAGAAAGATAACCTACGCCCTGTTCAACATAAATTTCCATTAACAAATGCGCACCAGGTTCAAGAGTGCATAAAATTCCATCGCCGAAGAACTCGAAATTAATATCCCAAGGCATATCTTTAGCCGTAATTACTCCGGGATTCTCTGCTCTAGTAAAAAAGTCTTCGGGCAGGACATCAGAGTCAAGAGTAATAATTTTATAATGCTCCTCAGGCGGCAGATCCTGCTTTGTCCTAATGGGAATATGCTTAAGATTCATTAATATCTCGATTACGTCCTCACGAATTCCCTTAATCGTACTGAACTCGTGAAGGACTCCAACGATCTTAACGGCAGTAACGGCAGCTCCCCTTATCGACGACAGCAAGAGCCTTCTAAGAGCATTACCAAGCGTATCACCGTAGCCCCTTTCGAGAGGCTCAAGATACAATAATCCGTAATCCTGCTTTTTCTCTTCGATATAAACTTTAAATCTGGTATTCTCCAAATTTTGGATCTCCTTAATTTAAAAATTAATTAAACGCGTCTTCTCTTGGGGGGTCTGCACCCGTTATGAGGAATAGGAGTAGCGTCCTTAATCACGTTTACCTGAAGTCCTGCTGCCTGAAGAGATCTAATAGCACTCTCACGGCCGGGTCCGGGACCTTTAACGATAACGTCAATTTCAGTAACGCCCTGATCCTGAGCTCCCTTTGCAACCTGCTGAGCTGCAATCTGAGCTGCAAACGGTGTAGATTTTCTTGTACCCTTGAAGCCGACATTTCCGCCGCTTGCCCAAGTGATTATATTTCCGCCTTTGTCGCTGATGCACATAATAGTGTTATTGAACGTTGAATAAATATGTGCAACACCGTAATTTATATTTTTCTTCTCGCGCCTTTTGCCTTTACGAGCCTGCGCAGTTCTCTTTGCCAACTTTAAATTACCTCCTACTTAGTTGCCATTTTCTTATTAGCAACAGTTCTTCTCGGGCCTTTACGGGTTCTTGCGTTAGTCTTTGTCCTCTGGCCTCTGACGGGAAGACCCAAACGATGACGCTGGCCTCTATAGCAGCCTATATCTATTAAACGCTTAATATTCATCGCTATTTCACGCCTGAGATCGCCTTCGACCTTGTAATTATCCTCGATTTCACGGCGCAATTTCTGGGTATCTTCTTCGCTCAAATCTTTGACTCTTATATCAGGATTTACGCCTGTTGCGGCCAAAATTTTCTGAGCGGTCTTGAGTCCGATCCCGAAAATATAAGTTAACCCGATCTCTACCCGTTTCTCTCTGGGTAAGTCTACACCTGAAATACGTGCCATTTAATTATTACCTCCTGACACCTTGTCTCTGCTTGTGTCTGGGATTTCGCGAGCAGATTACTCTCACGACTCCATGACGGCGGATTACTCTGCAAAATTCACAAATAGGCTTTACTGAAGGCCCTACTTTCATGATCTATTTACCACCTTATTAATAACTAGCTTATTGCTTATTTATAACGATAAATGATTCTTCCCCTTGTTAAATCATACGGGGAGATTTCGACTAACACTTTATCACCGGGTAAAATCCTGATGAAGTGCATTCTCATTTTTCCGCTGACATGAGCCAAAACTCTATGCCCGTTTTCAAGTTCTACTCTGAACATAGCATTGGGCAGAGGTTCTGAGATTACGCCCTTTACTTCGATAACGTCTTCCTTGCCGGAATTTTTATCAGCCATTTAATTACTTACACTCCTGTGAAAAAATCCTGCGTCAATGTCTTTGCCTGCCTTTATTAAATCTATTAACTTCTCAGCGCGTCTTAACGTCGATTGCAGATGCTTAGGGTTCTTTATTTTCGGCCTCGAAACATTAAATCTTTCCGGTCTGATTAATTTTACGCGGCCATCTGATTCAAATCCTGAGACAACGTATTCAAGTCCTGCATCTTTGCCCTGCCTTGAGATTACGACTTGTGCTATCTGGAACTTATCCAAGGCGTTAAAATCTCCGGGCCGTCGTCAAGAATTACAATCGAGCGTTCAAAATGTGCTGCGTCAGATTTATCAACAGTTGAGACAGTCCAGCCGTTGCTCCCGACTTTGACATCTTCGCGCCCGGACATAATCATAGGCTCAATTGCTATAGTCATGCCAGCTTTTAACGTCATGCCCTGACCTGCTTTGCCGTAATTCGGAATTTGGGGGGCTTCATGCATTTTCTTTCCTATGCCGTGTCCTGTGTAATCGCGAACTATGCCATAGCCAAGAGGCTTAACGTAACCTTCTACCGCGTGCCCTATGTCGCCTAACGTATGGCCTTTGAGTGCAGAAGCTATTGCCCTGTTTAACGACTCTTCAGTGACTTCAAGCAGCTTTCTTCTTGACTCGTTAATCTCACCTACAGGATAAGTGCAGGCAGCATCACCGCACCAGCCGTTAATAAATGCTCCTACATCAACGCTGATAATATCGCCCTCTTCAAGAATCCTGTTGAAGTCCGGAATTCCGTGAACGACTTCTTCATTTATCGAAGCGCATATAGTTCCCGGAAAAGGAGTCATGCTCGAGTCAGGCCTGTAATTCTTGAAAGCAGGTATGCCGTTATTTTTGCGAATATGCTCCTCTGCGATCCTGTCAAGTTCTCCTGTTGAGATACCGGGCCTTATAACTTCGCGCATAATGTCAAGAACTTCTGCTGTAACGCGTCCGGCGGCCTTCATTAAATTAATTTCGTCAGGGCTCTTAATCTTTATCATGGCTCAATACTGCTAAAACCTGTTCAAAAACTTCTTCAGGGTGCTTGGCTGCGTCGATCTCGAATAATAAATTGCGCTCCCTGTAGAAGTCTTCAAGTGCTTCTGTCTGTTCGTGAAAGACTTTAAGGCGGCTTCTGATAGTTGCCTCGTTGTCATCATCACGGGTGTAAAGCTCGCCTCCGCATGAAGGGCATTTGTCATTTTCGAGCCTGCTTGTAACATGTCCGCAATCTCTGCAAACTGCACGGCTTGATAATCTCCTGACTATTTCTTCATCGGGAACGTGAAAGAGAATCACTCCGTCAAGTTTTGAAATTGTTTCGAGAAATTCTGCCTGTCCTACAGTTCTTGGGAAGCCGTCAAGCATAAAGCCTTCATCAGGTGCAAACCCGTTCAGCTTCTCGCCGACCATCTTCATAACTATCTCATCAGGTACAAGTTCTCCGGCATCCATGTACTTTTTGGCTTCGAGTCCCAAAGGCGTATTATTCTTTAGATTATGCCTGAAAATATCACCTGTCGAAATATGGGCGAGTCCATGACGTTCTTTAAGAAAGGCAGCCTGAGTACCTTTTCCAGCCCCAGGCGCACCTAATAATACTAATCTCATAATCAGCCTCGTAAAAGCCCTCGTGAACGACCGCCGCCGGACTTCTTCAATATTCCGTCATAGTGCCGCATTAACAGCTGGGCTTCAATCTGATTAACCGTATCCATTGCTACACCTACAACGATTAATACTGCCGTGCCTCCGAAATAGAACGAGTTCACGCCTAAAACCGAAGACATTACGTTTGGAATCAATGCAACGATTGCAAGAAAGACTCCGCCTCCCAGAGTTATACGCTCCATGACTCTGGTTATATAATCAGAAGTGGGCTGGCCGGGTCTTATACCTAAGATAAATCCGCCGTATTTCTTCATGTTATTAGCAATGTCCGTAGGGTTAAAGACTACTGCTGTGTAGAAATACGAGAAGAATATTATCAAAGCAATATAGCACAAAATATAAAATACGCTGTTCGGTGCGAATAAATTGCTCATAAAGCGTCCGACTGTGCTGTCAGAGAAATAATTTGCAATCGTGTACGGGAATATTAATAACGAACTCGCGAAAATTATCGGAATAACTCCGGACTGATTAACTTTCAACGGGATAAACGTACTCTGACCGCCGTAAATCTTATTGCCTACAACCCGCTTTGCATACTGAACGGGGAGTCTGCGCTGGCCTTCCTGTAACAAGATACAGCCTGCAACTACGACGACCATTAAGACTATTCCGAGTAACAACGCTATGACACTGAGAGAGCCTAATCTGACCATGCTCCATGTCTGCAAAATAGCTTCGGGGACTCGAGCAACGATACCTGCAAAAATTAATAATGAAATTCCGTTGCCTATACCGTGATCGCTTAACTCTTCACCGAGCCACATAACAGCTATTGAGCCTGCTACAAGCGTTACTACAACGAGAATCCATACAAGGGCTCCGGTCTGCATTATGCCTAAGCTCCTAAGCCATGCCGTCATGCCGATTGCCTGAACTAATGCAAAGAGAACAGCTCCGTAACGCGTCCACTGAGTAATTTTCTTGTGGCCGTCAGTGCTATCCTTCTGCAATTTCTCAAGATACGGGAATATAACGACTAATAACTGCATTACGATGCTCGAGTTAATATATGGAGCGACTCCTAATGAGAAAATTCCAAAGCGAGATAATGCACCTCCTGAAAATAAATTCAGGAAGTCCATAACACCGCCTCCGGTACTGAATAGACTTGCCATTGCAGCCCTGTCAACACCGGGACTCGGAATATAAGCTCCAAGCCTGAAGACGAATAATATTGCTATCGTGAATAAGATTCTCCGCTTCAGATCAGGAAGCCTGAAAATATCACCAAGCGAGCCAAACATTAAGCTACCTCATGAGTTCCGCCGGCAGCCTCAATTTTCTTGATTGCTTCTGCACTGAATGCACCGGCCTTAATCTTGAATGCTTTGCTTAAATCTCCATTTGCAAGAATTTTTACTGGAATATCTTTCTTGCGGATTATTCTTGCATTGAACAAAGCCTCTGTGTCAATCTCTGCACCTGCTTCAAATTTTTTCTCAAGGACATCAAGATTTACAGGCTGAAAGACTTTCGCGAACCTGTAATTATTAAATCCCCGTTTAGGAGTCCTTCTCGTTATCGGCATTTGTCCGCCTTCAAATCCGGGTCTGACTCCTCCGCCGGTTCTTGACTTATCGCCCTTATGTCCCTTGCCTGACGTCTTGCCTGTTCCTGAACCGATACCCTGACCGAGACGTTTTGCCTTGTGAGTGCTTCCTTTTGCAGGGTGTAAATCCTGTAAAGTTATCATTATTCAATTACCTCCCATGTAACCAGGTGGCGCACTGCGTTAATCATGCCTCGAATCTGGGGCGTGTCGTCATGTTCGACTTCTGAATTTAACTTCTTGAAGCCTAATGCCTTAATCGTACGCTTCTGTCTTTCGGGAAAACTTATACTGCTCTTGATCCACTTTGCTCTGATTTTACTTTTTCCGGCCATGTGAATCACTCTCCGATTGCTTCCGAAGCCTGAGCGTCTGTATTTCCCAAGCCTCTTAATTTCGTAATCTCGTCTTCAGTCCTGGTAATCTTGATAGCTTCAAGTGTAGCATGGGCAATATTAATAGCGTTTGAAGTACGTCCTGTAACTTTCGTAACTACGTCTTTGACTCCGCCGAGCTCCATAATTGCGCGAACTACTCCGCCTGCTATGACTCCAGTTCCTGCGGGTGAGGGCTTTAACAAGACTCTTGCTGCACCGAACTCGCCTACTACAGGATGAGGAATCGTATCACCTGCGTGCTTGACGGTTACCATGTTTTTCTTTGCCTTCTCGATACCTTTGCGGACTGCTTCTGCGATTTCCTTAGCTTTGCCGATTCCGGTTCCGACCTGTGAAACTCCATCGCCTACTACGACCAGAACGGCGAATCTGAATCTCTTACCGCCCTTGACGACTTTGCTTACACGATTAATAGCTACGACTCGTTCTGAAAATTCGACAGCTTCTACATCATTTCTTCTGGGCATTTAGAATACAAGCCCTCCTTCGCGGGCAGCATCTGCTACTGCCATAACTTTTCCGTGATAGGCATGACCTCCGCGGTCAAATACAACGGTATTAATGCCTTTAGCTTTGGCACGTTCTGCTATAGTCTTGCCGATAACTTTTGCAGCCTCGATATTGCATCCGCCCTTTAACTCAGGCTGTAATGCTTTCTCTACTGTCGAAGCTGATACTAAAGTATGTCCCTTGTCATCGTCTATAACCTGAACGTAAATATGCTTGAGACTTCTGAACACGCACATACGGGGCTTCTCTGCTGTCCCTGCTAATGTCCTGCGGAGTCTTTCATGCCTGATTACGCGCATATCGTTTCTTGATTTATTTTTCATGATTTATTTACTTCGCCCCAGTCTTGCCGGCCTTGCGGATTATATATTCATTCTCGAACTTGATACCTTTTCCGTGATAAGGCTCAGGCGGTCTGAATTCTTTTATAAGGGCGCAGGTTTGGCCTACTAATTCCTTGTCGATACCCTTGACGTGAAACTTGATAGGGTTCTCAACAACGATCTCTATACCTTCAGGAGGCGTGAACTCTATAGGGTGCGAATAACCCAGATTCATAACTAACTTTTTGCCCTGCAAAGCTGCTCTCCAGCCTACTCCGACGATTTCCATTGTTTTAGAGAATCCAGTTGTAACACCTGTAACCATGTTAGCGATTAAAGCTCTGGTCATTCCGTGCCATGCTCTGGTCTGCTTCTCATCGTCAGCTCTTGAAACTTTAACGAGTCCGCCGTCGATCTCTAAACTTATTCCGGGCATTAATTTAGCGTGTAATTCACCTTTAGGACCCTTGACAACTATATCATTGCCATTGAGTTCAACGCTTGCACCTTTTGCGATCTCTACTGCTTTACGTCCGATACGAGACATTTATAAATTCCTCCCCTTACCAGACATAGCAGAGAACTTCTCCGCCGAGACCAAGTTTATTAGCCTCTGCGCTGGTCTTCAGGCCCTTTGAGGTCGAAAGAATAGCGAGTCCAAGTCCGCCCATTACAACGGGTAATTTATCGCGTCCGACATAAATTCTGCGTCCGGGCTTGCTGATTCTTCTAAGTCCCTGAATGACTCTCTCTCTGGCATTTCCATATGATAAATAAATTCTAATCTCCGCATAGGGCTTATTAGGATCCGTTATCATTCTGAAATTCTTAATATAGCCTTCGTCCTTCAATATCCTTGCTAAGGCTAATTTCATCTTGCTCGTAGGAACATCAACGCTCTCTGCATAAGTCATATTAGCATTTCTTATTCTCGTGAGCATATCTGCAACAGGGTCATTAACGTACAACTTTGCGACCCCCTTACCAGCTCGACTTGACTACGCCGGGAAAAACTCCCTCGCGAGCCATTTTCCTGAAACAGCAGCGGCACATGTCAAACATTCTGATATAACCGTGAATCCTTCCGCATAAAGGACACCTGTTATAACGCCTCGTGCTGAATTTCGGGGGGAGCTGTGCTTTTATCTTCATTGCTTTTCTTGCCATTTTGTGATTTATACCCCCTGATTACCTGTTCTGAACGGCATTCCGAGTCCTTTTAACAACGCAAATGCTTCTTCGTCAGTCTTTGCACTTGTTACGATAGAAATATTCATTCCTCTTGAGCGAATAACTTTGTCATAGCTAATCTCCGGGAAAATTAACTGTTCACGCAGACCTAAATTATAATTTCCGCGTCCGTCAAATCCCTTGCGGGTTACTCCCTGAAAGTCTTTTATCGCAGGAAGAGCTAACGAGATTAATCTGTCAAGAAATTCCCACATCTTTGCGCCTCTTAAAGTAACTGCACAGGCTACGGGCATATTCTGTCTGACTTTAAAGCCTGCAATTGACTTCTTGGCACGTTTTAACAAAGGCTGCTGTCCTGTTATTGCTCTGAGCTCGTTAATTGCCGCGTCCATGAATTTTATATCGAGTTTAGCATCACCGACTCCGATATTGACAACTACTTTTTCGATCTTGGGCAGCTGCATTACGTTCTTATAGCCGAACTCTCTCTGTAAGGCAGGGGATACTTCGCTCTTGTATTTCTCAAGCATTCTAGGTGTAATTGCCATAGTTTAAAGTCCTCCCCTGTCGATAATTTCGCCGCATTTTTTGCAGACTCGAACCTTCTTGCCATTCTCAAGGAACGATGCGCCGACTCTGGTAGCCTTTCCGCACTGGGGGCAGACCAGCATAACTTTACTTGCATAAATCGGAGCTTCCTGCTTAATAATTCCGGACTGGGGATTATTCTGGCTCGGCCTTACATGTCTTGATACGACATTGACGCTCTCGACGACTACAAGATCTCTTTCAGGGATTCTGCGAATGATCTTGCCTTCTTTTCCCTTGTCCTTGCCGGATATGACTTTGACCCGGTCGTTCTTCTTTAATCTAACTGTCATGATGATTAAAATCTCCTATACAACTTCAGGAGCGAGCGATAATATGCGCATGTATTTCTTTGCACGAAGCTCACGGCCTACAGGCCCAAATATACGAGTCCCTCTAGGCTCACCGTTAGCATCGATTAAGACTGCTGCATTATCATCAAACCTGACATAAGTCCCGTCCCTGCGGCGAATTTCCTTCTTTGTCCTGACGATTACCGCCTTGACAACACTGCCCTTGGGAATATTGCTGTTCGGGATTGCCTCACGTACTGACGCAACGATGACATCACCGATTGTGCCGTAACGTCTCTTACTGCCACCCATGACCTGAATGCAGAATAACTTTCTTGCGCCGGAATTATCAGCAACGTTCAGAACACTTGTAAGCTGAATCATTTATTCTGAAACCTCCTCGCTTAATACTTCGGCATCACTGCCAAAGACAGGAGCATGTCTCGTAATCTCGACCAGTTCCCAGCGTTTAGTCTTGCTCAGGGGCCTAGTCTCGCGAATACGAACCTCGTCTCCCATTCCGCACTCATTATTTGCATCATGAGCAACGTATTTTTTTGCGCGTTTAATTCTTTTTCCATATAACGGGTGTTCGGCCATGCGTTCAACACGAACTACAATAGTCTTGTCCATCTTGTTGCTTACGACGATACCCGTTCTTACTTTACTTGGCATTGTCTGCTGCTTCCTTTTCTTTCTCTACAACGGCTTTCTCAGAAGCTATTGTCAGGAGTCTTGCTATTGTCTTCCTGACTTCACGAATCCGGCTTGTATTCTTCAAGTGCCCGACAGCATTCTGAAAACGCAGATTGAATAATTCTGTCTTGTACTCTTTAACTTTTCCGGCAAGCTCTTCGCGTGTTAATTCTCTCAGCTTATCCGGCTTTACGCTCGCGTCCATCAGGCTTCACTCCCTCCGCTGCGTACCATGCGCACTTTTACCGGCAATTTATGACTTGCTGTCCTGAATGCCTGCATTGCTACTTCTTCCGTAATTCCTGAGAACTCGAACAATACGCGGCCTCTTTTTACAGCTGCTACCCAGTATTCAGGTGCGCCTTTACCTTTACCCATACGAGTCTCTAAAGGCTTCTTTGTGTAGGGTCTGTCAGGAAAAACGCGAATCCAGATTTTCCCGCCCTTCTTCATTTTACGTGATATAGCTATACGGGCTGCTTCGATCTGTCTAGCCGAGAGCCATACGTTCTCGAGGGCCTGAATGCCGAAATCACCGAAATCTACTTTAGTACCGCCTTTAGAAATTCCTCTTAACGGGGATCTATGCGACTTACGATATTTAACACGGCTTGGCATTAACATGATTTATTATGCCCCCTTGTTAGCAGGTCTGTTGCGTGCTGAACGTACAGAAGGCTTTGATCTCTCTTTCTCGTTCTGTCTGTCTCTGTAAATCCAGACTTTGCAGCCTATAACTCCGTACATCGTAACAGCTTCGGCAAAACCGTAATCAATATCTGCTTTAATCGTCGAAAGAGGCAGCTGACCTTCGTTATACCATTCTGTACGTGCGATTTCTGCTCCTCCAAGACGGCCTGCAACCTGAGCTTTGATACCTTTAACGCCGGCTCTCGTTGCTTTGAAGATTGCCTGCTTCATTGCGCGCCTGAAAGATACCCTGCTTTCAAGCGAGCTTGCTATACCTTCAGCGACTAACTGAGCCTCAACGTCAGGATTCTTGACCTCATGAACGTTTACTATGACTTTGCCGCCTATAATTGCCTGAAGCTCGTTCTTTATATTCTGAATCTCGCTGCCGCCCTTGTCGCCCCTGCCTATCACTACACCGGAACGAGCAGCATGAATCGTAAATCTTACTACAGGGCCGACCCTCTCAATTTCGACTTTGGAGATGCCTGCGCCTTCCCACTTCTTCATAATATATTTACGCAGCTTTATATCTTCGTGTAATTTCTCTGCGTAATGCTTTTTATCCGCATACCATCTTGCCTGCCACTCACTGGAGACACCAAGACGATAGCCTACGGGGTGAACTTTCTGTCCCATTCTAAAAAATTTCCTCCTACTGACGTTCGCCGAGCGTAATCGTTACATGCGATAACTTATGCACATAAGGATGAGCGCGTCCCATTGAGACCGGCCTGAATCGCTTCATCATAGGTCCCTGATTGGCAAATGCTTCATGAACATATAATTTATCTAAGTCCATGCCGTAATTATGCTCTGCGTTCGCCATTGCGCTGTTTAACACCTTTAATATTATTCCGGCTGCCCTCTTGTCGCTGAACTTTAATATCACTACTGCTTTTGCTGCACTCTTGCCGCGAATCAGCTCCAAAACCTGACGGAGTTTATAAGGCGAAATTCTGGCGTTGCGTGTCATTGCTGTTGCTGTCTTTATCTCTGCCATGATTATTTCTCCTTACTTCTTCTTATCCTGTCCGGCATGATGTCCGAATTTCCTCGTCGGAGCGAACTCGCCCAGCTTATGCCCTACCATGTTCTCGCTTATATAAACAGGTAAATGCATTCTGCCGTTATGTACTGCGATAGTATGTCCAATCATCTGAGGCACTACCGTTGAACGTCTTGACCAGGTCTTAATTACTTTTTTATTGCCTGAAACGTTCATGTCTTCTATTCTGTCAAGAAGCCTCTGTTCAACAAAAGGCCCTTTCTTTGTCGAGCGCATTTATGTCTTCAGCTCCTTTTACTTATCATAACGCCTGCGGACTATTAACTTGTCAGAAGGCTTGCGTTTTCTGGTCTTGTAACCCTTTGCAGGTGTTCCCCAAGGCGATACGGGGTGCTTGTTGGATTTCGATTTACCTTCACCACCGCCCATAGGGTGATCTACGGGGTTCATGACCATTCCTCGAACTACCGGCCTGCGACCCTTCCAGCGAGTCTTACCAGCTTTGCCGAGTGAAATATTATCGTAATCTTCGTTGCCGACCTGTCCTACAGTTGCCATGCATTCGAGTAAAATTAATCTCAATTCACCGCTTGGCATTCTGATATAAGCGTACTTGCCTTCTTTGGACATTAACTGAGCACTTGTACCTGCGGATCTGACCAGCTTTGCTCCTGTCCCGGGCTGAAGCTCGATATTATGAATAACAGTACCGACAGGAATATCTTTCAGCTTTAACGCATTGCCGGGGGTTATATCGCTCTCAGGGCCTGAATAAATCACATCGCCAACATTAAGACCCTTAGGCATAATAATATAACGCTTTTCACCGTCAGCATAATTGATTAAAGCTATTCTTGCATTTCTGTTAGGATCATATTCAACAGTTGCAACTCTGCCGGGAATGCCTAATTTCTCGCGCTTAAAATCTATAATCCTGTAAGCCCTTCTGTGTCCTCCTCCGATATGGCGCATTGTAATACGTCCGGTATTATTTCTGCCTCCGTGCTTCTTGAGGTGAACTATGAGCGAGCGTTCAGGCTTGTCTGCCGTAATGTCTTCGCGGCCCTGTATGCTCATATGTCTTCTGGCTGCTGTATACGGCTTAAATTGTTTAATTGACATGTAAAAATTTCTCCTGTAATTAAATCGAGGCACCCTCGAAGAACTCTATATGCTGATCAGGCTTGAGAGCTACAACAGCTTTCTTCCATGAACGAGTATAACCCTTCGAAGCTCCCCTTCTGCGCAGCTTGCCTTTTACGTTAATCGTGTTCACGCCGGCTACTTTTACGTTAAAAACTTCTTCGACTGCTTTACGAATCTGAATTTTATTAGCGTCCCTGTGAACTTCAAACGTATATTTATTCAGAGCCATAAGGGAACTTGATTTCTCCGTAATGATCGGGCGGATTATTATATCATGAGCAGTTAAATTCATCTGGAATAAACCTCCTCAATCTTCGCAACTACTTCGGGAGTTACTATCAGGTTCGTAGCGTTCAGAATGTCATAAACGTTAATGCTTGCTACGTTGATGCACTTTGCTCCGGGAATATTTCTCACTGAGTGCGATACGTTCAGAGCGTTATTATGATAAATAACTAAAGTTTTGCCGACTCCGAGTGCGTTAAATAAATTCTTTACGGCCTTAGTTGACGGCTTGTCGATTAAGTCAAATCCCTTAACGACTGACATTAAATCTTCGCGGACCTTATCAGACAATACGCTTCTCAATGCAAGCTGACGGACTTTTTTATTTACTTTCTGGTGATAGTCCCTGGGATGAGGGCCATGAGCAACTCCGCCGTGTACCCAGATTGGCGAACGTGTTGAACCCTGACGAGCTCTGCCTGTGTGCTTCTGTCTCCAAGGCTTTTTGCCTCCTCCGGAAACATCGCCGCGAGTCTTAGTGCTGTGAGTACCCTGTCTGCAATTCGCTAAATGCGCTACGACTACCTGATGAATCGCAGGCATATGAACAGGAACATCAAAAACTTTTGCGGAAAGCTCCATTTCTCCGGCGCGTTCTCCGTTGAACTCATATACTTTTACGAACGGCATTATCTCTCTTCCTCCTTATGCTTTCTTGTAGAGGGCGAGCAGGCTGTTCTTTGAGCCGGGTACTGCACCTTTTACCAGAATTAAATTGTTCTCAACGTCAACAGCCATTACAGTAAGATTCTTGACCGTTACTTTATCGCTTCCCATGTGTCCGGGCATTCTCTTGCCGGGAAATACTCGGCCGGGATACGATATAGCACCGCTTGAACCTCCGTGCCTGTGTTCGACTGATGTACCGTGACTGAACTGCTGGCCTCCGAAGTGATGACGCTTCATGACTCCTGCGAAGCCTTTACCTTTGGAAATTCCCTTAACGTTGATCTTTTCACCGGCTGCGAATAAGTCTGCTTTTAACTCCTGGCCGACTTCATAGCCTTTGACATCATCAAGCCTGAATTCCCGAAGTGTCTTCTTTGGTTCGAGCTTTAATTTCTCGAACATAACTTTTTGCGGTTTGGACAGCTTATGAGCTTTAACAGCCTCAAAGCCGAGAAGAACAGCTGAGTAGCCGTTCTGTTCAGGGGTTCTCAGAGCTACGACACTGCACGGCCCGGCAAGGACGACCGTAACTGCTACGGCCTGTCCCTCTGAGTCGTAAATCTGTGTCATTCCGAGTTTTTTCCCCAGAATCCCAATTGACATAGTTAAAATTTCTCCCTTACAACTAAAAATTAAAACTTAATCTGTATGTCAACACCTGACGCTAAATTTAACTGCATCAGGGCATCCATCGTTCTCTGTGTCGGATCAATTATATCAATCAATCTCTTGTGTGTGCGCATCTCGAACTGCTCGCGTGCATCTTTGTCTTTGTGAGGCGACTTGAGAATCGTTATACGACCTATTTCAGTCGGAAGAGGTATAGGTCCGGAAACCCTTGCGCCCGTTGAGTGAGCTGTCTCTGCTATCTGAGCTGCCGACGCGTCTAACACCCTGTGATCGAATGATTTTAGTCTAATGCGGATTTTACGTGCCATGATATTATTACTCTATAATCTGGGTTACGACTCCCGCTCCGACTGTGTGTCCGCCTTCACGAACTGCAAAGCGGAGACCTTCCTCCATTGCTATAGGGACGATTAACTCAACTTCAAAAGTAGCGTTGTCCCCAGGCATGACCATCTCGACTCCTTCAGGTAATTTAATATTTCCGGTAACGTCTGTCGTTCTGAAATAGAACTGAGGCTTGTAACCTGCAAAGAACGGAGTATGACGGCCGCCTTCTTCTTTCTTTAAGACGTAAACTTCGCTCTTGAACTTCGTATGAGGAGTAACTGTGCCGGGCTTTGCGAGAACCTGTCCGCGTTCAACGTCTGATTTGTCAATGCCTCTGAGCAATACACCTACGTTGTCGCCTGCTTCAGCGTTGTCAAGAATCTTTCTGAACATTTCGAGTGACGTAGCAACTGACTTCTGAGTGTCTCTCTTCATTCCAACGATCTCTACAGGCTCGCCGGCATTGATTACACCGCGCTCAACTCTTCCCGTAACGACCGTGCCGCGTCCTGAAATCGTGAATACGTCTTCAATAGGCATAAGGAACGGCTTATCAATCTCTCTGACAGGCTCAGGAATAAAATTATCGCAAGCGTCCATAAGATCATAAATGCACTTGCAGATAGGATCGTCTCTCTTGCCTGTACCCTTCTCAAGAACTTCAAGAGCTGAACCGCGAATAATCGGGGTATCATCGCCGGGGAAGTCGTATTTGTTAAGAAGCTCGCGAACTTCCATCTCTACCAAGTCTAATAATTCAGGGTCGTCAACCTGGTCAGTCTTGTTCATGAACACAACAATTGCAGGAACGTTGACCTGGCGGGCTAATAATACGTGCTCACGGGTCTGGGGCATAGGACCGTCTGCAGCACTGACAACGAGAATTGTTCCGTCCATCTGGGCAGCTCCGGTAATCAAGTACTGGATATAGACAGCGTGGCCGGGGCAGTCGATATGGGCATAGTGTCTCTTATCCGTCTGATACTCAACGTGGGCGATGTTAATCGTAATTCCGCGCTCTCTCTCTTCGGGAGCCTTGTCGATCATGTCATATGCTGTGTACTCAGCGTAACTCTCTGTAGCTAAGCATTTCGTAATAGCCGCTGTAAGTGTCGTCTTGCCGTGGTCGATATGTCCGATTGTTCCTATATTTAAGTGAGGCTTGGTGCGTTCAAACTTTTCTTTTGCCATAATTCAGCAATCTCCTTTAATATTAATTAATTAAATTCTTCCCTGCAAAATCTTTTCGCTTACTTCCGCAGGTGTCTGTTCATAGTGATCAAACTGCATCGAGTAATTTGCGCGTCCTGATGTCTTGCTGCGTAAATCCGTAGCATATCCGAACATGCCTACTAACGGTACGAAAGCCTTAATGATTCTTGCGTTGGCTCTCATGTCCATTCCGTCAATGCGGCCTCTTCTCGATGAGAGATCTCCGATTACATCTCCTACATATTCTTCAGGAGTAACAACTTCTACTGACATAACAGGTTCCATTAAAACGGGGTCAGCTTTCTTCATGGCCTCCTTGAAACCCATTGACGCAGCTATTTTAAATGCCATTTCCGAACTGTCAACTTCATGATACGAACCATCAACAAGAGTAACTTTCACGCCGATAACGGGATAACCTCCCAAGACTCCTGATTGAATCGCTTCTTCGAGTCCCTTCTCGACTGCTGCAATATACTCTTTAGGAACGACTCCGCCGACAATTTTATCTTCAAATTCGTACTTGTTATCTTCAATAGGCTCAATGTCAAATACAACGTGTCCATATTGACCTCTACCGCCTGACTGCCTGATATATTTTCCTTCAGCGTGGGCAGGCTTTCTGATTGCTTCCCTGTACGAAACTTGAGGATTACCGACTTTGACATCGACTCCGAACTCGCGCTTCAACCTATCAATAATTATCTCAAGGTGAAGTTCTCCCATTCCTGATATAACAGTCTGGCCGCTCTCCTCGTCATTATGAACTCTGAAGGTCGGGTCTTCGTCTGCAAGAGCGTTTAACCCTTTCGACAACTTGACTTTATCCTGCTGAGTTGCTGGTTCAACTGCTAACGAGATAACAGGCTCAGGGAATTCGAGACTCTCTAAGACTATCGGATTTGACTCATCGCATAAAGTATCGCCGGTCTTCGTTGTCTTGAGCGAAGGAACTGCTACGATCATTCCTGCTTCCATGAAGTCAATATCTTCGCGCTTGTTAGAGTGCATTCTCATTATTCGCCCTATGCGTTCTCTCTGGCCTGAAGTAGGGTTATAAACTGCGCTGCCCTTCTCTAATTTACCTGCATAGACTCTCAGGAAAAATAATTTGCCTAAAAACGGATCAACAGCAACTTTGAAAGCTAATGCAGTAAACGGCTCACTATTGCTGCTATGTCTCTCTAATATCGTATCAGGATCAGCAGGCGACAAACCTTTTATAGGCGGCAAATCCACTGGACTCGGCAAATATTCAACAACTGCATCAAGCAAAGGCTCAACGCATTTATTCTTGAAAGCTGAACCGCATAACACGGGAACGGCCTTAAGATTAATTACTGCCTCGCGCAACGTCTTGCGGATTAACTCCGAACTTACAGGCTTGCCCTCAAGATAAAGAGTCATAATGTCATCGCTGAAATCAGACAATGCTTCGATTATGTTATCGCGTCCCTGTTTAGCCTCCATTGCAAGCTCAGGGGGGATTACTCCTTCTGCAGGTGCCTGGCCTAAGACTCCTGAAAAATAAAATGCTTTCTGTTCGATTAAATCTACTACTCCGGCGAAATCATCTTCTGCTCCGATTGGTAATTGAAGCGGTATTGCGTTCGCTCCGAGTCTCTCGTGCATTGCCTTGACGACTGCGCTAAAATCTGCCCCGATACGATCCATTTTATTAACAAATGCAATTCTCGGAACGTGATATTTATCTGCCTGCCTCCAGACTGTTTCGGACTGAGGTTCGACTCCTCCGACTGCACAGAAGACAGCTACAGCTCCGTCAAGAACACGCATTGAACGTTCAACTTCAACCGTAAAATCCACGTGGCCTGGCGTATCAATCAAGTTGATAGTAAAACCTTTCCATGCGCAGGTTGTAGCAGCTGAGGTGATTGTTATACCGCGTTCTCTCTCCTGCTCCATCCAGTCCATAGTGGCCGTGCCTTCATGAACTTCGCCGACTTTATAATTACTTCCTGTGTAATATAGAATGCGCTCGCTTGTCGTAGTCTTGCCTGCGTCTATATGAGCTGCTATTCCTATATTTCTGACTTTATTAATATCCTGCAAAAATACACACCTGCAACAAATAAAATATTTTTACCACCTATAGTGCGCAAATGCCCTGTTAGCTTCGGCCATTCTGTGAGTATCTTCACGTCTCTTAATCGAAGCACCTTCGTTCTTGTAGGCATCCATTAACTCGCGCATGAGTCTTTCACTCATAGGCATACCCTTTTTGGCTCTGGCATATGAAACTATCCATCTTATAGAAAGCTGAACGCCTCTCTCAGGTGTAACTTCAACGGGAACTTGATACGTAGCTCCGCCGACTCTTCTCGGCCTGACCTCGATTTGAGGTGTAACGTTTGCCATTGCCTTCTCGAAAACTTCAAAGGGTTCAACGCCTAATTTCTCTGCAGCCTGCTCTAATGCTCCGTAAAAGATTTTTTCTGCTAAGCTGCGTTTGCCTCCCAACATCAAAGCACTTATGAATCTTGATGCTGCCGGATTGTTGAATCTTATATCAGGCAGAGGGGGTCTCTTCTTAATATGACCTTTTCTCGGCATAATCTATAAATCCTCCCGTATTAATTTGCTTTAGGTCTGCGTGCGCCATACTTTGAACGGCTTCTCTTGCGGTTCTCGACTCCTCCGCAGTCAAGAGTGCCTCTGATTATATGGTAACGAACACCGGGCAAGTCCTTTACACGGCCTCCCCTTACGAGAACTACTGAGTGTTCCTGCAAGTTATGACCGATTCCGGGAATATATGAAGTAACTTCGATCCCGTTGGTTAATCTAACACGCGCAACTTTTCTCAATGCTGAGTTCGGCTTCTTGGGAGTTATCGTATAAACTCTCGTGCAGACTCCGCGTCGGGCAGGATTCCCCTGTAATGCCGGAGAATTGCTTTTGCTCTTCTTCTCTTCACGTCCAAGACGTACTAACTGATTAATTGTTGGCACTTACTCAATGCAAAAAACATAATGTAATGTAAATATGCTTTTGCACTTTCCTCCTTTCCTTAGTGCGAATAAATTTGCTTACTGCAAAAACAGCCTGATAATATTAGCAAATAAAATCAATCTTAGCAAGACTTTATGAATTCGTGTAGCCGGGTTCGTTGTAAATTAACGCGATAAATTCCAAATCCTGACTCGAATTATTCTCGATTGCGTGCCATTGTCCCACGTTGATAACGCAGACTTCACCGGCTTTGACATGAGTTTTCTTACGCTCGCAGAACTCCGAATCTCCCTCGTAGAAATCTCCTTCACCTTTAATCACATAATAAGGCTCTGTGTCGTGAACATGCTGATGCCATCCTACGCTCGAACCTGAAGGCAGCCTGACATGAGCGTATAATCTTCCGTGACCTTTTAATTCTTCTTTAGAGACTATGTGAGCCATATATCTAACGCCTTTGCTTTCCGGGAAGCCTCCTGAGACTTCGACGGGTTCAACTTTGCGAATCATGTTTTATTCTCCTTTCCTTAATTAAAGCATAAATTAATTTTTTAGCTGCATACCTAAACGGGATAAAATTTCTTCACCGAGTGTTTCATAATCTCTTGTAACTTTATCAAGGGGCGAGCCTTTAGCTTGAGTCTTTGCTGAATGCTTTACTGCGTTTAAGACTACAGGACCTTTAACTATTCTGTCAGGAGCAAAAACGGTTGAATTATGCCTCACAAAATGGAAAATGTTATAGCCTAATGCTTTCATTTTATCCTCGTATTCTTGATGTGCTTTGATTATACCATCGCGTCCCCTTTGCAGCTCCACCATCACAGGAACTACTCCAAGCATTTCTATTGAGGCTGATTCGTATCCCAAATCAGGACGTACCATTAAAAACTTTCTATAATCATCGAAAAACGAATGCACGTTATCTTGAAGATTATCTATTCCAAGCAAAGATAAATAATCCAGACGAGCAGGCACTAAATAATAATCGCTCGCTATTGCTGCATTACGAACCAGGGCATTAAAATTCGGCGAACAGTCTATTAATACAATGTCATACTCGCCAGCCAGCTTCTCTAATCCCGAACGCAAATAGTTATACATTCTAAGTGAATTGCTTGCTAACTGCGAACTGTTTGACGCTGTACACTTCCCGGAGAGCTTCATATCCATATCAGAAAGCCCTAAATGAGAACATATTAAATCGAGTTTTGCACAAGGCTTATATTTCAACGGAACTACAAGCGAAGACAGAGAGACTTCACCCTTCTCATCAATCAGGCTGTCAAAATAATTTTCAGAGTCTTTGTGTATTCATATTTCTTGTGCCACTGATCATGAGTCATAAAACTGAACGTTAAATGCGTCTGAGGGTCTAAATCTACAAGAAGCACCCTAAGTCCGCGCAATGCTGCATATGCTCCGAGATTGGCTGTAAGTGTTGTTTTTCCGACTCCGCCTTTATAATTGATTCTTGATACTACTTTCATTTTGTATACAAACTTCCTTTCTATAAATTATACGGCCATGAAGTTATAAATATCTTCGAGTACGGCAATCTCGAATTCAAGTACTCAAATATTTCATTTCCAAACGCAAACACTATGAAGCACCCTATCGACAAGAACGGAACTAACGGCAACGTCTCGCCCCTGCCCCAGTGAAGTCTGCCGATTAACATTAAAGCTATTGCCCAGAATCCTCCGGCCATGATGCCAAGATAGAAAGCTAATAGAGTGAACCTGAAGCCTAAGACAGCCCCTGCTCCTGCCATGAAGACAGCATCGCCCCAGCCCATGCCCCCGCGTGAGAGAATTATTATCACAGCAAAGATTCCCCAGCCCGTCAATGCCCCTGTGAAGCCATCAAGAACTGCAAAGCGTCCCCCGACAATGCGAATTAATAAAGCTATAACACCCGGAGCTAATGCAAGAACGTCAAAGACATCACCGGACTCAAAGTCAGTCAGAGAATTAACGATGAGTCCGCAAGTCCCGACTAAACATAATAACCCTGACCATGTGAGTCCACGCTTATACATGATTAACACAAACGCAAGACATGTGATTAACTCAACGAGAAAATATCTCACTGAAAATCTTTTGCCGCAATGTCTGCATTTACCCTTCTGAATAATATATGAGAATAACGGAATTAATTCACTCACTCCCAAGACATGGCCGCATGATTCACAGATTGAACGTTCACTGCCCCACCATGAGCGATTCTGAATGCTGCGGTGTGCTACGACATTCAAGAACGACCCTAAACACGCGCCTAGAATCCCGGAATTCACGAGAATGAAAATTTTTTCTATCTCCATCTCGGCTTCCTCTGGTAAATTTCTCCGCCGTACATTGTGCGTTTACTCTTCATCTTCATTTTGTGAAGCTCATCTCCGAACTTCTGAGCCATTGACTGACGCGTTGAAGTCAAGCCTCCGACACTGCTATTCTTCTTCATGTATAGTTCTATATCTCTGTCAAGCCAGCCCATCTCTAAAAGCTCCTGAATGTCTCTTGGGTCAGCTCCTATTAAGTCAGCAAGCTGCATCATATCAAATTTTTCGTCTGAATTATCTCTCAAGTAATCATGTGCATGTGTGTAAACGTCTTCGAGTCTCCGAAAGCATGTTATACACACGTTCAAGCCTTCTGAGTTAAAGGCACGTCCGCAAAGTTTGCAGGATTTAAGCATTAAATTCACTACCTCTCTTTATATTTATTAATATCATTTGCGCTTATATATTTTCCCGCCGTAGCTTGAGACTTGTTTATGTCTGTCCAGCTTCTTTATTTCTTCATTGAGTTTGATTGCCAGCTCCTGACGCGGTGAGAGTCCCTTGCCGTAAGTCTGAATGTCGCGCTCGATATAACCGAACTTGATCAGCTCGCGAATATCTGCAGGAGTTACCCCCAGCATATCAGCAAGGTAATCTATATCAAAGTTTATTTCCGTGTCATTCTTTATGAATTCATGCAGCTTGTTATATAACTTCTCGATCCTTTGGTAACACTCAAAGCAAAGCTCTCTGTGATTCGATTCAGTATCGAAGACTTTACCGCAGGACTTGCACGCCGCTAATGACATTGTTAAATCACTCCCTGAAAAAATATAAATAATTTTACATGAAAGCACGCGATTTATTTAATATGTCGTCATAAAGTTAATGACTCGTTAATGAAGTCTTCTTGTGTCAGAGACTCTGTGCTTGAGCGTAGACTCTGATGATGACTCGTTAATGAATTTTTCCAGCGCGTTAGTCTTTGTGATTAGTGAATGAGTTAATGCTTCGTGTATTAGTAATTGTATTAGTAACTCGTGAAAAGTTTCGTGACTCATTAAATGCTTCGTGTTACGTGTTAATATTATCATAAAATTTTTATCGTTCACATTTAAGTTAGGAGAATTTATCACGCTGAAAATATTTATTGCGTTCTTGAGAATGCTCCCTCATGGCTTGGCCGTCAGGTTCGGGGGACTCTTGGGAAGGCTGTTACATTTGGTACTCTGGAAGAAGGTCGACATGTGCGAGTCTCGCTGCGTTCAGGCTCTGGGAGTCGGCGTTACGATTGCAAGAGATATAATCAGAGAGTCATTTATTAATCTAGGAATGTTCGCGGTTGAGTTCATTAGATTCCCTGTGAGTAAGAAGCATGTTCGTGAACTTGCAGAATTTCCTGACTCGAGTAAAGCACTCTTCACCGAAGCACTGTCACGAAATCACGGAGCTATATTACTCGTTGCACATATTGCTAACTGGGAGCTTGCCGCAATGCGCGTTATCAGTGAAGGCTTCCCCCTGCATGTCGTCTATACGCCTCAGAGAAATAATAACGGAGCTGATGACTTAATCGAGAATATAAGAATCAATGATATTGGAATGCAGTTAATCAGTTCTGACTCTAAGAATTTACGCGAAATATTCAGAGTCCTCAAATCAGGTGAAACTGTTGTAATCATGCAAGACTTAGATGCCCGCAAAGATGGAGTCATCACAAAATTTCTTGGCCTCGATGCAAGCACCCATGACGGAATAATAAAGCTCTATAACAAATTCAAATGCCCTGTTATCCCTGTTAAAGTGACTCGAGACTCGAATAACCCGACTCATCATAGAGTTATATTCACGGAAATTTTAAGCGATAAACTTGACAAGAACGGCAAAAGTTTTGGCGAAGATATTAATGCTTCACTTGAGATGTGTAATCATGTTATGGAAGACTGGATAAAGGAGGCTCCAGGACAATGGATGTGGCTTCTAGATCGATGGGGATACACTCAGAAGAAGATATAATTCTCGCACTTGATCCCGGACGCGATAAAACGGGCTTTGCATTCGTTGACTCTGACGGGAAATTATTAGCTTCGGGAATATTTGTAAGTTCTGAACGCGATAACTTTTTCAGGACTCTTGACTCAGATAAAAATTTTTCTGCATGGACTCTTGAAGGCAGCTCGAAAAATATTGCTCACTCTCGAGTCAAATTCATTGCACTTGGAAACGGGACGGGCAGCAAAGAATTTCATGATTACGTCAAGAGTATTGCTTGCTGTGATATTATGATTGTCAACGAGAGAAATACAACGCTCGAAGCAAGGAGTCTTTACTGGAAAATTCACAAGCCTGGTCTGTTAATGAAGCTGATTCCTGAAGGGCTGCGGGTTCCTGCGAGAATCCTCGATGACTTGGCGGCGTGGGCGATTGCGTTACGGGCATTGAGTGTCTTGAGTGAAAAAATATAGAGATATAAGCGCGAATAAGCTATAATATGACAAACTCAAAAAATTCAATTACATAAAATTTACAGGGAGGGAGATTAATTTTAAATGGCCGGTATGGATAAACTTGTCGCTCTCGTGAATAGTTTTGCATCGGCTGTTCTGTCAGTAGGGCGAGAGGTGGGGCTTAATATCACCCTCAATAAGTCTAAAGTATCTCCGGGGATTAAAGTAGAAAATATCTGCACAGCTGCATTAATCGGCGTTGTAGGTGTCGGCTCAAGAGGGACAGTTAATATCATGCTCAACAAAGAAGGCTTTGAAAATATTATCTCTGCAATGTCAGGCGGAATGATTAAACCCGTTCTCGGCGATGATGTATCTATGAGCGTAATAGGAGAGCTTTCTAACATGATCGGAGGCCGTGCCCTCGTCCAAAGCGCATTGGGAACAGTTGACGTAACACCGCCTCAGTTAATAGTCGGAGAGAATATCAGGAACGTTACAAAAGAAGAAACAGGTATGAGAAGTTTCACCCTGCCGTTCACTCTTGCACCTTCAGGGGGAATTTATCTCGTTCTTTCGTTCAAGATTGACTAACCTGTAATGAATTAATTATTAAACGTGATGAAATATTTAACGGTTCTGGTCTGAATGGGCCGGAGCCGTTTTTTAATAAGGAGCGAAATTTTTTATGACGTTCAGAAAGTTTATATATACGTGTCTTATTGCATGTATGCTGTTCTTGAGTCCGTTAGAGGGTCAGGCCGGAATAGTGTTAGTCTTATCAGGAGGAGGAACTAAAGGCTTTGCTCATCTTGGAGTCATGGAAGCCCTTGAGGAAAACGGAATCCCAGTCGTCGGCATAGTAGGCACCAGCATGGGAGCTTTAATGGGAGCATTGAGGGCGAGCGGATACTCAACAAAGGAAATGCGCAAGATAATCAAGAATTTAGATCTTCCCAGCCTTTTATCAGAGAATACCGGGCCTATGTTCGTTTTCAGCGGCAATGATCGCAGAGCCAAGACAAGCACCATACCTGCACTGACTTATAAGATCCAGAATAAGCAGCGCGGGCCTAAGGGAATATTAACAGGCGATAAATTATATATGTACTTCTCTCAGTTAATGCGCCACGTCACGGAGACGGATTTCTATAATCTGCCTATCCCCTATGCTGCAGTAGCTACTGATGTCAATACCGGTGAAAAAGTTGTCCTGACTGAGGGAAACTTAGCTTCTGCAATGAGAGCTTCTATGTCAATACCTGCCCTGTTCGAGCCTTGGACTATTGACGGACATTTATTAATTGACGGCGGAGTTGTCTCGAATTTACCGGTTTATACTGCTCAGGAATTATTTCCGGATATTCCGATTGTAGCTGTCGATATTTCAGATCCGTTAAATACTACAAAGAATATGCAGTCATATATGGACGTTATAAGCCAGGCACTTACTATCTTAATGCGCAAGACTACGAACGAAGAGGGAGCAGCCGCAGATTTGTTATTGACTCCTGACGTTTCGGGACTCGGAATGCTTGACACAGAAGGCTCTGAGAGAACTATAAAACTCGGCTATGATACAGCAATGGCAAAAATTGAAGAGATCAAAGAATTATCAAAGAAAGGCCCGGTACTCTTGAAACCGTTTGAAGATCTCAGGAAAGGCACCAACATAGTCGGCGATGTCGAAGTTCACGGGTTACCCCCTAAGATGGCAGATTTAGTCCGCAAGAGATCTCTTAAATGGGTAGGCAGACCCGTAAATGTCAACGAGATCGATAAGGATTTAGAGAGTCTCTCAACGGCTCAGGGAATTGACTTAGCTGATTACCAGTTAGGACGTACGGAATCAGGCGATGTTCTTGTGAGAATCGATGTCAGGCAGTCGGCAGAACTCAAGGCGGGAATTTCAGGATACTCTACAAACCTGCACTCTAACAGATGGCTTTATCTCAAAGGCGAATCACGCGGAATATTCAGCGAATATGACTCTCTGCTGGGAGTTGTCAAGATAGGCGATCAATTGGGCTTTGACTTGGAATATCAGACAGCACCTCAGCCTTTGGACGCATGGAGAGTAACTCTTAGTGCCCAGAACTGGAAGCCTCGAGGGAAATCCGATAAAACAAGGGACTGGGACAGATACGCAGCAGGTATTACGAGATTATTCACATGGGGATCAGTTAATTTGGGATTCGGCTACGCATATGAACATGTTCACGGCTCTTCACTCTCTGACAAGGACGACACTGACGCAGGGGGAATTACTTTCCTGGCAGAATACGACACTCTTGATATACCAGGCGACCCGACTAAAGGCTATTCATGGCGTGTTAATGCATGGTGGCCGGACTTTGACGAGATTAATTACAGGTTAAGCTACTTCAAGCCCCTTGAAGTCTCGAGTCTGTGGCGGATATATTTCCGTGCAGGTTTTGCAGAAGGCGACATGAACAGAAGGAGTCACGCTGTATATTTGGGAGCTGCTGAAGAACTTTACTCTATTGCATCACGTCCAATCGAAGCCGAACGCATGGGATGGGCTAATATTGCCTTCAGGAGAATAATTTCACGCAACGCTATGGGAGTCATAGCCGGTGAGATATTCGCAAGCTGGGGTTACGCAATGGACAAGGGCTGGAAAAAGATAGATGCTCCGTGGGAAGTGGGACTCGCTGTGAACTTTCCGAATAACATAGTAGATTTGAAGCTCGCAGTAATGTACGGCTCTGAAGAGTTCAAAGCAGGATTTTTCTTAGGAGTACCTATATGGGATCATTATCCGTTACCGTAATATAAAAAATTTCACGAGGAGGAATTATATAAATTGGCAAGAAATATTACACCTAAAGAAGAAAATTATTCGCAGTGGTATCTTGACGTTATCAAGGCAGCAGGACTCGCAGATTATGCTCCGGTCAGGGGCTGTATGGTTATCAGGCCTACAGGTTATGCAATATGGGAGAACATTCAGGCCAAGTTAGACGCAGCATTCAAGAGAACAGGACACGTCAACGCATATTTTCCCCTGTTGATTCCTAATTCATTCTTTCAGAAGGAAGCTGAACACGTCGAGGGCTTTTCTCCGGAGCTCGCTATGGTGACTCATGCAGGAGGAGAAGAGCTCGAAGAGGCTTTTGCAGTCCGTCCTACATCTGAGACGATAATAGGCTACATGTATTCAAAGTGGATTCAGTCATGGCGTGATTTACCTGTGTTAATTAATCAATGGTGCAACGTCATGCGCTGGGAGAAGAGACCGAGATTATTTTTGCGGACTTCAGAATTTCTCTGGCAGGAAGGACACACCGCTCACGAGACAAAATCAGAAGCCAGAGAAGAGACCCTCAGAATGCTTGAAGTTTATCGCAGTATAATCGAGAATGAGTTAGCGATTCCAGTTATAGCAGGAGAGAAGACAGCGGGTGAACGCTTCCCAGGAGCAATAGACACTTACACATGTGAAGCAATGATGAGCGACACTAAAGCACTTCAGGCAGGGACAAGCCATTTTCTCGGCCAGAACTTCGCAAAGGCTTTCGAGATTCAATACCAGAACAGAGACGGCGAACTTGCTTACTGCTGGACTACAAGCTGGGGAGTATCGACAAGATTAATAGGCGCGCTGATTATGACTCACTCTGACAATGACGGCTTAATTATTCCTCCTAGAATTGCACCGGTTAAGGCTGTCATATTACCCATATCGAAAGATGAGAGCATTGCAGAGAATGAAATATTACCCAAAGCCAAAGAGTTAGCAGCTAAACTTGATGACGAACTCGGAGGCATGTTCACTCAGGTAGATACGGACTTTCATGCAAGACCGGCTGACAGATTCTTTACGCACTTACAGAAAGGAGTCCCCTTAAGGCTCGAATTAGGCGAGAAGGATTTAGCAGCAGGAACAGTGAGACTCGTCAGGCGCGATACAGGGGCAAAACTTGACGTTAAGGCTGAGAACGTTATAGAAACTGTAAAAGATATTCTTTCCGATATTCAGAATAATTTATTTACACGGGCTAAAGACTTCAGGGAAGCTAACACTCACGATGCAAAAGATTATGACGAGTTAAAGGCAATTCTTGACGAGAAGGGCGGCTTTGTTCGTGCATACTTTGGGGGGACTCCAGAGGACGAGAAGCGCATTAAAGAAGATACCGGCGGAGCTACTCCCAGAGTAATATTACAGGGTGATAATCGCGGCAAGTGCTTTATTACGGGTAAAGACAACGCAAGGCTCACGATATTTGCGAAGGCTTATTAATTCATGTATGAAGTAGATTTAGTGTTCTCGTGCGGTGAAGATAACTTTCTGCCTATAGCTGATGTATGGCTAGTGATTGACGTTCTAAGAGCTACAACAGTTATGACCCGCTGGTTCGAACTGGGAGGCAGAGAGCTTTATCCGGTTAAATCACCTGATGAGGCAAGAAAACTCGTTAATGAACTCAAAGAAAGAGGCTCTTCACCGTTACTGATGGGCGAAGTAAATGGAATTCCCCCGGAAGGCTTTGACTTGGGCAATTCACCTGTTGAGTTAAATTATGGATTGATCCAGGCTCACTACTGCGGAGTCATGTCGACGACTAACGGGACTGTAGCACTTGTTCAGGCAGCTTCGTCAGGGAGTCCTGTTATAGCTGTAAGTCTGCGGAATAAATTATCATGTCTTGATTACGCGTTAAGTCTGGGAAATAAAATAGGCTTGCTGTGTTCAGGCAGGAAAAAACGCCCTTCATGGGAAGATACTTTATGCGCAGGTGCATTAGTTGAAAGTTTGCTTACTCGCGGTGAAGTCTCTATGTCAGACAGTGCGAGAATGTCATTGACTCTGTGGCAGAACAGGGGCAGTGATTTATTAGAGTGCGTCATGAAGTCGACACATGCAAAGTATCTCGAGAAAATAGGCTATAGTCCTGACATAAAATTTGCCTGTGAATGCGATGCTGCGACTGTAGTCCCTATGTTAGCTCATGATAACGAAAATAGAATCATATTGCAGAGTGTCTCAGGAAGCTCAAAGCCTTATCATGATAATGACTCAAAATCTGAATCTAAATCGAGTCCGAGTCATGATCCGTTTGAAGAGCTGTTATCTTACACCAAGAATAATAATGAACCTTCACAGTATTTCTTTATCGGAAAGAAGGAAAAATAATTAATAATGAAAACTTTGTATCTTGACTGTTTCGCAGGAATTGCAGGCGATATGTTTATCGGAGCTTTATTAAATCTCGTGCCGTCTCATAAAGTCTTGACTGAGGGAATCAGCAAAATCACAGCGTTAGAACCTTCAGAGTATGAACTTGTAATCGAGAAAGCTAACAAGAACGGTATTGCAGGAATAAATTTCGACGTGAAACTTAATCATGAACATGAACATCATCACGAACATCACGAACATGAAGAACATGAACATGAACACGGGCATCATCATCACAGACACTTAGCAGATATAGAGTCAATGATATATTCAAGCTCACTTAATGAACGAATCAAACGCGAATCAATCCGTGCATTCTCGTTACTTGCTCAGGCTGAGGCACACGTTCACGGCACTACGGCTGACAAAATTCACTTTCACGAGGTCGGAGCAGTTGACTCTATAATTGACATAGTAGGAGCATTTATATTGATGGACGCTTTGAACTGGCCGAGAGTCTTATGTTCAAGCATTAACACAGGCTCAGGAGTCGTAAACTGCGCTCATGGAATATTGCCTGTGCCTGCCCCTGCGGCAGAGTATTTGCTTCATGGTCTTCCCGTATTTGCATCAGGGAGTCCAATGGAACGGACTACACCGACAGGAGCGTTACTCGTGAAAATTCTTGCTGATGGATTCTGCACCCTGCCTCCTGGGAAAATCATGGCTTCTGGCTATGGACTCGGCAATCATGAATCACCGGACATGCCTAACGTGTTAAGGGCTTTATTGATTGACTCTGACGTGAAAGATTCACCTGAAGGCTTGATTCAGGAGAAACTTGCGCTGCTCGAATGCAATATAGACGACATGAACCCGCAGGATTATGAACTTGTGAACGAGAAATTATTTGCGTCAGGAGCTTTGGACTCGTGGCTTGAGAATATTCACATGAAGAAGGGCAGACCCGGAGTCAAGTTATGCTGTCTGTGTGAACCGGGTAAGACTTCACAGCTTGCGTTAATAATTATGCAGAACACTACTTCACAGGGAGTCAGAATTCATGAACTCGATAGATTAAGACTCAAATGGGAACTTGAAGAAATAAATACTTCGCTGGGTAAAGTCCGAGTCAAAGTTACGAGGCTTGATAATAATGATGAAGTCATAAGGCGGGTCCCAGAATATGAAGATGTCAAGAGTCTTGCGTTGAGTCTTGGCCGATCGATGTGGGAAGTCCGCAAAGTCATTATGAGTGAAATATAAAAAAATTTCCCCCTTACGTCAATTCAGATTCAGGGGGAGTTATTTACTTTACTTTTTATGCACCTGCACTGACAGCTTCACGCTTCATGTATTGAACTGTGAAGACAAAGCCGACGAGCATTAAGCCTATCAGGTCGCTTACGATTCCAGGAACAAGCATACTCAATCCGCCAGCGCAGATTATGACTCTAAATAAAATATTCATCGGTCTGAACAAGTACCCGTTAAGAGCCGCAGCTACTCCGAAGATTCCAAGCAATGCAGTAGCACAGATTAATATAATCTCAAGAATAATTAATATTTGAGTCAACACCGGCCCCGCTCCTGTGATATTTATAATCGGACTCACGTTCTCGAACAACATTGCAGGAGTGAACGCGAATATATAAGGCACTATGAAAGCTCCTATTGCGAGTTTCGTAGCATTGAAAGCCGTCTTCATAGGAGGAGCCTTCGCTATTGCCGACCCCGCATAAGCAGCCAGAGCAACCGGAGGAGTTATATCCGCAACTATCCCGAAATAAAATACAAAGAAATGTGCGCAGATCTTCTCGATTCCGATTCCAGGAGCCATTAATATCGGCGCACACGTTGCCGCCATAATGCAATAATTTGCAGTCGTAGGGACTCCCATTCCAAGAATTATGCAGCAAATCATAGTTAATACTAACGCGATAAAGGCATGACCTCCAGAGACATTAACGACCATAGTTATTAACTCGCTAGCTAATCCTGTTGAAGTTATGCACCCTGCTACAAGTCCTGCCATTGCACACGCTACAGCTACTGTTATAGTTCCTCGTCCTCCTGCTTCGAGAGCGTCAATAATTTTCTTGATAGTAATTCTCTCATCACTGTTAAAGAGTCCTACAAGAATAGCGATTCCGATAGCTATAGCTGCTGAGAACTGCATTGTATAAATATTCATTGAGACCATCACGACAAGAATTATTAACGGCAATAATAAATAAATTTTGGGTAATAACTTTATTATTCTGGGTAATTCTTCTTTGGGAATGCCTTTAAGTCCGAGCTTCTTTGCTTCTAAGTGAACGGCGATATAAATTCCTGCGAAATACAACACAGCGGGCAATATAGCTTTTAACGCAACTTGAGAATACGGAATGCCCATATACTCAGCCATTAAGAAAGCTGCTGCTCCCATTATCGGCGGCATTATCTGACCTCCTGTTGATGCTGCTGCCTCGACTGCTCCGGCGAATTCAGGCTTGTAACCAGTTCTCTTCATCATTGGAATAGTTACGCTTCCCGTTGTTACTGTGTTGCCTACTGATGACCCCGAGACCATCCCGCACAGAGCTGAAGATATAACAGCAACTTTTGCAGGACCTCCAGCAGAAGCTCCGGCGATAGCGTTTGCAAGGTTAATAAAGAAAGTTGATATTCCCGTGCGCTCAAGGAATGCCCCGAAGATAATAAAAACGACTATATATTTTGCACACACTTCAATGGGAGTGCTTCTCAGTCCGTCACCTGTAGAGTAATATAAATCGTAAATGACTTTGCCGAATCTCACCGTTGAGAACGCATAAGCCATCAAGACACCGACTACGCATAAAATGGGAATGCCTACACACCGCCTGCAAAGTTCCATAGTTGATAATATCGCTATTACTGCCATTGAGATCATGAAATAATAATTCGGATTTCTCGGACTCGTAACTCTCAATGCAAGTTTGATTATGCTCTCTGCGTTAATTGCAAAGTAAAAGAATGGAACTGCTCCGGCAAGCATGATTATGACATCGTAAACGGGAATTGCATTAACTCTCGGAGTCGTGTCAAGGGTCAGGGGAATCGAAATAGAGTCACCTAGTCCCGGCTTAATCTCACCTGATGATTTCTTTATAGGGTAGTGAAGATAGCCGATTATTAATATTAATCCCAGAAAGACATTTAATCTCACTTCGGGCATTGCTGTACTGAATAGCGTGACATAAATGCAATAGACAGAGAACAACGCCGACAGCCAGCGAATTACTACAGCCGGAGTCCCTTCCCAAACTCTGACGTTAGACTCACGATCATATTTTTTCATTACTGCGTCAACGTCTGCTTCGATTTGAGCAATATCTTGACTCGTTAAATTTTCGTTATCGCTCATGAATAATATTACACCTCCTGATAAATAAAAACGGCCAAGTTGTGAAGCTCAGCCGTCATTGATAAAATTCTTAGTGCTTCATGAAATAATTACTTTCCTGTTACTTTGATACCCTTCTCAGCGAAATATTTTACTGCGCCTTTGTGATACGGTACTGCTGTATACGACGCTGCGAAATTGAGATTTAACTCTGCTCCCTTAGCATGTGCTGCTGTGATCTCCGGAAGGTTCTCGAACACTCCGTACATGAAGTTATACACGTCCGCTTCGCTGACATCATCATTTGCTATGACAACTGCACCGACTGCAACTGTAGTAGCTCCCTCATCAGTGCCGTAAACGTCTTTTGCTATAACGTTCTTGCTGTAGTAGGGCGATGCTGCTATTAACTTCATGATATGTTCGTCATCAAGACTCACGAGATAAATTTTCTTAGTGGCTGCAAGTGAAGTAACTGCTGTAGTAGGAGCTCCTGCAACGATAAAAGCTGCGTCAATCTTTCCGTCCTGGAGGGCTTCAACTGAGTCGCCGAATGATTGATATGTGGGCTTAATGTCCCTCTCAATGTTGAGCCCGTAAGCGTCGAGAACGTCAACAGCATTGAAATATACTCCTGCACCTGCCGCGCCGACTGATACGTTTTTACCTTTCAAGTCTGCTACTGTCTTGATACTGGGATCAAGCGTTACGATTTGAACTTGTTCCATGTAGAGATTTGCTACGGTCGAGAAATTCCTGAACTTGTCATCAAAGAGTCTCGTTCCGTTGTAAGCATAGGCCGCAACGTCTGACTGAGCAAAGGCTATTTGAGCGTCACCGTCATCCATTGCTTCGATATTAGCTTTCGAGCCGCCTGAAGTGATAGCTGTTACAGTTGTGCTTGTCTTCTCGCCTACTTTACCGGCCAAGACTCCCCCGAGTCCGTAATATGTTCCCTGAGCTCCTCCTGTTGCGAATATGAGCTTCGTTCCTCCGGGCATACCGTCAGCAAATGCAGAGAACGCAAACGCTAACACAAGAACTAATGCGAGTGAAAATATTTTCTTCATGGCTAAGTCTTTACCTCCTGAAAAAATTTTTTGTTGGGTAAAAATATTTTATCATGATGATTTATTTTTCTGACTCTGAGTCCTTCTTCTTTAGTTCGACAATTTTAGACTCGCCGGAGTCATTAATGATATGAATATCTCTTTGCGGATAGGGGATATTAATACCTTCACGCTTGAACACTGCCGCTATATGGTGCCTCATGTCGCTTGATACTTTGAGTCCTGACGACTTGCGCAGCTCTATCCAGTAATATATTTCAAATTCGAGTGCACTGTCTCCGAAATTCTTGAATATTACGAACGGTGCAGGATTTTTCAGAACGCTTGAATGTCCGTTCACTATGTCGAGTAATAATTTTTCTACCTGTCTTGTGTCTGCATCATAAGACACGCCCACTTTGAGAATTTCACGCTTCTTTAAGTCCGATTTAGTCCAGTTAGTAACGCTGTTCTCAAGAAAATATCTGTTTGGTAATACAACATCGAAGCCGTCCCATGTCTTGATAGTCGTCGAACGCGAGCCTATATCTTCAACTACGCCTTGAACTCCTGCAACGTCAACAATGTCATTAACTTTGAAAGGACGAGAGAATATTACGATAAAGCCGCTGATTAAATTATTAAATATATTCTGCATTCCAAAGCCTAAGCCGACCGCAATAGCACCGCCCATGAAAGCAAAGGCCGTTAAGGGTATCTGAAGGATATTCAAAGCAATCAAAGCAAACGCTACCCATAAGATATAAAACGAAATTCTCTGGACTGCATTAGCTGCCGTAACACTTGATTTGACTCTTTTCAACATTCTGCGCTTGATCCAGTTGCTGCCCCATGAACTCAAGAAGAAGCTCGAGAGAAATACTAATATAGCAACCGTCAATTTCCAGACCGTAACTGAGTAGCCCTCGCCCTGCCAAAGTTCAGTGTTCAGAAATGCAAGCACAGTTTCTTTGCTGAATGAGCTTACTTTCTCGGCTATTCTTATTGCACTGAGATTATCATTTGCTTCGTTGTAGAGTCTCTGCTGTAAAAATATTGCCGCAGGTATAATTGACTCGTAGCGGTTCATGACTTCTGATATTATCTTGCGCCGGTTCTCGACTGTCTGAATGATTCCCTGCTGAATTATGCTTGATATTCCTTCAGTTTGTAATTTCTCCTGAGTCGACTCTATCTGCCTGAGTAAATCATTTTCACGGGTTCTGACTCCTTCGAGCTGCCTTTGAAGTTCCTGTAATCTAGTTTGAGCGTTGTTGCGTAATGCCCATATCTCATCACCTGCTGCCTTGTCGTGAAAGAGCTTGTATCTATCCTTCCAAACCTGCTGAGCTTCCCGTGCAAGTTCTATCTCTTCATCAAGAAGTGCTGTCATCTGCTCCCAGTAATTTACTCGTGCAGAACGTGCCATGTACGTAGCTGAAGCGTTAGTCAATATACTTACGTCGCCTGAACCTAGAGTCGCCCGCGCCCTGATTAGTGAAAGATTCGCAGAGTCACGAGCCTTTCTCGCAGCATTCATCTCTTCGCTTAACTCGTTAATTCTTGCATGAAGCTTCTCTAAGTTAGAGTCAAGTATCGCCTTAGGGAAAATTAATTTGTCCTGCATACCTTCGAGTCTTCGTCTCAGCCTCTGGATCTCCTTGACGTTCTTAACGAATGCCTGCCATAAGACACGAACTTGAAAACGTGAAAGAGCTACATTGACTCTCGCTGACTCTAATTCAAGAATATGCGTTTTAGGAATCTCGAGACCTTCTCCGCCTTCCTGAGCCTCTTTTAATTTCTTTTGCAGATCCACAGCTTGAGCCAGGTCTATTTTTAACTTACTGAGTCTTGACTGCAAATAAAACACTTGAACATCGAGTCCCCTTGAAACTTTTGTGATTTCCTTTCTTAGTCCGTCACTCATGTTAATATCAGGCGAAGTAATAACTGCAAGGGAGTTTGCGTCAGGCTGCTCTTCGTCTCCGGCAGTATTTGAAGCCCCGTGAAGCAGTGAACTATAAGCAGAGTATGCAACACTTAACTCGGATAAAATCTGCTCATGAAGCTCTCTTTGTTCAGGAGTGTAACCCCATGCTGTCATGTCGGCTGAAGCTGTACTCGTCATAATTGCAAGCTCATTGATTCGTGATTTAATATCACTAGGCTTTAACTTCATACCTTTTAATTCTGTGTCGATTGCCTGCCGTAAATTCGAAATATCTGCGCTGATCTCGTTGTGCATTCTGGTAACGTAATCATTAGCGAGGTCTTGATTGCCGTCTGCTCCGTAAGCTGTGAATGAAGCTGATAGAGTGAGAACAAGAAATAATAACGTGAATAAAAACTTTTTGTGCAACTGTAAAATTCCTCCTGAAAAAAAATAATTGCGATAATAATAAAACTTTTCGCCCTAAAATGTTATATACTAATCTGCAATTTCCAAATTTTTTATAATTAATTTAATTTTTAAGAGGGAGGACACGCTCTTATCATGAGTAACTTTTTTAGCATGAAGAAACGTATATTTATCATCGTGTCAGTTATCGCAGTTGCAGGAATAATCTTCATCAATGCAAACGAGAACGCAGGCACTTCGACAGGTACGGCCACAGCAGACGGCTTCGGAGGTCCGGGAGCTATCACAGTGAGCGTCAGTGTCAAGGACGGCAAAATTTCATCAGTCAATGCTCAAGGCCCAAAGGAAACAGTCGGAATCGGTTCAGTTGCAATCGAGAAACTTCCGGCTCAGATGGTCGAGAGAAATTCTATCAACGTCGACGTTATGACAGGAGCTACGATAAGTTCAACGGGAATATTAAAGGCTGCTGAAGGTGCATTAATCGCGGCCGGTCTCAATCCCGAAGACTTCAAGAAGGCTGCTGCAAAACGTGAAGCTGTCGAGAAGGAATTTAACACCGATATAGTCATAGTAGGTGCAGGAGGAGCAGGAATGGTTGCGGCTATAACTGCTGCTGATGCCGGGAAAAACGTTATCTTACTCGAGAAACAGGCAATGGTCGGGGGGAACTCTGCAAGAGCTACAGGAGGAATGAACGCAACTCACACAGCTAACCAGGACGCAAATAAATTCACAGAGAATGCAGGAGTAGAGAAGACCCTCAAGGCAGCCGAAAAATTTGCAGACAACGCACGAATCACAGAACTTGCTAATATAGTAAAAACTCAATGGGAAAATTACCAGAAAGATCCTAAAGGCTACTTTGACTCGATTGAACTAATGCAGCTTGATACACTCATCGGCGGTCATGGAATCAACAACCCTGAACTCGTGAAGACTTTTGCGGAGAACGCGGCAGGAGCTGTTGAATGGCTCAAGACTATTAATATTGATTTGTCATCAGTCGGAGCTTTCGGAGGTGCTTCAGTCAAACGAATTCACAGACCGTTAAACGAAGAGAAAAAAGTTGTCTCTGTCGGAGCTTACATGATTCCCAGACTTGAGGCAGCGTGCAGGGAACGCAGTAATATTACTATCATGATTCAGACTACGGCGGACTCTATTTTGACAGACGAGAAAGGAGCAGCTTCGGGAATCATTGCTTACTCAGCAGAGGGCGACAAGATTACTATTCATGCAAAGGCAGTAATTCTCGCGGCAGGAGGCTTCGGGGCAAATCTCAAGATGGTAGCGTTACTCAAACCCGAACTTGACGGCTTCATGACTACCAACGCAGCAGGTATCACAGGAGAAGGCATAGTTATGGGTCAGGAACTCGGGGCAGCAGTCGTTGACATGGCACAAATTCAAATTCACCCTACAGTTCAGGCAGACACGGCAGCGTTAATAACAGAAGGACTCAGGGGCGACGGAGCTATTCTCGTTAATAAAGAAGGCAGACGCTTTATCGATGAGACAGGGACCCGCGATGTTGTCTCAGCAGCAGAGATTGCCCAGCCTGGTTCGTTCTCATGGCTCATAGTAGACCAGAAGATGGCAGATGCTTCGAGCGTCATTAAAGGCTATATTTCACGAGGCTACACGTTACAGGGCGACACTTACGAGGCTTTGGCAAAAGTTATTGACGTTCCTGAATCAGAATTTGCCAAGACCCTTAATGACTGGAACAAATACGTTACTGAACGCAAAGACCCTGACTTTAACCGCACAAGTTTTGCTAATCCGTTAGATAAAGCTCCGTTCTATGCAATCAAAGTTACAGCAGGAATTCATCACACGATGGGAGGCTTGAAGATTGACTCTCAGGCAAGAGTCCTTAAAGGCAACGGCGATGCTATACCGGGACTTTTCGCGGCTGGAGAGATCACAGGAGGCATTCACGGAGGCAACAGACTCGGAGGGAACGCAGTAGCAGATTTCGTTATATTCGGCAGGATTGCAGGACAGAGCGCGGCAAGTTTCTAGTTCGCAAGTTAATATATTCCGGGCTTCTTGTTTATTCGAGAGGCTCGGAAATCTTTATTTATTTATTTCTATAAAGGAACGGTGATTTTTATTATGAGTCTGCTTCAACAAGTCATCATGAAATACGAGCATGAAGGGTTCATGTGTCTCTTTGCTGCTGTGTTAAGGAAAGCTGCCGGAAAAATTTTTCACATTACAGAAAGATTTGAACGTATGCAGAAACATAAACGTATAATGCGCTATCTTCGTGAAAATTACGGTTATGTCATAAGTAAATTTACCCCCCCCAATCTAAGCCGAAACACGTATCTGAATTCAAGGGCGTAATCTGGTCTATGTGGTGGCAGGGCGAGGCAAATTGTCCTGATGTCATTAAATTATGTTTGGCAAGCATTAGGAAACACTGCGGCTCACACAGGCTTATCGTGATAACGAAAGATAATTATCAAGACTATATAACTCTTCCTCAACACATTATCTCAAAAGTAAAATTAAATAATATAACACTAACACATCTATCAGATATAATCAGAGTTAATTTACTTGCAAAATACGGCGGGCTGTGGATGGATTCTACTCTTTTCGCTGCAGGTGATATACCTGAAGAAATTTTCTCGATGGAACTTTACACGATTAAGCGTGTTAGCAAGCCTAATTATAGTAACAGCGTCATTTCATGGTCAAGATGGACAAGTTATTGTCTTTCAGCACCAGACAGCAACAGTCTCTTATTTGCTTTCATGTCTGAATTATTTTCTGAATACTGGAAAACACATGATACATTAATTGATTATCTTCTTGTTGATTATGTAATAGCAATAGCTTTCGAGGAGTTCTCGGAAATTTATCAGGCATGGAACAAAATCCCGGTAAATAATACATGTTGCTGGGCATTATCGCACGGTGGGTTCCTAAAAGAAGAATGGGACTCGGAAAAGTATTCAAGGCTCATAGCGAATAACACATTTTTCAAGCTGACTTACAAAGATAATTTCACTCGTGAGACCAGCTTAGGCAAAGAGACAACTTACGGGCATTTATTGTCAGAATATAATATTTAACGAAAAAATATCATTTCAGAGAGTTCCTGATTCATTCTGGGACTCTTTTTTTTGTCTTCACACGAAAAGTTTTTATAAACATGTATAATTGCATGAAAATCTTTCTTTCAAAGTGAGGCATACAAAACTCAACATGAACGACTCATTAACTTTAAACGAGCTACAAATCAATCACAGCGCAGAAATTCTCAAGGTCGGAGGCAGCGGAAGACTTAGGCAGCACTTACTCGACATGGGAATCATTCCGGGTGCAGTCGTAAAGATGATAAGGCTTGCACCTATGGGAGACCCTTTAGAGATCCGCATTCATGATTATGAATTGACTCTCAGGGAACATGACGCTCAACGAATCACTATTAAGCCTGTGGACACTCAGGACTCTAACGAGGCCAAGGCCCAATCAGGACGCAAAAATATTATCAACATTGCACACCCTGGACTCGGCGAAGAAGGCAAATATCACGTCAAAGGCGAGAGCGAGCCGTTACCGGATGGAACGATATTAACATTTGCATTGGCAGGGAATCAGAACTCAGGCAAGACGACTCTATTCAATCAATTAACAGGAGCAAATCGCAGAGTCGGAAACTTTCCGGGCGTTACTGTTGACAGGAAGGACGGAGTCATTAAAGGCCATAACGACACGTTAATTACTGACTTGCCGGGAATTTACTCAATGTCCCCCTACAGCGGTGAAGAGATCGTATCGCGCAACTTTATTCTCAACGAGAAGCCCAAAGCTATTATTAACATAATCGATGCTACGAATATAGAACGCAATTTGTATTTAACAGTTCAGTTAATGGAAATGCAGATTCCTATGGTCGCAGCCCTTAACATGATGGACGAACTCAGGGGCAACGGAGGCACTATCGATATTAACATGATGGAGTCCATGCTTGGGATTCCTGTTATTCCTATTTCGGCATTAAAGAATGAAGGTGTTAATGAACTCGTTAATCACGCTGTTCATATTGCACGTTATCAGGAGAAACCGGCACGCTATGATTTCTGCGACGAGAACGATCACAACGGAGCAGTTCACAGGGCTCTTCACGCAATCACTCACTTAATCAAAGACCATGCAGAACGCGCAGGACTGCCGCTGAGATTCGCAGCAAGTAAAGTTATCGAGAACGATAAATTAATCATCGAGCAGCTTAATCTTGAACCTAATGAACTCGAAATGCTCGAACATATTATTGTCCAAATGGAAAATGAACGAGGCCTTGACCGTAATGCAGCAATGGCTGATATGAGATTCAATTTTATTCACAAAGTCTGCGAACGTTCCGTAGTTAAGCCCAAACAGAGCCGCGAACATGTTAGAAGCCAAATCATAGACAACATATTAACGGGCAAGTATACAGCTATCCCTGTGTTTATTGCTGTAATGTGCGCTATATTCTTCCTGACATTTAATGTCATCGGCGCATACTTTCAGGAATTATTAGAGTCGGGCATTGACTCTCTGACTCAATACGTAGACTCGTTAATGACATCAGCGGGAGTTAATGAAGTCATTCACGGCTTTATAATCGACGGCATTTTTGCAGGAGTCGGGAGCGTCTTGTCATTCCTGCCGATAATCATAACGTTATTTTTCTTTCTGTCTATTCTCGAGGACTCTGGCTACACTGCAAGAGTTGCATTCTTTATGGATAAGATTTTGCGCAAATTAGGACTCTCGGGCCGGAGCATTGTCCCAATGTTAATAGGCTTTGGGTGTACTGTCCCTGCTGTAATGTCGACTCGAACTCTGCCCAGTGAACGCGACAGACGAATGACGATATTATTGACTCCCTTCATGAGCTGTACTGCTAAGCTGCCGATTTATGCATTTTTCGTTAATGCATTTTTCCCGGACTACTCAGGCTTAATAATGTCAGGTTTATATCTGCTGGGAATTGATGTAGCTGTCCTTGTAGCTTTATTATACAAAGAAACTCTCTTCAGGGGAGAAGCTGTGCCGTTCGTAATGGAGCTGCCCAATTACAGAATGCCTGCGCCGCGTAACGTGTTAATGCTTATGTGGGAGAAGGCAAAGGATTTTATTTACAGGGCGTTTTCAGTTATCTTAATCGCAACTATAGTTATATGGTTCCTGCAAAGTTTTGATTTACATTTTAATCTTGCGTCGAGTCAGGATGAGAGCATCCTTGCATATATTTCAAGTCTGTTAGTTCCGTTGATGCGTCCTGCTGCTCTTGGAGACTGGAAGATATGCACGGCGTTAATCAGCGGCTTCATGGCAAAAGAAAGCGTTGTATCGACTCTGAATATTTTATTCGGTGAAAATGTAAGTGCTGCTATGTCGAGCGTATCTGCTGCTTCACTCTTAGTGTTTAGTTTATTATATACTCCTTGTGTTGCTGCTGTTGCATCGATAAAGCGCGAACTAGGGAGCTTGTGGGCACTGGGAGTCGTCATCTGGCAGTGCGTCATAGCGTGGCTGTTTGCTGTACTCACGAAAATAATTATGTTAATGGTGATATAATAAATTCATTCTTCACGAAAACTTTTCACGTTAATTAATTCATGAATTACTAATACATTTACTAATACAGAAATCATTAATAAGCACGCTAGCTCAAAGTCTTAACGTTCGTAAAAGATTTATTATCGAGTCAAGATTGAGTCAGCGTGTAAAATATATTAATCAACTTACAACTTAACGAAGGGAGTAAATCTTAAATAACAATGCCGGAATGTAATCACAACTGCGGGTCATGCAGCGCAAATTGTTCAGAAAGAAAATCTGCTCCGGAAAAGTTTCATGCTAATCCTAACAGCGTAATCAAAAACGTAATCGGAGTCGTCAGCGGCAAAGGAGGAGTCGGCAAGTCATTAGTAACAGGGCTTCTTGCTTCGTCAATGAGAGCTAGGGGCTTCACGTCTTCGATTCTTGATGCAGATATAACAGGGCCTTCGATCCCTAAGATGTTCGGACTTCATGAGCAACTTCTATCAGATGGACATAACATAATGCCTGCGATAACTAAGAGCGGTATTAAAGTCATCTCGATGAATTTATGTCTTCAGGACGAGACTCAGCCGGTAGTGTGGCGTGGTCCTGTCTTGGCCGGAGTCTTGCAGCAGTTCTGGGAAGAGGTCGACTGGGGCTATACTGATTATATGTTTATCGATATGCCTCCTGGAACTGGAGACGTGCCTCTAACAGTGTTTCAGTCACTGCCTGTGAAGGGTATCATAGTCGTTGCTACACCTCAAGAGCTCGTCAGCATGATAGTGAATAAAGCCTTGAACATGGCTCAGATAATGAATGTTCCTGTTCTTGGCCTTGTTGAAAATATGGCGTACTTTGAGTGTCCTGACTGCGGAAAGAAGCATTATATATTTGGTGAAAGCAATTTAGAGTCTCTAGCTTCTGAGTCAGGGATAAAAGCTATTGCAGAGCTGCCGATTATGCCGGAACTTGCGAAATTATGCGATAAAGGCGAAATAGAGAGCTTCGATGCAGGCAGATATTTAGATAACATCATTAACGCTCTGTAAATTATTAATGTCCTGTCAATGAGTGCAAGAACTCACCGGCAGGATTTTATTTATAATACGCTTAACACGCCGTGCTATTCTGCGAAGTAAACCCGCTTTATTATTAACAGGATTAACGCATATTTTTTCACCGTTGAAGTATGCAAGATAAAATATTTTTTCCCAGTCATAATTATTTATTCGGGACGCTCTGCCTATTTCGACTAAATCCTTCTGGTCTTTGGGTTCAAGTCTGCGTAACTTCTTTGCAATCTCAAGCTCAAACTTTGCTATTCTGATACCGTTATAATCTTCTGAGTAATTATCATCATCGCTGAAGAGATCATAATCTTTAATGCCTATAACACCGTATCTTTCACGGCATACTTGAATATTTTCGGATAAATTGATTAACTGTAAGGTCGAGTTCACATTTAAATCACTATGAGATTTTATTAATGCTTCTCTTGCAGAAGGTCTCAGAGTTATATCAATGTCGTTGTTATTCCTGAAACCTGCTCTTGCGATTACGCTGCTGCCGATAATGCACACATCGTTATGATTTATGCCGTATAATTCAAGCGTCCTGTAGAATTCTTGTTCGTGTTGAATCATGATTATTTAATGCCTCCTGATATTAATTTTATTAATCTGCGTTTAATTCTTCTAGTTAAATTATAAATTTTCCGTGCAGGATTAATAACATGTCTCAAGCAGTAACTCATTTCGGACAGAGGCCCTTGACCGTACCTGCAGCGTTGTATCTGGTAATCAAGACGTTCTTGAACACGTGAAGGCCTGTATCGTTTGGGCAGAGTCTTCTCGAGCGATGAGTCAGGAAGATTATAATTCCGGCCGTAAATGTAATTTTGAGTAAAATTAATAACATGCAGGTTTTCAGGGTCATAAAGAATTCTGCACATCATTTCAGTTTCTGCCTGGCCGTCAGAGATATGCACAGAACTTTTTTCTATGTTGTAGAGATCGCGTATTCTCTGCTTGCATTCTAATACGAGTTCACTTGAATGCGCCTGAAATAAAAACGTCCTGACCGGATAATTTTTATCGAAACATGCGCGGGCTTTCCCTGCTGCTCCTGCGAAATTGTTTGCTTCAGTGCCTACCCAAGAGTCATGAGAATATATATTTGCCATGAAGTTTTTGATTCCATTGAACGTTAAATAAATATCTTGAGAGTATAAAATATTTCCTGCCTTGAGTAATATATCCTGAACTTTGTCAGCGAGTCTTAACCCCGTTCGAGGCCACAGACAAGCCATGTACAAATTATCTTTGACGCTGGTGTATGAACTTGCCATGAAGCCCATGTTTATATCGCTCATTAGACGCTGCCTGAAAAAATTATAATCCCATTGTCTCCGCATTCCAGGAAAATAAATCACAGTAACATTTTTATCATAATAAGCCGCTGCCGCCGTCCTGTGAGAACCGTCAAGAATTATATTATCTTCGCCGACTGGTACAAGCGAAATATTCTCATTGAAGCCGTTAATCTTTATGTCATCGATTAATAAATTGAAGTCGTCTAAATATTTGCTGAATGAATTTTTTGACTCTGTGCCTGGTTCTGTGAATGTTCCGAGTGAGAAGGCGTTTATGTTGTCCATGTAGATTTTCACGGCGCGTTCAAGATTTAAATTTTTCTCTCGTGCATCGATATAAATCCATTTTGCCATTATGTCGAAGCGTTCTGGTGTTAATAAATCTCTTGCAGGAATTGAATATATTTGATAAGGTTTATTTGTATTAATGTGGTTTGCGTTAATGAAGTATTCTGTTAGAAGTGCATAAGGAAACGCTATCCGCATTATAGCGGGATTGCTGTAATGTTGTCAAGTCTTTTATCCTTCTTTCATGAGAAATTAATTTTATATATTCTATCAGACTGTTCAAATTTATGTTTATGACTCTGAGTCTGAGTCCTGCAAGTTGATATAATTATCTAAAACTTTAATGGAGTCAAAGTATGAAAAATGTCTCGTAAAGCAAAGGCAATATTTTACGCGTTAATTGCTGCAGTGTTCTATGCTGTCAACGTCCCTTTATCAAAGCTGCTTATGAACAACATAGCTCCAACGTTCATGGCGGCCTTGTTATATCTGGGTGCAGGTCTCGGAATGGCTTTAACTGCTCTGTTGAAATCACGTTCTGAACTGGGAAAATCTCCGCTTGATAGACGCGATATGCCTTTCGTTATCGATATGATAGTCCTTGACATTGCAGCACCTGTATTCTTGATGACCGGTATAAATATCGGTACGTCGTCGAACGCTTCACTATTAGGAAATTTTGAAATCGTAGCTACGGCATTGATAGCTGTCCTCGTCTTCAAAGAGTCAGTGTCCCGAAGATTATGGCTTGCTCTTGCTCTTATAACTCTTGCAGGGGTAATTCTTTCGTTTGATTTTAACGATCCTGACTCTCTGAAATTTTCATACGGTTCATTATTCGTTCTTCTTGCTGCATCGTGCTGGGGACTTGAGAATAACTGTACCAGAATGATAGCTTCAAAGAATACGTTTGAGATAGTAATTCTGAAGGGTATATTTTCCGGTGCAGGTTCGTTAGTGATTGCCTTATCTTTAGGCGAGAGAGTCCCGGCTCTTCGTTATATAGTGAGTGCTATGCTTCTTGGCTTCATTGCTTACGGGTTGAGTATATTCTTTTACGTCAAGGCTCAAAACGTCATAGGAGCTTCTCAGACAAGCGCGTATTATGCTGCCTCGCCGTTTATAGGTTCGTTATTATCATTCGTGATTCTTAACGAGGAACTTTCAAGCACGTATATTATTGCGTTATTCATAATGTCCTCAGGAGCGTTGCTTACTGTGATAGATACTTTAATCTTGAGTCATAATCACGAACATACTCACGTTATTACTTATACTTACAGGGGCATAAAGCATACTCACACGATAACGCATTCACATTTACATAGTCATTATTCTGATGAAACAAGACACAATCACATTCACAAGGGCAGGCATATTATTAAGACAGGAGCAAATATAAAGTTATGACAGTAATATTCTTAAGGCTCGTAATTCTCTTCTGCGGACTCACTATTGCACATTTAGGCGTAACACTTTTCCTGCTTGCTGACTTGGGAGCAGATCCTTTTAACGTCTTTGTTCAGGGATTAAGGCTTCTGGTTAATAATGCTCTAGGGCTTTCACTGACTCACGGAACAGTTCACATGATTATATGCTTTGTGATTATTATAATTTTATTATTCTCATATCGAAGCTATAGTGAACTACCCCCGCTTATAGAAGCGGGAGCTTCCTAATTCATCGAGGCTGCGCTTCACTCGTATTGGCTGAAGTCGTCTTACGTCCTCTCCATAGGCGTTACTTCCCGTAGTCCCTACGGTAGTTATTCGTTTTCCTTCTTTACAAATATTTATCGCTGCGTTGATGTCCCTGTCATGTTCTACACTACATGATGGACATTTCCAGCTCCTTATTGACAAATCTTTGACTTGTGAATTCTTGTAACCGCACACACTGCAAAGCTGGCTTGACGCAAACCATTTACTTACTATGATTAGCTTTTTGCCTCGAAAATATAATTTATAGCTCAACATTTCCCGAAATTTCCCGAAGCTGTTATCCGCTACTGACTTGCCAAATCTCAATTGACGACTCATTGCTCGCATGTTCAAGTCTTCTATGCACACTGCATCATATTTTTCTGATAATTCATATGACTTCTTGTGCAGGTAGTCTAATCTCTGATTCGTTATTTTCTCGTATACCAGGCATACTTTATGCCTTAATCGTTCACGATTCTTGCTCCCCTGTTTAGTCTTGGAATGCTTACGGCATAATCGCGCTAATTTACGTTCAAGACGGCGTAAGAATCTGGGATAATTTGCCCGTTCGCCTTCGGAAGTTACGTACAAATCGTGCATTGAGAAATCTATTCCAATAAATTTTTGTAATTCTACTTCGGTTACTTGGTTTTCGTATTCCACAAGTATGCTTGCATAATATTTATTCGTCGGAGTTTTCTCGATTGTTACACTCTTGATTTTACCTATTATTGCACGGTGTTGTACTATCTTCACGAAGCCTACTTTAGGCAACTTGATTTTTCCTCTTTCAATTCTTATGCTCCCATTCTGGTTATTAGTCGTGTAGCTCATTCGACTTTTTTTCTTGCTTTTGAATTTGGGAAAACATGAATTTCTTCTAAAAAAATTGTTATATGCTGATTGTAAATGTAACTGGGCATTCGCTAGAGCAAGGCTATCTACTTCCTTCAACCACTCAAACACAGTTTTATACTGTGCCGGGGTTGTCTGAAGTGTTTTTCCCGTTTCTCTGTAACATTTTATCTTATCCGCAAGCATTTGGTTATAAATAAATCTTACACAGCCGAATGTTTTTGCGAATAAAACTCTTTGCTCTTTATTGGGATATAACCGAAATTTATATGCCCTGTTCATGATTTACACCTTGTTTTTCTATATATTGCCTTACTATCTCTATCGGTGCTCCGCCTGCCGTAAGTAAACAAAAACTTCTTGACCAGAACATTTCCTTCCATAATTTTTTACGAATAGCAGGATATTTTCTCTTTATAAGTCGTGATGAAGCACTTTTATAAGCATTTATGAATTTGGACATTTCAGTATTAGGGTGAGCACGAAACATAACATGAATATGGTCTTTATCATGATTCCATTGCTCGAGTGTTATGTTATATGTTTTAGATATACGAATAAAAATATCTTTTGCAAACTCGCTCATATCATCATCAAAAACTTTACGGCGATATTTTACAACAAGAATAAGATGATAATATAATAAGAATACTGAATGATTATTATTATCCAAATCCATAATACTAACCTCCTTTCACATTATATGACTGATTATAAAATATAGAATAGAAATAATAATATACAGCGCAATTCATCTCCCACTTATGGAAGTAGGAGAATTCTTGCGAGTTTTAGGTTAAAAGTTCATAGAGAGTTTTAGTACACATGATATAATCACAAGAATTTTATTAACTCAGGAGGCGTTCTTCATAATGGCAATAAGTTTAACTAAGGGTCAGAAAGTAGATCTCACTAAAGGCAACTCGGGACTATCGAAATTATTAATCGGCTTAGGCTGGGACGTTAATAGATTCGACTCAGGTTCAGCATTTGACTTGGACGCAGCGGCATTCCTGCTTGACTCTAACGGCAAAGTTACCAGCGACTCAGATTTTGTTTTCTATAATAACTTGACTCACCCTTCAAGTTCAGTTCAGCACATGGGAGATAATTTAACCGGTGCAGGAGAAGGCGACGACGAAGAGATAAAAGTCGACTTAAGCAGAGTCCCCGCGAATATAAATCGAATTGCTTTCACAGTTACTATTCACGGGGCAGAGTCAAGAAAACAAAATTTCGGTCAGGTATCGAACGCGTTTATCAGGGTCGTTGATGAAGTCAAGAATCAGGAATTAATACGCTATGACTTGGGCGAAGATTTCTCGATTGAGACTGCTGTTGTCGTAGGCGAATTATACAGACAGGGCAATGAATGGAAGTTCAACGCTATAGGTTCAGGCTTCAAAGGAGGCTTGAGGGCACTGGGCATTAATTTCGGTGTCAGCGTGTAAATTATCATGAACTACGAAATTTTACATCAGGACGCTTTCCCGGTCGTAAAATGCGATTTAAGGCAGGGCGAGTCCATTCAGGCAGAGTCCGACGCAATGGTAGCAATGTCAGCAAATCTTGATGTAACAGGCTCAATGGGAGGCAAAAGCATTCTGGGAGGCTTGGCACGAAAATTTTTAGCGGGTGAAAGTTTCTTTTTCCAGAGAATCACAGCTTCAAGAGGTCCCGGAAGCGTATTATTAGGACATCCTGCACCAGGCGGAATAATTGACGTTGAACTTGACGGCACTTACGGACTCAGAGTCCAGAAAGACGGCTGGCTTGCTTCTGAAGAAGGCGTTGAAGTAGATACCAAGATGCAGAGTCTTGCAAAGGGCTTATTCTCGCGTGAAGGCTTCTTTATCTTGAACGTCAGAGGCAAAGGCAAAGTGTTCTTGAGCAGCTTCGGGGCAATTCATGCGATAAATCTTGCTGACGGTGAAGAAGTTATAATCGATAACGGGCACTTAGTCGCTTGGCCTGATTACATGAATTATACGATCGAGAAGGCTTCTAACGGGTGGTTCTCGAGTCTCACAAGCGGTGAATGTCTCGTTTGCAGGTTCAGAGGTCCCGGCACTGTGTTAATTCAGACAAGAAATCCTGACGCTTTCACAAACTGGCTTAAGTCTTTAGGCATAGGCTCAGGCTCGTAATAATAATATATAGCAAAAGGAGTGTTATTATCATGGCAGTGAATTTACAGAAAGGTCAACGCGTAGACCTTCGCAAACATGACGGCAGCTCGTTAAAGAAAGTAATGATAGGACTCGGCTGGGACGCGGCTAAACGGGAATCAGGAGGCTTATTGGGCTTGTTCGGCAGCAAACAAGTTCAGTCCATAGACTGCGATGCAAGCGTGTTCTTGTGTTCAAACGGAAAAGTTACAGACAATAACGATATTATTTACTTCGGCAATCTCAAGCACCCTTCAGGAGCAGTTACTCACATGGGCGATAATCTCACAGGGGACGGCGAAGGCGATGATGAGGAAATCTTCATTGATTTGACAAAGCTGCCTGCTAATTATGACAAATTAATATTCGTTGTGAATATTTACGAAGCTAACAAACGCAATCAGAATTTCGGAATGATTCATAACGCCTTTATCAGAATTTGCGACTGCGAGAATAATAATCAGGAACTATGCAGGTATAATCTCTCAGAAAATTATGACGGCATGACAGCAATGATCTTCGGTGAAATGTATTTGCATAACGGAAACTGGAAATTTAACGCAATCGGACAGGCAACGCACGATAACTCAATCAGTGAACTTGTGAGAAGATTTATATAAACATCATGAATTACTGGAATGACCCATCAAAGCAGTTAATGTTCTGGAGAATTGTCGCAGCCATAGTTACCGGTGTAATTTACGCAGCAGCTATATTTATATTCAGCAAATAATAATCAGGAGGCAGTATTAATATGAAATTCTATGATCTTGAATGGCTCGCAGAACAGTGCGGGACCGATAATAAATACGAGATAACGGCTAAAGTAGCGGCAGAAGCAAGACGTGAGAGCGAAGAGTACCAGATCGATAAAAGTATTCCGGCTAACGAAAGATTTATTTCTAATGTCCTGCAGGAGATCGAAGAAGGCGAGAGTCCTCTTAACGTGAAGAAGCATAAATCATCATCATCAAAGACAGCTAAAGCAGTAAATGAATAAATGAATAACTGGCAGACTGGACGAAGAATTTTACTCGGCATAACAGGAGGCATTGCAGCTTACAAGATTCCTGCTCTGGTGAGATTAATCAAGAAGGCTGATTGTGAAGTCGAGATTATATTGACTCAGAACGCAGAAAATTTCGTTACTCACATGACTCTTGCGACTCTTGCTGGTCATAAAGTCTGGCGTGAAAGTGATTTTATTGACTCCGGTTATGAAATCCCTCATATCAAGTTAGCCGGGTGGGCAGATGTTATTGCTGTTGCTCCGTGCAGTGCTAATACTCTTGCGAAAATTGCTCATGGAATTTGCGGCAACCTGCTAACGTCAACGATAACTGCTAGTTCACGCGAATTAATTATATTTCCTGCCATGAATGAGAACATGTTTAATAATAAAGCGACTCAGGAGAACATAAAAATTTTGCAGGAACGGGGAGTCAGAGTCATTAACCCTTCTGAAGGCGATTTGGCCTGCGGAGTCTCCGGTAAAGGACGAATGCCCGAACCTGACGAGATATTATTAGAAATTATGCGTGCCTTGTGTCCTGTTCATGATATGTCAGGCAAAAGAGTCTTAATCACTGCCGGGCCGACCCATGAGTATTTAGATCCTGTGAGATTTATCTCTAATCCAAGTACTGGCAAGATGGGTGCTGCGATGGCTCGTGCTGCGTGGCTCAGAGGTGCTGACGTTAAAATTATTGCAGGTCCTGTGAATATTGACTCATACGGCTTTGAAGTAATTCATGTTGTCTCAGCTCTTGATATGTTACGCGAAGTGAAAGCAAATCTTGAATGGGCTGATTATGTAATCAAAGCTGCCGCAGTAGGAGATTACAGGCCTAAAGAATATAACGCAAATAAAATAAAGCGTGAAGGCAGGGACTCTCTTACTCTTGAATTAATCCAGAACCCTGACATTGCAGCCGAAGCAGGAAAGTTAAAGCATGAAGGCCAAGTCTTAATCGGTTTCGCAGCTGAGTCCGAACACGTTACAGAATACGCTCGAGAGAAATTATCACGCAAGAGGCTTGATTATATCATCGCTAATGACATTACAGGCAGTGACTCAGGTTTCGCCCATGACACTAATAGAGTAACTCTAATATCTGCTGACGTTAATGAACCCGAAAGAACTTTTTCAGGCTTGAAGCAGGACATAGCTTTTGACATATGGGACGCGTTGATGTAATCCTCACTTGGCCTTTGTGGGAGGCTTTATGCTATGAGTGTGAAGTTATTCCCCCTGAAGGCTCAAGAGTCAGAGTCCCTGTAGGAAAGTCTTATAGAGTAGGCTTTGTTCTCGGCGAGTCTCATAAAGAACTAGCAGCTAATATCGAGATTAAGCAGGTTCAGGAAATAATAGACACTCAAAGAGTCATTGATCTTGATATATGGCGAATGGCTCTATGGGCAGGACGTGTATGCATGTGCGGTGCTGGTGAAGTCTTGAAGCTGATTTTGCCAAAGAAATTTTTATCAGGCGAAAGACTCGAAGCTCCTCCGAATTCGGCATTAAAGAAAATTTTCAAAGAATCACATTGCTTTAACCCGTTTGACTCCGAGCGGGTTAATTTTTATCTTGATGCATTAACACGACCAGGACGAGTCTTAATGATGCTGCCGACTCATGAACGTGCAAAAAGTTTTTTCGCGAATCTTCCCAAGTGTCTCAAGTCTGACGCTATATTATGGCCGTCTTCTGTTAATAATAACGGAGTCAAGCTCTGGGAAGCATGGAAGCTGGCACTCTCTAAGCAGGTGAGAATAATAATTGCTGCTCCTAATGGAGTCTTCGCGCCGTTGAGTCCTGATAGATTCATAGTCGAAGATGAAGCTAATCCGTCGTACGTAATTCCGTATATGCTTAATATCTCAGCAAGGAGTCTCGCAGGTTACAGGGCAAAATTTCTAGGCTCTGAATTTATCACAGGAGGAAGTATGCCTTCACTCAAGACTTTTGCAAGATTGAAACTTTCAGGGCAAGTTAATAAACCTGACAGGAAAAATATAATCATTGCTGACATGAATATTTCTCACAAAGAAGAGTCACGGGGCATTAAAGGCGTTATAAATCTTACTCGTTCACTCATAAAGCGCACTTATAAGAGTCTAGCTGATAATAAAAATGTCATCTGGATTCTAAACAGGCTCGGCGATGCTTCAGAAGTATTTTGCGGGAACTGCGGAGAGTCTATCAGGTGTCCCAAGTGCAATAATTTAATGCGGAGTGAATCAGAAGGCAGAATCCTCAAGTGCAGGGTCTGCGGCTGTGTTATGAACATGCCCGATAAATGTCATCATTGCGGCTTTGATTTGTTATCAGGCAGGAGACCGGGACTCGAGGCGTTATTTGAAATTGCGAAGAAATATTATGACGATGTTCATATTTATGACTCTAAGAGCAGCATTCACGACATGCACGGATTGATATTAAGCACTGAAAGGGGACTCGAACTTTGCAGAAAAATTAACCCGGAATTAATTGCATGGCTCGATCTTGATACAGAATTAAGCCGGCCGGACTATAACACGCGCTTTAAAGTCTTTGCGAACTTATGGGACTCTTACTGGGACGGCAGAGACTCAGACTCAGAGTCAGACTCAAATTCAGAAAGAAAGATTTTGATTCAGACCAGGAAGTCGGGGCGTATCTTTGCGGGTTCTCTTCATGAGGGCTGGGAGAAATTTTTTATTGACGAGCTTAGAATCCGTGAAGAGTATATGCTGCCTCCATTTGGATTTATGATTGAGATTTCATGCACAGATAAAAATTTGCGCGAACATGTGATAAATATTTTAGATTCAGAAGGCTTATTCGTGATGGATCCGGGCGGTGAGTCAAAGAAGTTTTACGTTAATACGAAATCGCTTGATTTAATTCACAGAGTCTTAGAACCTTTTTACTCGCTCAGGACTCTGACTAAAAACAGACCTGATATATTAATAAGGAGTGAATAAAGCATTAACACTAACATTAAGAAACTTGCAAGAGGTGCGTTAATAGCCGCTTTGTATGCTGCTTTGACTATAATACTTGCGCCTATATCGTACGGTCCTGTTCAGTGCAGAATTTCAGAAGCGTTGACTCTTTTGCCGTTTTATATGCCTGAAGCTGTACCGGGATTATTCATAGGGTGCATATTCGCGAATTTCATCGGAGGCTACGGACTCGCTGATATAGTATTTGGTTCATTGGCAACGTTGATAGCTGCGTTATTGACTCTCAAATCACGTAATATATTTATTGCTGCGTTGTGGCCTGTGCTGTCTAATATGATCATAATAGGTGCTATGCTGCATTATTTACTCGATGTGCCGTTAGTCATGACGTGTATTTACGTTGCGTTAGGCGAGGCAGTCTCATGTTATATAATAGGCGTTCCCTTGATGAAAGTTTTAGAGCGCAAGAATATATTTGCTAAGTTTAATGAGTAATCCTTACGTTTTGATAGTTAGTAAATAAATGCTAGAATTCAAGGCAAATTTTTTAGTTAATCTTTAGGAGGAATATTTTTATAATGTCAGTTTCAACAAAGAAATTAATCTTACTTGTAGTTACAGTATCTCTTCTCGTAATGAGTTTTTCGTTCACAGCAGATGCAGCAGCAAGAAGGTCATCATCATCGTCATCACCAGCTCCCGCAGCCAGTGCATCAAGTGTCGGTGTTGTAGATAGAGGGGAGATACTGAACAATCACCCGAAATTAGAGCAGGTTCGCAAACAGTTAGCTACAATTGCCCGTCAGAAAGAGAACGAGGCTAAGGCAGCAGCAGATAAAGAGACAGATACAGCAAAGAAGGCTCAGGCAGTCCAGCAGAAAAGAATGGAACTCGCTCAGGAAGAGCAAAAGTTAATGGCTCCGATCTATCAGGATTGCGAACAGGCAGTTCGTGAAGTGGCAGTAAGGCGCAAACTTGGTCTTGTACTTGATAAATTCGTTGTCTTAATCGGCGGCGAAGATATAACTCAAGACGTAATTCAGCAGTTAAAGAAGAAATAATAAATTGCACTATGCGTAAAATTTTTGCGGTCATTCTCGTAATCTTTTTATGCAGTATTAATATTAATGAGGCGTTCTGTGCCCAGCGTGATATTAATAATCATAACTGGGTCTGGAACGTCCTTGTTGTGCCTCCGGTTACAGGATGGAGCAGTGAGCCCGGTAAATCAATCAGCAGTGCCTTATCATGGTACGAGGCGGAAATTTCGGACTCAGGTTCGGGAGTCGGAGGTCATGACATAAGATTTATAAAACTTAATTTCAACACCAGCAGCGACAGACCTGCAGAACAGTTAGATATTCCGATTGATTCTCACACTATAGCGATAATGAGCTTTGCATTGACTCCTGATATAGATAGAGCCCTTGTATCAAGACTCAGAGGCCGTAACGTGCCTTTAATGCTTGCAGGAGGAGAGAACGTCTTAATTGACTCCGGAGGCCGTCCCATAAGTAATATATTCGCGTTAGATCTATATCGTGATTACAGGTGTTATGCCTTTGCACAGTACGCTAAAAGACTTTATTCAAGTCAGAAGAGAATAGCTATTGCCGCGAGCAGATTCACTGTTAATCAGGAACGTGAAGCGAAAATATGCTATGCCATGCTTGACTCAGAAGGATTTATGCCTATGCCTTACTGGGCTGATGCTAGTGTTCACGATACGTTCGCAATGATGTCCGAAGAAATCGAAAGCTATGTAGGTGAACAGGCCGGAGTCATGATTTCGTTCATGGGAGGCATGGGAGCTCGGGAAATATGGCGGAACTTCATGCGTCTCCGTTCAAACTGGAGATTATGGAACTGTGCAGAACCTGACCCAAGTTATTTATCATGCAGGGGAATGATCTTCGCTGACCAGAATATTTTACTTGCTTCACACGGAGGCTTCATAGAGACAAAAAGATTATTATGGAGGACTCGAGCAATGAGAGTCTATGACACTGTCGCAGCAGGAAAGGCTTTAGCGTTAATTGAGTGGCTCAGGAAAGCAATAGAGTTAATGCCTCAACCAGTAGACGATATGCCCAGAAATGATTTATTGCGTAATCTCGAGCGCGTCCAGTCAATTAAATTCGGCAATCAGGTCTTGAATATCGCAGCTAACTTACACAGACCAAGTGAACGTAATGTTTATATTGTCGAAGTCAGAAATCGTGAATATGATAATCTCGATGTCATTAAAACCAGAGGACTTGCCTACGTCCCGGCATATTAATTAAATTAACAGGGAGAATGAGGACTCAAGCCTGAAAGATTCTCCCCGTGAGTTATAAATTATTATTTTGCAGGATTAAATTCTTGAGCTAACAAATTCTTGAACTCGTCAAGACTCATGCTGCCCAAATCGCCTTTTGAACGTTCTCTGACTCCGACAGTGTGATTTGCCTTCTCCTTGTCGCCTATTACGAGCATATAGGGTACTTTCTGAAGCTGGGCATCGCGAATCTTTCTGCCTAATTTCTCATCGCGGGTATCAATCTCACAGCGGACATCAAGAGCTGATAATTTCTCCTGAAGTTCTCTTGCATAATCTAAATGATCTTTCGCAATCGTGATTATCTTGACTTGAACAGGTGCCAGCCAGTAGGGGAATGCTCCTGCGTAGTGTTCGATTAAGATTCCCATGAAACGCTCAACGCTTCCGAAGACGACTCTGTGAAGCATGACCGGTGTATGTTCCGCGCCGTCCTCGCCGATATAAGTAACTCCAAAGCGTCCCGGCATCTGGAAATCAAGCTGTATCGTTCCGCACTGCCATGTACGCCCTATGCAGTCCTCAAGGTGAAAGTCTATTTTAGGGCCGTAAAATGCTCCGTCGCCGGGGTTAATCGTGTAGGGAGTGTTAGTGCTTTCAAGAGCGTCCCTCAATGCAGCTTCAGCGGTCTCCCACTGTTCATCAGTTCCCATTGAGTCCTCAGGTCTTGTCGATAATTCAACGGTGTACTTGAATCCGAATACATCAGTGTAGAAATATTTATCGAGTTCCATTATTCGGGTAACTTCGTCTTTTATCTGCGAGTGTTCTATATAAGTGTGAGCATCGTCCTGAGTGAAGCACCTGACTCTCATTAAGCCGTGAAGGACTCCGCTTCGTTCGTGACGATGGACGCAGCCGAGTTCAGCGAGTCTCATGGGTAAATCTCTATAGCTCCGTAACTGGGTCTTGTAGACTAGAATACTTCCGGGGCAGTTCATGGGCTTGATTGCATAGGGTTTCTCGTCAATCTCAGTGAAGTACATGTTATCGCGGTAGTGATCCCAGTGTCCTGACTTAATCCAGAGTTCGCGGTCTAATATTTGCGGAGTCTTGATTTCGAGATAGCCTCTCTTTAAGTGTTCACGCCTCCAGAAATTAATTAACGTGTTCATGATGATCATTCCTTTAGGGTGAAAGAACGGGAAGCCGGGACCTTCTTCGTGTAAGCTGAATAAATCTAAGTCCTTGCCGAGCTTTCTATGGTCGCGGAGTTTAGCCTCTTCAATGCGCTTGATGTATGCTTTGAGTTCGTCCGGTGAAGCAAATGCAGTGCCGTAAATTCGAGTCAGCATTTTATTCTTCTCGTCGCCTCTCCAGTAAGCCCCTGCAATTGATAATAACTTGAAGTTGTGAATCTTACTAGCGTCCGGAACGTGAGGGCCTCTGCAAAGGTCTGCGTACTCTCCCTGCTTATATACTGACACTGAGTCCGCTTCGATCTCTCTGATTAACTCGGTCTTATATGGATCATCAGCAAAGAACTTTAACGCTTCGTCTTTAGTCATGTCCTCGCGGGTAACTTTCTCGCCTGCTCCGGAAATCTTTCGCATTTCTGACTCAATCTTGGGTAAGTCTTCTTCTGTGAGAGCTGCATTGTTAATGTCTATGTCATAATAGAAGCCGTCTTTGATTGCCGGGCCGACTCCGAAGTGTGAGCCTGGATAGAGTCTCAAAATTGCCTGAGCCATCAAGTGAGCCGTGCTGTGTCTTAAAATTTCGAGTCCTTCAGGTGAGTCAAGACTTACTGCTTCAAGTCTGCCGTTAGAGTTAATTTCGCGTGATAAGTCTAGTAATTCGTTATTAAACTTGCCTGCTATGACCTTCTTGTTGTCGAGGCCTAATGCTTTAAGTGCATCATGGACGCTTAGAGGGTCATTGAATTCTTTGTCATTGATTACGAGCATATAGAAACCTGCCTTCTTGTCGTGATTAAAAAATTTTTGCGTGTTAGAATAGCACCCGATTTACTTTACTGCAAGTTAAGACGGCTTTGACTCATTGACTTTATGCTCGTCTCACACAGATAATTTATCCTTGAGGCTTTGTTCATGTCCTTGAATCTTTCACTCTTTGAGAACTCTTCAAGATACTCCGAACATATCCGCGCTGTATCAGAAACTGCTCTCTTGACTTCATCAGACAAATTGACAGTGTAGAGCGATAACCTGCCGCCTTGAGCTTCATCAATGCCCATGAAGTGCTGAAACAATTTCGCTTCATAATATCCTAATGCCTCGTATATTCCCATGAAGTCGGCTATTAACTCATCATGAAGATTATTCGATGCCGAGCCGTAAAATCTCTTCGTGTAATAGTGGGTGCATTCATGCTCTCTGCGGATAATCATGGACTTTTCACGCCACTCTTCAGGAGAGAGATCAACATATTCGGGCTGTGTATTGCTGTAAAACTTTTTCGAGAGAACAAGAAATCTTTGACTCTTGCCATATACGAACGATGCTCCCATTTGAGAAATATTATCAGGTCTTGAGCCTTTGTGAATCAAATTAACTATGAAGTCTTCAAAGTAAAAAGCATTGCCAATAGTTATAAGGGGGACATCACCTGCTGCAGCCTCGTAAATTTCGAGAGTTATATTATCCGGCTCACGGAACGTTACAGGACGCTTAGAGATAATATATTCATTCAGGAGTTCGGCTTCAGTGTATTGAGCTTTCATGCTGATGAATTCCTGCCACTGAGACAAAAAGCTGTCGTCATAGTTCATGCTTTCATGCTGAGGCTTAAAGCGGTTCGCGATGTAGTCTTCATATTCGTTAAGTTCGTTCGTGTTCATGTAAATATAATTCATTCCTCGTTAATATTGTCATGGCAAGTGTTAATGATGTGATTTCGTATTAGTAATTGTATTAGTAACACAAAGCAGCTCCTGTTGATTCGATTCACAAGAACTGCTTCGTTGACTCATGATTATATCACTCTGATTTAAAACTTTTCGTGAAGTTCATGTACACTGCGACAGACACAAGAGTCATCATTATATCTGCGGCAACTTGAGTCCACACTATGCCATACATACCGAATATATAATTAAATATAAATAATAAAGGAATGTTGAACACTATCCACCTTGAAGCACCTAACGCTAAAGCCCTGCCTCCCATTCCGACAGCCTGAAAGAAGTTCACCAGGTGAAAGCACATGAACATAAACGGAGTAGCAAGACATCTCGCACGCAGGAAATGAGTCCCAAGTTCGACAGTCTGAGCGTCATCAATGAAGATTCGCATTATGTCAGCAGCAAATATCTCATATAGAGCAACACTCACAAAGCCTATAACGAGTCCCGCGAGTCTCGAGAAGTTCACTGCCTCACGCATTCTCTTGAAGTTCCCAGCTGAGTAATTATATCCTGCCAACGGCATCATTCCCTGACATAAGCCTATGCCGACACTAAGAGGGAGTCTCTCAGCCTTTAAGACGATTCCAACGGCAGCTAACGGTATATCGCCGTACAGTGAAGCTAACTTGTCGATGACTATATACGTTACGTCAAAGAGAGTTACAGCAATTGCAGCAGGTACTCCGACAGCGAAGACCGAGAAAATATTTTCACGCGAAGCCTTGAAGTTCTTGATTGAGAGTGAAAGAATAGTTTTGTCTCGTAATCTTAATATTATTATCAGGAAATATGAGCATGTTATGACGTTCGAGAGCATCGTTGCAATTCCTGCGCCTAGAACTTCATAGCCTTTGGGTAATAACACGAACATGAACAACGGATCAAGAATGATATTAATCACTCCTCCCATTGAGACCCCGAAGCCCGCCTGTTTCGCATAACCTGTGCTGCGTAAAAAGTTCGACATCGTCATTGCTAATATAGTTGGTACCGCTCCGATTACTATAACGCAGAACGTATACTGACTCGCAAATAATAGGGTGTCATCACTCGCTCCCAGAAGTTTTAAAATATCTTTCATGAAAGCAAACATTAAGAGCGAAAATATTCCTGCAAAGATTATCGTCATGTAAAAGCAGAAAGCACTTACTGTCTTGGCCTCGTTGTCCCTGCCTGCTCCCATTAATCGAGATATTAAAGTCCCTCCGCCTATGCCGAATAAATTTGCAAATGTAATCGAAATATTGAACACAGGAAGCAATAACGAAACTCCTGCGACCATTAAAGGGTTATTAGTGCGTCCGATATAAAACGTGTCTGCAAGATTGTAGATTAATATTATGAGCTGTCCGAATATCATAGGCAGTGCTAATTCAGCCAAAGCCTTTGGTATCGGCCAAGACTCGAATATATCGCGGCTGTTCTCGTGTGTCATGTTAGTAATCACTCCTTATGATAAAATTTTATGCGTTAAAGGAGGTTTTCACAATGGCGAGTGCAGATATTTACGTTCGCAAAGATGTCTATGAAGCAGATCAAAGAGCGTTAATCTCAGAGATAAAACTCATCCATAATGAGCTGCTCAAGAAGATTGACGAAAAATTTGAAGAGAAGATCGACGCTTTCAGGAAGGAAGTCAATGCAAAATTTGAAGCTGTTGACAAAAGGCTTGATGCTCTCGAGGGAAGAGTCAGCAGACTTGAAACAAAAGTTGAAGTCCTTGTGGCTCGTGTTGACTCTCTAGAAACTCGTATAAATGACTCAAATAATTTCATGATGATAGGATTCGGACTGCTGGGCTTTCTAATTGTCTTCACAGCTTTCATCAGTCCGATTTCAAGACGCTTAAGGATGTGGAGTAAGCCTAAGAGAATTAATATCACCAGTGAAGAAGTCGAACTCATCAAAGAAATAATCACTTCAAACTTTGACGTAAAAGCAAGAACAAAGCCGCTCCCATAACAAAAAAATCATGACAAGTAATAATAATCACATATTGAAAAGTATTTTCCGTGCAGCCCTTGTTGCAATGATAATAGCTGACTTAGCAGAGATAATTGCAGCAATGATTGACGGAATGTTAACCGGTCGTTTTCTCGGAGCAGAGTCAATAGCAGCGTTCGGAATAACAAAGCCCTTTTTCTCTATAACCGGAGTCTTGAGCGCAGTCCTCTCATCAGGAGCAATGATAACAGCTTCCCACGTCATAGGCAAAGGCGACAAAGCTAACACTAACCAAATTTTTTCTATTACATGTCTGGCAGGTGTCATCTTATCAACAGGCTTCGCGGTATTCGGCATAGTATTTATTAATCAGTTCGCAGCTCTTCTCGGTGCAAATGGTGAACTCTTCCCGATAGTCAAGAAATATTTATTAGGCTTGCTCTTGGGAGTTCCCGCTATTGTAATGGGAAATATATTAACTGTCTTCATGCAGCTCGAAGGCAAATATAATCATGTAAATCTAAGCGTCCTGGCAACTATAATCGTGAATCTCGGCGGCGACTCGTTCAACATTTTTTATCTCAACGGCGACATGTTCGGAATGGGTGTAGCTACATCGGCGAGTTATTATGCTGCTCTAGCTGTCCTGATATACGGATTTATAGCGAGTAAGTCAATGTTCAGATTGTCATTATCAAATCTAAGATGGCAGACTGCGGGCAATATAGTCAATAAAGGACTTCCCAAAGCTACAAGAAGATTATGCAACGTATTCCGCCCCGTGTTAATTAACCATCTTGTTATAGCTATAGGCGGAGCTCTTGCGATGTCGGCGTTGTCGGTTCAGCACAGCGTCGCAGAATTTCTTGAATTACTAGGAACTTGCTGCGGTGATGTAGTTGTCCTGATGTGCGGAGTGTTTTACGGTGAAGAGAATGAAGACGAGTTATCGGACACCCTGAGAATTGCATTCAAGTACGTAATTTACGGAGTCAGTGCTGTAACGTTAATCAGCTTTTTCGGGGCAAGGGGCATAGCGTCATTCTATTTGGGTAATAATATTCAAGCTGTCGATATGGCGACTCTATGTTTGCAGTTATATGCGTTGAAGCTCCCGTTCTTGGCATTTAATGAGATTTACATGAATTACTTCCAGGCACTCGGCGACAACAAGAGATCTCATTTACTCTCTGTGTTACATAGATTAGTCTTCATCGTTGCATCAGCTTTCATACTCGGCTATTTCTTCGGAATTGCAGGAGTCTGGGCAGCGTTCCCGGTGAGCGAAATATTATTAACTCTCACTGTTGTAATCATGGCAGTGTTTCATGAAAAGAAGTTCCCTCGAACTCTCAAAGATATGTTGTTCCTGCCCTCAGGTTTCGGAATTGCTCCGGAGCATAGACTCAGAAGAGAAATTATCACTAAAGAAGATGCCCTCGAAGCCTCAAAGCTCGCTTATGAATTCTGCCGCAAAATCAATCTCAGTGAAAAGCGTTCGTTGTACGTATCTTTATGCGTCGAAGAACTCGGAATGAACACAGCAAGTTATGCAATTGTCGACAAGAAGAAGCAATCTTCAGAAGTTATTATTTCACTCGTCAAGAATGAGCTTATAATCAGATTCAGGGACAACGGCAAGGCATTCGATTTAACGAAATGGATTAAGTTATTTCACGATGACGATGACCCTTCAGCACATATAGGCATAAAAATTTTGACTGGCCTCGCAAAAGAAGTTACGTATACTAACTCGCTTAACACTAATAACGTAATTATAAAGCTCTAAAGGAGATGACTCTCAATGCATGAAACCGACGAAGAAATACAAGAACTGCTTGAACGCTATAAAAATTTAGAGAATGCTGTTAATGAACGAATGAAGCAAATTTTTTCTGGCAAGCTCTCTTTGATTCATGTTACTCACAGGATCAAGACGATTGACTCAATCAAAGGCAAGCTGGAACGCAAACCGGACTTATACAGCAGCATTTACGATATTTACGACATATTAGGCTTTCGTGTTATCTGCTACATTTCTGATGATGTAGACTTAGCAGCAAAGTTAATATCTGAAAATTTCCGTGTCGACTGGAAGAGGTCCAAAGACAAACGCAAGCTCATTGACGCAAGGTCATTCGGTTATTCAGCTCTTCACTATGTATGCGCACTCCCTGATGATGATAGTAATTTATGGTTCGAGATTCAGATTAAGACGATACTACAGCACAGCTGGGCAGAGATTGAACACGATTTAGGCTACAAGACTGAAATTGAAGTCCCCCGCGAAATCAGAAGGAGTTTTTCCAAAGCAGCGAGCTTACTCGAGACGGCAGACGATATTTTCTCAGAGATCAGAGCGAAACTCACAGCCTACACAATCAGCGTCAAGAATGATATTGTGAATCAAAAATTTGATAATATATTCTTTGACAAGATAACGCTTGAGGAGTTCACGAGGAGCAATGATTCTTACTGTAAATTATTAAACGAGATAGCAGCAATCACGAACGCAAAAATTCTCGAACAGAGTCCTGAGAGTCAATTACCGTTAATATTATTCCTGAACATAAAGACTTTCGGGGACATGATAACGCTAATTAACAAACAGCATGACTTGGCCTTGAAACTTGCAAGAGAGCTTTTGCAGAATTCAGAGATTGACGAGCTTGCATCAACAGCAGCATATCACTTCTTGTTCAGGGCAGAGCTTATCACAGGGAATTACTCAAGAGAGAAGATACGTGAATTCTTTGCACTGACGACTAAAAGCGGGAAGTCAATAGAACATAACACGGACAAGATTATGAAAGCGCGTGAAGTATATTCAAAGTGATAGAATCATCATGAAGGCAAAATAATTTTATTCGAAATGGAGTTTTCATGATGGCAAGTTCAGATATTTACGTCCGCAAAGACGTTTACGAGGCCGACCAGAGGGCACTAATCGCAGAGATAAGGCTTATGCATAATGATCTGCTCAAGAAGATTGACGATAAGTTTGACTCTTTTAGAGTAGAAATCGACAAGAAATTTAACTCTTTTAGGAGTGAAGTTAATCAAAAGTTTGAAGGCATTGACAAGAAATTTGAAGGTATTGACAAGAAGTTTGAAGGTATTGACAAGAAGTTTGAAGGCATTAATGCAAAGTTCGAGGGTGTTAATGCAAGATTTGACAGACTGGAGAGAAAAGTTGAAGTCCTTACCGCACGCGTTGACGGTCTTGACAGCCGGATAACTGATACTCAAAATTTCATGATGATAGGCTTTGCTCTAATCGGATTCCTTGTAGCATTTGCCGTGTTCGTTCAGCCGTTAGCAAAATTCTTCAAGAACTGGTTCAAGCCGAAATTTACACCTGAACAGCTCGAACAGATTAAAGAACTCATCAGGACAGTAAATCTTGAGAATAAGACAAGCCCCCTCCCGTAGCGAATATCACTGCGGGAGACGAGCATTAATATAACTCAGTGCCTCACTTTCACCGGACTCAATTGCAAGCTCAACACACTTCACACATAAATTAATTAACTCTTCAGATTTACGGCGCAGAGTAAACGACTCCTGAACTTTGAGGGCTATTTTATTCTGGGTGTCGTAATCAAGAACAGGCACAATAACTTTTGCTATATCTTCAGGTCTCCAATGTTTTATAACCGCACCGTTTGAAGCTCTCTCTGCTTGAAGCTGTACAACCTGCGAATTCAATACCAGCGCAAGATAATCCGGAATAATTTCATTAACGTCATTAACTCTCAAATGAAGCAATGCACCTGACGTAACGGCCTGCATGTCTTCACGCACTTTGTAAGCAATGCCGATACTTCCATCCTTCGACAGCAATATAGTATCTTTCTTAGGATAGAGCTTCTCAATGTCTGACACAATATTTACAGGTATCATGATAGAAGGCTGACTGATTCCCATTTTGCTGACATCGCTGACACGAATAAACGAGACTCCTTCAGTGCCGTAACATTCACTGCCCGGTTCAATTGATTTCGTTATGCTGACGAGTTCGCCGAGTCTCTTAGTGTGAAATGTCTCAAGCAAAGTAAATAACGCGTCATACTTCGGCATAAAGTACTCCGAGTCAAGCCTTCCGGTCATGAACACTTCAGAGAAAGATTTTATTGATGTATTGCGCGAGTCCTGACTCATTGCGAACGGCAGGAGGTTTTGAGCCTGTGTGTAGAGTTCGTTAGCTCTCATCTTGGCATTGACGGATTCTTTGTAAAGAGTCTCTATTTGCGATTGAATCATTGTGATGTCAGGGACTTTTATAGCAAGTATCGCAGGCAGTGTTAAATGCGGTTGTACTGTCTGACTTGCAGAACGTAATAATATACCGCGACCGTATGAGCTGTGAAGGAATGCCCATAAAAAGTATTTGTTCAGTCCATGTAAAGAGTCAGTCCTGAGAATGATTACATCACGACTCGTAGCACACATAGGAAATTCTTCCGTAACGAGTCCGACCTTCGCAACAGTTCCGCCCTTCGCTATAACAATATCGCCGGGATATGCAATAGCCATTGTTTTACTATTCTCGCGCAAGATTTTCATAGGCAGAAAAACTGTAGAGTCCGTAATGTTAATCAGACCGTTATTAATCTCGTTCACTCGTAAAAAAGGTACGTTGCTTCTGTCATTGCTGTAATAATCTGCTACAGAAGGATAAAACGCACTGCAATCGAGTCTGCCTCCGTAATCTTTTATAGTTTTCGTTCCGATAGTGTTTAGCTTCTCTTGAAGGTATGTATTTCGCTTCGAGTAATATTCTGCGTCGAGTCTTCCGGAAGAAAGCACAGAATTTAACATCACTTCGCTAGCTTCAAGCCCACTCATCAAAGCATTATATTTCGACTCACTAAATGATGAATGGGCATCAACGAAAAAACTTAAATGCTCCCTCTTTGCGAACTCGATAAAAGCCTCTGCGATTCCGTCCTGAGTCCTGCCTTCATGGTTAAATAAATCATGATCGACTATGAAGTGTTTATGTTCGTCAAGTTTAAAGCTCCCGTCAGAATTCTTAACGTAAACTTTATCGCCTGAGTTATCTTTTCCCGGTCTCTGCATTGTAGCAAAAAATATCGGGTAGTCATCGACTCGAGGGCATAAATCATCGTCCCATTTCTGAACGAGTAACACAGAAGTCTTTGTCCCTGTGTGAGGCTTGAAGACGTTCACATGAAGTCCGATAACTGCAAGAATTCTACAGCGTTCACTTATAAAATCGCGTATGTATTTGTCGCTTGAGTTGTTAAAGCGTCCCTGCGGTAAGATTATAGCCATTCGTCCGCCTGGCTTGAGAAATTGCAGATTGCGTTCAATGAATAAAATATCTCGTCCCACTTTAGATTGATACTTGCCTTTAGAGTCTTTGCCGAGTTCGTACTGAGTGATAATCTCTCTCTGTTGAATATCGCCTGCAAACGGAGGGTTAGCCATGACTATATCGAAGTTAAAAAATTTGTTCTCGTTTCTTACAGCACGTAAAGCCCGCAGCAACTTCCAGCCGTCGTTATAAATGTCTATCCAGTCTTCGGATTTGGTCATCTCGTCCCAGTGAGTATAATCAAGAGTATTCAAATGCATAACGTTTGTATGTCCGTCGCCTGCAATTAAATTCAGGGTCCTTGCAACACGTACGGCGTTCTCGTCGAAGTCTATAGCAAAAACTTTATCGCGCACATAGTCTTCACACTCAGGGGGCTTTGCTTCGGCAGTGAATAAATGGCTTTGTTCGATTCCCTTTTCAGCGAGAATCTTTTTCCAAACGTAAAACATAGTATGAACAGGGAATCCGCACGAACCTGCAGCAGTGTCTATCATGCTCTCGGATTTGCCGGGGTTGAGCATTCTAACGCACATATCAATCACGTAACGGGGCGTAAAGAATTGTCCCTTCTCTCCTTTAGAAGATTTATTCATGAGGTATTCAAAAGCGTCATCGATAACGTCAAGATTTGAGTTAAATAATTTCACGTCTTGAAGTGATGACACACAGACAGCGAGATGAGAAGGAGTCAGAGCAATTTTTTCATTGTCAGGGAAGACTCCGGGCCATTTAGCTTTTGCCTTGTCAAAGAGTGCCTGAATGTTTTTCTTGAGGTCGTCGTCAGTGTCTCCGTAATTTCTGAATTCTAGGGCGCGTGCTTTATCACGAGTGCTTTGAAGTTCGTCATAAAGTTTCGTGTATATCAGCTTGAAGACTTCCTCAAAGGCATTGACTCCGGCAGCTGCAAGAACTTCGTCCTCCATGTCCTGAATTAGAGCTTTAAGAGATATTTTGCTGTTGAGTAATTTATCTTTCGCAATCAAGTCTGCGATGTACCAGCGTTCTATTAATATATCGCGTAATTTTTGCGTTGAATTCGGAATGTCAGGGATCTGCTCGAAATAATTCGGGTCTTTGCGGTGGTAGTATAAAATCTGTTCGCCGTTAGTCCACACTCCGATTAGTGCTCCGGTTGCGTTGCAGTATGATTTGAGCTGTCCTTTGCCTTCGAGTAATTTGGGCTTCTTGACTTCGACGATAATATATTCTGATTCAGGGTGATCGTGTTCGAATATAACTATATCAGCGCGCTTGACTTCCCGGCCGAAGTTTATACCGTGTTCGAGCCTTATATTTTCCCGTGAGTAGCCCTTAACATGGATTAAGTCATAAATATATAGCTGTCTTATTGCTTCTTCAGGTGTGAGTCTGATTTCTTTATCGCGGATTATGCATTTGATAAACGGGACTTCAACGCCTCGAACGTTCTTAATGTAAATGGAGTCTTCGAGATATTTTACTGCCTGACTCGTGAACACAGAACTTTTATACGTACTGCCTTTGAAAATTTCATCGAGCTTCATAATTTATTCTGCCTTCTTGATGTCCGCTTTGATTCCGTGAGTGAGTGCCAAGAGTCTCTCAGGTTCAACGGGGAAAAATGCGTGATCAGTACCTGCTGCGCTCCAGACGATTTTATGAGTGAATAAATCTGAGTCAAGTACTGCCGGCAATTTCTCATCATATCCAATAGGAGGGACTCCGCCAACGTGAAAGCCGTAGCGTTCGAAGACTTCATCAGGTTCCATCATTCGGCCGCGTTTACCTCCCAGAGCAAGGGCAGCTTTCTTTGAGTCAACTTTATTAGCACCGCTCATTAAGACAAGGCAGGGTGTTTTCTTATCAAGGACGAAGATTAGACTCTTTAATATCTCAGCTTGAGGGACTCCGATTGTGTTAGCAGCGTCTTCAACTGTGAATATAGTGCTTTGAACTATTTTTATCTCGATGTCGTCAGCGTTTAATTTATTCAGAGAGTCTTGAACTTTATCTACAGGGTTCATGAGTGATTATGCTCCTTAAATTAAATAAAAGTTTGCAGAAATTCTAACATGATTAACAAATTACGCCCTAAATGATATAAAATTAAGCATTCCACAAAAAAATTTTTTACTCGAATATTTATTTACAAGGAGGAATATTTGTTGTTAGCTTTAAATAATTTCCCGGTTGACGAACTCACAGCTTCTCAAGTTGCTGAACTCGAATCAGCTGCTAAACGTGCAAGAGTCGCTGCGTTGACAATGGTAACTGCGGCCAAGAGCGGACACCCTGCCGGAGCGTTCTCAAGTATGGAAATGTTCTTAACTGTATTCGGAGTTGCGGACTTAACCCCGAAAAATTGCGACAGTTTAACCCGTGATTATGTCGTTGTCTCACACGGACATACTTCAGCCGGAGTCTATGCTGCGTTAAGTGAATGGGGCTTTGTTGACAGAGAAGAAGCAATGGCTCACTTCAGGAACTGCTACTCAGCGTTTCAGGGACACGTTACCCGCGAAGTTCCCGGAATCGACTGGGGCACGGGCAATCTTGGCCAGGGACTCTCAGCAGGGGCAGGCTTTGCACTCGCACAACGCGCTAACGGTCATGAAGGCAGAGTCTATGTCCTCATGGGTGACGGCGGTCAGACTAAAGGACAGTTAGCAGAAGCAAGACGTATCGCAGTGAAAGAAAATTTAACAGGACTTATTGCTCTTGTTGACTGGAATAATATTCAGATCTCAGGAGATCGCAATAAAGTCATGCCCTGTGATCTCGTAAAGCTCTGGAGTGCTGACGGCTGGGAAGTCGTAGAGGTCAACGGACATTCATTTAATGAAATCTACAAGGCTCTCAAGAACGCAGGCAAGAACGGTAAACCTACAGTATTACTTGCTCACACGATTATAGGCAAAGACGGACTCAACATGGAAGGCATTCCTGACTATCACGGAAAGCCCCCGGCACGAGACATGTACGACGCTATAATAAAACACTTGGGCGATGACCCTGCAATTCTTGATAAGGCTCTCGAGAGACGCAAGCAGACTCCTGAATACAGAGGACGCAAAGTTAATTATCCTGCTGCACCGGTTCTTGACACTGGCAAGGCGTTTGACTATGAAGGCGTGAAAGTCAGCGACAACAGAGGCGCATTCGGGAAAGCATTAGCAGACGTAGGCAAGTTGAATTATCATCAGGAAGGCAAGACTCCGATTTTAGTATTCGACTGCGATTTGAAGCCGTCAGTTATGACAGGAGGCTTTGAGAAGGAATGCCCGGACAATTTCATTCAGTGCGGTATTCAAGAGCATTGCGTCGCTACTATGTCAGGTACGGCAAGCATTGCAGGTGTTGTATCAGTATGGGCTGATTTCGGAGTGTTCGGAATCGATGAAGTCTTCAACCAGCAGAGACTCAACGATATTAACCACGCAGGCAACAAGACTATTTTGACTCACGTAGGCTTAGATGTCGGAGAAGACGGCAAGACCCATCAATGTATCGATTACGTAGGACTCTTGCATAACACTTTCGGATGGAAGCTCGTTGTACCTTGCGACCCTAACCAGACCGACAGGGCGACTCGATGGATGTTAGCTACTTCAGGTGATATTTGTCTCGCAGTAGGACGCAGCAAGATTGACGGCATGAAGGAATTCACAGGCTCTTACGAGTTCAAATACGGTGAAGCTGTCAAAGTCCGTGAAGGCAAAGACGGAAGCATTTTCGCACTGGGTTATATGGTTCAGAACGCTATCAAGGCAGCAGAGGCTCATAATCTCTCTGTTAATATTTACGCTGTATCATCACCCCTTGCACCCGACATGAAGGCAATACGTGAAGCAGCAGCTCTCGGGCCGGTCCTCACTGTCGAAGATCATCACGTCAATACAGGAATGGGAGCAATCATGTTAATCGAAGCAGCCAGGGCAGGTATAGCATTTAACAAAGTCAAGAATTTGGGCGTTGATCACTATGGAGCTTCGGGAACTTCTGACCAGGTAAGAGCAGAGATGAGACTTTCACCGGACGCAATTGCTGAAGAGTTCATCAAGTTACGAGGCTAATTAATGGACGCTAAAGAATTAATTTTATCCGGAAAAACTGCTCTTGGAATCGAATTCGGCTCAACGAGAATCAAAGGAGTTTTAATCGATTATGAAGGCCATGTTCTCGCTTCAGGCTGGCATGAGTGGGAAAATTCGCTCGTTAATGGCGTGTGGACTTACTCACTTGAAGAGGTTGACGAGGGCTTGAGGTCTTGCTACTCTGCGTTAAGAAAAGACGTTGAGGCAAAATATAACGTTACACCTAAGACTTTTGGAGCTATAGGCATAAGCGCAATGATGCACGGTTATATAGCTCTCGACAAAGATGATAAACAGCTCGCACCGTTCCAGACTTGGAGAAACACTAATACGACTAAAGCAGCTGATACACTCACAGAATTATTTGATTTCAATATTCCGTTAAGATGGTCAGTAGCGCATTTATATCAAAGAATTCTTGACAAAGAGTCTCACGTTAAGAATATCGCAAGTGTGTTTACTCTGGCTGCGTACATGCATTATAAATTAACAGGCTGCAAAGTTATCGGAGTCGGCGACGCTGCCGGAATGTTCCCGATTGACTCAGAAAAACTTGATTATGACTCAGATATGATTAGCAAGTTCGATAATCTGATTCGTGATACAGGACTCAAGCTCCGTGAAGTGTTCCCGAAAGTTCTTGTTGCTGGTGATGAGGCTGGTAATCTAACTCAAGAGGGCGCAAAGTTACTCGATGAGTCAGGCAATCTTGAGCCCGGAATTCCCCTATGTCCTCCCGAAGGCGACGCAGGCACAGGAATGACCGCTACTAATTCAGTTGCTCCCAGAACAGGAAATCTTTCAGCAGGAACAAGCACTTTTGCTATGATAGTCCTTGAGCATAAACTTTCGAAATTACATCGTGAAATCGATATGGTAACGACTCCTTCAGGCTTCCCAGTTGCAATGAGTCACGCTAACAACGGAACGAGTGATTTAAATGCTTGGGTTAATATCTTTCATGAATTTTGCGATTTAATGGGAGTCAAAGCAGACATCGGCGAACTATTCACGAAATTATATACTCACGCTCTCTCAGGCGATAAGGACTGCGGGGGACTCATGTCTTACGGGTATTATTCAGGTGAAAATATTACGTTCATCAACGAGGGCAGGCCGTTATTTGCAAGAATGCCTTCAAGTAATTTCACACTCGCTAATTTCATGAGAGCTCATCTTTACTCTTCAATCGGAGCAGTAAAATTAGGCATGGATATTTTGCTCAAGGACGAAGGAGTCAAACTTGATTTACTGATGGGTCACGGCGGATTATTCAAGACACCGTTAGTAATGCAGAAGTTCTTAGCCGCAGCAGTGAACAGCCCGGTAAGCGTCATGGCTACAGCAAGTGAGGGCGGAGCATGGGGAATAGCTTTACTCGCAGCATATCTCGTTGACGGCAAGAGAACAGGCAAACTTGAGGATTATCTCAATCAGCGCGTCTTCAAAGGCTTAACAGGTGAAGCAGTCAACCCGGACCCTGAAGACGTGAAAGGCTTTGAGGAATTCACAAAACGTTACGTAGCTGCACTCGAGGCAGAGAAAGCAGCAATAAATTCTATGAACTGGTAAGGAGTTAATAACATGCACACAAGTATTCATGAAGTCTTTGATCTTGGCCAGAGCATTTGGCTTGACTACATCAGCCGTGATTTAATCGCTTCAGGAGGCCTTCAGGACTGGATCAACAAAGGCGTTGTCGGAGTTACTACTAATCCCTCAATATTTGAGAACGCTATAGCAAAGACTAAAGACTATGATGAGGAAATTGCTTCACTCGCTAAATCAGGAAAGTCAAGCGCAGAGATCTACGAGATATTAACGCTTCAGGAAGTCGGGGCAGCAGCAGATATATTAAAGCCCATTTACGATAAGACATCAGGCAAAGACGGCTATGTTAGTCTCGAAGTCAACCCGTTAATCGCGTCTGATAAAGATACGACAATCAGCGAGGCCAAGAGATTATTTGCGTTGCTCAACCGTCCTAACGTCATGATTAAGATTCCTGCTACACCCGAAGGAATAGCAGCCCTCGAGGAGTGCATTGCGTCAGGAGTCAACGTGAATTCAACTCTGATTTTCTCTCATGAACAGTATGTGAACGTCGCAAAGGCTTTCATAGCAGGTTCAAAGAGAGCAAAGGGCAAAGTTCCGGCTTCAGTAGCTTCTGTGTTCGTCAGTCGTGTTGATACAGCTGTAGATAAATTACTCGCCGAGCATGGTAATACAGCACTCGCAGGAAAAATCGCAGTTGACGGCATTAAATTAATGTATCAGAGCTTCAAAGAGTTATTCGCAGGCATTGAACACAGGCAGCGTCCCCTATGGGCAAGTACAGGCACCAAGAACAAGGCATATAGCGATGTCGTTTACGTCGAGCAGATAATCGGCCCCGACACAGTTAATACAGTTCCTCCGGTTACCCTGAGCGCATTTGTTGATCACGGCAAGGCAGCATTAACACTCGAGGCAGGACTTGAGCAGGCAAAATCTGAATTGGCAGAACTTGCTTCACTCGGCATTGACATTAAGGCAGTGTGCGCTAAGTTACTCGCTGAGGGCTTGACGGCATTCAATAAGGCTTTCGAGTCGCTGATGGCAGCTATCGAAGTCAAAGCAAAATAATTCACGAATTCTAACAGGGAGGCTTAACGGCTTCCCTAATTTTTTATTCACATGAGATACTTTATAGGCGTTGACATTGGAACTTCAAGCGTTAAATCTTTACTGCTCAGTGAGTCAGGTCAGGTTATCGGCATTGCTCAGAGAGAATATGACATTAACAAAGCTGACTCGTTATGTGCTGAACAGGATATAGACTCGTTATGGCTCAAGACTGCTGAGACTCTATCAGAACTAACAGGCAGATATAATTCTCTCAGGCAAAGTATTTCGGGTATAGGCTTCTCAGGACAAATGCACGGTCTAATAATGCTCGACAAGAATAATATACCCGTTAGACCTGCAATTATATGGGCTGACGGACGCTCACGGGACGAGATTAATTTTATAGAGCGCGTTATACCTGATTATAGAGATATAACTCTTAACTCATTAAGCACAGGTTTTCTTATCGCTTCGTTATTATGGGTCCGCGAACATGAGCCTGATAATTACGAAAAGATTAATCGAGTCATGCTTCCAAAAGATTATATACGTTTCAAGATGTGTTCAGAGTTCGGAACGGATTACTCTGACGCTTCAGGGACGGGAATATTTGACACTGCAAAAAGAACTTGGGCGTTCGACATCATGAGAAGACTTGATATTGACTCAAAAATTTTTGTTGACGTTCATGACTCTTGCGAAATTGCAGGACGAGTCAATAAAGAATGCGCAGACTTAACGGGACTTACTGAGGGCGTTAATGTCGTGTTCGGGGGCGGTGATACACTTGTTCAGGCAATAGGCAACGGACTCACTAATAACGGCTTAATCTCTAATATAGGTACTGCAAGCCAGCTCTTATGTCCTGTCAGTGAAGCCCTCTATGATAAAAATTTTCGCACCAACACTTTCTGTCACGTGATTAATAATCAATGGCTCTTAACAGGAGCTAATCTCAACGGAGGAATTGCCTTAAAGTGGCTGAAAAATATTCTGCAAGCTCCTGATTATGATTACATGAATGATTTAGCGTTAAAGTCTGAACCAGGCGCAAAAAATTTATTCTTTCTCCCATACTTAAACGGTGAACGCACTCCGTATAATGACCCTAAAGCACGAGGAGTATTTCTTGGCCTGAGTCTCGAACACTCACGCAAAGATTTAATCAGATCAGTCATGGAAGGCATAATATTTTCTCAGCGGGAAACTCTTGAAATATTTACTCAAATGGGCTTGAAGTTCTCTAGCGTCATATCATCAGGAGGAGGCGCAAAGAGTGAAGCATTCAAGTCAATTATTGCGTCAGTGCTTAAATGCAAAGTCATCACGAATTCAATCACCGAACAGGGCTGCACGGGTGCTGCTATTCTTGCTGCTGTAGGGACAGGAAGTTACTCAAGCATTAACGAAGCCTGCAATGAGATTATTAAATTCGATGAGCGTATCACTTACCCTGACGAAAAGTTAATGACTCTATATGATGAGTTATTTGCAAAATTCCATAAGATTTATCCTGCTAATAAAGATTTATTTGCTGACAGTGTATAATTTAACTCACATAATTAACTCGAAAGGAATTGATTATATACATGTCTGATATTGAAAAAGATAACGATAACGAAAATATTAACCCTGCTCCTGAAGCCGAGAAACCCAAAGTCAGAAGAACCCGTAAAACTGCCTCTGATACAGCCGGAGACACTGATTCCGATAAAGATAAAACAGTAAAGACAGTTAAGACCCGTAAGACTGCAAAGACAACTGCAACAGATGAAGCCGACTCCGATAACGCAACAAGTGAATCTGAATCTGACGACACAGCAAAGACAGTCAAGACCCGTAAGACCTCAAAGACTGCTGTAACGGATGACTCTGACTCTGATAACGCAACAAGTGAATCTGACTCTGATAGCACAACAAAGACAGTCAAGACCCGTAAGACTTCAAAGACTGCTGTAACGGATGATTCTGACTCTGATAATGCAACAAGTGAATCTGACTCTGATAGCACA
>JAFSJJ010000005.1 GCA_017439345.1 Synergistaceae bacterium
ACCTGTATCTGTGTTATAGTCTTTTTGCGGAGATTTAGAGTTTCGGCTTTAAATTTCTGAGATTAGACCGAATGACAGACAGGAAGTCCGGACGATTAAGAAGTTCGGAAGCACGCGAATTTATTCGTGTGAGGCTTCACAGACCTGTTATATTCACGATTGATGACTATGAAGAGTACAAGGCTTCACGCGGTCTTGCAGTGTATGACGGCAGTGATGACGTAAAAAGATTCTTCGCAGGGCACTTATGCAGTGACAAGAATGAATTCTTTGCTGCTCTCGATGATGTGAACAGCGGCAATGACAGATACAGAGAAAAGAGACACAGTCTTTAAGTTCAATGCACGCTCACCAGGACGGCAATTCGTGCAGGCGCATAGTGAATGAACTCGGTCTGTAATTTATAATATAGCCTCGACCGGTCATATCTTATCTTAAATCTTGCAGGACTTGGCCGGGCAAATAATAATTCAGAAGGCGCAGTTCATAGTGTTATTAAGATTCAAGAAAATTTTTACCGCAGTGTTACTTGTTTTATTGCTTATTTCGTCATCATCAGCTGAAAATATAACGTATCAGCATGTCCGCAACGCTACAGCAAAGATTAATTACTCAGGCAGCGTCTTTCTCGTTGATCCGTTTTTAGCCAAGAAGGGAGCTTATCCCGGCTTTGAAGGGACTCCGAACTCAGAGAAGAGAATCCCGTTAATCGACATGGCCGAACCTGCTGAAGAAGTCATTAAAGGAGTTGACGCAGTGATATTAACTCACACTCATTTAGACCACTGGGACGAGTCAGCGCAGAAATTATTGCCTAAAGATATTCCCTTCTTCGTCCAGAACGCAGGCGATGCACGAATAATCAGAGAGCAGGGCTTCACAAATGTTATGGTAGTCGGGATAAATACTCTGTTCAAGAATGTTAGAATCTCGCGTACAGGAGGTCAGCACGGTCCGGATGAAATGTATTCGATCCCGGCAATAGCAGAATTTGCAGGCGATGCGATGGGATTTATTCTTCAAGCTGAAGGCTTCCCGACTCTTTACACAGTCAGCGATACTATATGGCATGACTACGTTGATGACGCTCTTGAACGCTATAAGCCAGAAATTATTATCATGAACACAGGCTATGCAATGATAAACGGATTCAAAGGCAGTCTCATAATGGGAACTGATGACATTCTAAAGATGCATAACACAATGACTGACGCGAAAATAATAGCTGTTCACATGGACGCAGTAAATCATACGACTATAAGCAGCGATCAAGTTAGAGAATTCGTGAAAGATAAAGCTCTCAGTGATAGAGTTTATATCCCTCGTGAGGGCGAAATATTAAATTTTTAAGGAGTGTTAAATTATCATGCAGTTAGCAAAAAGATTCAGTGAAACAAAACCTTCAGGAATGGTCAGAGTCTTTCAGGCCATCGAGAAAATGCAGGGAGTCTTAAATCTCAGCATAGGCGAACCCGATTTCGTAACTGAGCCGGACATAGTAGACGCAGGTGCAGCAGGAGCTAAAGAAGGCTTCACCCATTACCCCCCGTTACAAGGCTTTCTTGAGACTCGAGAGGCAGCTTGTGCTTACTGGGAACGTCATCACGGCTTTAAAGCTAGTCCCGATGAAGTTTATATTTCTGTCGGAGGCTTGCATGTTCCGTGGCTTGCGTTCGAGGCGTTATTAAATCCAGGCGATGAGATTCTGTTAATCGAACCCTATTTCACATGCTACGATGCCCAAATAAGAAATACAGGAGGAGTCCCCGTCTATATCAAGACCCGTGAAGAGAATAATTTTGCTCCTACTATTGAAGACCTACGCGCGGCATGTTCATCAAAGACTCGAGGCATAATATTAAATTACCCAGGCAACCCTACAGGCAGAGTCGCGACTCTAAAGCAGCTCGAGGAAATCGCCGAATTTGTACTAGAGAAAGATTTATTTGTGTTGAGCGATGAAATTTACGAGTCAATGAACTTTACAGGAAATAAGCACGTGTGTTTTGCAAATATTCCCGGCATGAAAGAACGTACGTTACTAGCTTCCGGAGTATCAAAGAGCCACTGCATGACGGGCTGGCGGATCGGTTATGTGTTTGCCCCTCAGAACGTAATTAACGTAATGTGTCAGTTGTCATCGTTCCAGACCTACGGAGTCAACACTCTTTCACAGAAGGCAGCAGCTTATGCTATGAACACTCAGGACGAGAAGGTCAAAGCACGGGCAAAAATTTTCGGTGAAAGAATGCACGAAGTACAATCAAGACTCAATAACATGAAAGGAGTGAAGTGCCATCCAGCGCAAGGAGCATTTTATCTATTCCCGGACATCTCGGGCACAGGACTCTCAAGCGAAGAATTTACTTGGCAGCTGTTGAACGAGGCTAAAGTTGCAGTTTTACCGGGCAGCGCATTTGGTCAGACCGGCGAAGGTTATTTACGGATAGCCTGCACTCAGTCAATCGAGACTCTTATCGAGTCAATGAACAGAATGGAAGAATTTTGCAGGAGGTTTTAATTTTATGTCACTCAAGAAGTTTTTATGCATTCCCCTTGTATTAGCGTTATTGGTATTCTCTCTCTCAGGATGCGGGGGAAGTTCTCACAGTAACAACTTCAGCAGCACTGATGACACGACTGAAGAGCAGCAGAATAATCAAGAACAGCAAGACACGCAGGATCAGCAAGATCAACAGGATAATCAACAAGAAAATCAGGACAATAACGGGACTGACAACGGCACCGACAACGGAACTGACAACGGAACTGACAACGGCACCGATGACACTACTAATGATGATACTTCAGGCTATGATTACTCTTCGACAACAGCGGACACAAATGCAATTCTTGTCGATGATACAAGCGATACAAACGAGTACTCAAATATAACGGTCTACAAGTCAGGAAGTTCTTCACAGTCAGATAACCCTGATTTTTACGGAACTAACGCAGCTATACTTGCGAAAAACGGATTGTCGTTGACTCTTAATAATATAACAGTTGATACGGCAGGAAGTTACGCAAATGCAGTTTTCTCATACGGCGAAGGAACTGAAATTATCATCAATGACAGCACTATAACGACCACGAGCAATAACTCAGGCGGAATCATGGCCACTTACAACGGCGATATTACAGCTTCAAACCTGACTATAACGACTTCGGGAGGCTCATCGGCTGCAATCAGATCTGACAGAGACGGCGGAACTATGACGGTTGACGGCGGAACTTACACGACTTCGGGAACAGGCTCACCTGTAATATACTCAACAGCGACTATAAACGTTTCAAATGCGACGCTGAAATCAACAACTGCTCAAGGAGTCGTAGTCGAAGGTAAAAATTCAGTCAGCCTGACAAACTGCACAATGACCGTAAATAATACGACTGTAAACGGAAATCAGACTACAGAAAAACAAGCAGTGATGATTTATCAGTCCAATTCAGGCGATGCAAGCACAGGCAAGGGGGCATTCTCAATGTCTGGAGGCAGCATAACGAATACGACCGGAGATATTTTTTATGTCACTAATACGACAGCTGATATAACACTCGACAACGTTACAATTACTAATAATGATTCATCAGGAGTCTTCTTGAAGGCAGCACTTGCAGGCTGGAGCACAACTAACGGCGGAACTGTAACACTCACAGCAAACAATCAGGATATTGACGGCGATTTTGTTGTAGATTCTGCTTCGTCCCTTACTCTTGCTCTTGGCGGCTCTTCAAGTCTTAACGGTGCAATTAACAGCGCGAAATCAGGAGCTTCAATCAGCGTAACAATCGAAAGCGGCTCAACATGGACATTAACCGGAGATTCTTACGTTACGAGCATTACTAACAACGGCACGATTAATCAGGGCAGCTATTCTCTTTACGAGAACGGCACGGCTTATACTGCAGAATAATCAAAAACGTAATAAAATATTCACATCCAATTAGCAATTAAAAAATTTATTATTTATCAGGAGGTTTAATATTTTATGACAGGCTTCGATTATTCTAATGCTTCTAAATTCGTCCGCGCTCATGAAGTAGACAGCATGAAGGTTATTACCCTCAATGCCGCAGAGAGACTCAAGTCCCGCAAAGGTGAGGGCAATGACTTTCTCGGCTGGATTGATTTACCGGTGAACTACGACAAAGAGGAATTCGCACGCATTAAGGCAGCAGCTAAGAGAATCCAGAGCGACTCAGACGTGTTACTCGTGGCAGGTATCGGAGGCTCATATCTTGGAGCAAGGGCAGCAATTGAATTCTTGCGTCACGGCTTCTACAACGAGATGACTAAAGAGGCTCGCAAGACTCCTAGAATTTACTACATCGGCAACAGCATGAACGGCACGTATATTCAGGACGTTATAGACTTGCTCGAAGGTCAGGACTTCTCTATTAACGTTATATCTAAGTCCGGAACTACAACCGAGACTGCTATAGCGTTCAGAGTCTTCCGTGAACTCTTAATCAAGAAATACGGCAAAGAAGGCGCGGCCAAGAGAATTTATGCAACGACAGACAAAGCACGGGGCGCGTTAAAGACTCTTGCTGATAACGAAGGCTATGAAACGTTCGTGATTCCTGATGATGTAGGCGGCAGATTCTCAGTTCTTACTGCTGTAGGACTTCTTCCTATTGCTGTCAGCGGTGCAGATATTGACGCGTTAATGGCAGGTGCTGCTGCAGGCCGTGAGATAGCTCTCAACAAGCCGTTTGAAGAGAACCCTGCTCTTCAGTATGCTGCGTTAAGAAATATCATGAGAAGCAAGGGCAAGAGTGTAGAAATTCTCGCGAACTATGAACCTTCAATGCACTATATTTCAGAATGGTGGAAACAGCTTTACGGCGAGTCAGAAGGCAAAGACCAGAGAGGCATTTTCCCGGCAAGCGTTGACTTAACAACAGATTTGCACTCAATGGGACAGTTCATTCAGGACGGTTCACGCATTATGTTCGAGACAGTATTAAACATCGAGAACGCCCGCAAAGACTTCGAGCTTAAATCCGAAGAGAATAATCTTGACGGCTTGAATTATCTTGCAGGCAAAAAGATGAGCTACGTTAATCAATGCGCAATGAAAGGCACAATCGCAGCCCACGTTGACGGAGGAGTCGCAAATCTGATCGTGAATATTCCTGCTCAGGATGAGAAATCACTCGGCGAGTTATTCTATTTCTTCGAGTTCGCCTGCGGAGTATCTGGATATATCGGCGGCATTAACCCATTCGACCAGCCCGGCGTAGAGTTCTACAAGAGCAACATGTTCAAGTTACTTGGCAAACCTGGTAAGTAATAATTATTCCCCTTGTCAGATTCATAACGAGTCCGGCAAGGGGATATTTATTTACTTATTTACTTTTACTATAACAAGACAGCAATTATTTTACTGTTCACGAAGTCTATAATCTCACCGGCAAATAAACCTGTCAGCAATGCACCAACACTCAAGAATATTAACGGTATCTTCATGTTAATACCCATCTTCAACGGCACGACACTTGCATAATCATAATCTTCACCGGGGAAAAATGCATCTGTTACAATCGGCAGCAAGTAACCGGCTGTTAATAACGCGCTAATCATCAAGATAATAATTCCTAACATTCCCAGACTGCCAAGACCTAAAGCCCCCGAAGCCATGTACCATTTTGCAGTAAAGCCCCCTGTTATCGGCAGACCTATTAACGAGATCGAAGCAAAGGCAAAGCACGTCATTGTTATGGGTAACTCCTTGCCTACTCCGCGTAACTGGTCAGCATAGTGATAATTAGCTCCCTGTAACGTGAAGTAAATTACAACACCTGCGCTCAAGAACAAACAGCTCTTTGACATAGCATGAGCCATGATTTGCAGAACCGCGCCCCTTATTCCGTCCGGAGTCAATAACATCATAGCAAACACTACATAAGAAACTTGACTCACCGTTGACCACGCAATACGCTTCTTTAAGTGCTTCTCTATATAAGCCATCATCGAGCCTGTAAAAATCGTAGTGAGTGCCATGCATATAACAGCCTTCTGAACCCATGTCCCGCGTAAGAAATCATCACCGACAACGTAATATATAACTCTAAACATTGCGATTATTCCTGCTTTAGTTATCAGTCCCGATAATACAGCACTTGCCGGAGTAGGTGCTACAGGGTGGGCAGTCGGCAGCCATGCATGAAGGGGAACGAGTCCGGCTTTAGCTCCGAAACCTACGAGAGTCAAAAATGTTACAGTTAAAATCATGCTCTCACTATTAGCGGCTTTTATTCTTGCGAGGTCTAAGACTCCTCCCGGTGTGAAGTCCATTGATACCCCGTAGACCTGAAAGAAAAAGAATCCTCCCAGAGCCAGAGCTGCTCCTGCGAGTGAGTAAAGCAAATATGACACTGTAGCCCGTATAGCCTCTCTTTGCTGGGAATGCATCACCAACGGGAGAGTCATGAACGTCATTAACTCATAGAATAAATACAACGTTAATAAATTTCCTGCACATGCAACGCCGATTAATATTCCAAACGTTGAGAGAAAGAACGCATAAAATCTATCAACAGGAGGCCGCCTTCTCAAGTACTCGAACGCATAGAGAGTTACAAGAGGCCATATGAAAGCTACAAGACACGCAAACGCCCTCGCAGGATAATCAAACCTGAACGCTATCGAAAGAGTATCAGTTATCCGCCACAAAGTTATTAACTCTTCACTTGTCATGAATGCTGCAAAGAATGTAATTATTGAAGTAGCAAAGGTCATTACTCCGACGTAAATATGTCTGTCTTCAAATATCGGCCGTGAGAAGAGTGCAAAGCCTGCAATTATGGGAAATAAAACGGGTATTAACGTCATGAATGTATTACTTGTCATCATAATGAAACGTTCACTCCTCTCGTTATGAGTCTTAATAACGGAACACAGAATAAACCGAGATAGAAATTCAACGCGATAAATATTGCCATAGAGATTTTATATAATCTTGTCGGAGCCGGTGCAGTAAAATTCTTGTGAGCGTCCTTATTATGAGTCAACACTACGATTACAGCAGGAACATAATATAACGCGTTCAACACAGAACTTGCAGCTAAAGCACTCAATGACCAGACAATAACAGGACTGTCAAACGAAGCAAGAGTCAGGCTCAACTTTGAAGCGAACCCCGCAAATCCCGGAATTCCCATCATCGAGAACGCTCCGGCAGCCAGGCCAAGTCCCGCCCAGTGATTGACGTAAAATGTTCCCATTAGAGCGTGAAGACCTTTCTTATGTCCTGCGGCATTGCTTAATCCTCCCGCAGCTGTGAATAACATGGGCTTGACACACGCATGAACGATAATATGAAGACATGCAGCAGCTATCCCTGCCGTTGTGTTGAGTCCTACTCCCAGAAATATATAACCCACCTGAGCAACGCTTGACCATGCAATCATTCTCTTGACGTTTACTTGTCTCAGGGCGTGAACTGATCCCATAATCATAGCGGTCAGTCCCAGAATAAATATCGCTGTGTCCATTCGTAATAAGTGAATCACTTCAAGGCCGAAGACCCGGTAAAAAATTTTTATTATCGTGAATATATGACCCTTGAGAACTAGACCCGATAATATTGCGCTCGAAGCATTCGTTGATGAACCGTGAGCATCAGGAAGCCATGAAGCAAAAGGATATAACGCGCTCTTAATTGCAAGTCCTGTAGTTATCAAAGCAAGCGATACTGTCAAAGGCATTAAATAACTCTTAGTGCTGACGAGTACAAGAATAGCTCTGTGCATGTTCTGCATTAATAAATGTCCGGTCAAGTCGTAGAGTAAGCAAATTGCAATCATCACGAGTCCCGAACCTACAAGGCTCATAACAAGATAACGCAATGCAGCTCTCGTTGTCTCAGGGCCTTCTTTGACTGCGACAATAGCACATGCAGCAATCGTGTTAATCTCGATAAATACATAAGCAGTGAATAAATCATTAGTGTACGTTAATGCAAGTAATGAAGCTGTTAATAAATTCACTAGGACACAAAATATATTTCGCCGTTTGGGAGCTATGTCCTCTTCAGTTGACGAAAAATTACCCAGTAACGACAACAGCATAGCAATGCAGAATACCAGAGCTAATATCGCCTCAAGGGGGCCTGCTCTTAACTCATTGCCCCAGGGTGCGGGAAAATGTCCCATAGGAAAATTAAAGCTGAGAGTCTGCCCTGAAGCTGTGAGGACGTAAAGAAGATACGCAGACAGAACCGCAATGAAACCTATAACGAAGCACGATAACTTTTCGGGAATGCGATTCTTATCAGGAATTAACGGGGTAATTACCGCGCTTATCATTAATAAGAATATGCTTATAAACGGAATGTTATACGCAAATAAATTTATCATGCAAGCACCTCTTCTTCAGCCTTAGTGATTTTCTCCTCTAAGACTTCCTGCTCATGAGTCATCTTTAATAATGCCTCGTCAATATTCAACGTCCCGTAGTGTTCGTAAAGTTTTAATGTCAAAGCCAATGCAAACGCCGTAACACTGACGCTGACAACTATACCCGTTAAGACAAGACCAGCGGGAACGGGATTAACGTATAAACTTGAAGACGTAAGCCAGCCCCCTGAACCGTTCTCTATCAAGATGGGAGCTGCCCGGCCTTCAACGTAGCCCTTTGCAGCAAGAAATAAATATACAGCCGTGTCCATTATGTTCAAGCCTATAATTTTCTTGATTAAGTTGCGCTGTAGTAATAAATTCGTGAGTCCTATTCCTGATAAAATAACTGCTGCTGCTTCATAGTGATTTAATAATAACTTTTCGAGCATGATTATATTTCCCCCTCACTGAACAGAGCGTAGAACCCGTAGAGAGTCCCTGCAACGATTAAGCCGACACAGATATTTAACGGTAAGATTAACCCTCCGCTTAAGATATTGCCGATTGTGCCTTTGGGTATAATTGAATGAAAGTGATTAGCACCTGTGAAAAATGAGTAGCCTTTAGATAACGCATAGATCATTAAAGCAGTTGAGCTTGAGACTATAAAAGTTTTCTCGTTGAAGAATTTGTGAACGCGTTCAAATCCATATGCATTGGCACAGAGTATTAATGCAGTACTTAATATCGCGCCTCCTGAGAAGCCTCCGCCCGGTGTTAAATGTCCGTTGATTACGACTACACAGCCTAATAAAATTATCGCAGGAATTGAGAGAGAAGCTACAGCACGCAAAATCGCATCATCTTCTTTGAAAACGTGAAGACGCGGGGGAGCTCGTAACAAATAATTTTCTCCCGTCTGAGCAGCTTTAGGTGAAGCCTTATCAGGGAAAATATTACGCCGTGAAATTCCCAGAATCATCAAGACACTGACAGCAGCAGTAAACAACACCGCAGACTCTCCGAAAGTGTCAAAAGCTCTGTAATCGAGTATGAGACCAGCAACGATATTTTGAGCTCCTGTTTCATGGCCTCCGTGTTCAACGTAACGCCTGATGACTTCATTATTAGCCGGGTTCTTCTCGTCTCCGAACGGGGGAAGCTCCGCAACAGTAGCTAATAATAGAGACACTATCACGATACATGTTAAGACGCTGAGTCCTGAGTATAACATCGAGAATATATGCAGACCGTGAATCTCCTGCCACTGGCTATAACGTTCCTTGAGTGTAGCCTCATGAAAGCGCGAATATTTATCTTTAGGCTTCTGGGTGAACGGCAGATCCGGTGGCGGTTCAGGGGGTATTACTTCATTTTCAGGACGAGGCCCGTTGCCCATTATCCAGTTAAAGAAATTGCGCCAGATAGTTTTTATTTCTTCGTTCAAGATTTAGAAAGCTCCTTTCGTGTGTGAAAATTTACTCATAGTGAGTCCACATTCTTTTTACCCTGATGATTCCATCATATTTTTGTCCGTTAGAATTTGATAAATTTTCGCTGTTCTCTCTTACATCGTAAATGAGCCTGTGCTGAATATTTATCCATCTTGAAAAGTTCCCTTGCAAATCTCCGAGTAATTTTTCATATCGCGGAGGATTCTGAAACGGGTTTATCATGATTATGTTCAACAGTTCCTTTGCTTTGAGTTCGAGTCCTGCTGCCTTAAGCAATCTTTTATCTTTCTCTGCACGCGTACTGAACTCTATAAGATACATTTAATCTACCAGTCCTCAATAGGATTATATTTCTTGCATTCCAATGAAGACTCCTGCCCTGCCTGTATTATGCTTTCAGTCATGCCTGGTATAGAGCTTATATATAACGTCTCTTGAATATCATTCCAGTCATCTTCAGAGAGAAGCACAGCGTTACGCCCATGTTCATTAATAATAGTTACAGGAGTGCTGTTTTCATTAACGTCTGATATAAGCTGATACAAATTTTTTTGCGCAGTTACTGCATTAACGGCTGTCATTCTGCATCATTTTTCTCCTTTCGTATGTAAAAAATTATGTCTGTTTCTCCATGCGCCTTTTTATGCTGTTGAATTTTCTTTCAGCTTCTGTTTTAGCTTCAGCAATTTGACTCGGAAAAAGTATACGTTCAAATTCAGAAATTCGCTTCTTGGCATCTCTATCTCCGTTCAGCATAGCTACATAATACCAAACGCACGATAAATAATTGTCCTGCTCTATACCTTCACCGTATCGATATGCATAGCCCAAATTATATTGCGCAATTCTGTCGCCTCGTAAAGCTGCAGTACTGTAATAATTGAAAGCATTTTTTCTTTCATTTATGATTTTTTCATAAATTTTAAATGCTTCAGCTTGAGCTGCTTCAACTTCAGACGGCAAAAGTTTAGCTCCAGTGAAGAAGCCCCCTGATGCAATTTTGTTTAATTTTTTAGACGAATCTTCACCGAAAAGGTAAGCGAGGTAGTACCACATATAGGCATTGCGATAATCGGATTTGAAGTTATAAATATCTCCTAGTTTGAATTGAGCGGCAGCATCGCCACGTTCAGCAGCGGTAATCCAAAAACCTTTTCTATCAGTAAAAAGGAATAAGCAAAGGGGAGTAAGTATGATACTAGAACCACAAGCCACCGCCTCACGCTCCTCCGCATTACCACGAAAAAAAGCTCCTGCTAATATAAAGAAGAATAAGCCTAAGACTATCGGGAAAGTGCCATTTAGAGATTGATCCCATTCCTTTACACTTTTTCTCCTTTTTCTTTTTTTATTGAACCATTCAGGAACTTGATAATTTTGGGGAGCTTCGATTACATTGTCCTCTTCAAAGGTTTCATTTTCCTCAAAATCTTCTTCTGCTTTTACAGTGTTGGCAGGGATTCCCTTAGCAGTTTTAGAAGAGTCAAAAAAATCACGCAAGGAGTTTTTAAAGAACTTACGCAATCTAGGAAACAGGCATATAGTTACAGTTATCAAAGCAACATAAACTAACTCTGCTCCGTACTTTTTGACCCCTTCAGCAAAAATTTCGTATAGAGTATTTTCCATGTTTATTTATTCTCCTTGAGATTCGTTTTCGCTCTCTTTCTTGTGAAGCTGTCCGACTTTTCGCAGTGCCAGAAAGAATAACACGCTCGTAACTCCTGCCCCGACCGCTGCTTCAGTTATTGCCAAATCAGGAGATCTTAACAAGACCCATATAACGGCCATGACAAGACTATAGCTCATGAAGATAATTACGGAGTTAAGCAGATTTTTCGAGATTGACACAGCTATAGCGCACACGATGAGAAATAATAATAACAGCCATTCGACTATTATCATTAAGATAATGCCCCCTTTCGTGATTTATAAATTTTTTGTGAGTGAATAAATTATAATTTTGCTTGATTAATTTGACTAGTTGTGAAAGCTTTTTTAAGCCGCAAAAGATTTTATTTCACTCTTACGGCCTGATTATTAATTTATGAATTTCTCTGAGATATTCCCCGCATTGCACATACTGCCCAGTCGATATTAACCTGATTAATCACACTCCCACAGTATTCGCACCTCGCAGACTCATTCAAGCTCAACGGCGCACCGCAACTAGGACATGTCTTAGCCTGAATTGAATTAGATTTAGAAGCTGTTATGACTCCACGTTTACGTGATAAATCAATTTCATACTCAATGAACTTCTCGCGCGTTTTATCACCTGATAATAATTTTCCTGTTACATCATCAAGAACATACGATACTATTCTAGCGTTAAGGCCAAGTGTTATATAATCCATGCCTCCCGCCTGCCTCCAGCCTTTGAGAGAGACGCTTAACACTGCAATATTTTCTGTATATTCTGTTTTATGCTGCTTTCTTAATGAGTCAATTTCTCTATTAACTTGCGAGTAAAATTCGTCCGTCATATATGGTCTTAATGAACTTATATCTTTAGTCTGCCATGCATTTTGAAGCTGGACATAGAGATTTGCTATTAATGCTTTTATGCCTTCACTGTCAAATTCGGGGTCAAGTTTATAATATTGCTCTATGGGCTTGAGACTCATCACAGGGGCATTTATTATCACTGGTTCAGAGTTAGGGTTATTCTTATCTTGAAGTTCTAATAACTTTTTCACAGGCCGGAATATGAACGCTAAAATTTTCTTGAATATCCTCCAGCACCATGCAAAGAATACAAACGTCCCTCCGAGTATGCCCAGAGCTATGAAGCCCGCAATGTTGCCCGTACAGTCAGTGTCAGGCTCATCGTCATCATCTGTAGTACGCGAAAATTTCGGCCGTCTTGCTGCAGCTGAAGCAGAAGAACTATAATTGTATAATGAACAGCTTGAATCACTCGTGAAGCTCTTGAAGTCAGGATATGAAAAACTCGCGAATATAATAATCAATAAAAATATAATCAGCGTGAAAATTTTCTTTCTCATTATTCAATCGTCCTTTGTGATATACCCTTCATGCTGCAAACAGCCCAGTCAGTATTAACTTGAGTTATGACACTCCCGCAGTATTCGCACCGTGCCGAAGCGTTAATATCTATCGGAGCTCCGCAATGCGGACATGTCGCAGTATGAGGCTCTTCACTGCCTTCAGGTGCTGTAACAGTACCGGTCTTGCGTGATAATTCGATCTCGTACTCCATGAATTTCTCTTTGTTCTTGTCGCCTGATATTAATTCCCCTGTCCTGTCATTGAGAACATATGAAGTTATTCTTGAAGTCAAGCTGACGATAATATAATCCATTCCGCCCGACTGCCTCCAGCCTTTGAGATCTACAACTAGAACTGCGATATTTTCCGTGTAATCAGTCCTGCCTGTTATTCTCAGTGCATCAAGCTGCCTGTTCATTTGGTTATAGAATTCGTCTGTCATATAGGGTCTCAAGCTGCTTATGTCTTTAGCGTGCCATGTTTCCTGCATTTGGACATAAAGATTTGCGATGAGTGATTTAATTCTGCCCTCGTCGAATTCAGGATCAAGAGTTATATACGTACTCATAGGCTTTAAGTCTCTTACTGGTTCAAAGTTAATCGGAATGAAGTTACGCTGCTCACGACTCTTATTTTTGCTCTTGAGCCACATGAATACAAGAAAGATTACGAATATTGCTCCTACTACTGCTGATAAATTATTCTCTTCGTCAAGAAGTGCGCCGGTCGCGACTCCTCCTGCTAAAGGTGTAATGTTGAAGTTTGTAGAATTCCCCCTTGAACTTGAAGAACTGTAGCTGCCTCCAGAACGTCCTGACCCTGAGCTTGAGCCGCCTCGTGAACTGCTGCCGTAATCAGAAGTTCCTGAAAAGCTGCCGAAATCAGGCCATGCACTCCCAGTGAAGATAATAAGAGTCACTGCAAGAATCACAATGCCTGCGAAAAATTTTTGTCTCATGAAAAATACAAAGCCTCCTGCGAAAAATTAATTTATTGAACGCTCTGTAATTTATTATAACTGCATGATTTTATATTTAGATTCTCACAGTGAGTGCAATTAAAATGATAATGTTTATGACTCAGTAATCGTATACAGTGCTACTTCATCAATTTCCCTGTTAGTAGCAACTATAACGTCCTGACCTTCGGAATTCTTGAAGTGCATAGCATTAGCACAGCCCGTGTTCTCGTCAATAATATCCGTCTTGTAATCGCCTGAGTCGTTATCCCAAGTGATTGCGATAGTCTTCCGAGTTCCCTTGCGCCAGCCTATAATCCAAGTCGGCTTCCCTAATATCTCACAAGGCCAAGTCGCATGAATCATTTCTGTATCTTTCTCAGGTCCGGGATACTTCCATTGAGGAACGTAATTTCCGACTGAGTCAAGATGATAAATAGTTAATGAATTTCCATGAAACGGAGATATACATCCTAACTCTAACTTTCCGTCGCCGTCAAAGTCCATCAAGATAGAGTCGCTCGAAGGGATTGCGCTTATCTGTTCAACTTCCCAGCTTGAGCCAAGTACAGCAGGCGGTGAAATTAAGAACGTTCCTTCTTCACAAGCAACGAGTGCCGAGTCATGTCCGCCGTGAGTGATCTTGCAGAAACCGTGATTCTTTAACATTCCGTCGCAGATTAATTCTAACTTGAGCATATTTGAGTCATTGAAAGCTGATAAATCTTCAGGCAGTACAGCTCCGAAGCAGGCACCTTTGAAACGCCAGTCATCTTTATATTCATGTCCTGTCTTGAGGGCGCACGCGATAATATAATTAACTCCGGCTCTGTTCAGAATCCCGAAGCGATGCACAAAAGGAACTTTGCAAAGAGTCCTGATTTCCCAGTTATCTTTTGATTTCGGAGTCGCTATGATGATTCTTGCGTTAAGTGAGTTATTCGGGGAATAAAATTCATGAGTCGCTAAAAATTGACCGTCTGAATTAGGAACTGGAGTCATCGTCATAACTCCGCCGGGCTGAGTCCATACTGTTTCGAGAAGTTCACCTGACTCGGAAAATAAATAGCATGGATCGCTCTTTTCAGCAGCTACGAGAAAGCAATTGCTGCCTTTAAATTTCAAACTTGATATAGCGTAACACTTATTCAGATTAGAAATAACTTTTTTCGAGACCTTCATAAATAAATTCTCTCCTTTCTAATATGCAACGTGATTAATCTTTTCTGACATCTTCGAGCAGGCAAATTTTATGTCGTCTTTCCAGCTCTCATTGCCAACGTCCCACATCTCAGTGACGAAACGCCTTATACCCATGTCCCAAGCCTTTTTGATAATTGCGTCAAAGTCAACATGACCGGTCAAAAATGGAATCTCCCGGAATTTTCCCGGTACAGTCTCCTTCAGGTGAAGTGCTACGATATGCCCTCTGCCTGTCTCGAGATCATCAAGGACGCTCGTCCCGTAAGTCTTGGCCGCATTAGTCAAATTCCCTGCGTCAGGATAGACTCCTAAATAAGGACTATTGATTAAATTCACGTACTTCATTGATTTCGCTGTAGTGTTCATAAATTCCGTTTCCATAGTCTCAAAGCCCATCAATACACCTCTTGAGGCTGCCATCAACGTTGCTTTGGCTAAGTTCTCTCGGAAAAGTTTTTCGCTCTCTTGAGTACTCTTCTCGTAATAGACATCGTAACCGGCGAGCTGAATTATCCTGACTCCTAAATCATCAGCTAAGATTACGGCTTTTTCCATTATCTCGAGGCTTCGTTTTCTGACTTCGGGATCAGACGCTCCGAAAGGATATTTTCTATGCCCTGACAGACACATTGAACGTATTGGGATATTAATTTCTTTCATCAGGCTGATTAATTCGAGACGCTGTTCTTGAGACCATTCGAGGCGCGAAAGTTTTTTGTCAGTCTCATCAATGCTTATCTCGACAAAATCATATCCGCATTCCTTAGCGCACAACAATTTTTCTTTCCACGACAGAGACTCAGGCATGGCCTTCTCATATAGTCCTATCGAATATGGCTTCATGAAAAAGACTCCTCTCTCATAAACTCGTTTAAACTAGATTTGTAAAATTGATTTTTGATAGTGTTTAGGGTATATTTTATATTATCCATTATATTTTTCAAGAAAATTTTATATTATATTACAAAGGAGGCTTTTATGTGAGTAAAATATCAGAAATGACTCGCGAAAAATGGATTATGAGCACGTTCCCTGAGTGGGGTACATGGCTTGTTGAAGACATTGAAAACGAAGTCGTAGCTCCCGGCAATGTAGCTATGTGGTGGTTAGGATGCACAGGAATTTGGTTCAAGACTCCCGGCGGAGCGAACATCACTATTGACCTGTGGTGCGGTAACGGCAAGAGGACTCACGGCAACGGAAAAATGGCAGTAGGTCACCAGATGGCCAACATGTGCGGCGGTCGTGCAATGCAGCCAAATTTACGCAATGTACCTTTTGTGATTGATCCTTTCGCATTCAAGCAGGTTGATGCAGTCTTAGCGACTCACTATCATCAAGATCACATGTCCGCAGAATGGGCAGCCCATGTCCTTCAAAGCAACATGATGACAACTGATGAGAACGGCAAAGAAATCCCAGTACCGTTTATAGGTCCGTTGAAGTCCGTTGAAACTTGGGTCAAGTGGGGAGTGCCTCAAGAACGCTGCAAAATAGTCAAGCCCGGCGATGTCATCAAGATTAAGGATATTGAAATCGTGTGCCTTGACAGCTTCGACAGAACTTGTATCGTAACAACGGACTCTACAGGCCCTGACCGTGAAGAATTAACCGGAAAATGTCCCACTGATATGGACGAGAAAGCAGTTAATTATCTGGTCAAGACTCCAGGCGGAAATATTTATCATTCAGGAGATTCGCATTTCTCGATTTACTTCGCTAAACACGGCAAGGATTATGATATTGATGTTGCTTTCGGTTCGTTCGGTGAAAATCCTATCGGTATGCAGGATAAAATGACTTCAGTAGATGTCCTCAGAATGGCTGAAAATCTCCGCTGCAAAGTAGTTATCCCGATTCACTGGGATGTTTGGACGAACTTCCAGGCTGACTGTGAAGAGATAAAGCTGCTCTACGACTTCAAGAAAGACAGAAATGAATATATCTTCCATCCGTTCTTCTGGCAGGTCGGAGGCAAGTACACATATCCTCAGGACAAAGACAAGATCTATTATCATCACAGACGAGGCTTTGAGGACTGTTTTGAAGCTCCTCAGAATATCCCGTACCGTTCGTGCTTATAGTCAGGAGATTGCGAAATGTCTACAGTTTTACAGGATATAGTAGCGAATAAGCATTACAAGTTCATTGACGGCGAGGGCTTAACATGGCAGGACGCAGTAAGAATCAGCACTGAAAGTTTAATCGCTGACGGCTCTGTCTCAGATAATTTTCACGAGCAAATCGTAGCTTGTATCGAAAAGTACGGCCCCTACATGATATTCGAGCATAATGTTGCAATGCCTCACACTACGGAGAACGCTGAAGGTGTCTATAAAACCGGTATAGGCTTCATGGTCTGCAAGAATTTAATCGACTTCGGAACTGACGAGGACGGCGAGAAGAAGGAAGCTAATTTATTCTTCACCCTATGTTCAGCGAATCCTACAGAACACATGAATAATATTCAGCAGCTCGCTAATATATTTCAAAATGAAGAATTGCTCGATGCCCTTGCAAAAGCAGAAACTCCGGAGGATATTCTCGAAGCAGAAAGAAAATATCCATGCGGCGAAGATTAATTAATTAATTCACGAAACTTACGAAACTTACGAAAGGAAAAATATAATGTTCATCTTAAACGAAATTTGGACCTTCTTTGCAACGTATATATTGCAGCAAGCTCCGTATATGGTCGGCTTCTTGACGCTGCTTGGCTATTGCTTGATGGGTAAAAAATGGTATGACACACTTGCAGGTACTCTGAAGGCAATAATAGGAATGTTAATCTTGAATGCAGGTTCAGGCGGCTTAGTCGGCAACTTCCGTCCCATTCTTGCAGGTCTCAAGGAAAGATTTAATCTCACAGCCTGCGTTATTGACCCCTACTACGGACAGAACGCTGTTACAGCCGGAGTCGAAGAAGTTTTCGGCAAGGGCTTCTCTCAGGTTATGACGCTGTTATTAATTGCATTTATAGTTAATATATTGCTCGTACGCTTCAATAAAATCACGAAATGCAGAACGTTATTCACGACAGGACATGTTCAGGTTCAGCAGGCAGCAACGGCTTACTGGTTAATCATGTTTGCATTACCGGCACTCAGAAACAATGATTTATATTTAATGATAGTCATGTCAGTAATTCTCGGCGCATATTGGGCAGTAGGTTCAAACTTGACAGTAAAACCCATGCAAGAATTAACGGACGGTGCAGGCTTTGCGATTGCTCATCAGCAGATGTTCGGAATCAGATTCGGCTATTGGCTGGCTGATAAATTATTCGGCGGCAAGGGCGGTAAACGTGAAGTCAAGAAAGTCGGAGATCTCGAAATGCCCGGCTTCTTCTCGATATTCAATGAAAATATGGTCTGTACTGCAATCTTGATGACTATATTCTTCGGAATAATCATGACAGTCATAGGCAAACCGTTCTTCGTAGCTAAAGGCCATATCAAAGAGAGCATGAATTTCGCGTTCTACTGCCTGAATACTTCGCTTCAGTTCGCAGTTTATCTCGCTATCCTGCAATTAGGAGTCAGGACTTTCGTTACGGAATTAACTGCATCATTCCAGGGCATTGCAGATAAGTTATTACCGTCATCAATTCCTGGAGTTGACTGCGCAGTCTGCTACGGCTTCGGAGATTCAAACGCTGTTACATTCGGTTTCTTAGCAGGTTTAGTAGGACAGATTACAGCAATTTTGATTCTTATTTTCTCAGGTTCGCCGACTATCATAATTTGCGGATTCGTTCCTGTATTCTTTGATAACGCTACGATCGGACTTGTCGCCAACGAAAAGGGAGGACTCAAGGCCTGCTTAATCATTCCGTTTATATCAGGATTAATTCAGGTATTCGGAGCTGCGTTAATAGCCGGCTGGGTAGGACTTGCGAATTACGGCGGTTATCTTGGCATGTTCGACTGGGATACAGTATGGCCTGCATTCACATGGATTATGCATTATTCGGGCTATATCGGAGTTGCTATCGTTGTCGTAGTGCTTCTCGCTATTCCTCAGATTGAGTACTTGATGGATCGCAAGGGCTATTTCTTAATCACAGAAGATTATGAAGCGTACAAGGCTTATATCGCTGAGAAAAAGAATAATAAATAAATAATCTCGAAAGGACTTGAATTTTTTATTATGGCAAAACTTGACGGAAAGAAATTATTAGCTTGCTGTGCCAACGGTGCTGGTTCATCGCTTCTTATGGAGAACGCAATCAAGAAAGTCATGACCAGGAACAATATTAAACCCGCTGCAATAAGTCACTGTGCAGTCTCTGAGGGCAAGAGCGCGGCTTCAGGTTATGATGTAGTTCTGTGCGCTAAACCGTTCGCAAAAACTTTTGACGGCATTGACACTTCAAAGACTACGTTGATAACTCTGAAAAATGTCATGTCGGATAAAGAGATCGAGGCAGCACTGAAGGACGCAGGACTTCTTGACTAAGTTTTTATATGCCGTACTCAGTTAAAAGCGTAATATTCGACATAGATAACACGCTTTATGATTTCGCGTATTACAACGGGATTGCGCTGGACAAGCTCAGAGAATACGCACATGAAAATTTTGCTTGGACTGCTGAAACTTTCGATGAGAAGCATTTAGCAGTTCAACACGAAATTTATTCACAAATCGGATACAACGGAAGCTGCAGAGATAGAATGCTGCGTTATCAGAAAATGCTTGAACATTCTTCTCTGCCCCTCTTCCCGCACGCTGCAAAGATGTTCGAGCTTTACTGGTCTACGATGCTTGAGAACTTACAGCCTTATAACGGAGTTCGTGAAGTCCTTGAAGCCCTGAAGGAACGTGAACTCATCATAGGGATCGGATCTGACATGACTCCATATATTCAGGTTAAGAAGCTCGAGAAAATGAACGTCCTGCAATTTATCGACTTCATAGTAACCAGCGAAGAAGCAGGCGATGAGAAACCTTCACCAAAAGTATTTCAAATGTGTCTGGATAAGGCGGGCTGCTCAAAGTCTGAATGCCTATTTGTCGGTGATGATCTCAAGAAAGATTACGAAGGCGCAGGAAATTTCGGGATGAGGGCTTTACTTATGAATCCGCACAATAAAGAGTTAAGCAATGACATTCAGCAAATAACTTCACTGACTCAGATTTTAGAGATGATTAATTAATCATGAATATAGAAAATTTTGATTTATCGCACGTCCTTCCGTATGTTCCGGGAATAATTATATTTCTCGTAGGCTCTGTTCAGGTTGAGAACTGGCTCAAGAACCGCAAACTCAATAAACATTATCTGCGTGACGAAGCAAATATTTTTCACCCCGTTGTCATGATGTCCGGAGGAGCGTTATTAATTCTCTTGACACTCTTTGAGAACCAGAAGCGTGAAGTCGAAGCTATGACGTGCTTGACTATAATATTAATCGGTGCAGGAATTAGCCTCTTATGGAATTATTTTTCTCTCAGGCAAAGAAATCTTCAAGTTATCGAAGCTGAGATAATCGACATTTTTACAAGACAGCTCTCTAAAGAAACTAAGATTTGGAAAGCCTCGAAGTTCACGTATTACCCGATTGTAAAGTACGAAATTGAAGGCCGTGAATACACCAGACAATGCAAGATTAACTCAAGCGGCAAGAATACTTTCAAGACAGGCGACAAAATGACGTTATATTATGATCCGTTAGATAAAGTCATTCTTGAGAAACATGCTCATATCGGATTATTAATTTCAGGGACAATAATTTTCATAATAGGGACTTTGGCAGGATTGAGCATTCTGTATCACGTAAGCAAATAAATCACAAATGCAGGCCGTGAGACTCGCGACTCTGACCTGCAAAAATTTTTGTTACGCGTTAAGACTTTCGGCCCACTTCTTTAATTCGTCAACTGAAGTATTGCGCCTGAATAATTTCCCTTCTTTAATCACTGCACCGGGAGCACTCGCTTTTAACCCTTTCACTGCTTCACCGAAACCGCTGCCCCCTGAAGTTGCGAACAATATAATTTTCTTGCCTGTGAAGTCATAGCTCTCAAGGAAAGTATTAATTATAGTCGGAGCTACGTACCACCAGATAGGGAAGCCAAGAAATATGGTGTCTACACCGTCAAGTTTCGCGTTCTTGTCAGCAAGGGCCGGACGTGATGATTTATCGCGCATTTCTACACTGCTTCGGGAGTTCGAGTTATTCCAGTTAAGATCCTGACTCGTATATTTCACAGCAGGTTTAATCTCGTAAAGTTCTGCTCCTGTTGCTTGAGCTAAATTCTTTGCTACACTTGCAGTTACTCCGCTGGCAGAAAAATATGCAACTAATTTATTACTCATGATTACATGCTCTCCTTCAGAATATTAATTACTTCTTCACGGGTTAATTTCTTGTAGCCGCCTCCAAGTAAAAACGTAGCGTCCGCAATGCCTTCTAACATGTCAGGTGTTACGCCGAGTTCTTTAATGTTCATGACGACTCCTATTTCACGCATCCAGTTTTCAAGACACTTCAAGCCCTCGTTTGCAAGTTCTGAGTCAGTTTTGCCCTCAGGATTTACGCCCCAGACGTTGACTGCAAAGCGTGCGAACTTCTTTAACCCGTAGTTCATTATAGTCCTGTAATATGCGAGTGATACTGCTGATAAAGTCATTCCGTGAGTAGCGTTCGTGTAAGCTCCTACTGCCTGGCCGATCATGTGAACTTCCCAGTCTGTTGACTTGCCTTTTGCTATTAAAGTATTCAATGCCCATGTTGCCGTCCACATGATATTGCTTCGAGCTTCGTAATCTTTAGGGTTCTTGACTGCAATTTTTGAACTCGTTATTAATGAACGCATTAAACCTTCAGCTATATAATCAGAAGTATTGTCGTCTTGGTCTGATAAATATTGTTCGAGAATATGGCACATAATATCAAAGAAGCCTGCGACCATCTGATATTGAGGAACTGTGAAAGTGTAGACAGGATTCAGAATCGAAAACTTAGGGAAGACATTATCACCGAACACGTGGCCGATTTTGAGCTTCTGAGAGTGATTCGTTATGACACTTCCGCCGTTCATTTCGCTGCCTGTTCCGACCATAGTTAAGACACAGCCGACGGGAATAATTTTATTGCTGACATCTTCCATTCGTAAAAAATATTTGTCCCAAGGATCTTCATCGCAGAACGTTGACACTGACACAGCCTTTGAATAATCGCAGACTGAGCCGCCGCCGACTGCAAGAATCAAATCAATGTTATTCTCACGGGCAAGTTTGCAGCCTTCGTATAATTTCTCGACTGTAGGATTTGCCATGACTCCGGGAAGCTCGATTATATTTTTGCCGTTAGCCTTGAGAATCTTCACGATCTCGTCATAGAGTCCGCTTTTCTTGACACTGCCTCCGCCGTAAGTTAATAAAATATTTCTGCCGTACTTGGGTAATTCCTGATTGAGGCCGTCTAATGCATTCTCACCGAAATATAAGCGCGTGGGATTGGAATAAACAAAGTCGCCTAACATGAAAAATTTTCCTCCTGATTAATATATAGATAATTTAGTGTGCTTAATCATACAACATTCGAGTCAAGTTTAATGCAATTACTGCCGCTAAAATCTGAATGCCTGTTGCAGCATGACTCACCGGACGTTACTGATTATAAACATGATAGATTATGCTATAATTCTCAACACTTTCATTTAATAACTAATAACATACTACCAGACAAATTAAAATTATCCTTGCTCGTATTCTTTTATTGTCAAAAACTATCCGGCACTTATTACGCAATAATTCAGAGTGAGGAGTTCTTATATTTATTTAATTCATTCAGGGAGTGTTTATTTAGATATGGTCATCAATAATAATATTTCGTCACTGATAGCGTATAACTCTCTTAATGCTGTAAATAAAAAGCTCCAGAAAAGTATTAATTCGCTCTCAACGGGACTCAGAATTAATAACTCTTCAGATGATGCGGCAGGCTTTGCTATAAGTGAGAAGATTCGCTCTCAGACATCAGGACTAGCAATCGCAATGAGAAATTCACAGGATGGAGTCTCGATGCTCCAGACGGCAGAAGGTGCGCTCGGCGATATTAATTCTATGCTTCAAAGAATGCGTGAACTTGCTGTTCAGGCCAGTAATGACTCGCTGACTTCAAACGATAGAAATTATATTCAGCTTGAGATTAACGAGTTACGTGATCAGGTTAACAGAATCGCAGGGACAACTCAATTTAACAGGAAGCGCATTCTTGATGGCAGCTCAGGGGCGTTATGGTCATCGAGCGATTTGAACGTTAAGGCAAGAATTAACAGCGGCTTGACTTACAAAGACCAGTTCGGCCAGAATATAAGCAGTGAAGGCAATTACAGAATCGAAGTCAGCACAGAACCGTGCAAAGCTCAAGTTCAGACGAGCAGTATCATGAACGTATTGAAAACAGAAACTGACTACGGCAAAGACGCAATCCCGGAAGAAATTACTGAAACTGTAAGAACTGTTCAGACTCAGACTGTTTACATGACCGAAGAACGTTTGAACGAGACAGTCATCACAGAAGAAGAGCCTTATACGATATATATAAACGGTTCGGACTATGATAACTCTATACCTGTTGATAACGCAACTAACGCACTCAACGAGGAAGAAGTTGAAGAGATAAGAGCTAAATGGTTCTATGATGCAGGGAAGAACGCTTTACGAATTACCAGCAGCGGAACGTTTAACATAGCAGGCAGAGTTGATTCTGCGGGGAACTCTATCCCTACTAGAACAAGAATTCTTGTAGATCCAGGCCTTGAGGACGTAAATATTTTTTTGACTGACGTAGATATAGAATATTCACTAGGCCCGGCAATGGAAACTTCAGGCTCAAAAGTCAACGTTTATCTTTCAGGGACAAATAAATTACGAAGCTCAGGCTACTATAACTACAACGAACCTGCGGGCATTCAGTGCTTGAATATCGAAGGCTCTCCTGCATCGTTGACTATAAGCAGTGCTGACGGAGACGGCCAGACAACGGGAACTCTTGACGTAATGGGTGCAGGGTGCGGAGCTGGAATCGGAGGACCATGCACGTTTTCTAACAGCTTGATTTCTCAGGCAGACGGCAATACGGGCACTATATATTAAAGGCGGAACAATAAGAGCTCAAGGCAGCGATGACGGAGCAGGCATAGGCTCAGGAGGATGTTACGCAACTCCGCAATTTTTAGGGAAACCAGATCCAAAAGTTTTTGTCAGAATCGACGGCGGTGATGTAACTGCAATAGGCGGAAGAATGGCAGCAGGTATAGGCAGCGGAAACGGCAGACGAAATTATAATTGCGTAAACAGCATAAGCATCACAGGGGGAACTGTCAACGCTCAGGGAGGTCAAGGCGGTGCAGCAGGAATCGGAGGAGGTTATCAAGGCAACAGCGGGCTTATATTAATAGACAATACTCAGGCAATAGGACGAGGCCAAAACGGTTTATTGGGCGGCAGTAATGACATGGTAATTTACAGCGAATTTGAACGCGACTTGAGACCAGATGTCCCTGACAAACCGCAAATCAATTATCAATCTACAGTGTATATTCCTGAAGTCGAGACATATTCGGTACAAGTTCAGACTTTTATAGATACTACACGGACAAGAAGAGTCACTCCTCCGCCGAGTCTTGAAAACGAACTTGAAAATGTAACGCTTAATCAGTCAAACGGAGTCGAGTCTCTCAGGGCTAACGGTCTTCCTGCCGGAACTTACACGGTCAAGACTGCGGAAAGCTATAATAATGTTCAGGCAAATTTGACAGCTTCATACGGTTTTGCTTCGAGTCCTGATAATTTCTTGAGTATCGATGCAGGAGACAACGCGGGCTTAAGCAGCTTAATCAATAACGCAAATATCTTGTTTGAAGTTACAGATGTTGACGGCTCAAACGGTTTAGTTACACTTAGGGCAACGGCCAATATCTTGAATCCTGACGGCACTCAGACGAGGCATATTGTACGCGAAAATTTGACTCTCAGAGAAGGAGACTCAACGGCTTTAAGCGGCTTAAATCTCATGGGTGAAGGTGTTGACTTTGAAATAGAAAACGCATCACCAGCAGCAAGAATTAATCTTTCAAGCGGAGCAGCTCAAAATTTCTCAGTCGGCAATAAATTCGTCTATAATCTTACGGCTAACGTAATTTCAGAATTCCCCCGTACAATTGAAATCTCAGGGACTCAAAATCCTGAATGGACTCTTAACTGGGGCAGTGATGTAACCCGCGAACCTGTAAGATACGGCATTGATTCACTGTCAGTTACTAACTCTGAGCTTACATTCAGCAATTTTTATCTCAACGAGTCCGACGGCACAGTTTACGAGGGCGATATAGTTCTTACTACTAACGATAATGCATTTCAGGACGGCAGTATCTTAGCTGAATTCGATGCTCTGAGAGACAATCCTGTAACTACGAGTTATTACACATCTGCTGACGAAAGCACTAGATTAAGCGAAATTTCAGGCTTCTACAATTCTGACGGAGTGTTCATGCTCGCTAACCCTCAGACTTTGACGATAACACAGGGCAGCGGTCAGAGTGCTTCAATAACTATTTACTCCGGCGATACAATAGGGGATATCCGCGAGAAACTTAACGACGCAATAGCAAATGGTCTCGGCCAAGCAAGATATACTGATTCAAATAATAATTTCGTGAGCTTCGTAACTGATGCCCAGAATCAGGGACTAGAGTCAGTTGCAGGGACGTTCGTAATTCGTTCAGCAATTCCAGGCCGAACCGGTGAACTGTCCTTTTCCGGTGATGAAGATTTATTAAATGCATTGGGATTAAATACGATTCAGGCTTCAAGCGAGAGCACTTACACAGCAAACGTATATGAAGCTCATTCGGGGAAACCTATAGCTCTTAACGTGAAATCTTATGATAATGAATTCCCGAGTCTTATTCCACCTGAAATTGATATAAGAGTCGATGCCATAGCAGGACTTAAATCAACATAGAACGAAAGCACTAAGGCATTCATGTTAGTCAAAGATAATTCTGATTCATACTCTGCAATAGTTCACCTGAAAGACAACACTACGATTTTGCAGACAGGAGCAAATAACGGCGAAGACTTTATGATTCAATTAGGAGACACATCGAGCTTTGCACTTGGAATCGATAGCGTTAATCTTTTAACCCGCGAAACTGCCTCACGTTCAATAACGATTCTTGACAGAGCAATAAACAGGGTATCGACTCAGCGTGCCAAAATCGGAGCATATAATAACGCACTTGAATACACTATAGAAAATCTCACGAACGAGAATATGAATTTAACTGCTGCTGACTCAAGAATTCATGACGCTGATATGGCTCTAGAGATGATGAACTTTGTCAAATATCAAATCTTGAATCAGTCCGGGACATCAATGCTTGCTCAGGCTAATAATCTGCCTCAGTCAGTGTTGAGTCTAATGCAGTAAGTGAAAATTTCTGAATCTGTGAGAAAAATAGATTACAGGAGTTAAATAGAGGCCGGTATAAAAACGTTGAGTTCTTGCTTTAATAAAAAATTGCCCCGCCGGTTATGGCGGAGCGTTCATTATTTCGTGATTGAGATATTATCTTTTCTTTCTGAATGCCTTAAAGCTGCTCAGTAATAACGCAAACGTTATCAAGCCGAGTCCCGTGTTGCAGCCGCCGCTTGAAGAAGTCATTATATTATTTCCGCTGATGCCTTCACTGTTCGCAGAGTCAAACGTCAAGACTTCAGCTTCTTCCCATTCATCACCGTCCGCAGATTTCTTAACGGTTATCTCAAAGTCTCCTTTAGGTGTCAAGCCTGCTATTGAGCTTACTGTTACAATAGCCTCTTTGCCGTAGTTGCTGGGTGTAAATTCGTCCTCGCTGACAGTCTGAAGGGTAATATCAAGATAATCTCTGTCATCTGAGGCAGCATTATCCGCGTCAGACGTTAAAGCACTATCTTTCTTTACGCTCGAAATTATCCAGAAAACATTTTCATTTGCCCTGAGAGTGTAAGTTTTCGTTGCTGAGGTTGAAACTATATTGTCAGGAATTTCCTCAAGTTCAAAATTAGGATCTTCGCCCTCGTAAAATTCTTCGTCAGAGGAAAGTATTTCGTCTTCAGTAATATTCTTTATTCCGAACGTGATTAAATCTGCCTTAGCTGTTATATTTTCTGCATCTTTTATTAACTCTGCCGGCGAGATGGTGAATTTAACCTGGTTGTTTCCGTTGAAGAGTGCAATATCCTGCAGCATAAATACGTCCTCTACATCTTCGAAACTGAGATCATCGAGATTAACTATAGTATTAATACTTGCACCTGGAATTTTCTGCTTCCCTGACTGCGTTAATATATAGCCGACAAAGAAAGAATACGGGGTTTCAGGGCCGTTATAATTGAAATTCGCCGTTATAGGTACAAATGATTCGTCTTTATGCTCGAGAATGAAAGCTGCCATATCGTTTATTCTGCTGCCGTCAGCGTCAGTGAAGTACAAAGGAGTTAGGCTTACTGCGTCAGATGCATTTGCGCTGATTGACACTTCAGGATCACCAACATTATAGACGTAGAACGGATAAAAGCCCGTGTTATTTCCGCCGTAATCGTTAATCCTGCCGCTTGAGTAACGCGCCTCGTGAACTTCGTCTATATTATTTCCGGAGTCAACTTCGACATAGAGATAATATGCTTTCTTAGTTGTTGTAGAAGATGTGAGATTCGGTGTCCAGTTGAATACTGCCCAGCCCTTGTTATTATTCTTGTCGTTGTTCCAGCCGCCGAGAGTCACGGTTACTTCTCCAATCTTGTGCTTGTCATTCTCTGTTATAGAAGAAAGATTGTTTATATTATCTATCCATGAGAGTTTGACTGTGAAATTTCCTGTATCCTTGAAGCTGGCGTTGTACAGAGGTACCCGAATTTCATAATTCTGTCCGTTCGCAAGCCTGTTATCTGTTAAGAAAGCAAAATCCGGAGCGTAGAATTTAATTCCCCTGATCTTCATTGCTGTCTCATCGTCAGTGTTAGCCCTGAAAGTGCTGCCGTCCTTAACGAACTTCAACGGAAGGTATAAAGCAGGGTCGGACTTCTGTTGATATAGACTGCTGCTGCGCCATAATTTAGCATTATTAGTGAGTTCTACAGCTGTTGCAAACGTCATAGCTCCTTCTTTTGCGACAAACGGCTGCATTTTGACCGTATAATTTGCTGCCTGCATAGATGTAAGATTTGAGCTGCCCATTAAACTGTAGCTGATTTTTTCGGTCTTGTTGTATTCCTTCGAGAACGTTTTCGGGTTATCACTGTCAGGCATTTTTATTCCTGTGGCTTTGTCTCCGTTAAAGAGCCTGTCAAAGAAACATACAGTTGAAGTAAACCCGCTCGGAGTAACTTTTGTTTCGGTGTGCTGCATATTACTCGCAGCTTTTGTGAAAGTAATTCCCGAAATGTCTGACGCGCTTCCGAATGTCCAAGTGTTCTCACCTGCGAGAAGTCCTGCCTCGTTATAACCTTCGACATCTGCAACGTGGGGCGGATATGAGAAGAAGTTACCCTCTTCATGAAGCGGTTGATACACAGAATCAGCTACTGAAGTTGACGTGTTAAGCGCAGAGTTTTCGCTCATTGTGAACGTTATGAAAAGCTCTTTGTCTCCCTTAACGGTGCCGGGGTCTTCAATTTGTGTAGAGTCAATTCTAGGTCCAAAAGCAAGCCACGTCGGGAGGGGTCTAGTCAGAACAGGATAACGCCATATATGCCTTGCAGTGTTGGTGAATAAAATTGCATCGTGAGTCGTTGCTGTAACGTTCTTGTCAATCGTTGTCGTTGATGTATCACCGTTGGTATTCTCGTTAATTCTGTCGACTCTGTCCGTAAAGAAGTCCATCAAATCAGTAAGTCCTTCTGTCGGGCTGTCAGGCTTCCAGACCATGTTTTTCTTTTCTTCTGTAGTCATATTATCGATTTTTATACCGTGAGCAATACCGCCGATTGCAGATGCAAATCCTACAAGCCCCTTTACTGTTGCAAATGTTCCCTGTACTTTCTCGTCAGTTCCGGTAGGGTCAGCCGCAAACATTGTTTCAACAGACTGGCTCAAGTCCTGCTTTACTGTGTTTGTAGTGGAATCAGTCGTCGTTTTTCCGTATTCAACAGTCATATTACCGCCGTTAGAAGCATCGCTGTACGTGAAGTTTACGGGCTGTTCAGTGAGTGCCGTTCCATTCTCGTCTACCGTATCAACGTGATAGGGAATTGCACTAAGAGCAGCAATATAACTTCTGTTTGACTTCTTCCTGATGTGTACAGGTGTACCGAGTTCAACACCCTCGCTTGCAAAATCAGCAGCTATGAGTCCGCGCCATGTCCCTCCGGATTTAGTATCCTGAATTGCGATTTTCCCATCTTCGAAACCGTCAAAAATTTTATTGCCTTTATCATCGGCTGTAACTTTTGTCTTGAAGATCGTTACGCAGTCAATACCGCCCGGCTTCTTCCACGCTACAGCAATATCATCAACTGTCTTGAATGTGCCGAGTGTACCAGTGAAAGCCCCTGCAGCTATCGAGAAATCAGTCAGAGCATACATGTGTGTTATGCCCTCAGGATTTATCCCCTCGTTCTTGTTTAAGTGCTCTAATGCTGGTACGTCTGTCCAAAAGCAGAAGCGATCCAAGTGAGGCTGATCCATAAGGAGCCTTTTGTCTTTGTCCTGAGCGAGGTCATACAGCGGACCGTAATTATATTTTGAGCTTTCGCCTCCGCCCTTTACGTGAGCATCATCATGAACCGGTGTCAGCGGATTCTTCGAATCTGAACTATTATCGAATTTCCAGACAGTAAGATGCGGGTAAGCGCAGAACTCATCTTCTCTGGAAGGGAATTGTCCTTCGGCGTTCCACACCTTACGATGAAAATATCCGAGCAGAAGAGTAACAATCTCGTCCTTGCCATCGCCGTCGAGGTCAGCCGCAGCCGCTCTCAATCCTGCAACTCCAGCAACTTTTGCGCAGGGATTTAAATCGAAAGTACCATTGATAAGCTCTTCTTTATTGTATGCCTTAGCGGTCTCTGTTGTGTCGAAGTCACGTTTCTCGGCGTTCCACTTATGAATTTTACAGTGTATTGCGCCTGTCATTGGTCCGTTCGGCCAGCCCTTTTCGTTCGCGAGGCTTGGGGCTCTGACTGGAATTTTGAAAAGTAAAGCAATTTCGCTCGTGCCGTCTCCGTCAAAATCTCCTGCTACCATATCTGTTACCGGCTGGCTTTCAAGATCATTCCCCCACTGATCTGTGGCGAAAACGTGAATCCCGCTTGGATCGCCAAGAGACTTCAGCTCCAATTTTCCGTTTGAGAAAATCAATCTGTAAACGAAAATATAAATATCATTTCTCGTGTTAATCATCAGGGCTGCTTCGTTGTTATGTTTATCTCCGTCAAAATCTCCGACTGCAAGCGATACGATTTTCATATCACCTCTGAAAGGAGTTTCGTTCGTCAATGCAGTTAAAGGCTCCTGAGTCATTTTGCCTTCACTGTCAGCGTTGAGTGCGAAAAATTCAAGCCGTATTGCCTTATCAAGCTGAGACGGGTTATTCGGACCTGAAGCAGCTACAAAAATTTCACGATCATAGCCCTTGACTTCCATAACACCTGTTCCAAATACCTGAACTACAAAACCTGAGTGCACATTTGAAAACGCAGGCAGTGTATATTCTCCGAAATCCGAAATTTGGACGGAATTAACAAGCTCGCTCGGTGTCGTTCCTGTTGTATGAGATGTCCTGTTATTAGAAAGAGTCTTGAAGTAATACTTAGCTTCGCCGTTGGGAGCTAAATTATGATACATCAATGCCCGTTTGCCGTTGTAGAGTCTGCGCGATACAGCAGGTCTGAGATAGTGAGGCTCCTGTGCGCTCCAAGAAAACTGGCGTGAAGCATTTGAATTATGAAAAATTGTCCGTGTCGATAATGAAGTGTCTTTGCCAAACGTCGTAGCGAATACATCAACATCATCAATTTTGTCTCCGCCTCTGATGGTGATTAGACCCTTCTTAGCGAGTGTGAGTTCACCGTTCACTTCTTTGACAACGTCGTCAACATCTCCGATTGCTTTACCGTTGATTGTCTGCGCTGCCTCAGAAATTACCCCCCCCCCCCATGTAGGGAGAAATACTTAATAGAGCAGATAATACTAACACAGAGAAAAACTTAAGATTAACTTTAACTTTTTGCATAAAATTTTTACCTCCTAGTTCATAAATAAATTATCACAACAAAAAACGCGATTGATTCATATGCCTTCAACCGCGCTGTTAATCTAATCGCTGTTAATCTTTATTCTTTATTGTGTTATTGCTGTGCGTGCTTCACATGCCTTCTGTAAAATTTCGTCCTTATCAAGGGTCGGATATTCGCCGTTCTTGTAGAGCCACTTGCCGTTAATCATGGTGCCTGCAATGTCTCCGGAGCTCCCCGCATACACGATATAAGCTGCAAGATTCTCTTCATTCACTCCGATATAGTGAGGCTTGTCAAGATTCACGAGTACCAAATCAGCGCACCAGCCCTCGCGGATCATTCCCTTCTGAGTGAATCCGAAAACCCTTGCGCCCTCATATGTTGCCATTCTCAGAGCGTCAACGGCAGGAACACACACAGGATCTTGATTAACTCCCTTGTGAAGCAGTGCTGTAGTCCTCATCTCTTCCCACATGTCGAGCCTGTTATTGCTTGATGCTCCGTCCGTTCCTAATGCAACAGGGAAATCACGCTCAAGCCACGAAGCAAGAGGCATGATACCGCTTCCCAATTTCAAATTACTGCAAGGGTTATGAATCAGTGTAATATTTTCAGATTCAAGATTAATTTTCGGGTCAAGCCATACCGCATGAGCAAGATTCAAATACGGGACTTCAAGCAAGCCTGACTCCTCTAAATATTTTTCCGGACTCATTCCTAAATTATCGAGTTCGCCTTTAGTCTCCAGAAAGTGAAAATGTACTCCGAGTCCCTGAGTCTTCGCTGCCTGAGATATATTCTTCATGCTCTCAAGAGGCACAGTGTACGGAGCATGAGGCCCAAGCTGTATAGTAATCAAGCCTTCTCTGCCGTGATACTTCTCTGCTAAGTCCAAATTTTCATGCAAAGAACGCTCAATTTTTCCCGGAGCTCCTGCTGTTATTCCCCTGCAAAGAGCTGCCCTCATTCCTGCGCCTAAAGCTGCATCGGCTACCCTGTCCATCTCGAAATACATATCAGCAAAGCATGTTGTGCCTGTCTCTAACATCTCGAGCATTGCCGACAACGTCCCCCAGTAAATATAATCAGGAGTCAATTTCTCTTCAACGGGCCAGATTTTATTTTGCAGCCATTCCATCAGGGGAGCTTCTTCACCGAGGCCGCGTAACAAAATCATAGCCGCATGTGTATGAGCGTTCACGAAACCGGGTAACACTGCCATTTTTCCATGACCTGAGATAATCTTATCTGCTCCGGGGGGAGTTTTATTCACGTCAAGAATTTCTGCTATACGTCCCTTTGAGACAAGCATATGAACTCTTTGCGCTTTGGTCCTCGAACCGTCAAGAATTAATACATCTTTGAATAACGTTGCCATATTTTACTCCTTTACATACTGCGTTAAGAATTCCATCCAGTGATTATTGCCTGAGTTATTAAGGTGAATCCCGTCAATCGTAAATTTTTTCGGGAGTCCGCCGTCCTCGTCAAAAATTTTATACGTGTCAATAAGAGTGCATTGCGTTTCTTGTGCCAGAGCAGCGAGTCTTGTATTGATAGAGCGAATAACTTTATTAGAACGTCTTGTAATAAAATCAGAATTTACGGGTAATAAAGTCTCAAGATAAATTTTGCTCTCCGGTGAAATATTCTTAATGCGTGAGATGATCTTTCTTATATTATTAAGTGTATCGTCAGGACTCAAATTTGCGAGAACGTCATTAACTCCGATTAATATAAATATCTTGCAGGGCTTCTCGCTTATGGCTGAGTCAAGACGATCTAATAAATCTTGAGTAGTATCACCTTCAACGCCGTAATTTCTGGTGTTCAGTTCCGGAAAATATCTCTCGAATCTAATATAATCAGTGAGGCTGTCCCCTAGAAACGCAATGATTTCACGTGTCATTTACTCTTGCCAGCTCTTCATGTATTTGACCTGCTCGGGAGTCATTGAGTCTATTTCGATTCCAAGTGCTGCGAGCTTTGACTCCATAACTGCCCTGTCTGTCTCATACGGAACAGGATATAAACCGGGCTCAAGTTTGTGAGTGTAAATATATAATGCAGACTCTAACTGTAACGAGAAGCTCAAGTCCATAATTTCAATCGGGTGGCCGTCAGCACATGCTAAATTCGTTAATCTTCCTTCACCGAGTAAATTAATTCTGCGTCCGTCCTTCATAACGTAAGTGTCAATATTGTCGCGTAAGTGTTCAACGTGATCTGCCATTGCTGATAAATCGGGTTTGCTTATCTCAACGTCAAAGTGTCCTGCATTGCCTAAGACTACACCGTTTTTCATGCGTTCAAAGTGTGAGCGTCTTATAACGTTAATATTTCCCGTGAAGGTCATGAATATATCTCCTACTGAAGCTGCCTTCTCCATGCTCATAACTTGAAAGCCGTCCATGAGTGCTTCACATGCCTTGTGGGGGTCAATCTCAGTAACTATGACGTGAGCTCCGAGTCCTGCCGCCCTCATTGCAAAGCCCCTGCCGCACCAGCCGTAACCAGCAACAACGACACTTTTACCGGCAAGAATCATATTAGTAGTTCTTATAAAGCCGTCTATTACAGATTGGCCTGTACCGTATCTGTTATCGAATAAATATTTGCTCAAAGCGTCATTAACTGCAATCATCGGGAACTTCAAGACACCTTGATTATTCATTGCCTTGAGTCTCTTAACGCCTGAAGTTGTCTCTTCTGAGCCGCCCAGAATTCCGGGAATTAAGTCCTGCATGTCCTGATGAACTGTTGCAACGAGATCCGCGCCGTCGTCGACTATGACATTAGGCTTGTAAGCTAAGACCTTTTTCACGTAATCAAAGTATTCTTGAGTCGACATGCCTCTATGCGAGTAAACATGAACGCCGTTATTTGCGAGAGCTGCACAAATATCGTCCTGAGTAGAAAGGGGATTGCTTCCGCAGGCTGCTACACGTGCGCCGAGTTTCTTTAGGATGATTAACAAGTTTGCTGTCTTGGCCTCTAAGTGAAGACATGCTGCGATGACTGCACCTTTGAAGGGCTGTGAATTCCTGTACTTGTTGTATAAGAACTGCAATGAAGGCATATACTGCCACGCCCAATCTATTTTTTTCTGACCGTGTTCAGCGAGTGATAAATCTTTGACTTCATAATCTGCCATGAAAAATTTTGACCTCCCATTAATATTATTAAGTTCTAGGGTGAATTAATTGCGTTATAGTATAACAAATATAAACCCTCCCGAAATTTTTTAAATCTCAAGAGGGCATGAATTTTTTAATATAACATAATGCTCGTTATTTCTTTCTGACGTTAAGAATTTCATTCCAGCTGTAGTATGACTCAGATAAAGCTATGCCTTCAGGAATATCCGGCTGAACATCTGCACCCTTCTGAAACTGGAACCATAGAACAGCATCAACGCGTCCGGAGGCTAAAGCAGAAGGTCTTGCGGCTGAATCAATGTCGACAAGCTCAATATTTGCGTGAAGTCTTTTGCCTATCTCTGCAATTACGGCTGTGTTGAACCCGGCAGGTTTCCCTTTAGAGTCTACAAAGTCAATCGGGGGAAGATCACCAGTAACGGCGATTTTAATTCTCGTGTCGATGTTCTGATACTCGGCGAAATTAACCGGTTCAGGCTCATCAAGTCCGGCATCAGCAATATATTTTTCGCGGAGAATTGCTAACGTCCCGTCGGCTTTCATTGAGAGCAGGGCTTCATTAAACTTGTTTCGTAACGCAGGGTCATCATCTTTGCGGAAACCGAACGACAGCGATGAAGGCAGAGTTCTAACTATTGAAGCTATCGTGTAACCGTCATTAATATTCATGAAGTATTCAGCGGCTGCTTCAGGTAAAGAAATTTCATCAACTTCACCGGCATCAAGAGCCATCTTCATTGAGGCAAGCGAATCATAGAACAGGTGAATCATATCGTAACTATTACCGTGGGTGAATACGGCAATTTTTCCCTGTACTGCGTTAGAATCATGGAACTTCTTGAACTCTTCAGGGGACATGTTCAGCTTTGCAAGGTGGCCGACTTTGCGTTCAACGGCTGAAGCTGCGCAGATTCCAACAGAGAAAATCAATACGCACACTAAGATAACTGCAAGGATTAATCTTTTAGCTTTCATGATAAATAATAATACCTCCTGAGTTTATGAATTAATAATTTGCTGTAAAGTGTCTGTATTCTAGCATGATAATTTTATTTCACGTTCGTAATCTTTCAGGAATTTCGCCGTGTAACTCTTCTTGCTGTGACTCTTGATGAGCTCTTCAGGAGTTCCGCAAGCTGTTACTTGACCGCCTGCTTCTCCGCCTTCAGGGCCTAAGTCGATTATATAATCAGCTGACAACAAGACATCTAAATTATGTTCGATAAATATAACGGTGCTTTTGTTCTTGTCGATTATTCTGTGAACGATCTCAAGCAAATTTCTAACGTCCGTATAGAATAACCCTGTTGTAGGCTCATCGAGTAAGTAAAGAGTCCTGCCTCCGAACTTCTTTGATAATTCCTTAGCGAGTTTAACGCGCTGTGCTTCTCCTCCTGAGAGAGTCAATGCTGACTGGCCGAGACTGATATAGCCGAGTCCTGAGTCCTGAATCACTCTTAATTTATTTGCGATTTTGGGAATATCATGAAAGAATTCAAGAGCTTCATTCACTGTCATTGCTAACACGTCTGCTATATTCTTATTCTTGAATCTTACTTCTAAAGTTTCGTGATTATATCTTGTGCCTTTGCATACTTCGCAGTCTGAATAAATATCAGGTAAGAATAACATTGAAGTCTTGACGCTTCCCGCACCTCCGCAGGCTTCACAGCGTCCGCCCTTGACGTTAAAGCTGAATCGTCCTGAATTATAGCCTCTGATTTTAGCTTCAGGTAAATTCGCAAAGAACTCACGAATAAGCGAGAACACTCCGGTATAAGTCGCAGGGTTTGAACGGGGAGTCCTTCCTATTGGGCTTTGATCAACGAGAACTATATTATCAAAGTTTTCTGCTCCTTCGATAGCTTTGAATTTTCCGGGACGCTCTCTGAAATCTTTATCAAGAATTCGCCTCAAGCCTTTATACAGAACGTCATAGAGAAAGCTGCTCTTGCCTGAACCTGATACACCGCTGATACAAGTAAATACTCCGACAGGGATATTAACGTCAATATTCTTCAAATTATTATGTACTGCACATTTGACTCTGAGCCATCCTGAAGCCTCGCGCCTTGATTCTCTCTTAACGATCCCAGTTTCCTCACCGCGTAAGTATTTTCCTGTCTTGCCGTCAGTCTTGATTACGTGTTCATAACTTCCTGCATACAAAATTTCTCCGCCGTTAATTCCTGCTTCCGGGCCGAGTTCTATTAGTTCGTCAGCTGCCTGCATAGTCTCTCTGTCATGTTCGACTACGATTACAGTATTACCCAGATTGCGAATAGAATTCAACGAGTTAATTAATTTTTTAGTATCTCGTGAGTGAAGTCCAATTGTCGGCTCATCTAAAACATAAAGCACTCCGCTCAAGTTAGAGCCAATTTGAGTCGCAAGCCTGATTCTCTGACTCTCGCCTCCTGAAAGGGTATCAGCTCTTCTCAAGAGTGAAAGATAACCGACTCCGACATTGACTAGGAACTCAAGACGCTTATTAATTTCGCTCAAGACTTGATCAACTATTGCATGTTCGCTTTTAGAGAGTTCAAGATTTTTCATGACATTCACGAGCTTATCAACCGGCATAACGAGCAAATCGCCAATTCCGTAACTTGAGACTTTGACATTCAGAGCCTCCTGCTTGAGCCTTAACCCGTTACAGGTCTTGCAGATGTCTTCTTCTCTATATAATGCAACTTCTTCGGCAACGCTTTCGTTATCTGCGAACCACTTTAATTTTTCCTCAAGCCAGCCTACTACACCTTCATAGCGTCCCATGTAAGGCCGTGCAATTCCCTTCTCGTCAAATATCATGGGCAGCTTCTCATCACCTGAGCCGAGCCAGATAAAATTTTGAGCTTCAACCGGTAAATCTTTATATGCTTGAGTCAAGTCCCAGTTATGCTTCTCTGCAAAGAGCTTTAATTTCTCGATTACATGAGGCTTTGACTTCCACGGAATAATAGCACCGTCTAATATACTTCGTTCCGGGTCAATTGCAAGCTCGCGTGAAAAGTGTTCGTGACTCCCTAAGCCTCCGCAGTCGGGACACGCTCCGATGGGATTATTGAACGAGAAGAGTCTAGGCTCTATTTCGGGTAAACTAGTCTCACAGTCAGGACACGAATAATTTTCTGTCATAGTGTATTCTTCTTTGCCTTCAGGAACGATTAACACGTAGCCTCCTGAAAGTTTCAAAGCTGCTTCAACTGACTCTGCAAGCCTTGAGCGTCTTTCACCGGAAATTTTTAACCTGTCTATAACGATCTCGATATAGTGCTTCTTGTTCTTGTCGAGTGAAATTTCTTCCTCTAAGAATAATATACTGCCGTCAACTCTTGCTCTTGTGTAGCCTTGAGTCTGAGTCTTCGCAAATAAATTCTTGAATTCACCCTTCTTATTCCTGACTAGGGGCGAAAGAATCTCAACGCGTGAATTGTCTTCGTGAGTCAAAATATAGTCAAGAATCTCATCAAGTGAATGTTTCTGAACAGGTTTACCGCATTTAGGACAATGAGGGACTCCAATTCTGCCGAATAATAATCTGAAGTAATCATAAATTTCTGTTACAGTCCCTACAGTTGAGCGCGGATTATGTCCTGTGCCTTTCTGTTCAATCGAGACAGCAGGAGAGAGTCCGGAAATTTCATCAACATCGGGTTTCTTCTGGACTCCCAAAAACTGCCGTGCATAAGCTGAGAGTGACTCAACGTAGCGTCTTTGACCCTCAGCATATAACGTGTCAAAAGCTAACGAAGACTTGCCCGACCCCGAAGGCCCGGTTATGACTATTAATTTGCCTCGTGGTAAGTCAAGATTAATATTCTTGAGATTATGTTCTCTCGCGCCTTTGATTGTGATTATGTCGTTAGAGTTCAATAAAATTTTTGCCTCCTGTATGTGTTACAAAGTTTTAATCTCTTCAAGTGAAAGCTGGGTTGCAAATTGAATCTGTTCGTCAGTCATTCCCATAGAGCGCAGACGTTTCGCAGTGTCAAATTTTTCGTCAGTACGCCCTTGCTGCATTCCCTGCTGCATTCCCTGCTGCATTCCCTGCTGCATTCCCTGCTGCATTCCCTGCTGCATTCCCTTCTCAAGACCCTCTTGCATTCCCATCTCAAGGCCTTGCTGCTTCCACTGCATTTGCTTTGAATATTCCCATAAGTTATAGTGCATATAGCTTCTCCTCCATTCTGAATTTTGACTCTTAAGTGCAAGATCTCTCTTGAGTTCCTGCACAAACGGATCATCTGAAAGTTTGCCTTCGATAAAGTCAAGATATGCTTTCAACTCTGGGCTTATGTCGTCAAGTTCTCCCTTAGTGCTCAGGAAAATAGTATAAGCTCCGTCATCGAGTGCAATGCTCTTATCTTCGCGGCAAAAATTACAGAACGTATAAATATGCCTGTTATGTTCCTTGAACGGCTGGAACGTGCATATAAATATAACAAATGTATCCGGCAGATTGTGATACTCACCTGAAGCAAGATTGCTCTTGTTCATAATGTCAATGCCTGCCTCAATGTGATAGGCCCGCGTCCTCTTTTTCAAATCGGGAGTATTCGTCGTCTGAATCTCTATATCGTAAACTTTCCCGGTCTCTGATTTCGAGTATACATCAAAGCGCACTCCACGAACGTCAAAGCCTTCCTGCAAACTCTTCTGCGATTCTGTAAAAACTATCTCGCCTATGTCAAGTTCAGGCAAGACCATTTCAAGAAACTTACGGCAAAATCTTTCATTGCGCATGACAGTCCCGAAGACAAAATCATTTGCAAGCGTCAAATTTAGTTCTCTGCCGTCATCAAAAATATTAAGATTATCAAGATTATTTAAGTCCATGATTCACACCTTATATTAAATCAAAATAATAACGTCAAAACCGGTACACTGACAAGCGATATTATAGTAGATACAGCTACACACCTTGCCGCAAAAGCGTAATCTTTGCCGTACTTCTCTGCAATTATCTCTGTGTTCGCAGCAGCAGGCATCGCAGTTAGAGTCACCGTAACCTGCCACAAAATATCCTGAACTCCCAAAGCTCTTAACAAGAATAAGAATATCAACGGCTGAACAACGAGTCTCACAAAAGTTAATTTGAAAGCGTCAAGATCGAATGCATCACGCAAATTTGACTCACCGAGCGCAGCTCCTATTATCATCATTGAAAGCGGGCCGGTCATGTCGCCCATATTCTTAATCGCAGTCGAAAGCACTGAAGGCAGCTTCACAGGCAAAAACATTAACGCTAGTCCTATAAAGACAACATCAAGACTCGGAGTCCTGAGCAAAATCTTGAGCTTGTCTCTAAAATTCGTACCTTCTACGAACATGGAGAGTCCTACTGTCCAGATTAAGACTCTTGCAGGCAGTAAATAAAACGATGCGTAAAAGACTCCTTCTGTGCCAAAGACTGAAGCTACAATAGGGAGTCCTGCATTACCTGCGTTAGAGAACATCGTTGCAAACTCAAGAACAGCTTTTCTTTCATGAGATGATTTTATCCAGAAAATTTTTCCTGTCAGCCATGCAATCAAGAAACAACCTGACGAGATAATAATAATTTCACCGGCTGCAATAAGCTCATTAATTCCTACATCGACTTCAAAAGAATGCAGAATCATACAAGGCAGGGTTATATCAAGCAGTAAATTTATAAAGCTGCTTCTTCCTTCGTGCTTAAGAATCTTAGATCGGGCCATGATTATACCCGTTACTACATAGACGAACATTAAAGCCTGAGTGTTCAGCATTCTCTCAAAGACGTTCATGATAAAAATTTACTCCTCAAATATAATTTTGCGTAAAGACTCTTTCACTTCTTCAGTAGTAAAAGCCGCGTTAATTGCATTATTTAATATTATGCGCTCTTCTTCAGGCGTTAGTCCGAAATCTTTGCGCATGTAATCAAACTCATCTGATAACTTTATATTTTCTATTCCCATATCATCAGTGTTAAGAGTTACCCTGAGTCCATTATGCAAGTATCTCATAAACGGATATTCTTTCATGTTCTCGATTGCATGAGTCATTCTGCTACTGGTAGGACAAAGTTCAAGGCAAATATTTTTACTCTTAACAAGTGCTTCAACATCAGGAGACTCACAAGTTCTGACTCCGTGACCGATTCTTAATGCTCCGAAATTAACTGCGTCCAGGACACTCTGCGCACCGTCTGCTTCTCCTGCATGAATAGTGAAGGGGATATTATATTTTCTGGCAAGCTCGAAAAACTTTGCATAATCTCTTGTCGGGAAAAGGGCTTCAGCTCCGGCCAAGTCTATAGCAACGACTCCGCCGTCGGGAACTAAATATTTATGAGCAAGTTCTACGGTTTCAAAATTTGCTGCTTCGTTGTCAGAACCTCTCATGAGACATAGAATCAAATTTGCCTTGAGACTCGACTCTTTCAGACCTTCGAGAGCTGCTTTAATTGCGTCTTCCTGAGTCATTCCCCTGTTAGTGTGCAATTGAGGAGCATAACGAATCTCGGCATAGACTACCCCTTGAGACTGAATATTATTTAACACAAGCTTTACACTTTCACGCAGTCCTTCAGGAGTCTGCATTAAGCTCAACGGTAAATCAAAGCACTTGAGAAAATCATTCAGGCTTGTGCAGTCTTCAGGAACAAATAATAATTTTTCGAGTTCAGAGTCACTTGAAGCAGGCAGCTTGATATTTTGCAGTGAAGCTAATTTTTTCGCTATATCAAGAGTTATAGCTCCGTCCAAGTGTAAATGAAGGTCTATATATTTATTCACAGCAAATGAAGGACTCACAGTTAATAACAAAGCAAGAACGATCGCAAAAAGTTTTGACTTCATAAAAAAATTTTCCTCCTGTTAAAGTTAAAGTTAAATAATAAAAATCCTCCCGGTTAGCGCGAATTCCGGAAGGATGATCATTCATATAAGATTAATTTGTTCATTTCGTGTAAAAATATTAATTATGCGGCTGGTATCAAATTCTGAAGCTGCAACTCCCTCACCGCTGCAAGAACAGATAACACACCGTTTTTCTCCGGTGAAATTTCCTCGTCCTCACGTTTCACAGCCTCGATTATCGGAGTCCCGCGAGCTACTACAGTTTTTGACTCTGACTCAGATTTTGACTCAGAGCTGGAATTTTCACGGGTAACTTCACTTCTTGCCTTCATTGCTATAGCTGCTGCCTTTGCCGCAACCTGTCTGTCTTGGCCTGAAGGATCTGCCGGAGCGTTTGCTGCCCGTTGAACCTGCTGCATGTTTCGTAAAGTCTCTTCTGGAGTGCTGCCCTGTTTGAGCTTGATGGGAACTTCTCCGCCTGTGATATAGCTCTTGCCGTCGGGGCCTTCTGTGTAGGTGTAGCTGACTCCTCCGCCGAATTGTCCTGCTGCTGCTTGATGTGCTGCTTCATGAGCTACGACTTCACGTTGAATGTTCTCAAGTTCCCTGACCTGAGCATCTTTCTGATCTTCGGCCTTGTCTTCCTTCTTTGAGGCTTCACGTTTCTCGGCTTCTGATTTAATAATATTCTGGGTATCTTCTGACTTCTGAGCATCTTTCTTGATTGCTTCATCGGCTTCATTCTTTCTGCTCTGTAAGTCTTCAGTTGCGACTCCTCCGGCGACCTTGTTCAAGTCCTCTTCTGAGCCCTTCATAGTAACAGAAGCACCGGTTATGTAATTGCGTCCGTCCGTTCCCATTGAGTAGTGATAGACCGTGTGAACCTGAGCAGAATTTCCCAGCTTGGCCTTGAGACTCTGTTCTTCGGCTAAGATTTCCTGCTCCTTTGCCTGCTTGGACTGGTCGACCTCGTTAGCCTTGTTGACGTTAGCTATTCTCTGTATGTTCTGGACAGGTTCTAAATATCCTGCCGAAAGCATCGATGTAACCTGCATGTTATTTACACCTCCTTGTAAATTGCTATTATACTAAAATTTTTATTTTTTTCCCTTGAATTCACTTTTCAAACATTCTTTGTGTATATCAGTATAACCGGCTTTAAATGCTTCTTCGAGTGTTGAAAAATAAATTCTGTTCTTCTCATATGGAAGCCTCGTGCAGGTAATGCTGTGTAATTTGCGGCTGCGTAGATTCCCAACATAATTTTGTCCGCCTGCTGCAAGAACAGATACACTTATAATACATACAAGCAAGAATGCAGTTACAAGTTCCTTCATGAACTTTTTCATTAATAATATATCCTCCTTAAATTAAATTTTTGCTTGACATTAACTCCCATAATATAAGCTCGAAACCCTGCCAGCCTTCTGCCCTGTTAGTCTTCTCTAAGAATGAGAGTCTTGCAGAACGAGCCATGAATTTTTTTACTGCCTCAGCTCCGAAATTACGCATTGCAGTCCGTGATTTAACTAGAGCATAATTTTTCTTCGCAGGATCTGACCCCGAAGCCTTTAACGCGCTGTCCTGATATTTTCCCTGAAAGCATGAGATTATCATAGCCGGCCTTAATCTATTCGTCAGAGCAGCCAATACCGGAAGCATTGAGCCTGTCTTGAGGTATTTCAAAGCACGTGCAACTTCAGAAGGTTTGTTGTCGCACACCGAGTCAAGAAATATGATTTGCGCCCTGCCTCCCTCATCGAACGAAAGATTTTGAACGTCATCTATATTTATCTCGCGTCCGTCTGCATATAGTGCGAGCTTGTGAAGTTCTGATAATAATTCTTCCTGAGACTCTATACTGTCGCCCAGTAATTCAGCTGCTTCTTTGGTGATTGCAAATTTATCGCGCTTGGCAATGCTCATCAGCCACTCTTGACGCTTCCAAGGGGGGACTTGTGCTTCAGGTTTGATTACTTCGATTTTATCGATTATTGATTTGAGATTCTTTGATGCTGACTCAGAACTGAACACGAGGATAATAATGCAGTCTGATTTATCATCCTCAAGAAAAGTTTTTAACTCATCAGGGAAGACTCCGAATGACTCAGCGGACTCGATTACTATTAATTCACGTTCAACGAATAAGCCCGGTGTAATTGCGTTCTCAAACAGGGCCTGCCATGTTCCGAAATGCTCTGATTCAAATCTTCCATTGAGAGGCCAGCCCTTCTTTGCGAGTTCCTGAATCTTTTCGCTTAACTGTCTGCGCTGTGATTCACTTGATTCAATTGCGATTAAGTGAGGCATGATGATATAAATAAACCCTCCTGCAAAAAATTTTCACAAGAGGGCATGAACTTTTAGCCTTTGACTACGATATTAACGAGTTTATCAGGTACAGCAACTACTTTCACTACTTCTTTACCTGATAATTTATCGATTACTAGAGGCTCACTCATTATGCTTTTTTCGAGCTCCTCACGAGACAAACCTGCGGGACGTTCAAATTTTCCCCTGACCTTGCCGTTAATCTGAGCTATGATTGTAACACTGTCTTGAATTAAAGATTTCTCATCAGCAGCAGGCCAAGACTCAAGACAGAGCATTTTGTCATTGCCTAACATTTCCCATAACTCTTCAGTGATATGAGGACAGAATACAGACAGACAATTCAACAGGGTATTAACTGCCTCGCGCTTTACTTCCCATGCTTCGGGACTTGAGTCATTGAGTGAAGTAATTGCGTTAGTCAGCTCCATTAATCGGGCTATAGCTGTGTTGAACTGCTTCTCCTCGTAAACGTCATTAGTAACGTCTCTGATAGTAACATGAATTTTGCGCTTAAGGTCTCGTAATCCCTTAGACTCTAACTTGTCCATAGGAATTATATTTTTCCCGGCTGCCTTGAGAGAGTCCAAATTCTCCTCAACGTAACGCCATATACGATTCAAGAACCTGTGCGAACCTTCAACGCTCCTGTCAGACCACTCTAAATCATTATTCGGGGGAGCAGCAAATAATATGAAGAGTCTTACTGTATCAGCTCCGTACTTCTTGACTATTTCGGTAGGGTCTACAGTGTTGCCGAGTGATTTCGACATCTTTGCACCGTCCTTAATGACCATGCCTTGAGTCAATAATTTAGTGAAAGGCTCTCTGTATTTCGTGAGTCCTATATCGCTTAAAAATTTAGCAAAGAATCTCGCGTAAATCAGGTGTAAGCAGGCGTGTTCGATTCCTCCGATATACTGATCAACGGGCATCCAGTAATCTACATCGCTCTTCTCGAACGGCATATTTTTATCACCAGGAGAACAATATCTGTCAAAGTACCAGGATGAACAAAAGAACGTGTCCATAGTGTCGGCTTCACGTCTTGCCGGGCCTCCGCAATGAGGGCATGTAGTGCTAAGGAACTCCGGCAAATCTAACAGGGGTGAATGTCCTACTTCTTTGACTTCGACATCTTCAGGGAGTCTGACGGGTAAATCTTCCTCAGGAACGGGAACGACTCCGCACTTGTCGCAATACACAAATGGAATCGGTGTCCCCCAGTATCGTTGACGCGATATGAGCCAGTCTCTTAACTTGAAATTAACTTCACGCTTGCAGATTCCCTGACTCTCTCCCCAGTCGATCATTTTAACGATTGCTTCTTCTGTCTTGAGTCCGTCAAACTGTCCTGAATTGCACACTATGCCGTACTCTTCAAAAGCATGGGTCATAGTATCGCCGTCGAATTCGGGGCCGTCAACAGGTTTTATTATGGGAATGACAGGAATGTTATATTTTCTGCAAAATTCAAAGTCTCTCTGATCTCCGCAGGGGACTCCCATGATTGCGCCTGTTCCGTAGTCGATTAAAATATAATTTGCTACCCAGATCGGAACTTTCTTGCCGTTGACAGGGTTAATGCCGTAGAATGGAGTCTTGAAGCCTAATTTCTCTGCGCCTGCGTCCGAACGTTCTATAGAGCTTTGAGCAGTTACCTTCTTCACGAATTCTGCGAGCTTGGCTGAGTCTTCAGGATTCATTTTAGCCTGCATAATTTTCACTAATTCATGTTCAGGAGCAAGAGCTATAAACGTAACTCCGTAAATAGTATCGAATCGAGTCGTGAACGCTTCAAGATTATAATCAAGTTCAGGAATCTTGAATGAGAGTCTTGCACCTTCCGAGCGTCCTATCCAGTTAGTTTGCATGATTCTGACCCGCTTAGGCCAGCCGGGATTTAAGTCCTTCTCGATGTCGTCTAACAATTCCTGCGCATAATCAGTTATCTTGATGAACCACTGCTTTAAATTCTTTTTCGTAACGGGAGTATGACACCTCCAGCAGCCGCCCTCTACGACCTGTTCATTTGCTAAGACAGTTCCGCAGGTCTCGCACCAGTTGACGGGAGCTTCTTTCTGATAAACTATACCGCGTTTATACATCTGCAAGAATATCCATTGATTCCAGCGATAATAATCCGGGAGACATGTTATAGCTTCTCTCCGCCAGTCGTAGCTGTAACCCATGCGCTTTAACTGCTCTGTCATGTATGCTATATTCGAGAGAGTCCAATCATGAGGCCTTGTCTTGAATTTTATAGCTGCATTCTCTGCGGGCATTCCGAAAGAGTCAAAGCCTATAGTGTATAAGACGTTCTTGTTGTTCTTGCGTAAGAATCTTGCTAAGACATCACCGATTGAATAATTTCTTATATGTCCCATGTGAAGAGCGCCTGAAGGATAAGGGAACATTTCGAGACAGAAAAATTTTTCCCGTGAAGGATCTGTGTGAGACTCAAAGCATTTGGCTTCGTTCCATCGTGACTGCCATTTAGCTTCGATGTTCGCGAAATCGTAAGGCATTAATAAAAACTTTCCTCCGTTAATAAATAAAATTTTTAGAATTCAGCGCAAATTATACAACAGAGAGAAAATTCATAATGCTGTAATATTTACCTGCCTGCCTCTATCTCTCCTAATTTCTCCTCAAATCCGTAAATAGTCGGGTCAATAGTGTCTACTGTTTTATTTAACTCTCCCATGAGCCTGAATCTTTTATCTTTCGGGAGCTGATTCGCAAATCTCTTAATCTTCAGCAACGCCTGCAAATAATTTCTCTCGTACTGCATTATTAATTTCGCAGCCATTAACGCGCTCGGTGAATGTTCATCAAGAAATAAACGCGCCATTTCAAGATTTTCTTCTATTTCCATCTCGTCATACCAGACCGCAGCAAGAATCTTCATGTACTTTGCTCTTTCTTTACTTCTTGCTATTCTCCGTGCGGCTAACTCTATTTTCTTCATACCTGCTTTGAGCTTTCGTATTACTGCTTTGGGCTTCAACTCAGGCAGTGAATATTTTGCTATATAATCTGCTTCTTCCTCAAGAAAGACCTGACCCCGAAGTAATTTCCCGTATGAAGGCTTTAATTCTATAGTCGCTGACTCTGGCAGAGAAGCAACGAGACTCCTGAAAATTTTTCCAGTGCTGAAATTCTCGCTCTCATACGGCGAAGATTTAAGCCACGTTACATAACCGGGATCAAACAAGCCTTTACGTCCTGCACGTCCTGACATCTGGAGAAATTCTATTTTAGTTATTGGCTTATAATTATAATAATTCACCAACTGGGCAAATATCACATACTGGGCAGGCAGATTCACTCCTAAAGCAAGGGCATTAGTTCCGCAGACTACATCTAATAATCTCTCACGAAACGCAGACTCAACAAGTAATTTCTCTTTGGGAAGCATAGCACCGTGATAAACTCCGACTCCCCTTAATAAATGTCCTGCAACGCGCTTGACTTCAAGAATTTCTGCAAGCTCATTTAATCTCTTGACTCGTTCAGGGCTGATTCTGGATCTGGTCTTTGCAATTTCTTCGGCCAAGTCAATAACTCCGCGCTGAGAGAATAAAAACACAAGTGCATCATGAACATCAGTAACATTAACTGGATTATTAGGCTGAAAGATTAATTCAGTAACTCTTGTGCGTCCTGAGTGAATCACAAATTTTCTGTCTGATATTCCTGATAAATAACGACCTACGTTCTTAACGCCTCCCAATGTAGCAGACATCACGAGCATTAAAGTATCAGGGTCAGTGTTTCTTATTCCGTCAATATAAGTTCTTGCCCTGTCAGAGTCATTAAATATATAGTGAAATTCGTCAATTATTAATTTCTGTCCGGGCCTGCCTGCATATTTCATCGTGTAAATTTCCTGAGTGCAACAAATTATTCTTGCTCCTTCGTTGCGTTTAAAGTCTCCTGTCTCTATGCCGACATCGAGTCCCATTCTACGCAAGTCTAAATATCTCTCGTTGCTTAATGCTTTAATCGGCGCAGTGAATATAATTCTCGAAACGTCATCTATATCATGATTAACTTTGCCGTCCCTTGAGAGAATCCCAGACCATAAATAAGCTACTAGAGTCTTGCCCGAACCTGTAGGAGCCGTTAGAACTGCATTATTATTCTTAATGTGATTATATGCGCGTATTTGCCAGTCATAAAAATTTATCTCGTTCAAATTATTATCCCTTCATGATATATAGCATGGGCAGTTAATAAGCCGGGTTCTGTATTCAATACGGCCATTTATCTAATTCTTTCCTTGCGAAAAGACTTCAGCGATCGTTACCCAGAGGTCGGCGGGCAGCGTCAACCCTCTCTATTCGATCTTGCTTCGGATGGGGCTTGCAAATCACATAAATCGCTTTATGCATGGTAGGCTCTTACCCTGTACCTTTTCACCTTGGCCATGAAAAATTATTCAGGCTGTATATTTTCTGCTGCGCTTTCCCTCAGATTGCTCCGGCTGGACGTTATCCAGCATCCTGCCCTGTGAAGCCCGGACTTTCCTCCCGATAAATATAAATAAAATATCCGGCGGCCGTCTGAACTGCCCATAAGAAATTATTTTATCACGGTGTCTCTATAAATATTCACAAACATGTCTGAAGCTGTCTCTAATATATTATCGTTAAAGTCATATTGACTCGTATGAATATCAGGATAATTCTCACCGTTACCCAAATAAAATATTGCTCCGGGAATTTGTTTCGTGTACCAGCCGAAATCTTCTGATGCCCTGATAGCGTCTTGCATATCTATAACTTTGAGTCCCAGTGAACTAGCTGCACGCCTCACACGATTAACGCAAAATGACTCGCTTGAAGTCTCAGGGAAATAATCCTGACTTGAGCATTGAATCCCAAACGAATTATTATTTGCAAGAGTCTCTGCAAGTTTTATAATCTTGTTGCGTATATCTCTCATTTCTGAATCGCTCTGAGCTCTCAGTGTCAAAGCAAGTTCGCCTTCACCTGGTGAAATCCCGAAATTTTTATCACCCAGACTAATATTTATAATCGTGCATAAAATTTTTCTCGAGTCAAATTCCTGTTTCAACGCGTCAAGCTCGTCAATTAACTTTGCAATTACGTACGCAGGGTTCAAGCCTTTTTCAGGTTCGCTGGCGTGTGAAGTCTTGCCTGTGAATTTTATTATGACTCCGCAAGAAGCACACTGACATAAACCTTCACGAACTATAATGCTTCTCTCTGGCCATCCGCTCCAGTTGTGAAATGCGTAAATTTCTCGAATATTGCGCTCGTGTAGTAATTTCGCTGCCTCTCTGCCTCCCTGCCCGGTCTCTTCTGAATGTTGAAAGATTAAATATACAGAACGTTTTCGGGGCAAGTTTTCAAGCTCTAAGGCAAATCCGCAAAGTGCTGCACAGTGTCCGTCATGACCGCATTTGTGAGAGACTCCGGGATTACGTGAAGCGTATGGAAGTTCTAAGCTCTCGTTAATCGGCAAAGCGTCCATATCAGCACGAAAAGCTATAGATTTAGAGCCTTCGATATATCTTGCTGCATAAAAAAATTTTCCGCAGTCTACAACAGCTAGACTCGTATTTGCCTCTATGAAGTCCATTAATCTGCGCTTAGTATGAGTCTCACGGCCTGAAAGCTCCGGGTACTCGTGAAGCTCATGACGTAAAGCTGTAATCTTTCTCAAGTTTTCTTGATTCATAATTTTCTCATCCCAATTTATTGCATATCACTATAAATATAACGAAGCCTGCAATTAATACAGCTGACATTAAGAACCCGCTACCTGTTATGATTCCTGTAATGCCGCTCAAAGCAGGTATTATCGATACAAGTGCTAAGATCTTTGCAATTTTCAGAGCATAACCCTTCTCATCGTTTATCTTGACAGCATAATGTCTGGCTATCATGCGAATATCTTTAGTCCACGCCAATAAAAGCGCGTAAAGTAAGATTGCACCCGCAAAAATAAACATTAACAGTGAGACATTCTCTATCATCATAAACCCATCACCCCGAATAAAATTATCCCGACTAAGGCACTAAATAATAACACTTTGGGAATCGAAATCTTGAACTTCAGCAATAATATTAAATCTATCAGGCCAAGTATCACAGAAGGAAAATGCACATTACCTGAGTCATAATAATTTACAAGAGCTAACTCAATTACTACGCCCGCTACGAGTCCCACACATGCCGGCCTGACACCTGTCATAATTTGCGTTAATCTTTTATTCTTTCTGAAATGCTCGAAAAATACTGCTGCTGCAAAACATAATGTGAAAGTCGGTGATAATGCTCCGAGATTCGCTATAACTGCTCCGGGAAAACCTGCGGCCCTCATTCCTGCAAACGTTGCACAATTTAACCCTAACGGTCCGGGAGTCATCTCTGCAATTGCTACTATGTCGCTGACTTCTGAAGCTGTCATCCAGCCGTGAGAGATCATCTCGCCTGATATAAGGGGAATCATCGAGAGTCCTCCGAAACTGGTGAAGCCTATTTTCACGAAGCTCCAGAACAACTCAAGCAGTAACATCAAGTTTTCTCACCCTTTCATAATATTCACATATAACCAGGCCAAGAACTGCACCGATAATTACCAGCCATACAGCACTAATTCTCATAAAGAAATATAATCCAAACATCAATACAGCTACAAGAACACAAGGCGGAACTTTGAAAGCACTCTTAATCATTCCCATTAAGGCACTCAATATCACAGGAGCTACGGCAGTCCTAACGCCCCTCATTGCAGAAGCTACCCAGATATTATGCTGAAACGCTGTATAAAAGCTCGTTATTATCATTAATACAATCATGGGAACTGTTATCATTCCGATTACACATGCGATGCCGCCTAAGAAACCTGCGACTCTGTGTCCGTAGAACATTGCAATATTTCCTATCATTGTGCCGGGCAGTGAACGTCCTATGCTGGTTAAGTCAAGTAACTCTTCGTCAGTGAGCGACTTTTCCGAGTCAACGTATAGAGCTTTCATTTGGGCAACGATGCTCCAGCCTCCTCCGAAAGTAAAGCTCCCGAACTTCAAGAACTGCATATATAATTTTATGAGCATATGTGAATTAATTCTCCTCTTGTGTGATGAGTATCTCGCAGCATGTATTGTATCAGGAATTATTTTATTGCGAATACTTTTCTGAAAGTCTTAGAATGGAGATAAGGGGATTCGAACCCCTGACCTCTTGAATGCCATTCAAGCGCTCTCCCAACTGAGCTATATCCCCGTTATATGGACTGGTCTATTTTTGCAACGAAAGAAATTATATGCTTTGTGATTATGATTTGTCAAGTCAGCGAGTTATTCATGTTATATAATTCTTGCACATGAAGTTAATAAATTCTAATCAGGAGGAAATTTTTTATCATGAACGATATTATCAACGCAATCAAAACACGACGCAGCATCAGGAAATTCATGGACGAGATGCCCTCTCAAGAAAGCATTGATGCAATAATCGAGGCAGGACTTTACGCAGCCAGCGCAATGGGAACTCAGAGCCCGGTTATAATTGCCGTAACGAACAAAGAATTACGCGATAAGCTCTCACGTGATAACTGCAAGATAGGCGGCTGGCAGGAAGGCTTCGACCCGTTCTATAATGCTCCGGTTATATTGATAGTCTTAGCTGAGAAAAAATATCCAAATCGAGTCTATGACGGCAGTTTAGTTCTAGGCAACATGATGACAGCAGCTCACTCTCTGGGACTTGGCAGCATTTGGATTCACAGGGCACGTGAGGAGTTCGAGTCTGACGAGTATAAAACTTTGCTCAAAGATTTAGGCGTTACCGGTGAAAGCGAGTACGAAGGCATAGGCCATTGTGCGATAGGCTTCATTGACGGAGAGACACCTAAGGCAGCTCCAAGACGTGAGAACAGAGTCTTTTACGCGAGATAATAATAACAAAATCCCCCGCCGTGAGTAATAATTTTCATGACAGGGGAAATTTTTTTTCTTATGCAAACTTTCTGCGTTCTTTGATCCTTGCAGCCTTGCCGCTGAGATTGCGCAGATAATACAACTTAGCTCTTCTGACCTTGCCCTGACGAACAACTTCTACTTTGTCAATCGATGGGCAGTGAACCGGAAATATTCTCTCTACTCCGACTCCGTTAGAGATCTTGCGGACTGTGAATGTCTCGTCAAGTCCTCCGTGCTGCTTGGCTATGACGATGCCCTCAAAGACCTGAATACGTTCGCGGGTTCCTTCTTTGATCTTAACGTGTACCCTCAGAGTGTCGCCGGGTCTGAAGTCCGGTAATGCTGCTTCTCTGTAATACTTTTTCTGTACTAAATCTACTGCGTTCAATTTAAAATTTTCCTCCCAAGAAATACAAGCAAAAATTTTTATTTAACGTTTCCCTAAAAATCTGTCCAGAGCTGTCCCGATTAATATATTTAATGAGACGTTATTTATTTCGCTCTCGTAAAGATAGCTTGATACGCCCTCGAGTGCTTCTGATTCTAATTCCGACTCGTCCTGAGCAAAGATAAATAATATGCTGCCTTCGTGTTCAAGACATCTGCGTTTGACTTCAAGACTATGAAGAGAATTATTTTTACTGCCTGAAAATATCTTGACGATTAATAAATTATCTTCACTCAAAATTTTATCAAGACTGCCCAGTACTTTAGCTTCAGGATATAAATTCTTTATCTTCTCTCTAAGTTCATGACTCTTAGCAAGAACATAAGACCTCGATAATTCATAAGCCTCACATAATGCGCCTAGACTCTCAAGCTCTATATTCTCATCATGAGCAATAATTAAAACTCTAACTTTATCAGCTAAATAATCACGTATCGAAGCTCTAGAAATTAAATCAGGTCTGCGAGTCAGAGTCCTCTTTACTGCCTCACGTCTCCGCCAGTGTGAAACCTGCTTATCATTGCCGCTAAGTAACACTTCAGGAACTCGAAGCCCTTCCCACTCAAACGGCCTTGTGTAATTCGGATTATCAAGCATTCCCCGATAAAACGAGTCTTCGATTACTGCTTGAGTCTTTCCTACTACACCGGGGACTAATCTCGACATCGAGTCAATCATTATCATTGCAGGAAGCTCGCCGCCTGTTAATACGCAGTCACCTATTGAGACCTCAAGATTTACATATTTCTCTACAAAGCGTTCATCAAGACCTTCATAATGTCCGCAGAAAATTATAACGTGTTCCTGATGTGCAAGGGACTCTATTAGCTCCTGATTAATCAAGACTCCCTGCGGTGAAGGATATACGACAAAAGGCTTTATATTCTTTGACTCAAGATTTGCGTAATCTAATGCTGCCTTTAACTGAGGAGCTGCGAAGACCATGCCCCCTGAGCCAAAAGCGTAATCATCGAGCTGTCTGTAATTACCCTTCCCGAAATCGCGCAGATTTATTAAATTTACCCTGAGCAGATTATTTTTCACAGCACGTCCCGGAATACTTGTATCAAGAAAATTTGCAAATAATTCCGGGAATGTCGTTATTATGCTTACGTTAATATTATTTAGTCCTCTAATATGTCAACATCAACCCTTTCACCGGCCTTGACTGCTGCCGCTTTGGCCAACAGCCGGATAGCGTTGATCGTTGCACCTCTCTTCCCGATTACTCTACCCACGTCCTCATGGGCAACCCGAATCAGGATTTTACTTCCGCCCCCGTCTTCACTGCACTCTACGCCGACTGAGTCTGGCTGCGTTACAAGATGTTTGACGATGAACTCTACAAGCTCTCTATAATTGACCATTAAAGTGGCACCTCCTGTTTTATTCGCGGTCTACGATGAAATTTAATAAAATTTTTCAGGGTGTAACTAGTCAGCTAATATATAACACTCACTAACTACTAACTAACTAATTTGCATCCTTGTTCTTGAATTTGTCCCAGATTCCCTGCTTCTTTAAAAGCCCGCGCGCCGTGTCTGAAGGTAATGCACCGTTCTTCAGCCAGTGAAGAGCACGCTCCTCGTTGATATTAATTGCTGCTGGATCCGTCATAGGGTTATATGTGCCTATAAGCTCGATAAATTTTCCGTCTCTCGGCGAACGTTCATCCGCTACGACCAATCTGTAAAAAGGAGCTTTCTTTCTGCCCTGACGCGACAAACGAATCTTTACCGCCATTCTAAAAACTGCACCTCCTGATTAGAATAAAAATTTTTGACTACTACTTGTTACGATGATATTAATTTTTTATCTTCCAAAGCCGAACAGTGATTTCAATCTTCTAGTGCCGCCGGAACCTGAGAAAGATTTAAATAATTTCTTCATCTGTTCATACTGCGCTAATAACTGATTTACCATCTGAACAGAAGTTCCAGAACCCTGTGCTATGCGCCGCCGTCTTGAGCCTTTTATTATTCTGGGATTGCGTCTCTCCTCCGGCGTCATTGACTGGATTATAGCTTTGTTCTTTCGCAATATAGAAGCATCTGCGTCTTCAGCCTTGAAATTTTTTATCTTATCTAAGCCCGGAATCATGCTTGCGATCTTATCAATCGGCCCGAGTTTCTCTAGCTGCTCAAATTGCTTTAACAACGTCTCAAGATTAAACTCTTTGCCTAATTTTCCGGGTGATTTGACTGCGCTTTCGTCAATACCTGCTGCCTTGACCTTCTCGACCAAGCCCTGAATGTCGCCCATTCCCATAATTCTGCCGGCCATTCTTTCAGGGTTAAAGACTTCAAGAGCGTCCGTGTTCTCGCCCATTCCTGCAAACTTAACAGGGACTCCGGTTACTGCACGGATAGCAAGAGCACTGCCTCCCCTTGAGTCTCCGTCCATTTTCGTCAAGATCAAGCCTGTAAGATTCAATAACTCATGAAATGATTTTGCAGCGTTGACAGCCTCTTGACCCATCATTGAGTCAACAACTAATAATTTCTCGTGAGGGGGCATGACCTGAGCAATATTCTTTAACTCCGTCATAAGCTCTTCATCAATGTGAAGTCTTCCTGCTGTATCGAGAATAATAACGTCGTTCATGTGGGACTCTGCGAACTTGGCCGCGTTTCTGACAACTTTTAGGACATCCGAATCTTTCTCGCTCTGGGGGCCGTAAAATGCGACTTTCGCACCTTCAGCTAAGACTCGTAACTGCTCAACAGCTGCCGGTCTGCGTAAATCACATGCTACGACTAGGGGATTATGAGAATTTTTCAGGTATCTAGCAAGTTTTACTGTTGTAGTTGTCTTTCCTGAACCCTGAAGACCTGCCATTAATATAACGGTCGGGGGCTTGGGTGAGATAATAAGAGGAGTGCTTTTGCCCATCATCGAGATTAGCTCTTCATAGACGATGGCTGCAATTCTTTCATTAGCTGTGATTGACTCTAAGACTTCAAGACTTGTAGCTCTTTCACGAATTTTTGCAATTAAGTCTTTGGCAACGCGAAAATCAACGTCAGCTTCAAGCAATGATCTTCGGACTTCACGCAATGCATTATCAACGTCTTCTGCCGAGAGTCTGCCCTTACTGCTTAGTTTTGAGAACACGGCCGCAAGTTTTTCCTTCAGTGAGTCAAACATGATGATTTCTCCCCCTTCTTATTATTCTTATTCAATTCCTCACGAAGCGATTTATTTTCTTGTTCAAGGTGTTTTATTCTCTCTTCAAGCTGTCTTGTGTTCATTGCAAAACATAATTCGCGTTCAATGCCTTCAAGTTTCTGCATAACGTTATTCGCGAGCATATATACTGCCTGCCTGCTGATTCCCAGAACTTCGGCTGCCTCGCTTAGTGTCAGGTCAGAGAAGCATAATGTCTCATAAACTTTTCTCTGTCTTGCTGTCAGTAACGGCGAGTAGAAATCATACAGTAAATTAAAATATATCCTGCGCTTTAACATATCATTATCATTGTTCTTGATGTCATCTATCATGATAGCGAGATTATAAAGATTTAACGCGTTACTTGTCAAGTGATTTTACTTTACACGCAAATTTTTATGAAAGTGTTTAAGTGTCTGACATTTTCAGAGACTCTGAACCGTTCTTGAGTAAGACGCTAAATATTCAGGGACAATTTGACTGCGCAAAAGATTCTCAGACTCGGAAGGGACTCTATGCTCGTTCCTGAGTCTTTTATTCACACGATGAGTCTTAATTAACAAAGCAGCTGTCATGAACGGGATTAACTTTTTGTATTAGTAAATGTATTAGTAACTGAGCTGTATAATTTATATAAGAGTGAAAGAAAAATTTTTGAGGAGTTATTAACATGTCTATTGTACGAAAAATTATTAAGAATGCAACATATATTTATGACGTTAAAAGTTTCAGAGACAAGAAGACTAAACGTGTTAAAACAAAATGGACTTACATAGGCAGACTCAGCGGGGACGGCAGCATTATAACCCGTAAGAGAAAACTTCCTGCTAAACTTGTGAAAGTTACTAAATCAGAAAAATATATACTGAAAGCTAAATAATTTTTTTATCGGACAAAATATCTTGCTCGAGTCCTGATCTCGTGAATCCGCCTTGTGATTCTTACGCGCCTTATGTAGAAAAATACTGCGCCAAGAATTATCCAGAGTAAGAGCATTACATACGAGGGCCATTGAAGCGAGTACTCCGGCCATATCGGAATTAAGAGCATTAAGGCAAATATAACGCAGAATACAAAGCCCGCTATTCCGAATATAATCATGTCCCTGCGCTTCTCGCTCAAGGCAAATTTTACGGCTGATAACGATGTGTAAGCCATGCCTACAGCTCCGCCGATTGATGATATATCGACTAACCAGTTCAACGCATTACGGCCGATGAACGGGGCAAAGAGTGATACGCTCATGCAGAATAGTACTGCATTATAAGGCACGCTGTTATTGTTCAAGTTCATGAACCATGACGGAATTAATCTGTCTCTAGCCATTGAGTATAATAATCTTCCTGCCGCAATGTAGAAGCCTAATATTGACGTTAATATCGCCATCAATGCACCAAGAGCCATTAATAACACTCCTGCACTGCCGAGAACTTTTTCTGCTGCCGAGAATGTCGCTATGCTGACGACTCCTTTCAAGTCCTGAACGTCCCGGACATAATCAACCCAGTTGTCATAGTTTGAAGGCGTTCCCCATGCTGCAATGAATATTAATATTATGTACACTGCACAGCCTGCTAATATCGTCGTGTCCATGATTGCTTTGATGCTCTCATGAGAGAAATCTGACTCTTCAGTGAGTAACGGCACTATGTCAAAGCCTTTGAATGCCCACGGAGCTAACACAAGAACTGACATTATCTGAACGATATATCTTACGGGAGACTCTGACTCTTTCAGCGGGTGAAACATAGGCAGCAAATCTTTTGAGTCAGTCGCAGGACTCGCGATTATACCTGCAAGATTTATCATCACTGCAAGCACTAGAAATATCACGAATACAGTTTGAATCCTTCCGGCTGAGTCAGAACCCATTATGCTTACCAATGCCATGATAACGAGTACTGCAACTGCAAGAATTAATTCTCCGGTGTAAATCTCATAGCCTGCTGACCTGTAAAGATACCCGAACTGGAACACGCTGCCTGATAATGCTCGAAATATAATACTCAATGCCGTAGCGTTAATCGGGATCAAAGTTATATAGCACAGACACAGGAACCACGCGCATATATAGCCGTGAACGACTCCGAATGCTTTTCTTGCGTAGATAAACTGTCCGCCTGAAACAGGGAACTTGCGAATCATGTAATCATAGCTGTATGAAATTATGAGCATGATAAACGCAGCCGCTTCCATAGCTATTAAAGCTCCCATAGGCCCAGCCTTGTGTAAAAAATTTCTGCCGGGCATTATGAAAGCTCCTGAACCTATTATGCAGCCGAACGCTAAAGACCATACCCCTAATATTCCGATACTCTTTTTAAGGTGCTTGTTATCCATTGCGCTATTCTACCCCCCCCCCCCTTCTCGTATTAAATACTAATCCTATTGCCGTCCAGATTATTAATAAGATATAAGACTCATTGCTAAGTGAGACATTGAGACCAGGAATTGGAACGAGAAGCAATACTCCCATTGAGAGAGAAAATATAAAGCCTAATGCTCCGAATATGATTATGTCGATTCGTTTTTCTTTGAAAGCATATTTACACGCTGATATTGAAGTGTAGGCAAATCCTATTGAAGCTCCTATCGAGGCCATATCGAACACCCAGCCCATGACAGCACGCCCTAACAGACACGTAGCACCTGATACAAAGGCGCAGAACATTCCTGCATGAGTGGGGACTCCGTGTTTATTGAGATAACCGAACCATGAGGGAATCATTTTATCTCTTGACATCGCGTAAAGAAGTCTGCTCGTTGCCGTGTAGAAGCCTATTATTCCAGTGAACATTGCAGTTAATACAGAAGCAGTGATTAAATATAATCCGTATTTGCCCATGACTGAATTAGCTGCATTTAGAGTCGGTATTGCCCGGACTCCTGAGAGATTCCCTAAGTCATCGATATAGTCAACCCAGCTGACATAGCCGTTAGGGATAACTGAAGCTGCAAGAAAAGTCAATGCGATATAAACGAACACTCCGCATAAAATACTTGTATCCATGACAATTTTTGTGCTCTCGGGCGAGAAGTCCGACTCTTCCATTAACTGAGGCACAGTGTCAAAGCCTACGAACGATTGAGGCCCCGTTACATAGACTGCAATGATCTGAGCGAATATTCCCTTAGTAAAGATCGAAGTCTCAGGGTGAAACATGGGAAGCATATTCTCAGCCGTTGAATTCGGACTGAACACAGCTCCTGACATGACGATTAATATTCCGCCCAGCAAAATCATAACGAATAGAGTCTGGAGTCTTCCTGTGAACTGGACTCCCCGTGAGTCAATCAAAGCAAAGATAATTAACGCCGACAGAGCTATTAACATTTCGCCTGAATATACTTCATAGCCTGCAATTTCGTAATGAAGTCCGAACCTGAACACGTCCCCGAAGACTGCACGCAATATTAAATTCAATGCCGTAGCGTTCAACGGGATAACAGATAGATACGAGAGACTCAAGAACCATGCGCATATAAATCCGTGATGGACTCCGAAAGCCCGCTTTGCATAGATAAACTCTCCGCCTGTCATTGGAAATTTCTTTATCATGTAACTGTAACTGTACGAGATGATAAGCATTACGAAGGCAGCAATCTGCATAGCTATCAGAGTCCCGAGAGGCCCTGCATTCTTCAGAAAGAGATTACCAGGCATTACGAAAGCACTCCAGCCGATTACGCACCCGAATGCCAGCGACCATACGTTTAACGGAGTGAGTCTTCTGTTGAGATGTACTTCATCTGAGCTAAAGTTAAAGAACAGCATTTTTTTCCGGGCCTTTCATAAAAATTTTTATTATTATGTTGATTCGTGAAGAATTTATTGCAGTGAATTATATCACGCTGAAAAGTTTTATAATCTTGCTATACTAATCGCGTTCATGTATTTATTATTAATAAGGAGCCTTTGAAAAATTTATGCTTAACTTAATGGACGATACTTTCATAGAAATTTCTGTATTGCCGTTTCTTTTCGTACTTGCTATATTCCTTGCAGGCAGAATGTCTACTAAAAACGAAATCAACAGACGGTTCTTAATGCTGGTATTCTCTACGTTCTTATCGGCTTTGAATGAAACTGTATTCGAGATTTTCCCGGCACTCAGGAACGAAATATTTTACTCGAAAATGTTTTATGCCCTCGTGAATATTAATGCTTACTGCCTTATGTGCTACGTAGCTTCGTATACGGGAAGGCTGACTCAAATGTTCAGGGACGTAAATTTTTCGCTGTTGTTTATCAGTGTCGCACTTATCTTTATATTCAAGCCTAGTGATAAGTTATACATGATATTCTGTCCCGGCTTCACTGTGTTATTTGCTCTTGAGGGCTTCATATTGCAGCTCGTCTATCAGAAGTATTACGGCAACGGTCAATTTCTCGTCATGAATTTATTATTTCTGCTCTTAATCGATGCGTTTGTCATTCAATATATATTCGAGCAGACCCTGCCCCTTGTATACACTGTTGCGACTATGATGCTGTTATTCACGTTCTTTTATCTCGAAGCACCGACGTATAGACTCTTAATTTCTGCTCACAAAGAGACTGAAGAAGCAAGACTCCAGACTGAAGAGTCAATCACAAGAGCTAACATAGCTAACAAGGCCAAGAGCAATTTTCTTGCAAGCACTTCACACGAAATCAGGACTCCTATGAATGCTATATTAGGAATCAACGAGATGATTCTCAACGAGAACCCTGACAAGGAAACACGCAAAGCAGCTCAGGACATCAAGACAGCAGGAGAATATTTATTGAACCTCGTGAATAACATTCTTGATATATCTAAAATCGAAGCAGGCAAAATGGATCTGTTCGAGGCAAATTATCACTTATGGGAATTATTAAAGGACTGTGAGAGCTATGTAACTGAGAAAATCAGAAATAAGACAGGACTCAAATTTATTCTCAATGTCGATAAAGATTTGAGCGAGCATTTATTCGGGGACTCGTTAAGACTCAAGCAGGCATTAATTAATTTACTCGACAACGCAGCGAAGTATACTCAGACGGGAAATATAACTCTCAGTGTAACAGGTGAACGCAAGGACGCTAATATAAAACTCGTGTTCGTGATTCAAGATACAGGGATCGGAATGCATCAAGAGGAAGTCGACAAGATATTTGAACCGTTTGAACGCGCTAACATAATCGAAACACGGCACATCATGGGAGCAGGACTCGGACTCAATCTCGTAAAAAATATAGTTCACATTATGAGCGGCATGATACAAGTTGAAAGCTCTTACGGTGAAGGAACAAAGTTTACTCTCACTATTCCTCAAAAGATTGCTCAGGGCGAACACTATACGATTCAAGAATACGATGACTTCATGAACATGAACGAGAAGGCGCGCGCTATCGAAGCAGATAAAGAGTCAGACTCAGGGCCTGAGACTTGGCCGGACGCAAAAATTCTTGTCGTTGATGACACTCCCGTTAATCTGGTCGTAGCTAAAGGAATGCTCAAGAATTCTGAGGCTCAAATTGAAACTTGTGAAAGCGGTGAAGAAGCACTTGACATGATAAAGGCGACTCATTATGACGTTGTATTTCTTGATCACAAAATGCCTGGACTTGACGGAGTAGAGACTCTCAAGCGCGCTAAGAAGTATGCAGAGAATACGAAATTTATAGCACTGACTGCCAACGCTGGGACTAATGCACGAGCCGAATATATTTCATACGGATTTGATGATTATCTGCCGAAGCCTTTCAAGAGTCAGGAAATGATGAGGATTCTTAAAGCGTGTCTGAATAATAAACGGGAGTCATAACGAACTCCCGTCCCAAAATTTTATTAAGCTGCAGTGTATTTTCTTTTGTGTCTCTGGATCTCGTCTCGAACTGCAAGGGGATCCGGGATATTGTCTGCTTTAATTTCCTGTCCGCTGGTGCCTGATGATGTGATTATAACATCGCCTACATTCATAAGTGTCTGCATCATTGTCTGATTCACTTTGATGTCGACTATCTCGCCTAAGCCTATTTCGATTGACTGCCTGAAGTCCGAGCTGAAGGGCTTGAACGGGTTGTTCACGATGAAAGCTATTTCGCGATTCTCAGGTTTGTCGGGGTCATCGCGGAGTTCAAGGGACATTGTCATTCTCTTAACTGCAATGCAAAGGAAAATAACAGCGTCAATGATTAGGGCAGCTATCCAAGTCCATTTTGCATATGAAGGCTTGAAGTAATTCACCAGACCTGCAATAACGAGAATTAATATGATCAGGAAAAAGCTCTTGTAGAAACTCTTCCATGCCGGTTTATAAGTCTTGTAGACTGCTCCTGATTCTGATTCAAGATTTGACATGATAAAAAAATTTCCTCCTTTTATAACTATAACTTTGACTTTTGGGTAAAGCGCATAAATTATAGCAAATAAATTTTTCTCTCATTATCTGAGTGCGAAATATAAATTATAATAACGCGAAATATAAATATTAATTTTTTATGCAAGAGGTGAATTCGTTCAATCATGGAAATATTCAAGACTGCATTGCGTTCGTTGTTAGGCAACAGGACGCGTTCATTATTAACTATGCTGGGAATAATAATCGGAGTCGGAGCTGTCATCACAATGGTAGCTATAGGCAACGGAGCTTCACAGCAAATTGAGCAGATGGTCTCAAGTTTTGGTCAGAATTTAATTATCGTAATGCCTGCACCGCCGAATTCAACAGGAGCACGGGGAGCAGCAGGTTCAGGAGCAAGCCTCACACTTGAAGACTCGTATGCCCTTGCGTCTGAAACATTCTCTGTAGCACGTACAGCACCTGAAGTCAACGCCTCAGCACAAGTTATTTACGGCAATTCTAACTGGAACACGAGTATAACAGGCAGCACTCCTGATATATTGCAGGTTAGAAACTGGACTATGGCAAGCGGAGCAATGTTCACAGAACAGGATGTTAGAAGCGCGGCAAAAGTATGCGTTATCGGGCAGACCGTAGCTAAAGAATTATTCGGGTATTCAGATCCTATTGACTCAGTGATTAGAATCCGAAGCATTCCGTTCACTGTCGTTGGCATGACTACAAAGAAGGGTGCGAATTCATGGGGTCAGGATCAAGATGATTTTATTCTCGTTCCCGTAACGACGGCTCAAAGAAGACTCCAGAGGTCAGGAGCAAGAATTGACACAGTGAGGCGCATAAACGTCCAGGCTAAAGACAAGGACTCTATTGACTCTGCACAAGATGAGATTGTTGCTATATTAAGACAGCGTCATAAATTACCTGAAGGCACTCCTGACGACTTTGACATTAGAAATCTTACTGAAGTCCAGGAGAACGCAACGAACTCTGCAAATGTTATGAGCATGTTATTAGGAGCAGTAGCTTCTATATCTCTATTAGTCGGCGGAATAGGTATCATGAATATAATGCTCGTCTCAGTAACAGAACGTACAAGGGAAATCGGAATCAGAATGGCAATAGGTGCGCGTCCCTCGAGCGTAAGGCTGCAATTCTTGACCGAAGCAATAGTGTTATCACTCTTAGGCGGAATTATAGGCATTGCAGGAGGTGTAGGGGCATCGAAATTAATTTCCCACTTTGCAAGATGGCCTACGATTGTATCGGCTCATTCTATAATCGTAGCGGCAGGGTTCTCTGCATTTGTCGGAGTGTTATTCGGGTTCTGGCCTGCATGGAAAGCGAGCAATCTTGATCCGATCGTTGCATTGCGGACTGAGTAATAATAATATTATTTCTTGTCATATTCGCTGGTATAACTTGCAAATCTTGTAATCTCTCTCTTGAAAATTAATTTGCAGGTTCCTGTGCTTCCGTTACGGTTCTTGGCGACTCGAATATCTGCAACGCTGTGGGTGTCTGTATTCTGTTCGTTGTCGCCGTAATAATCTTCTCTGAATATTAATATTACAGTGTCAGCGTCCTGTTCTATTGCTCCGGAGTCTCTTAAGTCTGATAACTGGGGCTTCTTTTCGTTGCGTTTCTCTGCCTCTCGAGATAACTGCGATAACGCTATAACCGGACAATTTAATTCTCGTGCTGTAGCTTTGAGCATTCGTGATATTTCTGCAACTTCCTGTTGTCTGCCTTCATTAGTTCTCTTATTACTGACGCTCATTAACTGCAAATAATCTACTATGATTAGGGCTAAGTCCGGGTGCTTGGTCTTGAATCTCCTGCATCTTGTCCTGAAGTCAAGTGTCGTTAAATTCGAGTCGTCATTGATATAAATATTTCTGCGGCTTAATTTAGCTCCTGCGTTAATAACTTCTTTGAAAGTGTCGCGTCCCATTGTGCCATTGAAGATATACGATAGATTTATTTCTGATTCAGAAGCAAGCATTCTGAGGACGAGCTGTTCTGAAGACATTTCGACGCTGAATATTAATACAGGAAGATTTGCTCCTTCAGGGCCTCCGAACTGTGCAATAGTTACCGCTAGAGCCGTCTTACCCATTGAAGGACGTGCAGCAATGATATTAAGACTTCCGGGCTGAAAACCTCCTGTAATGCTGTCAAGATCCGTTAAGCCTGCCGGGTAGCCTGCAACTTTATCGCCTGACTGCCTTAAACGCTCTTCAATTCCTGTGAATGCCGGGCCTATAAGTTCGCTTACATGATGAAATTCTGATGAGGCTTTATTCTGAGCAGCTTCGAATATCAATCTTTCTGCTTCTTCTATGATTTCTTTGCTGGATTTCTCATCGTTATATGCGAGATTAATAATTTGATTCCCTGCGTAAATCAATCTGCGCTTAACTGCATGTTCTTTCACTATTTCAGCGTGATAGCCTGCATTAGCTGTTGACGTAACACAGGCTATTAACTCCGCAAGATAGGGCTGCCCCCCTAGTCTGTCATAAATGCCTCGAGTCTTGAACGCTTCTGATACTGTAAGGGCATCAACAGGCTTGTTGTCATTGTACATGCTGAGAAGGACTTCAAAGGCTGCTTTGTTACTAGGATCATAGAAATCATCAGGAGTTAATATTTCTATTGCACTGCCCAGAGCTTCTTTCGAGAGAATACAGGCACCTAATACAGAACGTTCGGCATCAAGATTTCTAGGGGGAATTCGTAAATCAGGCATTTATTAATTCACGCTTACAGAAAGAGTCATTTCAGCATTGACGCCGGGATAAAGTTTCAGGGCAAATTTGAAATTACCGGGCTGCTTGATAGTCTCATCGAGTTTTATATCGCGTTTATCAATATCTTTGAGTCCGTGCTGTGATTCAAGAGCCTCTGCGACTTGTGAAGCTGTTATGCTCCCGAATAGTTTGCCGTTGTCTCCTGCCTTAGCTGTAATAGTAACTGAACGTCCCTGAAGTTTTTTCTGAAGTTCGACTGCCTCAGCGTGCTTCTTCTCATCTTTGGCCTTAGCTCGAGCCTGTTCTGACTTCCATTCAGTTATTTTGCCCGGGGTAGCTTCGATTGCTAAATTCTTGGGTAAAAGAAAATTCCTTGCGTAACCGTCGCTGACTTCGAGCAGTGCGCCTGCCTTGCCGAGCTTATTAACGTCTGACTTGAGAATTACTTTCATGATTATAAATTACTCCTTTCATGATTATAAAAATAAATATTCACGTAAATAATATCATGACATCAGGGCAATTTTTGACCTTTATTCAATGATAAAATGCGCAACATAATTTATAAGGAGAGTGATTTTTATGGAATATAACGATGCTATTGAAATGCTAAGGAATCTGACAAAGCTGCTCACAGAAGGCTTGATAACTCAGGAGGAATATGACAAGGGAAGAGCACAATTAATGATATATATAATTCCAGCTCAGAATCCAAACGTCCCTGCGGTGCCTGAACCCGTGCATGTGCCTGAACCAGAAATTATAGATGCTGAAGTCATAGATCATGAACATCAAGACTCTGACGGAGAGCCTACCTGTGAAAATATTGATCCTGCGTACAGCAATTCATATTCAGAAGAAAGTTTCTGGAGCAAGATTACAAGTGTCCTCACGAGGGCGGGAGTTAAATTAATTTACCTGGCTCTTCTGTTGTATTACGCTATGCCTAGATGCCCGATTTATATTCAGGCTGCTATTATTGCTGCTCTGGGTTATTTCATTTCGCCGATTGATCTTGTGCCTGATATACTTCCGTTTGTAGGCTTCTCGGATGATCTTGCGACTATCACTGCTGCTGTTGCTCTGACAGGTACTTTCATTGATGACGAAGTAAAGCGCGAGGCTCGTGAAACAATCGATAATCTTTTCGGTGAGGGAACTTCGCAGGGACTTGATTAGCAAATAAAACCGGGATGATGAGTCCCGGAAAATTTTTTTACAGCCTTCTCTTAACGAACGCTAACACCAGCACTGCACTTGATAACATAAAGCCTGAGCTGCATCCCCTGCTTGATGATGAGTCAAAGCCCGGCTGCTCATGAAGATTTAAGCCTTCGATTATGTCTCTGCCTGAGAAGCCATATGACAGCATAGGACGAATAATATTATATTGATCACTTAAGAGAGCTATACTTGCTTCAGGACTCTCTTTGAGGCGCATTACAGCTTGAGTCTCTAAATCATACTGCGGCCATATCAGAGAATCTGACTCAAGTGAAGGACTGCCTGTCTTAGCAAAGTTTATCCACATGGCTTGTATTTTATCTGCTAAGGCTTGATTATATGAAGGGTTCCTGTTGTCGTTGAGGACGTAAGCAATTTCCGACGTGTGATAAGCTCCCAGACCAGATATAACAGGGTACTCGAAATTATAGACGTATTTATTTCCCTTGTGAAATTCTGCTGCAAGAAGCATAGGGCCTCTGAACTGGTAATGAGTAACGAATGAGTCTCTTGCCTGAGTCTGAGCCGCGCCCTCGTGATTAGCAATATAATCATTCATGAACTCTTGAGCTATTAAAGCATCATCACTGTTAATATTAGCAATCGCATTAACTGTGTTGTCAAACATATTTTGAATTATCGCGCTGCCCCGTTCCTGCCCTTGAAGATACATGATATTAATTTCATCAGCGTTCGTGCCTGTGAGTAAATCAAATTCTGAGCCGTTCTCTGCAAATGCCTCATATGGATTTAACGCTATATATCTTCCGTCACGTTCAGGGAAATTAAACTCTACGTAATTCATTGCAAGTGTATCTATTGCTGCCTGAAGGTCGCTTGAACTCAGAGACATTAATTTTTCCATTGAGTCAGCTCCTGTAACCTGGACAAGATACTGAGTTAATTCTTTAGCATGATCAACAGTGAAAGTCATTGATAGAGAGCTGCTCTCAGTTATTGCCCGTTTGAACAAGCCTTTTGACTCCGGCATGGACATTAACAGCTCGATTAAAGCACCTCCTGCAGACTCTCCGAACAGGGTAACGTTATCAGGGTCTCCTCCGAAAGATTTTATATTCTCGTGAATCCATTTCACAGCCTGCAAAGTATCAAGCAAGCCTAGATTAGCAGAGTCAGGGAAGTCCTCGCAGCCTTCTAGACCTGAATTAGCGAAATCTATAAATCCCATTATGCCGAGTCTATAGCCTACACTGACAAGAATTACATCATCGTGAGCCTGAATAAATTTCAGTCCGTCATATTGAGGGTCAGCAGTTCCATCGTAAGCGAATTGTCCGCCGTGTATCCAGACCATTACGGGCTTGAGTGAGTCGCTTGCTTTGTTATTCCAGACGTTCAGCGCAAGGCAGTCTTCATCGTGAGGAGCAGAGAACTGGTACATTTGAATCTGAAGGGGAGTTGATGCGAACTCGAATGCTTCGTAAACTTCACTGCTTGAGTCCGGAGCTTCGGGAGCCTTCCATCTGAGTGAACCTACAGGCTGCTTAGCGTATGGGATTCCCTTCCAGATCAATATATCACCGGAAATAATTCCCTGAAACTTTCCGTTTGAACATATTGCGAGGGCTTGAGAGTCATTTGCAGCGTGTGAAGTACTTTGCGTTAATAATAACACCAGCATGATTAATAAAAACTTTTTGCGCATTAGAACGGCCTCATTTCGTTTATAATTTATAAGTCTGTGATTATAACAGAATTTTGCGTGATAATTTTTCCGCTTGGACTTTGATTTATCATATTATCAAATTATCAAAAGGAGGTATTCATTTATGCATAACACTGTCAAAAAATTTCTGAGTCAAATCAATCAAAACAGTTATATTATATTTCTCGTTTTATTCTGGCTTCTTTACGGAACATACATAATTCACTCTGCATATTTCAAGAATATTTACATTTCGCCGGACTCGTCAAACTATCTGCGTGAAGCTGAGGCAATTACTCAGGGTTACGGCTTCAACTATAACGGCATGGCAGGAGGTCATAATCACTTTGCGCTATGGCCTGTAGGTTATCCTGTTCTTATAGCACTATCGCAATTAATTTTCAGGTGTAACGGCTATCTTGCTTCGAAAATTATTACGATATTATTAATAGCTTTCGAGTTATTCATTCTGGCGAGGCGTTATAAAAGCAAGTCATGGCTTTATGCTCTTGTATTATCTAATTACGGAATTATAAGCATTAATAGATATACATGGAGTGAAGTCCCTTTTTCAGCAGCACTTCTTGTATATACCCTTGCACTCTCTGAGATAACTTCTAATGAGAATTGCAGCATTAAGCATTATATTATTCTTGCAGTCTCTATGATATGCGCATTTCTCTCGCGTTATTTCGGAGCTTTGACGGTCATGACATCTTTGCTGACGGTACTTATATTATTTTATTTCTCGATCAGTGACAAATCTCAAAGGACATCTTCACACAAGAAGCGTATTCTCAAGCTCTCTATAACGTCTTTAATATCAGGCTTTATCATGTTCAGTTATTTATTATTTAATAAAGTCATGTGCGGTTACTCAACCGGAATGAACAGGGCAGCATTTACTGAAGATATACGTCAGCTCACAGTTACCCTGATAAAGTCAATATTGTACGAAGCGCAAAATATTTTCAGCATACTTGCATATCATCTGCATTTGAGTCTTAATTACTGGCTTGTAATAATCATTCCTGTCCTGATTATATTTATTTATGTCATAGCGAAAAAAGTTATATCATGTTTCAGAAATAAGCATCTTGATGACTCTGCAATATTTTTTCTGGTCGGAATATGCTACTACGCTGCATTTATAATTATCAGATTTCGTTCTACTATGGATCCGTTCAGCTACAGATTTTGGGCACCTGCAAGCATGTTGATATTAATGGGTCTAGTTTCGTGCTTCTGTGATACAAAACTGCTTCAAAAATCAGTAAAATTACTCTGGACTGGGGGGGGGCAATGCTCCTAATAACACTCTTCCTCATTTCACGCGATATTAAAACAGGTCTCGACAACCCGGTATACTCAAGAATAAAATCTGAAATTAATTTTTATCTTCAGGAACTCCCATCAGGAACAGTTATCTTAATGTGCAATGACAAAATCGATAACGAAGGCAAACGTCATAACGGCGAGGAATTTTATTACGGTTATGCTAATTACTTCCGGACTGATTTAGTAACTGTAGGCGGCTGGTCAAATCCTCTCATGAAATATGACAGTCTTGACGCTTTGAAAAAAGAATATCGAGATTATAAATATATCGCTGTGAGTAAATTTGCTCTCAACAATGAACTCAAGGTAAACCGGCAGAGTTATTCTGAAACATTGCTCTCATCTTTGGAACTTCTCGCAGATCAGCAGCAGTCGCAGTCAAACAGGAAATTTGTTATTATTAATATCAACTAAATCATCAAGGAGTCATAATTAAATAAAGCAATGTCCAAATTATTAGGGAAAATATTAATGCCTCTGTTATCAAGTCTCAAAGCAGGGGCATCACGCAATAATAATAATAAAGAACCTGAGAACGGCGATGTTATTCGGGTCAACCGCGGCTTGTACAGTCATTACGGAGTCTACGTTAAAGACTTGAACCACGTCATTCACTACACAGGAGCGACAGGCCCGGCAGACTTCAACGGCATTGTCAGGGAGACTTCACTAAATGAATTCCTGAACGGTGCAGAAAATTTTAATGTGTGTAAATTCCCGGAGAACCCTTCAGAACTCGTGAATAAATTACCTATTAACAACGGCGGCAAAGTCTTTCAGTTATGGCAGGCAGTCAAAGCAGCGAGGCTCAAAGATTATCACTTATATTCAGGTGAAGAGACAATAAAGCGAGCTCGAAGCAGACTCGGTGAAGGAGGCTACAATCTTGCATTTAATAACTGCGAACACTTTGCTGTCTGGTGCAAGACGGGAATAAAAGACTCTTCGCAGGTCGATAACATATTAGACATCATAACGTATTTACTACGCTGACTCTACACAACTTGCTGTATTTGACATACTCCCCATGCCTAAAGGCAGGGGATTCTGGCCTCAACGAACCTTGCCTGCCGAAACAGGTCTTACGGGTTCTCCTCCAATGGCTGATGCCCCAGCCATATTTCATAGCTTCATATTCCAATATCTTCACGAACTCTGAGAACCCTAAACTATGAACTTTTCGGCCGTACCTGCGGGCCATTCCCTTCATGTTCAGGTCTTCAAGGCATATTACAGCATACTCTTTGCACAGAATGCGCGCTGTCTTGAAGTGAAAATCTTTACGTTGATTCTCCATTCGCCTGTAGGTTCGCGCTAAATCTTTACGGGAACGTTCGCGGTTATGTGAGCCTTTCTGTTTGTGAGATAAATTGCGGCATTTATTCTTAATTTGTTTTGCGTTCAGCATGAAGAAATACGGAGAACTTATATTATGTCCATCACTGCCTGTGAGAAATCTCTTCAGCCCGAAATCGAACCCGACGCTTTTACCTGTTCGCGGCTCAACCGGTTTATTCTGAATTTCACAGCTTAGATAAACATATATATCTCCTACTGCATCACGCTTCACTGTTACTGTTTTTACTTTTCCCTCTATGTTCCGTGACTTGAAATACCCGTACCACTTCTTGCCAAGTCTTATA
>JAFSJJ010000036.1 GCA_017439345.1 Synergistaceae bacterium
AGGGGGAATACTCACTCACGATAACAGCAAAGGCTACTCAAGGCAGCATAACGGGTTCAGGAGTCAAGAATATAACTCTTAACGTCTACAAGAGAAAAGAGACAACTGACGCGAGCAATCTTGACAGCATGACCACTGAAGAGAAGAACGCTATAGAGACTCTTGCACTGAGCGACAATCCAAATAACAAGATAACTGACTTGTCGCAAATAGACTTTACTGACTTCACGAGTCTTAATACCCTTGATTTGTCAGGACTCAAGAATCTTGAACAAGCTGATTTGAGTCAACTTCCTGAAAACGTTAAAGAAGTAAGCCTTCAGAACACAAATATTACTTCACTGAATCTCAATAACAGCAAAGTAGAAAGAGTCAACGCTGCAGGCTGCAAAAATCTCACGAACATTGAGGCAGAGAATAACGACTCACTCACTGAACTTGACGTAAGCGAGTCAAGTATCATCAAGATAAACGTCAAGAACTGCGTAAATCTTCAAGTCCTTAACTGCTCATCGTGCGACCTTGAAGCAGGTTATCTGAATCTCGAAGGCTGCATTAATCTCGTGTCTCTTGACATCAGTAAAAACCATTTCGGCTGGTTCGATTACAACGAGAGTGATTTAGATTCTTTCGAGTGTTATAGTCAGGACATCACGGGCTGGGAGAGCAGGAAAACTTTCAGCTTCACGAAATTCTTTAACTCAGGCGACGTAACTGCAGCAGGGGTTAGAGTCATGGCTTCAGCTTTCGTTAATAACGTTTATGATGTCAGCGGCTACACTGAAAGCGGCGACGAGATACCTTCAGAATATGACTCTCAAACTGGAGTCATAACGTTCGAGAGTGCTCCTGCTGTGATTAAATATTTCTATGATACAGGCTTTGATAACTTGAGCATGGACGTAACTATTCACGCATCAAGTTACAAAGATGAAGACGAATTTAATTATCTTGGCAGCTCTGGAGGCTGTAATTCCGGGTTAACTTTCTCATCATTAATCTTTGCAGTGTTCGTGTTTATGTTCACTAAGAGACGTTAATAATAAATTTTCCCTCTGAGTCATCACGGCTCGGAGGGCTTGACAAAATGAAACTCTTAACATAAAATCTCACACCCGGAAACTAAATTTTTCAGGAGGTTTAAACTACATGGCCAGAAATATGATTTACGGCATCAATGACCGTCCACCCTTTTTGATTATGCTTCTTTCCGGAGCACAGCACGTTTTAACACTTTTCGGCGCAACTACCCTAGTTCCATTAATATTTGGCCCCGCAATGGGAATGACACCTTTACAAATTGCCTCGTTAATAAGCTGCGTATATTTCGGAATGGGAATAGCAACACTAATTCAGACAAGCAAAAGGCTCGGTTCAGGACTTCCAATCGTTCAGGGATCGAGCTTTTCTTTTATCCCTTCAGTCATGACAGTAATAGCACTCTATCAGGCTCAAGGCGCAGAGAGCATAATGCAGCACATGGCAGGAGGTCTCATAGTCGGAGGCGTTATACTCTCGATAATAGGTTACAGCAGAATAGTCGGAGTAATTCGCAGGGTAATCACTCCAGTCGTAATAGGCCCAACGATAATGGCAATAGGCTTCTCGCTCTATGACACTGCAATAAGCGGCAATGCTGCTAAATATTGGCCCGTATCTCTTGCAGTAGTTATTCTCGTGTTCGTATTCAGCTTAGTAATCAAGAGCAAATATATAAATATCTTCGCAGTACTTCTCGCTATCGTGATTACTTATCTTGTGTGTCTTGGCCTCTCGCTCAACGGCACATTTTCACCGGAACACCCTGCATTCATAAATCTCGCAAATATCGATGCAGCTCCCTGGCTTAGAGATATAAGGACAGTAATAATGCCTTGGGGCGCGCCTAAGTTCGACATGATGGCAATAACGGCTTTATTAGCAGGCTTCTTCGCAGTCATGATTGAGTCAATCGGCGATTATCATTCAGTCTCTTATGCTTCAGGAATTGACGACCCTGACTCTAACACAATCAGCAGGGGAATCGGTGCAGAAGGTCTTTGCTGTGCTTTATCAGGTTTCTTAGGCTCAGTAGGCACGACTTCATACACTGAGAACATCGGCTTAATCGGCTTGACCGGAGTAGCTTCACGCTGGGTAGTAAGAACCGGAGCAGTGTTATTAATACTCATGAGCTTTATAGGCAAACTCGGAGCGTTAATAGCAACAATGCCTTCACCTGTAATCGGAGGAGCTTATATAGCTTTATTCGGCACAATCGGAGCTATGGGAATTCAAGTCTTAATGCGTGCAGATATGGGCAGCCAGCGCAACGTATTAATCGTAGGCTTCTCGTTCTTGATGGCTCTGGGACTTCCGAACTGGGTAACGGCTAATCAGGCATTATTCATTGACCCTTCAAGCTCTCAGTTAATGCAGACATTAGGGGGCATGGTCTGGGCAGTCTTGAAGACACCGATGGCAGTAGCAGGAATTTGCGCAGCGATTTGCGACTCGTTAATACCCGGAACAGATAAAGAGAGAGGCATAAACGTGCGGCCGGAAGATAAATAAATATATAGAGAGATAATTATTTTCCCTCAGTCCTGATTAACGGGGCGGGGGAAATTTTTTATGTGATATAATGCTTAATATGACGGTTGAAATTTTTCAGAAAGCGTGATAATGATAATTATGAAAGAACAATCGAACAATCGAACAATCGAACAATCGAACAATCGAACAATCGAACAATCGAACAATCGAACAATCGAACAAGAGGCAGAATTTGACTCATTTGCACAGAATTACTCAAGTGAAGTTGACAGATAGTTAGAAGCAGTACTTCATGGGAATCCCCACGAATATTTTAATCAATACAAAATCTTTTATCTGCGCAAAATCTTTAATGCTCATAAAAATAAATCTCCCCTCAAAATTTTAGATTACGGCTGCGGAGTCGGACTCTTTTCACGGACAATCTTTAACGCGTTCCCTGATGTCATTATTCACGGCTTCGATGTCTCAAGCGAAAGTGTAAAGCGTGTTCCAAAAGAAATTTGCATAAATAATAACAGATTCACGAGCAGTCTTGATGATCTTGACTCTGATTATGATATTGCGATGTTAATTACTGTCCTTCATCATGTTATACCGGTGTCAGAGCGTCCCGGAGTAATTAATAATATTTATAAGCGTCTCAAGCCCGGAGGAAAGCTAATCATAATTGAACATAACATGAAAAATTTCTTAACCCGCAAGATCGTAAATGACAGCATAGTAGACAGAGAAGCAATCATGCTCAAGTCTGGGGAGTGCATTGACTTATTAACACATGCAGGCTTCAGAAATATTAATAATAAATATATAGTCTTTTTCCCAAAGCAGTTAGGCAAGTTAAGATTTCTTGATAAATTTATTTCATGGCTGCCCTTTGGAGCGCAGTATCTTACTATAGGCGAAAAGTGATATATAATTAGCTCAAGAGGTGATTTATTATCATGAAGACAGCAGCAGTATTCTTAATAGACGGCTTTGAAGAGACCGAAGCATTAACAACAGTTGATATTTTAAGACGCGGCGGAGTCGTCGTAACAACAGCATCACTCACAGGACGGCAGGAAGTCATCAGCAAGAACAAAATTCCCGTCAGAGCTGACTCAATGTTTGACTCAGTAAAAGATGAGAAGTTCGACATGATCATTTTACCAGGCGGAACCCTTGAGATCGCAAATCACGCAGGACTTCAGGAATTAATCAAGAAGTATCACTCAGAAGGCAAGTTAATAGCGGCTATATGTGCTGCACCGGCTGCTCTGGGTAAAGCTGGGGTCTTAGCCGGAAAGACTGCGGTATGTTATCCCGGACTTGAGTCGCACTTGAAGGGAGCTAACATCGGCAAGAATATAGTCGAGACTGACGGCAATATTACGACTGCGAAGGGCCCGGCTGTAACTCCGTTCTTTGCGTTGAAGCTGCTTGAGATTCTCGAGGGCAAAGCAATGTCTGAAGAAGTAGCTGAAGGTTTCTTAATTCCATTAGTATATCGCGGCTAGTTAATAACAAGTCCCCCGATTCAGATTTTTACGAGTCAGGGGAAATTTTTTTATACCGGCAGAAATTCTGCATCATGTTCAAGTTCTTCAAGTGATTTAATAGTGTCCTCGAGTCGAATTAATTCTTCGCGTTCAAGAGTCTCCCAGAGCAGAAAATTTTTATCGAGCAATGCCCACTTCAGAGCGTGAAAGCCGTTCCAGATTAAGCCAATCCATGCAGAATAATTAACATCAAGAATATTTTTAGTGACGCTGACTTTTCCTGCATTTACTGCGCATAGGACTCCATATGAAGCAGCCGTTATAACTCGAAACTTCTTGTGCATATTTCCCGGCGATGTCTGAGATAATGCCTCCCAGAATGTTTTGCCTTCTAATTTCATGCCCTTGATGACCCAGCACGCCCTTAAAAGAATTTCCATTATTGAGACTGGCACGGACGAGACTACAAATTGACGCATATCATAGCCGTTGAGATACATGTACTCAATATTTGAGCCGATGCTTTCACCGTTAATGTTCACGCCGTTTAACATAGACAACAAACCCATGAACGGAGCAGGAAGACCCATTCCCCTGTTTCCTGAAGCTGACGGGGCATTAATATCTGACGCGAGATGACCTAACATTCGGCCGAGAGAATAAAATATATTTTCGTTGAAATTATTTGTCTGCATTGATTTATAAACTCTAATTTTTCCGTTTTCAATTATTGTGCAGGAATTATTCATCATGTCATGAACTCCGAAAATCAGACCAAGAACAGGATCATGAGATAATTCTTTGAGTCTGTGATTATAAGGGCTTAACTTTCCGGAATATGATAAAAGTCTCCCCTTCATGCTGGTATCTGCAGAGCCTATCTTAAAACTTTCGCTCAGATTATGACTCAAATCAGGCGGCAGAATTTTATTAAATCCTTCCTGAACAGTTCGATTAAATATGCCGTCAAGCTGAGTATTAAATTTCATTGACGTTGATCTGACAGGTGATTTTATACACAGCCAATCAAGCATTCCTGCAGCAAGTCCGCAAGTTCCTGCAATTGCATAATCCCATGCATCGAGCGAATACTCTCGGTTAAATTCATGAATATGCCTGTTAATTCGTGAATTTAATTCTTGCATGTCATCATGAGTCAAAATGTCATTTATAGTTACCCTGCGTGTTATGCTGCGTTCTGACTCACGTGAAATTTCAGTGAAAGTCTTGCGTTCAAGGGGTACTGCTTCGGGTTTAATGCTTCTTTCGTGTTCAAGTTCTGATTGATATTCCTGCTCATCGAATGCATCAAGGGACATTAATTCCTGCTTGAGTCTTTCAATGCCCCTCTCGATTTCGTCATGTGCGTTTTGAGTGTCTTCGGCCATGTCCTGAATATGTTTCACGGCCTTAATTTGTTTGCTGAACATTAAATTTTACGTTTCTTTGTCTTGAGTCCTTCAATGAGTGCTGTTAATGCTCCTATTTCTTCGCGATAACGCTGGGCATTCTGATTCAATCTTGTCTGTATAGCATATAATTTCTCTATTGCTACGTTGAGCGCTGAAATCATTCTTGCCTGTTTCTTTTTCTTGGCTGCTGCATATCCGAAAATTCCCAGCAATGCAACCGGAGCCGCAAGAACACCTATACCCGCAGCCATACCTCCGCCGATTAAAGCACCTGCCGTGGCAAGCCCTGAAGTTATACCAGCCGCCGAAAGCCCCGCAACGCCTAAACTTGATAAAGCTGCCAAAGCTCCTGCTCCTCCGACACCTGCACCGATTAACGCCCCGAGTCCTTCTGTTACACCTGGTGCATCTTCCTCAAGCCGAGTCATTATGCTTTTGATTTCGTTTCCTACCTGTGAATCCATGAAAAATTGCCTCCTTAAAATGATACTTCCTCAGCCAGTAATTTTAACAGGGAGGGGGGGGGGGGGCTGTCAAGATACAAAAATACCCTCTCTCGTAAAAGAAAGGGCATAACGTACAAAAAATTATATCACGAAATCTTGCGAACGCTTTAACATCTTTTCACGGTCAAGGCTCTTCACGTTATCTACTATCCATTCACGCATTGAAGCTCCCTCCGGTGTGTCTTGCGAGGCTGAGAGAAACTCTAAGTCAATTCCTAGTCCCTGCGCGACTTCATAAGCAATCAACGGCCACACTTTGCCAATATCGCCAACAATCGGGATACTGCCTTCATGACGTGCAAACGCTGACATTTCCATTCTGAAGGGAATCTTCGCTGCCTTAGTCTTCGGGAGTCCCTTGTCGATTGCTTCTTGTACTGTTTTATTAAGCTCAACTGCCCGGCGTAAGTTCTCGTCTAAGTCGATTCGAATTAAGCTCTTGTCGCGTAAGTTATAAGTGTTCTGACCGCTCCACCATGCCCAAATTCCGTGACCTGTGTAGCATTCAAACGGGCCGTCGTGGATTTCCTGAGTCAAAGCTACTGCCGATTCAATAATTACATCGCATGAAGCAAGCATTCTTGATATTCGCATTGAACGTTCTGAAACAGGAATCGAGTCGCCGATTGACACTCCGACTGCTCCTCCGCCGACTAACTGAGGGATCGTAACGAGGACAGGAACATTCTTCAGGTCAGCAGCCCCCAGCATAGTTTTTGAGTCACAGCCCCAGCCTGCAACTTGTTCAAATGGTAAGCCGTACATTCTTGCGAGTGCCAAGACTTCATGAGCGAGTCTCTCTGTCCTGAGTCCCATAGGGTAAGCCATGTTGCCCGCTGCTTTGATTATCTCGTTGACTTTGGGAAGACTCTTACCCTTTGCGAGAAGCTCATCATCTAGGGGCATTTCACGTTTGAGGGCGTTAATTTCGTCATCATTCATGCATGTGAACTCGAAGACATCACCGCGGGGCATCTTGTTTATGTCCATTCCGAGTGAAGCTGCATCGACTCGAAAGACTCTATCAAGAGAGCCTGCCATCTCGTGAGCTATAACTGCCGAACTTGTAGAGACTGCATCGACTATACCGACACGGATTAATTCTGAAATCAGAGTCGTAACTCCTTCATGAATATTAGGGCCGCTTCCTGTAACGACCATTACACGACCGCCGTGTTTCTTAGTGTCTATGATTTTCTTGACAGCTGAGTCGACTCCTGCGAGTGATCTTGAGTCAAGCGAAGATTTGAAATACTCAAGCTGCGAGAGTCCGAATAAATTTTTGTTCATGATTATTTCTCCTCATAAAAAATGAGAAAGATTTTATATCTATAATTGATTTTCGGCAAGTAAATTTTTGACTCGTCTTTCACATATTGCATCAGGAAAATTTTTAGAGACAAGTGCATGAAATCTTTTCGTGTGATTCTTTTCGAGTAAGTGGACAAGTTCATGAACTACTACATATTCGAGGCATTCGGGGGGCTTATTAGCTAACTGAAGATTTATTACTATATGCTTTTTTCTGATGTGGCACGTTCCCCAGCAGGTCTTCATGTTTCTGACACTGAAAGAATTAACTTGAACACCTACACGGTTTGAGCATGTCTTTATCACGTCAGGCAGAACCCGCTTTAATTCTGATCTGTAAAGTTCATTCAATGCACGCTCGCAATTTTCATGAGTCGAAATTTCCGGAACTGTTAATATAATGCTTTCACCTGTAAATTTCACTGAGTAAGACTTTCCTTGAGACTCTCTGACATCGAGGATATAAGGCTTTCCCCATAAGTAAAATTTTCTGCCTGATATATATTCCTGCTTTGATGATGATTCTTGAGGCTGTGAAAGTAATTTTTCCCGCGCCTGATTAATGCTCGTAATATTATGTGATATGAACTCGTTGATTAGTTCAAGTGAGACTCCTGAAGGTGCAGAGACGCTTATAATTCCCTCAGGAGGTTTGACGCGCAGATAAATATTCTTGAGGCCTGGTTTGCTTGTTAATTCTATGTCAAGTCCTGCTATATTTATGTGCGATACTTTTGCCATACAATTAATATCTTGATTTCAGAATGTCCCATGAAGAGAGTCCCATTTCTGATTTCTTCTCACTGACGACCTGAGCAGTTCTCTCTACGCTTGGCCTTGTTGAGTCAGAAAAGTACCATTCGAGTTCAGTAATCTTGTTGTCTTTATATAGAATCCTGACGCATTCGCCCCAGTCGCTTTCGGGTAATAAAGTTATCTCGCCCTGTTTATCTGATAATGAACTCACAGGAGCACCGAAAAATTTTTCGATAACGCCAATATCTGCTCCGACTCTGATATTTCCTGCAAAGTATAACAACGGGTCAGACGTGTTGATATAATATGCGTGGTTAGTGCCTTCGTTGTCAATATCTTCACAGCCTATGACAAGAGTTTTATCTTTCGCCCAGACTCGATTATAAAGCTCATCAGCAAAGCCCTTCTCGTATTCGTCAACAAGACCTGCCGGGCCGTCTTCATCAACTGCGCGTTCTCTCTTGGTGAATTTAGTCTCGTATATGAATTTATTATGAGTAACTATTCTTTGTGCTAAATCCGAAAGACTCTTAGCTAACATTTCCCAGCGTTCTGTCTGGTTGATTTTGACTCTCTGCTTGCGGACTATGCGCTTTGACCTGAATGCAAGTCTTGTTTGATGCAGCTCAATAGCAGAAGCTTCACAGGACAGAGCTGTAACTAACAAACATAAACATGCTGCCAACTTTTTCATGAGTGAACATCTCCTGTGTAAAAATAATTTATGCTTTCATGAAATAATACAATAAATGAGCAAAAAGTGTAGCATAAGAAAATATACAGCGCAATTCGCTATTATTTATATAATAATCATCTTTTCACGATGTAATATAAATTTGGGAAGTAAAGCAGCAGCAGTGCCTTAAACGCTAAATCAGGAATACGAACAAAAAATTTTGACGCTGATAAAAGTATTTGCCGAATCTTCTTGTGTTTGAGCATTCGTAAATAAATATCATATCGTTTTCTGTCCCTATGGCGTGCTCATACGGTAAACTGCCTAACTAATGCCCATACAAGATAGAAGCTCTTAGCGTAACTTTTCTCGCGTTCATTGTCCGAGTGTCTTAGAATATATCTTGCAGCCCTCAAACGCGGAGGCAGAAGGCTGTTTAACCAGTCATGATTGGCTCTCTTAGGCTTGAACATATTCTCTTGAATGCTGTGTATCACGTATACATAAAGCAGTTCATTAACGAAGACTGTACGCTGACTCGCACACAATGTTTTTGCCATAAATTCTTCGTCTTCACCAAAGTGGCAGCCTTCATGAAAAGAAAGTTTGTTATCTTCAATAAATTTTTTCCTGTAAATGCAGCTCCATATATTGCTGGGTATTTTGCCTATGAACCACGCAGGCAGATAATCTCTTGCTGAACGTATTTTTTTAGTGGAGAGCTTGATATAACGCGCCTGATAATTATTCTCTTGTTCATTGTAAATTTTATAGCCGCATAAGACTATATCAGCATTTTCTTTCTCTGCTTTATCATGTAAGACTGACAAAAAATTTGCGTCAAGAATATCATCAGCGTCAACAAAGCATATATACCCCCCCCCCCCCGGCTGCTTTAATCCCTGTATTTCGTGCTGCAGAGCCTCCGAGGTTCTTATCGTGATTTATAATTTGAAAGTTAATATTTGCCTTCTCGAGAAAATCACGCGCTGTTTGTTCTGTGTTATCTGTTGAAGCGTCATTAACTATTATTACCTCGTAATCCGTGAACGTCTGAGCTTTGATAGAAGTTAAAGCCTGCACGATTTTAGATGCAGCATTGTAAGCAGGAATAATTATTGATACTGAAATTTTACTCAATTTATGCCTCACTCCCTGTTGATTAATGTAATGGTATAATCGCAAATTATAATATATTAAAGGAGTTATAAAAACTTTGGGACAGATTCAAATCATAGTCGAAGGAATGACAGCAAGCGGCAAGTCTACAATTGTGAATTTATTAGCTGAACGTTTAGGCTTTAAAGTAATGCCCGAAGAGTTTAGAGATTCACATGATTTACTCAGCAGGTTTCATCATGAGAGACGCTGGGCTTTCCCTATGCAGTTAAATTTTCTGGTAACACGTTTCGCTCAGTATCTATGCGCCAGTGAAGAGGATAATTATATTCTTGACAGAAGCATATTCGGCGACAAAGTTTATGCGGCACTTTATTATAAGAAAGGTTATTTTCATGACAGTCAGTTTGGATGTTATTTGACTCTTTATGACTCGTTATTGAGATACGTCAAGAACCCTAAATTATTGATTCTGGTAAGGTGTCCGTTTGAAGAGATCATGAGGCGCATTCACTTGCGGGGCAGGCAGGACGAGATTGACGCAGGCGAAGAGTACTGGCGTAGTTTATATGATGCTTATATGCCGTTTCTTGATTTCGTGAAGTCAGAGACTCAGGGAGAATTAAATTATCTTGAGCTTGACTTGTCGAACCCTGAATTTATAAATACTCCTTCAATGATTGACGCATTTATTAATGACGTTCGCAAATATTTCCCAGACAGATAAAGCATGAAAATTTATGAATTCTTGAACGTAATTGACACGTTTGCACCGTTTAGCTTGGCCGAAGACTGGGATAATTCGGGCTTAATGGTCGGCAGCTATGACTCAGAAGTTAAGGGAGTTGCAGTGTGTCTTGATGCAGTTCATGAAGCAGTTATTAAAGCCAGCGAGAATAATTGCAACGTCCTGTTATGTCATCATCCGTTAATATTTCGAGCTTTAAAGAGCATAAATCTTGACTCGGAACAGGGACGCACAATTAATGAAGCTGTTAAACGCGATATAAATATAATTGCTGCTCATACGAACTGGGACAAGGCAGACGAGGGCGTTAATTTCCAGTTAGCTAAAACACTCGGACTGAATGATATTGAGCCTCTTGACTCGTTTGGTATCTCAGGGACTTTGCCTCGCTCTATGAGTCCTAATGAATTTCTTGAGCACGTTAAAAGCGTCTGGAATCTCTCAAGGCTTGATTATTATGTGTCTGATAATAAAAAGATTGCTAGAGTATCACTTTGCGGAGGTTCAGGCTCTGAGTTCTGGAGGTCTGCGAAGTCTCTAGGCTCTGACGTTTATATTACTGCTGACATGAAATATCACGAATTAATAGACTCGACTCGTGAAGGCTTGAATATTCTACTAGTCGAACACGGCGAAATGGAACGGGTATCACTGCCGGCACTTGCGAATAAAATCAGTGATTACGGGATAAAAGTATTATTACTTGACATAAAGGCTCTGACTGTGCCTTTGAGATTATAGGAGAAAATTACACATGAAACTACGAGTATTAAGCGCAATGAGACCAACAGGGCCGTTGCATTTAGGACACATGGCGGGAGCTTTGAGCAATTTCGTGAAGCTCCAGAACGATGATAAATACGAATGCTTTTACGCAATTGCAGACTGGCACGCATTGACTTCTAATTATGCAGAATCAGCTAATACCGGTGAATATTGTTATACTGCGTTGCTTGACTGGCTTTCAGTGGGACTTGACCCGGAGAAGTCGCCGTTATTCATTCAGTCGCACGTCCCTCAACATGCAGAATTAGCCCTTGCACTTGGAATGATTACCCCTTTAGGCTGGCTGTATAGAAATCCTACATATAAAGAACAGCTCGAAAATATCACGAATAAAGATTTAGGGACATTTGGATTTCTTGGCTATCCTGTATTAATGGCAGCAGATATTTTGTTGTATAAAGCTAGTCTTGTCCCCGTCGGTGAAGATCAAAGCGCGCACTTAGAGTTAAGCCGTGAGACAGTCAGACGCTTTAATAATTTCTTTGGTGAAAATTTACTTGTCGAACCTCAGCCCCTTTTTACTCAGACCCCGAAAGTTCCCGGAATTGACGGCCGCAAGATGAGCAAATCTTACGGAAACGCATTAGAGATCTCTGAACCTGAAGACTCAATGTGGAATAAATTACGTACCATGAAGACCGACCCTGCCCGAATGAGAAGGACTGATCCAGGAGACCCTGAGAAATGCCCTGTATGGGACTTACACAAAGTCTTTAATCATGACGAGAACGAGAAACAGGAAATCTGCGAAGGGTGCAAAAGTGCCGGCATAGGCTGTATTGACTGCAAGAAAAAATTAAATGCCCATATTCAGGCCATGATGACTCCGGTTAGAGAGAGACGCTCTAAATACGAGGGGAATAAAAAATTACTTGATGACATTCTAGCAGATGGTGCGCAGCGTGCAGGCAAAGTAGCAAGGCAGACTATGAGCGAAATCTATCCTGCTATGGGACTGCTTATTAACCCTAAGAGGAGCATTTAAAACTTGAGGCTGAATTCTTTTATAGCTTCATGCGGTATAGCTTCAAGACGTAAAGCAGAAATTATAATTCTTGAAGGCCGCGTCCAGGTGAATAATAAAATAGTACTTGCTCCGTTCTTTGACGTTGACGTTGAGAATGATATAGTAACTCTTGACCGTAAAGAGATAAAAACTGCTGAACATGTCTATTACGTGATGAACAAGCCTTCAGGTTATGTATGTGCAGCAAGTGATAAGTATGATCCGGTTATAATAGATTTGCTGCCTCATGATAAGCGCATTTTTCCGGTCGGACGGCTTGACAGAGAGAGCGAAGGCTTATTAATCCTCACTAATGACGGAAATTTCACGCAGAATATTATTCACCCTTCAAGAGAAATTCGCAAAGAATATGAAGCATTATTGAACATGCCGATTAATTCAAAGCAGCTTTCACGGTGGCGCAGAGGTTTCGAGATTGCAGACGGTGAAAAACGCAGACTCGTTAAGCCGATAAGTATTAACGTCATGGATAAAGAGCCGTTAAATCAATGGGTAAATATTATCATAGTCGAAGGCTTGAAGCGCGAGATAAGATTAATGGCCAAACAGGCAGGCTTCAACGTTGAGAAATTAATCCGGCGAAGAATAGGCAGACTCAGACTCGAAAAATTAAGTCCGGGCGAGTTCGTGAGTTTGTCTTTTTCAGAGCTGTACACTAAAATATTTAATGGCGGTATAGTATAAAAAATTTTTTTCACAAAGGGGGCAGATGTCCGTGAGTGAGATTGACGAGAAATCCAGAGAATTAATCAAGACTAAAATTATAAGCAAATTGCAGGATATAAAATCATTTCCTCAGTTCGTCCTTGAGACAATGAGAAAACTTAATGACCCCGAAAGCAGTGCAGCGGACGTGGCTCAAAGTCTCTCAAGAGATGAAGGCCTTGTGTTGAGGATTTTGAAACTTGCAAATTCGGCAGCCTATGGAATGACCCGCAATATTTCTAACATTTCAGAGGCAATTGCATTACTTGGCTATAAGAGCGTGAGTAATATAATTCTTGCAGCTACAGTATATTCAGCAATGGATAAGGGACTCTCAGGCTATGCACTGGACAGGGGCGAACTTTGGCGGCATTCTCTAATGGTTGCGTACACGTCAAGACAGCTTGCGAAAATTACGGGCAAGGTCAGCACTGAAGATGCATACGTCGGCGGTTTACTGCATGATATAGGCAAAGTGATTCTGAATGATTATGTCAGGTTCGGTTATGGAATCATAGTCAAGATGGTCGAAGAGAAGCACATTCCCTTCACTGAAGCTGAGTGGCAGGTCTTGGGCTTTGATCATGCCATGATCGGTGAAGTATTAATCGAGAAATGGGAAATGCCGGAGTCTTATAGAGTCGCAGTTGAGTATCATCACAAGCCTAATGATTTACCCGAAGATAAGGCGAAATATCAGCCGCTGTTAGATACAGTATCGCTTGCTAATGCCATATGCTTAATGCTTGGAATAGGACTCGGTGCAGACGGTTTGCAGGCTTACATGTTCCCTGAGCCTATAGAAAGATTAGGAATCAAAAATTTTGATTATCTTCTTGCTGAAATGGTCGATTTTGTAGGAGACGTAGCTAACGATATGGGAGACATGGCAGGGTTATAAATCATGTCATACGTAATCACTATAGACGGGCCTGCAGGAGCGGGCAAAAGTTCTGTTGCGAAAAATCTTGCTTTGAAACTCGGCATAAAGTATCTCGACACAGGAGCAATTTACAGGGCAATAGCTTTAATTCTCGCAAAGTCTGAAATCAAGCCCGATAATAAAGAATTTCTGAACGAGGCCTTAAGCGAAATCAAAATAGAACTTGTCAATAATGAAGTCTTAGTAAACGGTTTTGACGTTACCGGCGAAATCAGGACTCCAGAAGTTGACGAGTTATCTTCGTTATATTCAGCAGTTCCGGAAGTCAGGAAGGCGTTATTATCTCTTCAGCAGGAGCAGAAAAATTACGGTTCGATTATAGCAGAAGGCAGAGATGTCGGTAGCGTTGTATTTCCTGATGCAAGATTCAAGTTCTTTCTCACAGCATCGCCTGAAGCCAGAGCAAGAAGACGCTATGAGCAGAGATTAAGCAAGAATCAAGACGCAGATTATGAAGAAATTCTAAGTGCAATCAAATCGCGCGATGAGAATGATTCTCACCGTGAAGCAGCTCCCCTGAGTATTCCTGATAACGCAGTATATATAGACACTTCGGATATGAGCGAAGACGAAGTTATAAATTTTATTTATGAACACGTAAAAGAGGTTTTATCCAAATCATGAGCATTAATGACATGAAGCAGAACAAAATTTTTTATGCAATAGTGCGCAATTTTCTCAAGATATTATTAATTATTTATAATCGATGTTCGGCAAAGTGGCTCGAAAAATTAGATCCCAACGAAAAATTTATAGTCGCCTGCAATCATGCCAGCAATCTTGATCCCGTCATAGTAGGCTGCTTTTTCCCAAGAAGATTAAGATATTTCGCAAAAGAAGAATTATTCACGAATAAACTTTTCGGAGCATGTATAACGGCTTTAGGTGCTGTCCCGGTCTCACGTGCTGATAATGCTTCGGCAGCAGGAGCGTTAAAAGGCTTCATGAAGTTATATCAAGAAGGCAGCGATGTCTTAATTTTCCCTGAAGGCGGAAGGACTTTAGACGGAAATTTACAGCCCCTTGAAGCTGGAGTTGCGTTAATTGCTTCTCATGAACGTGCGCCTATACTGCCTGTATTTATCAAAGGTTCGTTTAAGGCCATGCCGCCCGGAGCAGCATTGATTAAGCCTTGCAAGTTAAATATTACGTTCGGTAAGCCGTTAAGATTCTCAGATGAAGTTTACAAGAGCAAATCAGGACGCAATATTATAATGACCGCATTAAATGATTCGTTTAAGGAGCTTGAAAAATGTTAGTCAGCATGACAGGTTTCGGAACCAGCAGGCATGAATTTTCATGGGGAGCTGTCATCGTCGAAATCTCTTCAGTGAATCATAAATATCAGGACTTCTCTGCAAAATTACCCGTTGAACTTGCTTCACTTGAGAATAGAGCAATTACTCTGATGCGGAACTCGATTAAGCGCGGTAAAGTCAAGCTCTCAATGGAAATAGCATGGAATCCGGGAGCAAGAGTCCCTGTTATAGACTCAGACGGCTTAATGAATTTATATTATCAGATCAGAAGGATAGCCAAGCGCAACAGTCTTGATACTTCATGCGATATAACAGACTGCCTGATGATTCCCGGAGTTCTAGACAACAGCAGCAATCTTGCAGAAGAAGCAGCACGAGAGAATTATAAAATTTGGGACAAGTTAATTACTGACGCGATAAAGTCTTTGCAGGATATGAAAGAGTCAGAAGGCAAAATGTTAGGAGTTAAGATCAGCGAGGACTTGAATAATTTAGCAGATATAAATCACGAGTTAAAAGCACGCTGGGAACTTGCAAGTTCTGAAGCAATCGAGGCACTTAGAACACGAATCGAAAACGTCATGGAGCACTTCAAACTTGAAATTGATGCAAATAGAGTCGCTCAGGAAGTCGCTTTTATGTCGGACAGGTGGGACGTTTCTGAAGAGCTTACTAGGCTTGATGCTCATATTGAGAAATTCAGGCAGATTATGAAGAGTCAGGAGTCTTCCGGTAAAAAATTAGATTTCTTGACTCAGGAAATGAACAGGGAAATTAACACTATGGGTTCAAAAGTTTCTGATGCTGAATTCAGGTGGACAGTAGTCGAGGCAAAAACATGTGCAGAGAAGATTCGCGAACAAGTTCAAAACATAGAGTAGGCAGCTTATTCGTCTTATCAGGTCCCAGCGGTGTAGGCAAAGGAACTCTCAGAGAACACGCCTTGAATAATATTGCAAATCTCGTGTATTCTATTTCATGCACTACAAGGCAGCCCAGACCCGGCGAGACTGACGGAGTCGAATATAGATTTATATCACATGAAAAGTTTAAGCAGGATATAAGCGAAAATTTATTTCTTGAATATGCCCATGTTCATAATGACTATTACGGGACGTTGAAAGCCGACGTTGAGAGCGCGTTAAATTCCGGTCATGATGTCCTGCTTGAAATTGACGTTCAGGGAGCTTTGCAGGTTCGTGAAAAAATGCCTCAAGCTGTGTTAATATTCATTGCCCCTCCTTCAGTGCAGGAACTCGAGCGAAGACTCACAAAACGTAATACAGAGAGTCAGGAAGTTATCAGGACGAGACTTAATAACGCGTTGAGAGAGCTTGAACTTCAGGACAAATATAATCACGTCATAATTAATGATGATTTAGAGAGAGCTTCACAGGAACTCAGAAATATAATAATGAATAATTATGAGTCTTGACAACTTTTTGCGCTGGGTATTATTTTCAGCAGGGATAATATTAGCAATCTTCGCAGGCTACATGTTCTATATAGACAAGATTTCGGCAGGTGCGGCATGGCTTGCCCTGAGTATAGGCTTTCTGTGCTTTGCTACTCGTCTCAAGGCTGACAAAGACTCAGACTCTGAGTCTGAATCTGAATCTGAATCTGACTCATCAAGCGTAAATAATGATCTTCACGATATGGCATTGTTAATAGCTGATTTAGCAGTCTCATCACTCAAGAACATAGGCAGGACAGTTCCTCCGGCAGCAAAAGAAATCGGAGAACTTGAAGGCAGGTTAAATAAATTTCTTGACTCAATGCCCCTAGATAAAAACGAACGTGAGGAGATAGCAGACGAATTTGACAAATTACGAAACAGGACTCGGCGTAATGAAGGCGGACGAGCTTTAATCAGAAATTCAAGATTATAGATTAAGATAAATTCTCAAGAAAGGAATCCCCCAAAAATTTTTAACATGAACAAAGGACAAAAATTTTCAGCATGGTATTTTCTTATCGCTATGGTTATAGCCTGGTGCTTTGCTGAATATATTTACAGGCCGTGGGCAGAAAGCAGGACCGAAGTTCCATACAGTGAATTTCTTGCTGACCTTGATAATAATAATATAGAAAACGTTGATATAGGCGAGACAAGAATAATTTACGCCCTGAAAGATAACACAAGCCCCGATAAGCGTCCCATAGTTGACGGCAAAATTCTTAACGTAGGCTTAGGGAGACGAAATAAAGCTAACTCAGGAAATATTAAAAGCGTCGTGAAATTGCTTGACCCCCTTTTAATTGAAAGACTCGCGAAATCAAATAATATAAAATTCGGAGGTATTGCCAAGCATGAAAGTCTGATTGATTTATTAATGGGTATCATGCTGCCTTTACTCCCGTTGTTAATAATCTGGTATATCATCTTCAGGAACATGCACGGAAGCGCAGGAGGAGGCATATTCTCATTCGCCAGGAGCAGGGCTAAAGAATTACAAGGCGAAATGACAGGCGTACACTTCAGCGATATTGGCGGAGCTGGTGAAGCAGAAGTTGAACTGCGCGAAATTATAGACTTCCTGAAAGAACCTGCAAGATTCGATAAGTTCGGAGCTAAGTTGCCCCGCGGAGTCTTGTTAGTCGGCCCTCCCGGTACAGGCAAGACTTTATTAGCAAAGGCTACAGCAGGTGAAGCAGGAGTCCCGTTTTTCTTTATCACAGGTTCAAGTTTCGTTGAAATGTTCGTAGGAGTCGGAGCTGCACGAGTTCGAGACTTATTCGATCAGGCCAAGAAAAAAGCTCCGTGTATTATATTCGTTGACGAGATTGACGCAATCGGACAGTCAAGAATGAGAAATTTCAACAGCAACTCAGAGCAGGAAAATACTTTAAATCAATTGCTCGCAGAAATGGACGGCTTTGAACAGAATAACGGCGTCGTCATCATGGGAGCTACGAATAGACCAGAAATATTAGATCAGGCTTTATTAAGACCAGGACGCTTTGACAGACAGATTCAGGTTGTCTTACCCACTGAAGAAGGACGCGAGGAGATATTAAGAATTCACACTAAGAAATTACCTCTTGCACCTGAAATAGATTTGCGTTCTATTGCGAAAGTTACGCCTGGATTTTCCGGAGCAGACTTGGCGAATATTGCTAATGAAGCATCGTTATTGGCTGCCCGTCATAAATCTGATAAAGTCAGCATGAATGATTTTGACCTTGCTATTGAAAGAGTCGTTGCAGGACTTCAGAGAAAGACTCCGTTGACTCCTGAGATACGCAGGAAAGTAGCTTATCATGAAACAGGTCATGCCCTAGTTGCGTGTTATCTGCCGGGCTCGGATCCAGTTCACAAAGTCAGCATAATCCCTACGACAAAAGGCGCGTTAGGTTACACAATGCAAATGCCTACGGAAGATCAATATTTAATCAGCGAGAATGAATTAAAGACTCGAATGGCTGTAATGTTAGGGGGCAGGGCTGCTGAGTTATTGATATTCAATGAGGCTTCAACAGGTGCATCAAATGATTTGGAACGTGCTACGGAAATTGCCAGGCGAATGGCTACAGAGTTCGGAATGTCTGAGACCCTCGGCCCCGTGAGATATGCTGCTCCCTCAATGATGTATTTGAACGGTGCTTCAGGTAACCGCGAAGATATAGGCGAAGGGACTATTGACGCAATTGACTCAGAGATTCGCAGGTTCGTCAGAGAAGCTCAGGAACATGCACTAAGCATACTCAGGGAACATGAAAAAGTTTTACATGAAGTAGCGCAGACTTTACAGGATAAAGAAGTCATTAACAGCGATGAGATTAAAGCAATCGTTGAGAAATATAATTCAGAGTCAGAGTCATAATAACGGCGAATAAAAATTTTCAGGCTCTCTTGCTGTAACGGCAGGAGAGTTTTTTATTGCGTAAAATTAGTGAATTATAAGCTAATTTTATAAATCGATTCATAAAAACGTACGATGAATATATAATTCAGTAAAATTTTTTTATTTATTCTTAATGAAGGAGGTAATTATTCATGTTCAGATTGAGTAGATTCAAGAAATCATCATCTGCAGCATTCGTTATTATTGCAGCACTTCTCTTTGTCTTAACGCTGCCCGCATTCTCATCACTCTCTGAAGCTGACGAATCACAATCAAAAGAGTTTGCCCCTATTTCCGAAGTCTTCAAGAACTGGACTAAACCGGGTAAAGCTAAAACTATTCTGCGCATTAAATCTGTTTCAAGCCAAGATGCTGTGTATTCAGTGCCTGTTTATAACGGATTAATTCCGAGTCCTGTCGACAGGTCAAAGCTATGGGAGGATCCGCCGATACCTGCAAGCAATAATCAGTCAGGCATAATCAGAGTCAAAGCCGCAAGTCAATACAGCTTAAAGACTCAATCAAGACTCCCTGCAATAAGAAATCAGAATCCATGGGGTACCTGCTGGGCACATGCTTCGCTCGCTTCAATAGAGTCAAACGCAATCACACGCTATCAGGACACTTCTATTAATTTATCAGAATTTCACCTTGCATATTTCGTATATGGTGATACCAGAGCAGGAAAATCTTTCGGGAAATATGACAATGATGACATACTAGATCAGGGCGGCAATATTGATCAGGCAATAGCATTCTTATCACGCGCCGGGACAGTCAACGAAGGCACCCTTTCATATCCTTCGAGTTATTCTTATACTCCGCCTTCAGGATTCCCTGAAAACTATACTTCATCGGGATATTTTCTCAAAGATGCTTACACTTTAGGGCCAAGCGGTGCAACTGCTCCTACAGCTGTTACGATTAACACGATAAAGAATTTAGTGACTCAGAACGGTGCAGTACAAATAAGCTATTACGCAGGCAGCGGAGCTTACTCCCCTAACAGCAGCGTCTATGTCTATTATGATAAAACTTATGGGACTGTTACAAATCATGCTGTCTGTATTGTCGGCTGGGATGACAATTTCAACAAATCAAATTTTGCTAACACTAGATCAGGGACTCCAAGTTCCAACGGTGCATGGCTTGTGCGGAACTCATGGGGTGCATCATGGGGCGATTCGGGTTATTTCTGGATGCCTTACGAACAGCCTATAGCAGAAATTTCACAGCTCTTAACGGAAAAAGTTGATAAATCACTGAAGACTTACTGCTATGACGAACTGGGAGCTACAGGCGGCTATTCAACATGGACATGGGGCGCAAATATCTTTCAGGCTAATGATGACGAAGTTTTACAGTACGCAGGCTTCTATACAAGAGCTAATAACACAAGCTACGAAGTTTACGTTTATGATCTTGGAACAACAAAAATTGATTCGCCTAGATCAGGGACTCTGATTGCAAGTGAGTCAGGGACATGCACATATGCAGGCTATCACACCGTAGACTTTACGTCATTGTCAGCGAAAATTGCTAAGGGTCATTATTTTTCTGTAGTCATAAAAGTATCTTCAGGCGTTCCCCTTGAGATGGCTATTAACTGGGCAAACGGAAATCCGTATTCAAATCCTGTATGCAATGCCGGTGAAAGTTTCGCTTCATACAACGGGATTAACTGGCAGGCGGAAAATGAATATAACGTATGCGCAAAAGTATTCACTATAAAAGATTCAAGCTCGAGTTCAAATATAAATAATCTTGCATTATCCGGAAATTTTGCAAATGGAACTGTAGGCACGAGCTACTCAAGCAGCATTACAGCAACAGGGGGCAGCGGTTCATACACTTTCACTCAGAGCGGAACTCTTCCTGCCGGACTCAGCTTTTCTTATTCGGGTTCGACTGCGACAATTTCGGGAACTCCTACAAGCGCAGGAAATTATAATAACGTCATTATCACTGTTACTGACAGCAATAATTCGACTTACACGCAGATTTTTGCGATAAAGATTCTCTCTGCATCAACAGGAAGTCTTGTTATTAACGGCTCATTCCTTCAGGGCTATAACAAGCAGGATTCTACAGGCATGAATACTTTTTATTACAGCACTGTAACCGTAACAGGAGGAACTGCGCCTTATACATGGACTCAGACAAGCGGGCAAGTACCTTCGGGGCTTACTCTTGCTTTTGACGGAGACACGGCTGAACTTAGCGGTATACCTACATCATCACAAAATTGTTCATTTACTTTAAATGTAACTGACAGCGCGGGTAATTCTGTATCAAAGACTTTCAACGTAATTATTTCTGCTCAATATCCTGAAACAGTATTGATAATAAACGGCAGTTTTGCGGCAGGGACTGTAGGAACCAGCTATACTGAATCTTCAGGTTCTGTGAGTGTATCGGGCGGGACTTCACCATATGTTTTATACACAATCGGCAATGTTCCTCCGGGACTGGCACTTTCGCGAAATTCAGCAGGTAATGCTTTAATATTAACAGGAATTCCGACTACTCCGGGAAGTTACACGTTCAAGATATATGCTGCAGACGCTAATAATTATCCGGGAAGCAAAGAATTCACCGTAACTATTGAAGCATCATCATCATCGAGTCTTGCTGTAACCGGGACTCTTCCAAACGGCACCGTAAATACTCTTTACACTGGCAGTCTTTCTGTCTCAGGAGGCAACGCTCCTTACACATGGACTCTTGCTTCGGGGACACTGCCTCCGGGATTGAGCATATCTTCATCAGGGACTACGGGGACTATATCAGGGACTCCGACAACTGCAGGGAGCTATACTTTCACTATTCAGGTAAGGGACAGCAGGGGAATTATAGCGGCTAAATCATTCACTGTCGTAATATCAGCACCTGCCATCACTATAACCGGAACACTTGCCAACGGATCAGCAGGAGCAGAGTATGCAGGGATTCTTTCAGCAAGCGGAGGTACATCGCCGTATACATGGGAGCTTACATCAGGGAGTCTGCCGACCGGATTAACACTTAATGCTGAAACAGGCAGAATAACAGGAATCCCAAGAACAGCAGGCACTTACACATTTAAGATTCAAGCTACTGACACTGACGGGCTGACAGCATCAAGGACATTTACTATAAAGATTACAGGGACTATTATTGCATTGACTATCAACGGCTCGTTAGCAGCAGCAGGTTATCAAGGTTCTTCATATTCAGGAGAACTCAGGGCAGGAGGAGGAATTTCGCCTTACACTTGGACTTACTCAGGCAATCTGCCGGACGGAATGAATTTCACATCATCAGGAAATGTTGCTAAAGTAACAGGTATACCGACCGAAACAGGGACGTTTACATTTACGATAAATCTCTCTGACGCAATAGGTACTACTATTTCAAAGTTATACACTTTGACTATTCAGGCAAGGCAGAGTCTTAACATCAACGGCACGTTCACTAACAGTACTAAAGGGGCATCGTATTCAAAATCTGCGGCTGTAACAGGAGGCACTGCTCCATATACCTGGAGTTATTCGGGAAGGCTTCCTTCGGGGCTGAGAATGGCTTTATCGAATACAAGAGGTACAGGAGTAATATTATCAGGCACGACTTCAACAGCAGGAACTTACACATTCACTCTCAAGGTACGAGACAAAAACGGCCTCACAGGTGAAAAGATGTTCACTGTCAATGTAACTCAGCTCGCACTATCAGGGACATTTGCGAACGGTGCGGCTAAACTGGCATACAGCAGCAGAATTACAGCGTCAGGAGGCATAACTCCCTATAGATGGTCATATTCAGGGAAACTGCCGACAGGACTTAGACTCTCTTATTCGGGCAGTAACGTTACTTTATCAGGGACTCCGACTGCAGGGGGCAAATTTACTTTCACTCTGAAGTTGACAGACAGCAATAATGTTTCAATTTCAAAGACATTCACTGTTAATATAACAGCAGCTCCTACACTGACAGGGACATTTAACGCTTCAGCATCAGCAGGGAAGAGTTATACAGGTAAAGCAACGGTAACAGGAGGTACATCGCCTTACACGTGGACTTATTCAGGGAATCTGCCGGCAGGACTCAGATTCACGTCATCAGGCAGAACTGCGACAGTATCAGGGACTCCAACGACAGCAGGGACGTTTACTTTCACTATCAAAGTAACTGATGCAAACGGTATCAGCGTATCAAAATCTTTCACAGTCAAAGTTACAAAGCCTGCAATATCCGGAACGTTCAAGACAACGGGGACTCTTAATAAATCTTACTCAAGCAGCGTAAGAGCTTCAGGAGGTACAACGCCATATAAATGGGTTAAATCTTCGGGAAGTCTGCCTACGGGACTCAAGCTGACTTATTCGGGAGCTACGGCCAAGCTGACGGGTAAGCCTACAAGAGCAGGAACGTTTAAATTTGCCCTCAGGGTAACTGACAAGAATGGAGGAACAGACACAGAGTCATTCACTATAACTATTCCAAGCACTGCAAGCAATAATAGATCATCGTCAACGTCATCACCTACCATAAGCGGGACTCTATCTTCAGGGACTGTGAAAAAGTATTACTCTAAGACAGTCAAAGTAACCGGAGGCACAGCGTCCTATACATGGAAGAGGAGTTCAGGCAAACTTCCTACAGGACTGAAATTATCATCATCAGGTTCAACGGCGAAAATTTACGGGACTCCTAAGAAGGCAGGGACGTTCTCATTTACCCTTAAAGTAACTGACAAGAACAAGAAGACTGCTACGAAAAAATTTACTGTCAAAATTGCAAAGGCTTCAACAACTACAACAACGACAGCAAAGGCTAAAGCGTCAGGCATTACAGAATCATCAGCAGTTATAGCAGTTCCCGTTAATAATTATTCAAGCAGCAATAATAATTATATTCACATCAACAAAATTGCTCTCGATATAGTCAAAGATAAGAATGTAATTGCAAGAGGCTCTGAGCGCGACAATGATTTAATCACAGTCAAGGCAGGCAAACCGCTTACGTTCATAATAGGCAGCTACACTGACACCGAAGGCAATGAAGCAGATTTACATGATTTACGAGTCTTCATTGATTTTGAGTACGACGAAGATATTATTATCTCTGAGTCAGAGTCAGGCGCATGGACTTTCACAATTCCAGGCGATCTTGTGGAAGGTGATTTCACAGTCAGCGTCAAGGGAGTCTATAACGGTCTCGAAGCTGAGTCCGAAGAGCTCTATATCGAAGCAAAGTAATTAAATTTTCACAGGGTCTCTCGAGTCTCGAACGGGAGACTCTTTTTTTTATGTGTATAATAAGTTCACAAATTTCACATAATGCGTTAATAAAATTAATTATTAATATATTACATAAGGGAGGCGTTATTCATGTTCAGGAAGTTAAAAGCGTTATTCATGCTTACAGGGCTTCTTTGCTGTATATCAACTCTTCCGGCCTGGTCAAAGACTCCTGTTCCAAGAAGAAATGAGAGCATAAAAATTTCACAGCGAACGTTGCAATCAAGCAGCAGCAGTAAAACTTTCATGAGGGTAAATAAATCATCAAGCGTCAAGGCAGGTGATGTCATTGTCGTCATGAAAGACTCTCAGGCTGTGTCGTCAAGTTTAAGTTCTGACTCTGTGCGAATATCGGCTCAGACTGCGAGAATAAATTCTGTTGCATCTTCAGTTAATGCGAGCGTCAAGAGGACTTATCCAGCGTTGTCAAGCATGAATGATAATAAAATTTTTGCACTCGTTCATTCTGATTCAAAATCTGAGACTCAATTATTAAACGAGTTAAGATCAAATCCTGATGTCATAGGAGTGTCTCTGAATTACAAAGTCTTTGCGTTTGACTCTGTCCCTAATGATACGCGTTACAGTGAGTTATGGGGACTTCAAGCCGTTAAAGCAAATAAACTATGGGACAAAGGCTACACCGGCAGCAATAATGTTTATGTTGCAGTAATTGACACAGGAATAAATTATAATCACGAGGACTTGAGCGCAAATTTTGACTCGAGTTACAGCGAAAATTTTGTGAGCAGCTCTTCAAGCTATAATGACTTAAACGGACACGGTACCCATGTAGCAGGAACTATAGCAGCTGTAGGCAACAACTCTAAAGGCGTTACGGGCATAAACTGGACTGCAAAAGTTATCGCGTTAAAAGCACTCGGTGATGACGGCTCGGGAGACTTGAACAATGTATTAGAGGCATTGAATGATTTATCTGGTGTTCTCGATACAAACCCTTCAATGAATGTCGCTGCAGTAAATCTATCGCTTGGATACTATGCAAGTGATACACCTTCCCAGATGATAAGCAATAACGATGCAATGTGGCTTGCTTTTGACTCGTTCAGCAAAAAGAATCGAGCTGTATTATGCGTTGCAGCAGGTAATGAAAATATCAAAATCGGCGAACCTGTTACGAGTGCTATATATGAAAATGGCTCTCTTATAGCTTCAATCGGTGATTACTGTTATCCTGCTTCGTTCAAGAATATCGACAACATGATAGTCGTAGCAGCGTCAAATAATGACTCGTCATATTCAAGAGCATCTTTCAGCAATTACAGCACTCAATATACAGACATAGCCGCACCAGGTGTAAATATATTAAGCACGTATCCAAATAATCAATATGTGTCTTACAACGGGACTTCAATGGCATCACCTCATGTCGCAGGAGCAGCAGCTTTGTTGAAGTCAATAGTTCCGGGAGCAACTGCAAGCCAGATCAAGAACGCTATTATTCAGGGAGCTAATAAGAACTATGCAAAAGACTACACACGATACGGATTTCTTGATATTGAATCAGCACTTGGAATACTTCAAGGCACAGCGAGTCCGAGTTCAGTTTACATTTCGGGCAGCTTCTCAAACGGGACAGCAGGCACTTATTACTCATCAAAGGTAACTGCATACGGGGCAAGCTCTTATTCATGGTCATGCACGGGCAGTATTCCTGATGGACTCAAATTTTCTTACTCAGGAAATACAGCGACTCTATACGGGACTCCTTCAAGGGCAGGGACTTACTCATTCACCCTTAAAGTTTCCAGCGGCGGAGTGAGCAGCTCAAAAAATTTCAGTGTAACTATATCGCCCAAAGCTCAGAAGATAGCGATTAACAACACGTTTTCAGTAGGTAAAGTCGGCGTTAATTACAGCCGCACAGTTACAGCAAGCGGAGGAACTTCACCTTATTACTGGAGCTACACAGGGACTCTGCCTCCCGGACTTGGCCTCTATTACACTGACTCTAAAGGCAGCGGAGTAGAACTCTACGGGACTCCATATTATGCAGGGACGTATAAATTTACGTTATATGCTGAAGATTATAATTACAACGAGACATCAAAGACTTTCACTGTAACAATATCTTCTGTGAGCAAACCTTCACTCAGCGGAACTCTTTCAAACGGCGTTAAGGGAAAATATTACAATCAATCACTCAAAGTAACCGGCGGAGTATCACCCTATTCATGGTCTTACACGGGAAATTTACCTTCAGGACTTAATATATACTCATCGGGAGCAAGCCTTAATATTAGCGGGACTCCTACAAGTTCAGGGACATATTCATTTACTATCAATGCAAGTGACTCGGCAGGTTCGAGCGTGTCAAAGAGTTTCACAATATCGATTTCAAATCCTTCGTCAACATTAAAGCTATATTTTAAAGGCAAGTTCAAAAACTGGTATAAAGGCAAGTCCTACAGCGATAATATAACTTTCGGAGGAGGCACCAAGCCTTATAAGCTGACTTACACGGGCAAAATTCCTGATGGATTGAAGCTAAAGCTCTCAGGGACAAAGATAAAGCTCTCAGGGAAACCTACTAAGGCAGGCAAATATAGATTCAAGATCAAGCTCACTGACAATAATAATGCTGCTCTGACAAAATCATTCACTGTTAATATTGCTAAGAACGCTCCGGCATTCTCAGGAAATTTCACGGCAGGCACTGTGGGAAGCTCCTACAACAGCACTGTTAATTTAACAGGAGGCACCAAACCTTACAAGCTGACTTACACAGGAAAACTTCCTAAGGGATTAAAGCTCTCGAAGTCCGGGACTAAAGCAAGACTCAAGGGGAAGCCTTCCAAAAAGGGTAACAGCAGATTCAAGATCAAGCTCACTGATAAAAACGGAGTCACTGTCAACAAAACCTTCACTGTTAAGATAACTCAAGCAGCTTCAGCAAAGAGTCTAAAGAGTCTGAGGACTCAAACGCAGTCTTTGATGACGAATGCAGGAATTACGGCTAACGGAGGGCTCGCTCATATCGCAGTGATATATACAGCACCTGAAAGAATAAAGCTCAGAATTTCGGACGAAGATATTTTAGAGTCAGGCAGTGATAAAGACTCGGATTTATTCAAGGTCAAGGCAAATAAAGCTCTTGCGTTCATAATTGAAGATTATCAAGATTTAGAGGACGTAATTATATTCTTGGACTTCAAGCCGTATGAATATGATCTAGAAATTTCTGATGATGGAGTCTTCACGCTTCCTGCAGAACTCGTTCATGATGACTTTGTTGTGAGTGTTAAAGCAAAGACTCGCAGTAATAATCATGAAGCAGAGTCAGAAGAGCTTTATATCAGCGCAGAATAATTAATCTTTCAGAGTCTCTCGTTATGTGTTAAGAGCGCGTAACAGGGGGCTCTATTTTTATGCTATAATAATTAAGTCTCAAATTTTACCAGCGAATCAATTAAATAAATCTCATGCACACAGGCAGAAAGGACGATGACTCAAAAAATGTTTAGGAGTTGTAGTTATTGTAGTCATCGAATACCCCCCCCCCGGGCAAAGTAAATTTACGCAGTTTTTATAGATCGTGTAACTCAAGAGAGGAAAGACCTCCTTAGTGAATAATATCTTGCGCGCGTTGGCATAAGGAAATTATTTATTCATCATTCATTCTTTAAGGAGGAATTTATCATGCGTTTTAAGATTAAGAAAGCTGCAGGGCTGGCATTGATAGTGCTGTTTGGTGTAATGGCTTCGTATGGTCAGAGTTCAGCAGAAGAATTTGGCTGGCCTGTACCCGGTTATACAACACTGACTACTATATATACATACAGCAGTGGAAATTGGCATTCATGCAGATACTGGTACGGCGGAAAACCTGCAGGTATCGATATAGCAGTTCCAAGCGGGACTCAGATTCTTGCTCCTGCAGACGGGACAGTGCAGAGTCTTGCAGATTTAGGAAGCTCAAGTTTTGGCAAGTATTTCGAGATAAAACACGATGACGGAACTGTAACACTTTATGCTCATCTGAGTTCATTCAACGTATCTAACGGCCAGCGAGTAACAAGAGGCAGTGTAATAGGCTGGTCCGGCAGTACGGGGAATTCGACAGGTCCGCATCTGCATTACGAGATGTCTAACAGAGACACTTATCAATATTACGAAAATAACGGCTATAGAGATCCAAGATATATGACTGCTTCTGCCCCTGTAATTACCAGCGTATATATGCCTTCAGGGGTCGTCGGGGAGTCATATTCCGGATACTTCACAGCGAGCGGAACTGCTCCTATTGAGTATTCAATTAATGGAGTAGCCAGAGCTAACGGTCTGCAGTTAAATAACGGTACTTGGGGGTCTACAGGAGCAATAACAGGAGTCCCGGTTACTGAGCATACGTTCACTGTAAAACTAACTGCATCAAATTCCGCAGGCTCTGACTCACGTGAAGTAAATATTACAGTTGTGAATAATGGCAAGGGACCTCGCATAACTACATCTTCACTGCCAAATGCTGAACGTGGCGTGTATTATTCTCAGCCTATAACTGAAACAGGCGGAACATATCCTATTACGTGGGCTGTACACAAAGGGAGTCTGCCTCCGGGATTGAGTCTCTCGAATACTTCAGAAAGGACAACTTATTTAACTGGTATACCTACGACTAACGGCGAGTATACTTTCACTATCAGAGCTACGGACAGCTCAAATACTCCCAGCGGTATATATCTTTACGACATTCAAGAATTCAAGATTGTAGTTTCTGATCCTAAAATAAAGCCTAAGATTACAAGCGTCAATCTGCCTTCCGGAGTTGTAGGCGAGTCTTATTACGGATACTTCACAGCGAGCGGAACTGCTCCTATTGAGTATTCAATTTCGGGTGTAGGAATAGCGAACGGTTTGCACTTAAATAGCGGCACTTCTTGGGGATCTACAGGTGAAATAACAGGAATCCCAACAACTGAGCATACGTTCACTGTAAAACTTACTGCAGAGAATTCCGCAGGTTCTGACTCACGAGAAGTAAGCATAAAAGTTGTGAATAACGGCAAAGGACCTCGCATAACTACATCTTCACCGCTGCCTACTGCTGAACGTGGCGTATATTATTCAACTCCTATAGCTGAAACAGGAGGAACACTGCCTATTAAGTGGGAGTTGCTAAAAGGAAGTCTGCCTCCGGGATTGAGTCTTTCGAGTTCCACATCAAGGACAGTATATTTAACCGGAACACCTACGACTAACGGCGAATATACTTTTAGTATACTTGCTACGGATAGTACGACTATTCCAGGTAACTCTAATCTACATCTTCGCGGATTTAAAGAATTTAAAATTGTAGTTAGAGATCCCATTACACCACCGCTGGCCATTAATGGAGACTTCACGACAAGCGGCAAAGTCGGAACATATTACTCTTCAACTGTTGCAGCTTCAGGAGGGACACCGCCTTATACATGGGACTTCGAGAGAGGCAATATACCTTCAGATTCAAATTTCCAATTCCCGCAGTTCCCTTACACCGGCGCAAGATTGACTCTTTCAGGGACTCCTCAGAGTGCAAAGACTTATAATTTCAGATTGAGCGTAAAAGATGCCAAAGGGAACAAAGTTTATAAGACCTTCCCTTCTGTCGTAATTAATGCCGTATCTGCTATAGCTCCTAAAATCACAACAACGAGTCTCCCCGATGCATACGTAAACGAACCCTACAGAGCTTCAATCAATGCTACAGGTACAGCACCGATTACGTTTTCAGTCTCGGCTACAGCAGCTGCTAATAATCTGACATGCAGTACAGCAGGCGTAATAACAGGAATTCCAAAAGCTGCACGCGATATAAAATTTACTATTTATGCAGAAAACGAGGCAGGAAAAACATCTGTAACACTACCGCTGAAGATTAAAGAACGTGTAACTGCACCTAAGATAACGAAAACTAGTCTCAAACAAGGCCAAGTCGGTGTTCTCTACAGGGACAAGATAACAGCTGCGGGAACAGCACCGATTACGTACTCGATTTCAGCTGTAGGCTTAGCTAACGGCTTGAGATGTGATTCAACAACAGGCGATATATTAGGCACACCTAACAAAGCCATTACTTTTAACTTGACAATTACGGCCAGGAATTCAGCAGGTTCTGACTCTAAGACTCTGCCCGTAACAATCAAAGCGTCGCCGTTCACTCAAACTCAGACCAACAATAACAACAAACAGAGTTCATCTGCTCCATTGAAGATAGAAGGTTCATTCAGTGATTACTCTATTAATAAATCTGCATCAGGAAGCATAAGCGTATCAGGAGGAACAGCCCCTTACAAATGGACTTACACAGGCACAACTCCTGCAGGCATGAAGATAACTTCAACAGGTGCAAAGGCAACACTCTCCGGCAAACCGTCAAAGAAAGGCAGCAATACATTCACCATCAAAGTTACTGACAAGGACGGCAAGACGTTATCAAAGAAATTCACTGTCAATATAACAGCTCCAAAACCTGTAATAACCGGCAGCTTCTCCAGCGGAAAAATCAATAAGACTTACTCAAAGTCAATAACTCTCTCAAAGGGTACAGCTCCTTATAAAGCAACGGCTTCGGGCAAGATACCAACAGGCTTGAAGTTGTCAATAGCAGGCAGTAAAGTAAAACTCTCAGGCAAGCCTACTAAGGCAGGAACATTTAAATTTACCCTGAAAGTTACTGATAATAACAATGAGTCAGTCTCAAAAACTTTCAGCGTCAAAATTGCAAAGCCTGCGCTAAAACTCTCCGGCAGCTTATCATCGGGGAAAGTAGGCAAGGCATATAATAAGATTATAACTGTCAAAAACGGAACAGCTCCATATAAATGGACTTGCACGGGGAAACTTCCGGCGGGAATAAAATTAACTTCATCAGGGACAAAAGCTAAATTCTCTGGTAAGCCTACTCAAGCAGGAACGTTCAAATTTACCCTGAAAGCTGCTGACAAGGACAAGGCTTCAGTAAGCAAGACATTCACAATTAAAATTGCACCTAAAACAACAACAACGTCATCATTAATCGAGGAAGCAAAAGCAGCAGCAATAACTTTTGTGAAATCTAAGACTGAAGTGTATAAAATCTCTCTTGAAATCATGAAGACTGACATTATCTCTCAGGGAACAGGTCGCGATGAAGATCTGTTTAACGTCCGGGAGAATAAGCCCTTAACGTTCATAATAGTAAGCTGCAAAGATTCTCAGGGACTCGAATATGAAATCTCGAACGCAAGAGTCTTTATTGATTACAAGTATAATGAAGATATTGCAGTTTCATATAACGGCATCTTCATAATTCCCGCAGAGCTTGTCCATGATGATTTTGTTGTAAGTATTCAAGCCGAAGCAAATAATCACAATGCAGAGTCAGAAGAAATTTTCATTAACGCAGTAAAGCAGCAATAAATCTTTTCAGAGTCTCTCGTTAATTCGGGGGACTCTATTATTTTATTCTTGCATAGAGAGTCATTCTCTCTTTGACATCGCCCCGCCTGTACGAACAGCATTTAGAATCCCTAAAAGTGTTAATCCCTGACATAATAATATTCGAGTCTTTAAGTCCTGAGTCAAGAAGCTGGCTCTTTATCTCGTCTGCCAAGTCAAAATATACTTTATCACCTGAAAGCCTGTAATTTCCCTCGTGAAAAGTTTCGAGTCCCTTTTGAGTCCATTCGTCATTATTCAAGTCCCTCATGTAGTCTTCAAAGCCTATGCAAGGCCCGACCCATGCATGAAGATTTCTTGAGTTCGAGAGTCCGACTCCTTTACCAGAAATATTTAACACAGTGCCTTTATATCCGGAGTGCAGCATCATAACCCATTCAGAATTATTATTATCTTCAGGCCATATCATCACCGGTGCACAGTCAGCAAACCTGAGAGCTGCCGATGCTTTACGAGTCTTTAACAATATTCCGTCAGCTTGGGGACGTTCAGGAAATAAATAATTATCATCGTCAATAATAATAATTTCAGATCCGTGAACTTGAGAAGGCATTATTACAGGCAGTGAGTCAAATTCCGGAGACTCGTCCTTCATGAAAAACTTTGCACTTATGAAATCAGGAGTGTTAATCTTAATCACGATACTAATTCAGGGTGAAGACTCTTCGCGAGCTTTGACAGTTCATCGCTGAATAAAGCAAGTGTTATGTTCAGATTGCTCTGACTCAAATTCTCGACTGCAATATTAATAGCTTCATCAATGGGATAGCCGTAGATTCCAGCTGAGATTAACGGGAAAGCAACGGACTCGCAATTATACTCTTCAGCAAGTTTTAATGAATTCCTGTAACATGACGCTAATAACTCTGCTTCGTTGTTAGTGCCTCCATTCCATCTTGGGCCGACAGTGTGAATTATATATTTAGCCGGAAGTTTGTAGCCTTTAGTGATCTTGGCCTCGCCTGTATTGCATCCTCCCAAAGTTTTACACTCGTTGAGAAGCTCTTTGCCTGCTGCCCTGTGAATTGCACCGTCGACTCCTCCGCCTCCCAATAAAGTTTTATTTGCAGCGTTGACTATTGCATCAACTTTCAGAGTCGTAATATCTGCCTTGATAATTCTCAAACTCATAGCGTGTGAACTCCTTTTTATGTATGTTATACTTTTCGCAGTTTATGTATTTTATCATTTCACGTTCATTCACAGTATTTTTATTATTATAAAGAAGGGAGATATATTCAAAATTGAAGTGTCTGCGTTATATCGAGAAAAATTTTGAGGAAGCTGTTATGGGAGTCTTGCTAATCGGCATGGCGTTAATCTTGATGGCTCAAATCTTAATGCGCGTCTTTGCTCAGAATTCGTTATCATGGGCTGAAGAAGTCGCACGTTATTTCTATGTCTGGTCGGTCTTCCTGAGTATCAGCTGTACAATCAGAATGAGAAATATTTTGCGCGTTGACTTTCTGCTTCAAATTATGCCTTCGAGTCTGAAAACCTGCTTTGAAGTGTTATTAAGCCTCGCGAACATGATTTTATACGGCTATCTTGCTTACTGCTCAGTTACAGTCGTCCAGAACGTCCAAGCCAGCGCACAGACTTCACCGGCTCTGAAGATTCCCATGTATATAATTTATGCGATTGTCCCCGTAGGTTTTGCATTAGCTTCACTCAGGAGCATTCAGAAAATATATTTTGACGTTAAGGGCATTAATGACGTTCAACCGGTCAAGGCCTCAGAGTCATTATAATAATCAGGAGGAAAATTTTTCATGGCTGCAATAGTTTTTATAGTCTTCGCAATATGTTTGATTCTCTGCTTTCCTATTGTGAGTTCGCTTGCTCTCTCGTCAATATGGCCTGCCTTAATGGGTGTGAGAGCTGCTCCCAAAGTTACGGCTTTGATTCGTTCGACGTTCGGGGGAGCTGACACAATAGCAATTCTCGCAGTACCGTTATTTATTCTTGCAGGTATGTTAATGGCCCGCGGGGGAATCTCGAAAAAGTTATTCGATGTCTTCGCGTACTTTCTTGGCAAACGAACAGCCGGGATGCCCTGTGCAGCAATCGCAACGTGTTTATTCTACGGGGCTATTTCCGGTTCAGGTCCTGCAACGTCAGCAGCGGTTGGAGCTATGACAATTCCCGTATTAACTGAACTTGGCTACGATAAAGATTTTTCTGCCTGCATGATAGCGACAGCCGGGAGTCTGGGAGTCATAATTCCGCCTTCGATTCCGTTTGTGTTATTCGGATTAGCAACAGGTGCTTCGGTAGGAAGTTTATTTATAGCTGGAATCATTCCGGGAATATTAATAGGCTTGTGCTTAATGCTCTATGCTTATGTATACTGCAAGAGAAACGGTGAAGATAAAGAGAAGGTGCGCGCTAACTATGAGAAGATTCAGGAGCGGGGCTTCATAAAGTTATTTGCTGATTCCTTCTGGGCGTTGGTGTCTCCGATTATAATTCTTGGCGGAATCTATTCGGGTCTGACTACTCCGACTGAGGCAGCATGTATCTCTGTATTTTATTCGTTATTCGTGAGCTTGTTTATATATCGGACTATCAAGATCGGCGACATTTGGGAAATAATTATCTCGTCAGTGAAGGGGTATGCTCCTCTGTGCTTTATTCTGGCAGTAGCAACGGCATTCAGCAGGGTATTAACTTTACTGCGGGCTCCTCAAGATATTTCGGCTTTCATGGCTGTTCATATCTCATCGCCTGAGTTATTCTTGTTCGCAATCGTGATTTTATTTTTCCTGTTAGGGATGGTCATGGACACCGGCCCGGCAATTGTTATTATGGCTCCAATCTTTATGCCGACTCTTCAATTAATGCATATAAGTCTGATTCATTTCGGAGTCATTCTTGTAGTATGTCTTGCAATAGGACTCGTAACTCCTCCGTTTGGGTTAAATCTGTTCGTTACAGCTCCTATGGTAGGGACTCCTGTTATGACTCTGGGAAAGAAGACAATTCCATTTATCGGCGTATTCATGATTGCGGTTTTCCTGATAACATATATTCCGGCTTTGAGCTTAATGTTTTTATAATTAATTTATAGGAGGTCATATTCTCATGAAAAAATTATTAGCTCTCGTTTTAGTGTTATGTTGCTGTGCTTGTGCTTCTGCTGCCTCAAAGGGTGAATTTCTCTATGTAATGGGTCACGGTGCTGCTGAGAATTCAATCGGCGATTTATACTGCAAGAAGTTCAAAGAGTTAGTCGAGGCCAAGACTGACGGAGTCGTTGCTGTTGACGTTTATTCAGGCAATCAATTAGGCGGTTATCCTGAAATGATGCAGTCATTGAGAGACGGCGACATCGGAGGAATGATCTTCCAGCCTTCACCCGCAGTGTCATTCGTGCCAGAGCTTGCGGTTCTTGATATTCCGTATGCTTTCTTGGGAATGAATCAGGCTCAGATAGACAAATGCCTTAATGACTCGGAGTTCTCGAAAATTCTTTATGAGTCATTCAGTCAGAAGGGTTATAAAGTCATGAGCTTTGCAGAGGCTGCGACATTCAGGGAGACTACAGCAAATAAAGAGATCAAGACAGCGGCAGACTTCAAAGGCTTGAACATCAGGACTCTTGAGAATAACAATCATATTGCGTTCTGGAGGGCACTGGGAGCTAACCCTACACCTGTTGCGTTCAGTGAGTTATATTTGTCGTTACAGCAGGGACTCGTCGACGCTCAGGAGAACCCCTACGATACGGCACTAAATGCAGGCTTCCCTGAAGTCCAGAAATATTTGATTGAGACTCATCACATACTTTACCCGAATTTATTTGTCGTTAATAAAGAACTTTATGAATCAATGCCCGATGACATAAAAGCTAAATTCAACGAAGCTGCTGCCGAAGCTAAAGAGTTCGCAGTTAATCTCATGAAGGACAGCGCGGAGACTGACAAGCAAAAGATGATAGCTGCGGGAATGACAGAAATTATTCTGCCTGACTCAGAGCTTGCCAAGATGAAAGAAGCCGGACTCCCTGCGGTTGAGAAGTTAGTTAGAGAGTCATTAGGCGACTCGGTAGTTGACGCTTTCATGAATTCATTGAAGTAATAATGTATAATCTTTGCCCCTCGTGTTGAAGCGGGGGGAAATTTTTTTATTCATGGAGAAATTTTTTATATGAATCTTGATTTTTTCGTCGTAATGTCAAATCTTGTGAGCCTGTTTGTCTTAATCGCTGCAGGTTATGCCGCCTCGCGTTCGGGACTCGTAAAGCATGAAGCAATGACTCATTTCTCAGCACTCTTAATGAAGATAACTTTGCCTTGTACTATATTTATTTCGCTCGTTCAGAAAGAATATGATCCTGCTTTTATCAATGACAGTATAATAATTATTATTGCAGGTCTGATAGTCTTTCCTGCGATGTTATATATTTCGCGTTATCTTGCTGTGTTATTTCGAGTCAAAGAAGGTACTCGCGGAGTATGGACTTTCGTCTGCACGTTCACTAATTCGGGCTTTATGGGATTCCCTATAGCTCTTGCACTGTTCGGGCCTGAAGGTCTTGTCTTGGCCGTAATGTTAAATATAGCGTTCAACATGTCTGTCTTCACACTCGGAGCACTCGAACTCAGCAGGGATAACCCTAATCATGACTCAGGGAAACTCGACAAGAAAGCAATTATCTTCAGCAGCGTAAATATTTCTATATTATTGAGTCTTATATTTTATTTCGGGAGAATTAATCTGCCTGCTATGATCTCTATTCCCGTGAACATGCTCTCGAATATAACGACTCCGTTATCAATGTTCTTAATAGGAATGGCTCTCGCTAACAGCAACGCTTCAGAGTTATTCAGGGACAAGGACGCATGGAGCAGCACTCTCATGAAATTATTTGTGTTCCCTGCAGTTCTTGCATTAATCATGAAAGTTATTCCAATAAGTGCAAATCCTTTAGTCGGAGCTGTCCTCGTGTTAGTCGTAGCAATGCCTGCACCGAGTATAACTGTAATGCTGTGCGAAATGTACGGGGGAAACTTGGATTTTGCGGCCAAAGCGATGTTCATTCATAATTTGTTATGCCTTGTGAGTATTCCTTTAGTGTGTATGCTCTTATCTTAGCTTGAGTAAATATGAGTGCAGCTTCTAAATTAGATTCATGTTGATATAGAGGCTGCCCTCTGTTAATGTAATTATTAATTACGGTCTGAGTCCTATCGTGTGAATTAACTTTATCTGCTGGTCCTCGTTAAGTTTCATGAGCTGTGATAATTTCTCAGAGTCAAATGATCCCCTGACGACTGCGTTCCATCCTTTGGAAGCTGCGAATAAGTAAGCGTTCTGCATGGCTGCTCCTGTGTGGGCGAATCCCCATGAAGCAATTAACTCTTTAGGGGCCTTGCTGTCCTTCCATAAGCTCATATCATGGACGTAGGCGAGATTTACTGCTGCTTTTGATACGAAATCCTGTTTGCCTGTTTCATTCCTGTGATCTCCTGAAGCAATTAACTCAAGTGAATGAGTCAAAGCATCGTACTTGTAGACTCCTTCATAATTAAAGACGTAAATGAAAGTGTCCTGTAATCCCATTGCTACCGGGTAAGTTCTGAGTCCTGATTCAGGTCTGTTGACTCCTGCTGTGATATAAAGCAAGTCCGAGAGTTCCTGAAGGGTTATAGCGGTGTCGGCAAATTCACGGCTTGAATGTCTGTTAGTAACTGCGTCATATAAGGGCATTCCACCGGTTTTATTAGGCTCCGGGAGCTTGATTGTCTCTGCTAATGAACATGAAGCGAATATAACGAGAATTAACGCACTGATTAAAACTTTACGCATTAAATAATTCCTCCTGATTAATAAACTTTCATGGATTATAGCAAAAAAACAGCCTCCTCCGTGTTAATTAATTAACTTAGAGGAAGCATAAATATTAATTTAACTGTGCTTTGAGCTGGACAATCTGACTTTCGACTGACTGAAGTTCGACTCTGAGTGAAGCCTTCTTGCTGTCGTCGCGTTCAGTGTTTAATTTCTGAGTCAGCTTCGTGCGTTCCTGTTCGAGTTTCTCAAGTTCGCTGTCATTGCTTGAGTCTGAGTCCGTCTCTGAGTCCTCTTCACTGCCTGACACTGGAGCCGGGCCGCCTGATCTGCCGGGACCTCTCATACCGCCGGGACGCTGTGCCATAGTGTTAATTGACTCTGACTCTGATTCTGATTCTGAGTCTGACTCTTCGTCTTCAGGTTTCGCAGGAGGGACGCTGCCTAATTTTGACTCCGAGTCTGATTCTTCAGGTCTCGCAGGGGGCAAATTTCCTTCTGGTAAGTCTTGACGAAGTTCGCCGCTGAACTCTTCATCTTCTGGAATCGGCGGTAAGTCCGGCATCTCTCCGGAGAACTCTCCGTTTTCGGGCATTCCTTCCGGTCTCTCGGACTGATTGGGTGCCTCTTGGGGTCTGGCCTCGTTCATTGCCTGAGGGTTGAACGTGTAAGGGTTGAAGCTGACTGCCTCATTGTCGCGCTCTACGAATTGTCCTGAAGCATCGCGGGGCATCGTATTAATCTGAGCTTGAGTCGTTCCTGACGGTGAATAAATTCCTGCTGACTCTTGAGTCATATTGCCTTGAGGAATATATTGATCTCGTTGAGTCTGATTCTGATTTTGATTTTGATTCTGACTCTGAATTCGTGATTGTCCGGACTGTTGATTAACCTGCCTGCTGCTTTGAAGCTGTTGAAGATTGCTGCTGTCGAAGTTTCTGAACATCTGCGAAATATTCATAACACATAACCTGCCTTTCAAAAACTTTGCTATTACATATCGGACATAAAAACTCAAAAATTTAGCGTGCGATTTATAATATTATTCACACATCACACGAGGAGAAAATATTCTAATGCGAAAAATTTTATTTATCATGATTATCATTATGTGCCTTGAAAACGTCTCACACTCCGCAGAGATTCCACGAGCAGACTTAGACGAGGCAGAGAGATATTTTAATAATGCATATGTTCACTTCATGAGGCGTGATTACAGGGAAGCGCAGATATATCTTGACCACGCAATCAGCGAGAATACATACATGGTAGATTATTATTTACTCAGCGCGTTAAATCTCAACAGACTCGGAGACACTGAGGGCGCAATGTCATCATTGAACAGTTATCTTGAAGTCAGACCACTTGACGAGTCAGCACCGAGAATCCGCAAAAGTTTTGAGGAACTCGACAGCATATTACGCACAGTCTTAGGCACTGCTCCTGTTCCTGTCAGCTGGAATGCCGCGCAATCTACTGTTCAAACCGAATGGAACACAGGATGGACCCGGCCGTTCAGCATTAAGGGAATGGGAAAAATCCGCTCACTTGGTACTACTGTATGTATTCCTGACACTTTCGGCGATAAAATTTATATTCATCAGGGAGCTTATTCGGGAGCTATTGACGCATTTGCAGGCTTGAATAATTTTATTCAGGTCGATATACCTCAGCCCGTTATTGCGTTTCCTATGGGGGACGGAACTTTTTTAGTCTTCACTGGCAACGGAGATATTTACACTTTTGCTAATATCAACGAGCCTAATATTACCCCTGAACTTTTCGCATCAACAGCTTCACTTGTGATAACTGACGCAGAATTAATCTCGGTGAACGAATGCGCCTTTGCTGATCCTGTCGAACGCAACATAACTTTTTATAACTTGCAGAATAAAAACGTAATTATGCGGTGGTTTCCTGAAGAGCTTCCAGGAGATTTATTATTTGAACCTGTTGCTATTGAACGTTATGCAGACTGGCTCGCGATTGCTGACAGGGCGAACTCAAGAATTTATGTATTAAACATGATGAGCCGGGAATTCTTTACGATTAACAGCGTCCAATTACCCAGAGATTTAATATGGTCATCAATGGGGGAGCTATTCGTCTTGAACGAGAACGGTGAAATTTATGATTTCGTTATAGACTTCGGGACTCGGACTTATGCTAACAGGAATTCAGCAGCTCTTTACTCAGAATTAAATAACATCTGGAGCTTCTTTCATTCACCTGAAGGAGATATAACCTGCCTTGACATAGGGGCTTCGATGATCTACAAAGCTCACATGATCCCATCAAGAGAAGATGTGCCGGGCTTCCTGAGCATATATAATCCCGTCATGATTACTAATATAGAGAATCGAGAGAGCTTCGTTATTGACGCTACTATAATGTCGCCATTTATTAATTACGCCCAGAACACTAGAATAATAGCTCAATCCGTCTGGAATAATAGAAATATGCGCTGTAATGTTACGTGGCAGAGACCAAATAACTTTGACGCTTTATTCATTCATGCACCTATGCCGCGCGGTACTGTAATGCCTCTTAACGTGAGACCCGCTCAGGTCAACAGGGGGAGCGATATTCAATTAGTACTGCCTTCGTTCTGGCTGCTTCACAAGAGTACTTTGACTAATATAATCGTTGACGCTTCTGTATCTTTCACTATGGACGACATGATGACTTTGCTTAAATTTTGCATGAACAACGGCCTTGAACTCGATATTTACGCACGGGCAATCCCTTCACTAAGTCTGACACGTGCAAGCGCATTCACAGGAGGCAAGATTATTTACTCATTGAGAAATGCTGTGAATATTCCAGTTAAACGCACTCACTTGCAAATTCAGATTCCCCTGCCTATTGAGCTATCATCTTCAGGGTATCCGGGACGTTCAATGCTCGCAGTGTATCTTGACGCAGGAATGATTCAATCAAGAACGTGGATGCCCCTGTGGCCTGACATGTTCACGAAATAATACAGCTTTTAGTGAGTAGCGAATCAAAAATTTTTCTTGACTGCTGCTCACTTAATTTTATTATTCGAGTCTCAAGACCTGATAAAGTTTACTGCCTGCTTGAATGTCCATTAAGTCAGACTCAACAAGTTTGACATCGTTAAGGTCCGAGAGATTGAAGCTGCCCTTGATGACTCCCAGAGGTTTTATATCGCCGCTCAAAGTGTAAAGAATGCCCGAATCTTCCGTGAATAATATCAAGTCGTGAATCTCCCTGTTATCTTTCTTGACATCTGCAAACATGAAAGCTATATCTTTCGAGTTCTTTACGTCATTAAATAATGCGCTGTCCTTCTGCCACTGGTCAACGAAAAATTTTATCTGAGCTTCTTTTAACTTCATGCCTTCGGGATAAACTTTAGCTTCAGAAATTATTGCACGTCTCACGAGTTCAGGCGGAATATTATGCAGTGTGTAATTCAGATAGTCAGCAGGATCAACTGACATAGCAGACTCTACACCGTGCTTGACTGAGTCGCTGCCCTTACGAAGCATTGACATCAATATTTTATTTCCGTAGCGTCCTAGATTAAATCTAGTGTAAATATAATCAAAGTCTTGAGGCGAAATTTTACCGCTCTTGAGTCTCTCTGCCTGATTATATGCTGCTAATCTGAAAGGATCTAATAAAGGCGAATTCATTGCGATTGTTATTACTGCCATGATTGCGACTGAAGCAATATTTACTCTGCCTATTGAACCGGGCCACTTGTTGAGAAGCACTGCCCCTGCATAGCCAAGCCCCCATATTCCCGTTACTATGACAAGAAAGAACGCCTGAACCCTGTCGACTGTGAGGCCGTATTGTTCGACTCGAATTCCAAGAGAGTACATGCACAAGCCTGTATAAACCGGAAGACATAATAACGAAATCTTAGCGAGAAAGTTCACAAATTTATTCTGAAAAGCAGCTTTGCTCCCGTCAAGCCATGCAGCATTTGCGAGGATAAGAGTCCCGAACTGAAGCAGAAGCATTAACGTTGAAGCCTGTCCTGTGCTCCAGAGAGTCTTTAAGCCTGAATACGGGAGGCATAATATAAATACTATAGAGAGAATCGAGAAGAACGGAAGCAGCCACGCTAACACAGAAAGAATCCATCGGCCGAGAGAGTCAATTCCAGGATGCTTTATAGCTACTGAAATCGATATTGCAATAGTCAAGCTCGACAACGGGACAGCTATAACAGGATTGAATAATATATAAGGCACCTTATCGAGACCAACTATATCGAACAATAAGCCAGCTGTAACAAGAAGACCCCAGAACACTGCGATAACTATTGCGGCCTGAAATAGCAAGAATAAATTCCTGCAAAACTGGAAAAATATTTCACTGTAAGGCATTCTCCAGCTCCACGCCGAAATTCTGCACTGAAAGAATGGAATTAGCAGGAACACTGTCATTGATACCCTAATCAAGTCAGACTTCTGAGACGGGACGACGTAAAAACTTCCGTTCGGTGAGTAAAGAGACCAGAGTCTATAGAGCCATAATATAAGCAGTACAAGAGTCAGCCACATTATGAGACTGAATAACCTTCGCCCCCATTGTTCTTGAGAGAGCCAGAATACAAACGGGACAATAAATATTATCGTCAAAGGCATACATAACAGAGGCCCCGACAAAGTGATTGCGTAGATGCCTAATAATATGCCCTGAATGAGTGCTGAAATTATGACCCAGATATAACGCTTTTTATCTATGCTGTTCATGATGTAATAAATAATTTATTCTTTATTTCGATTTCGGATAAGTGTATCTTATTCCGCCGGTTAATTCCTTCGGGAGAGTCCTAGTTGAGAGTACTGCACTGCCCTTCTTGAGCTGGACTTTGTGAAGTGTTACTGGTAACGGAAACTTTTTCAGATCGACTAACGGCTGAATTTTCGATAACGCCTGCCTGGTCATGTAGTCGGGCATATCTAATTTATTCACTTTGACTTTTGGATTGTTGAGCCATAACTCTTTGCCCTTTGCTATTCTGAGTCCGCTGTCTATGTTAATCAGCACGTCAAGAATTCCTGCCTTGTAATAGCCTTTGCCAGTGAGTCCTGAAGGATTAATCGACATTTGGACATTGTGCCAGTGATCATCGCTGCCAAAAGATTTATTCTCGATTGAATGATTTATATCTCTCTCTAATATAGCTGCTGTTGCAAGAACCTGAATAGCATCTTTGCATTCTACATTGCCCCGCTTCCACTCTGAAGGCTCGTTGAACTGGACTCCCTTCATTCTGAATGTCAGGCTTTCGAGTCTCAGCTTATCAATATTGAGTCCCTTGAGATCCATGTATATATCGTTGAACATTCCTGTTGGGTCCGGTTTGTCGGATATAATTAACAATGCTTTCTCAGGTCTGAACTTCTTTACGTAGAAATTTAACAAGTCCTGCACTTCATCGGCGTAACATGAACCTGCGAAAATGAATAGGGTTATTATTGCTGCGAAAAATTTTATTTTAATTCTGCTCTTCATGAATAAACACTCCTTTATAATTAATAGCTTGTTAAAACTTGTAATATTATATAGTCTTGACGTAAATTTTGAGGGAGCGAATTTATTAATAATGCCTGCTGATAATAACGAATTATATAACGAGATTAAGAATGCACTAGATATTATTGACATCATAGGCGAACGAGTCAGACTCAGACGAACGGGAAGGGGTTATATGGGTTTATGTCCGTTTCATAACGAGAAGACTCCTTCATTTCATGTGTGGCCGGACTCTCAGTCTTATTACTGCTTTGGCTGTCATGAAGGCGGCAATATTTTCACGTTCATAATGAAGACTGAAGGAATGACTTTCCCCGAAGCATTAGAATTTCTCGCAGGCCGGGCAGGTGTTGACATCTCTAAATACAAATCGCGCAATCGTACCCGAAATAACACAAAGAGTTTATATGACATTCTTGAACTAAGCGCAAAATTTTTCACTGATAACTTACTAGGAACTTACGGCAGTGCAGCAAGAGACTACATGAAACGCAGAGAATTAACGGACAATGACATTAACACTTTCTCGCTTGGCTATAGTCTCAACTCTTGGAACTCTCTTATTACATATCTGACTCATTCGGGAATTCCTGAGAGAGATATTATTAACTGCGGTCTTGCAGTCGAGAACAGAAACGGAGCTTATGACAGGTTCAGAGGCAGACTTATATTTCCGGTCAGGGACATTGCAGGACGTGTTATAGCTTTCGGAGGGAGAATCATAGACTCATCAGAAGGAGTGAAATATATTAACTCACCTGAGAGCGATATTTACTCAAAGCGCAGGAATTTATATTTACTTCATGAGGCACGAAAATTTATCAGGGAGAAGGGACGCTCAATCTTGACCGAAGGCTACATGGATGCAGTGAGATTACACAAATGCGGCTTCAAAGAGTCAGTTGCTTCACTTGGGACTTCACTGACTCCGGAACAAGCAGGATTATTATCAAGATTTGCTGACAGGTGCTATATATGCTATGACTCTGACCAGGCAGGAAAGAACGCAGCTCTACGGGGCATGTACATTTTGCAGGAACACGGACTCGACGTTAGAGTGATTAATCTTCCTGATGACAAAGCAAAAGATCCTGACGAGTTTTTATGCTCTCATTCACCCGAAGAATTTGAAGAGGCAGTCAAGAACTCAAAGCCTTTGATACTCCAGCACATAGAGACTCTAAGACCTGCACTGAATGACTCAAGTTCAAGAAAGAATGCATTGAATGAACTCTTTGAAGGACTAAGCAAATTAAGCCTTGATGAAGCATTGCAATATCGCTCAGCAATCAGTGAAGTAACTTTTATCCCGCCGAGTGAACTCGAACGCAGATTGATTAGAATTAAGAACGATAACGCCAGAAACTCGCAGACTCAGACTCATAATCAGACTCGAACTCTGACTCCGAATCAGACTCAGAGTCAGAGTCAGACTCGAAAAAGTTTGCATGATGATTCACCCGAAGCAGGATTATGCGCTCTGTTAATGCGTAACCGTGAATGCCGCTTAATGATTAAGCCTCAAGAAGTTTTCGATATATTCAGCTCAGAACTTGCTCAAGATACAGCACTTGCTATATTAACGGGCAGTCCTGACGAACTCGAGTCATCATGGCTTTCACTGGGAGACACTGACAAGACGGGCTTTATTGCTAAAGGTGATGAATTTTGCAGGCAGTCAGCTTCATCAGGAGAGAATTTGACTCCTTCAGAACAATTCAGGAAGATATATAGCGAACTCAAACGCAACAGCATAGAACGCAGGATAAAATCAATAACAGCGAAACTTTTACGCGGCCAGGCAGATGACTCTGAACTTCAGGAACTAGGCAGACTTCAGAAAATGAAAGATAAATATATATTATAATTTGCACGAAAAATTTTATTGCAGGGAGTGTATTAATCTGAATCCTAATGATATTAGACTAGGCTTATATACTGCTGAGAGACTCACGGCCAAGATGACGGGCTTGATATTCCGCACTCAGCTTCAGGGAACGACGGGGCTTAACGCTCATCTCGAGATAACGGGCGATAATCCAAGAGTAGTAGGCCTTCGTGTGTGTTCGTCAACTGAGACTGAGTCAAAAAGATCATCACGGGGCTATATCTGCACAGGCGACACTTCAATTGCAGCGTACTGGCTCCAGCATTCACTGCCTGTAATTATCATGATATACGAACATGAACGCAATAGACTCTTATGGGAGTCAGTTAATATAGACAATCTCGAGATCACCGGAGCTCACTGGGAGTTAATCGTCCCTTACGACAACGAATATAACGAGGAGTCAGCGCACAAAATAGCAAATCTGACATGCACGAGTCCATATCTTGCAAGACTTGCACTAGACAAAGCATTGATTGAATTAATCAACTCAGGCCGCGAAGTGTATCTAGAGCTTGACGAATGGATCAATCAGCCTTCATCAAGGGGAAATGCCCGAGTCTGCATTAATAACCCTGACGGAGGAGTCTATCAATGGCCGTTCGAGACATCGCCGGATATGCCTCACGTTCTTAGATTACCGTATTTATTTCCTTGGGCATCGATGAGCATTGACGAAAATTTTTACAGAGAGAGAAACGCAGATTATGACTCTAATTCCCTTGCACCGTACATAATCGAGTCAGGAGAGATTGCGAGATTCAGATTCAGGCTTGAACTTAATGAACTTGGCCGGGCGTTCTTGGCTGTTGAGCCTTATATCTGCCGTGGGAGCTTCCCTGTTATGAATCAGAGTCAAAATATTTCTATTTCTTACGGGGCAGAATACGAGTCAGGACTGAAATTTTTACTCTATCGCAATAAATGAACGGGATACTTTGCGCCTGTTATTGAGTCTGCCTTCAAGTTCGTTATGATTTCTGTAGAGTCTTTGCTCTGCCTGATTAACACGACTCCCGGCTCAGGTGATAATTTCTTGAGAATCTCTAATGACTTCTCAGAGCCTGCAATCATGAAAGCCGTTGCAAGTCCGTCCGCCAAACTTCCGTCAGGTGTGATGAGTGTAGCTGATAACAAATCGCTTTGAACCGACTCGCCGCTCTTAACGTCAAAGAAGTGTGAATATTTTCTGCCGTCAATAATTTTGAATCTCTCATAATTTCCTGAAGTTATTACGCTCGAATCTTCAACGTGAACAACAAGCGCAGGACTTCCTGAAGGTTCAAGGGGGTCTCGGACTCCAATGCGCCACTTACTGCCTTTATTAGAGCCTATTGCGTAGATATTGCCTCCCAAGTCAAGAATTCCGGAACGAACGCCCCTAGCTCTTAGCATGTCAGCAATTTTCTTACTCGCATAACCTTTAGCAATGCCGCCTAAGTCAAGCACACAGCCTTTATTCTTGAGATAAATCGAGTCATTATCGAGCTCAAGATTATTTATATCACTCAAAGCAATTGCAGCATTGAGACTATCTTGTGAAGGCTTGTTACCCTCCTGCCTGTTGATCTTCCATAAGCGCGTTACAGAACCTATTAACGGGTTAAATATTCCTCCTGTGAGTTCATAGAGTCTCAGAGAGTCATTCACGACTTCAAGGACTTCTGAGTCAGCGTGAAATTTCTCAAGTCCTGCAAGAGCGTTAATTCTAGAAATCTGCGAGTCATTATCATACATCGAGAGCAGCTTATCAAGTTTATTCAGCATGTCATAAGCCGAGTCAAGAATTTTGTCATCACGTGAAAAGACTCTCATCGTTATAACCGTATTCATTGCGAGTCCCTGCCGTGTATGTTCGGGGACAGGACGAAGCTGCACATGTAAAGGCCGAAGCAGAAAAAATATAAATCCTGCAATAATTATTAATAATGACACTCTAAACGCGATAAATAATTTTCTCTTCACGTTAATAATCACACCTCGTTATATAATTTAGCGAAATCTTCATTACTCAATATTCAATATTAATTTAATTTAATTAAGGAGTCGTCAACATGGCATATTATATCGGAATCGACATCGGAGGCACTAATATTAAAACAGGAGTCGTCAGCGAGTCAGGCGAAATCATCAGCGAGTCAAGCATTCCCACCGGAGCAGACAGGCATCAAGATATAGTTCTGCAAGACATAATTCAAACGGTTAAGGACGCAATTAAATCATCAGGCCTTGACCAGAAAGAAATTAAGGCAATCGGCATGGGTTCACCTGGAATGATGGACTATAAGACGGGAAGTGTAATCTACAACAACAATCTCGGCTGGAGGGACTTTCATATCTGCCAGTTCATGAGGGAGGCTTTCGGAATTCCTGCAATACTCGAAAACGATGCGGACGCTGCTGCTCTGGGTGAAGTTGTTGCTGGGAGTGCTAAGGGTGCAAAGAGCGCAATGATTATCACTCTGGGAACTGGAGTCGGAGTCGGAATAGTGATTAACGATAAGATTTACAGGGGCAGTGAGTTCGGCCACATGGTCATAGCTTACGGAGGCAGGCCTTGCAAGTGTGGTCGTAAAGGGTGCTTTGAGTCTTACTGTTCGGCGACGGGCTTAATCAACATGACCAAAGAAGCAATTCAGGCAAATCCTAAAGGAATTCTCGCAGATATAGCTCAATCTGAAGGCGGAGTAGTCAGTGGTCATACAGTATTTGACGCGGCAGACAAGGGCGATGATGATGCAAAGCGCGTTATTGACGAGTATATAAGCTATCTTGCTGTAGGTCTGGGAAATCTAATCAACGGACTTAACCCGGAAATATTAAGCATAGGAGGCGGCATAGGCAAACAGGGTGAAAGATTATTGAAGCCTCTTCGTGAAAGAATAATCCCGGAAATTTATGAAGGTCTGCGTTCTAACTTCTCTAAAATCGTAAGCTGTACTCTTGGATATAAAGCAGGCTTAATCGGAGCAGCAATGGCAGCACGTTAATATAATAAAAATCCCCGTACACTCTCTCGCACGGGGAAAACTTTTTCTTTACCAGTTATGAATTAATAGGCTCAAGCCTCCTGAATAACTCTTCTTTGTCATGACCGATTATAAGAGTCAGTGATGTAGCTCTTCTGTCAGGCTGAACGAGTCTCTCGTTAGTAATCCCGCAAAGTTCTGCAAGTGCCATAGCTCCCTGCTTAACTGAATCATCGCTGTCAGGAGGATAAATAATACTGCTGGTCTTGTAATCATAGTGTCTTGCATTGCCTGTATATGGGACTTCGATTCCTATTCTCTGGAAGATTGCTGCTGCCCTCTTGCCGAGTCCCTTTTCACCGTCGCCGTTAAGTATTCTTATGCTTAATATTTGGTCTCGTAAAGCTGCGACTCTCTCACTGTCAAAACCTGCTGACTCGTTATTATCTTCGCGTCCTAACCTCTCATTAAGATCAACGCCTGCATTTGCCTCACGTAAAGACTCTTCTGCCGGAGTGAACTCTGCTGACAATTGCTGAGAAAATGCTTTGTTATCGAGAATCCAATAGCTTATATTCTTGCTGAAGCCCGATTTGCCCGGAGCCATGAACATTTTGATTCGATCTCTGCCTAAAGAATTTGCGAACTGTAACAGCTTCAATGCCTCAAGGGGCGCTAAGTCGGTATCAACGGCATCCATGACTTCATTTATTAACGATGGGATTTTAGGAATTATCGCAGGTGATTTCAACTTGTCCATGACGATATTAATAAATTTCTGCTGCCTCTGAACGCGTCCTATGTCTCCTAAGGGGTCATGCCTAAATCTCACGTAACCCAGAGCTGTCTTGCCGTCCATATGCTGCTGGCCTTTGGAAATATTAATAAATAATTTGCCTGAGTAATCGTTGTAGACTAATTTTTTATCAACGTAAATATCAACACCGCCGATTAAGTCTATTAATTTCGGGAAGCTCTTATAATTTATCTTGACGAAATAATCAACGGGAAGCCCTGTTAAATTCACTATAGTCTCACGCAGTAAATTCATTCCGCCGTAAACATAAGCGTGATTAATCTTGTCCCAGCTCCTGCCGGGAATATAAACTCTTGAATCTCTTGGAATCGAAGCAATACGCAGACCCATATTATCAGCATCGAATATAGCAAGTGCTATAGCGTCAGTCCTTGAAGCTCCGTCAACGTTATCAAGACCGACTATTAACACGTTCACTGTTCCTCGTGCTGCTTCCTGCTTTAATCTCTCTGACACTGCCAAATCAGACTCGACTAACTGACTCTGATTTTGACTCTGATTATTATTATTTCCGGGTGCGTTGTCTGTGCTTACCCTTCTTGACGCTTTAGGCACCGGCAGGGGGTTCGGATCATTGAAGACTTCCATTAATTTGACCGTAGCTCCTCCCAGTGTCGAAGCAATTATCATGAATATAACGCCGATAATTTTGATTAATCTCATGTTCTCTGAATCACCTCTATAAATATTATATAATCATGACCTGTACAAATTATTTGACTCAATATAAATCTCTACCAGATGAGGCACCAAGAATCTTATTCCCCGTCCGTCTCTGGCGCGCTGTCGAATCTCAGTGCTTGATATTGCAAATTGAGGAATCTCGATATATTCCAGCTTATCGCGTATAAATTTCGGCAGAGAGTCAATCTTGCTCACAGGGTAGCCTGGTCTTCTTGCTGTAACGAGGGTGCATAATTCAGGAATCTTCTCGTACTCGAACCATGACGTTATAGAGAGTATTGCATCAAGTCCAGTAATGAAATATAAATCTCGAGGCTCAATGCCTGAACGTATAAATTCTCGTAACGTGTCTACAGTGTGAGTTGCTTCTTTCCTGTCAATCTCGATTCGTGATACAGAATATTCAAGAACTCCCGCAGTTGCTAAAAGAGTCATTGCGTAACGATCTTCACATGACGTAACTTTATGATCTCTTTTATGAGGCGGTTCACCGGTCGGGACGAAAATTAATCTTTCGAGATTCAGAAACCTGCGCGCTTCTTCTGCTGCCAGTAAATGCCCGTAGTGAATCGGGTCAAACGTTCCGCCCATTATTCCTGTTCTCATGATTTAATTCACTATTTCAGGCTCGAAATCAAACTCGACTTCGCCTATATAAACTTTATCGCCTTCCCTGGCTCCTGCTGCCTCTAGTGCTTCTTCGACGTTGAGACTCTTCAGCAGACCTGTGAATTTCTTTAATGCGTCCTCATGATCGAAATTAATGCGTGATACTGACTTCTCGAAATTCTCATGTTCGACCCTGAAGCTGCCGTCCGACTGCCTGATGATCTTAACAGGAGCTTTTGAAGATTTCGTGCTGCGTTTCTTAACAGGTAACTCTATAATCTCGTTAGGGTCATAAGATTCTGACTCGTTCTCAAGACTCACAACAGGAGTCCGCCTCACCAAGTCTGCAACACGCTTTATTAAATCCGGAATGTTCTCGCCCGTCAAAGCACTTACTCTCATATACTCAAGACCGAGTCTGCCTGCCTCATCATTCAAGAGCTCTGAATTTGACTCTGTGCCTTCGAGATCGATTTTATTGCCTATCACTATGCAGGGCCGTGAAGCAAGATTTGCGCCGTAAGACTCGAACTCATTAATCAAAGCATGAAAACTTTCAACAGGATTGCTTTGCGACAAGTCTATAACGTGTAATAGAATTCTAGTGCGCTCAACGTGTCTCAAGAACTGAAGCCCTAAGCCTTTGCCCTCGTGAGCTCCTTCTATTAATCCCGGTAAATCTGCAATGACAATCTGGGCATCATCGACAGCTAAGACCCCTAAATTTGGAGTCAGAGTCGTAAACGGGTAACCTGCTATTTTGGGTTTGGCTCCGCTGATTGCTGCAAGAATGCTTGATTTTCCTGCATTAGGGAAACCTGCGAGTCCTACGTCAGCAATTAATTTGAGTTCGAGCGTTAAACTTCTCTCTTCGCCGGGGTCTCCCTTCTCTGCAAATTTGGGAGCGCGTCTCTGTGAGTTCGCAAAATGAGCGTTGCCTCTGCCTCCTCTGCCTCCGTTAGCTGCAATAAATCTTTGGCCTTTCTCTACTAAGTCAGCTAATATCTTTCCTGACTCAGAATCTTTAACGAGAGTCCCGCATGGAACTTTGATAACTAAATCATCGCCGTTAGAGCCTGTCCTCATAGCTCCTGAGCCATGACCGCCGTGACCTGCCTGAAAGCGTTTGTCGTACTCGAAATCAGCAAGAGTAACTATGCCTCCGACTGCCTCGAGAATAACGCTGCCTCCTCTGCCTCCGTCTGCTCCGTCAGGGCCTCCTTTGGGAATGAATTTCTCGCGCCTGAAGCTCAAAGCACCGTTGCCGCCTCTGCCTGCTCTGACAAAAATTTCTGCTATGTCTACAAATTTCATGTGTCTCTATAAAAAAATAAGCCCCTGTTGCTGGGGGCATAATGTCTGGTTCTTACTCAGCTGGTACTACACTGACAACTTTTTTATTCTGTCTGGTGTGATAGCTGACCTTGCCGGGAACTAGCGCAAATAACGTGAAGTCGCGTCCGAGTCCTACATGTTTGCCGGGATGGACTTTAGTACCGCACTGTCTGACGAGAATGCTTCCTGCTGTAACTGTCTGGCCTGCAAATGCTTTTATACCGCGATACTTTGGCTGGCTGTCGCGTCCGTTGGTCGAGCTTCCCTGACCTTTTTTATGAGCGAAAAACTGTAAATCAAATACGAACTTCATGAATTAATTAACCTCCGACTGAATTTTTACATACTTGGGATTATCTTTAGCTATGGCTTCAAGAGACTCTTTTATCGTGTGAGTCAATATTGCGATTCTCTCTGACTCCTGAACCGGCCAAGTTACACGCATTAGAGCCTTTGACCTGTTAATCACGATCTCTGCAATGTTATCGAGTCCGAGAGCTAAAGCATTCATCAGAGCCGAGACTCCTGCACAGATAATATCACTGCCCCTTTGAGAGTATCCCGAATGCCCTGAACATTCAATCCCTGTGAAAATATTTTCTTGATTCAAGAACTTAATCTTTATCAAGTCTTATGCTCTTATGCTTCAATATTTCTGATTATGACTTCAGTGAAATACTGGCGGTGACCCTGCATTTTGCGAATGTTCTTCTTGCTCTTGTACTTGAACACGAGGACTTTATCTGCACGAGCCTGCTTGACTATCTCAGCTGTAACCCTTGCGCCCTCAACATAAGGGGTTCCGAACTTGACTGCGCCCTCATCTGGAGCTGCGACTAAAATTTTGTCGAATATTATCTCAGTGCTTGTTTCACCGGGTAACTTTTCGACTCTGAACTTGTCGCCGACACTGACTCGATACTGTTTGCCGCCTGTTTCGATTACTGCATACATTATATTAATATCCTCCTTCGCTGACAGAAGGCTCACTGATTAATAACGTGATTGAATGCCCTCTTCATGCGTTGTTAATTGCGAAGAGATTATAGCATGATGTTCAAGACTAGAGTATGAATTGCGTAATTCATGCAATAAAATATACGTATTTCTACGGGGGGGGGGGTAGCCGGTTATTTTATATAATTTATGACATTTCAAATAGTTCCAAAAGTTTCAAACAGTTTCACAAGATTCATAATTAATAAATATTTTTAGGAAGGAGAATTTATCATGTTTACCATGAGAAAATTTTGCGCGCTCGTTTTCTTGTCTCTCATGTGGGTAAATTTAGCATGGGCGGCTAATTCCTACTACGTAACCCCTAGCAGTGACGGTAAAACAATAACGTATGCAGTAGTAACCGGTACGACTGAATATAACCAAAGTCATTGGAGCGATTCTGCTGCAACAGGAGAAGGAGTAGTTACAACGCTCCCGAAGTTGTTTTACGGACTCACGCAAGGTAACACCAGCACTGAAACAACTGTAGTAGCTGCAGGCGATGTAGTATATCTCAAGAAGAATACGTATTATACGACAATCCCAATTGATATTAGAAAGGATGTAACAATTTACGGCGGATTTTCTGGAAGTGAAAGCACTATCGATGAGAGAGATTTAAAGACAAATATAACGACTATTGACGGCTCAGGTATTCAAGATCCCATAAAAGACAGTAACAATAACATGGGCGGAGTCGCTTTAAGCCCTATATTCTATATCAACAAGCACACTTATTATAAAGAAGCACGTTATCAGAATGACACGTACGGCATTTATCCCAACACAACCGGTTCTGCAGCAACAGTATTGATTGACGGCCTCACAATAGCAAACAACCCAGGCACGACTTACTGGGGCGGAGGACTCAGAATCGAAGGCGGAGTCGTTACGATTCAAAATTGCGTCATCACAGGCAACAAAACAGTTCTTAAATACGGCTCGACACCTAAGGCAGGTTCAGGCGGAGGAATTTACATCGAGGGCAAAATTTACACTGCAATTGATAACTGCCCAACGACAAAAGTAACTGTTAAGAACTGCACCATCACGAAGAACATCGGAGGCAACAGGGGCGGCGGTATTCAGGTCGGCTACAGCGATAATGATCCAGAAGTCTTAATTGAGAACTGCGTCATAACTGATAACGAATGCAACGGAACTGAAAACGGAGCAATCGGGGGCGGTATTAATATCGAGTCCGGCAAAGTCGAAATTAAAAACTGCACTATAGCGAATAACAAAGCCAAGAAAGATAACACAAGCTATGCTACTTACGGTGGAGGCATAGGCGCATGGTATCCTTACGCAGTTACTACAAGCGGTGCAGGACATTCTTTAACAATAACGAACTGTACTATAGCAAACAATGAGGCATCGGCAACAGCGACTACTCACGGCGGAGGACTTTGGCTCTACACTACAAACAACGGCAATGGGGCAAATGTCATTAACTGCACAATTACAGGGAACTCTGCAAATTACGGAGGAGCTTTCGCGGTACAGAACGTAACATTCACAAACTGTATAATAGCTAATAACACTGCAACGACACGACCGAACGCAGGCAGTTATACCAACACGACGCAAAAACTTAATAACTGCGCTATTCTTCTGGCAGAAAATGAGACGCTCCCAAGCACAATTACTACAAATGATAATCCCGTAAATCTCAAAGCGTGGAATAATCCCAAAACCGACACTCAAGAAGTCAACGGAGTAACACACACGATTTACAGGATAGAGCAGAACTCAGACCTTAGTGATGTTATAGGCAAGGGTACACCGGTCGACGGCAATACTACAGACCAGATCGGCCACGCATGGAACGCTACCCCTTCAATAGGTGCAGTAGAGAACGTCAACGCCCCTGTGTTAGAGTCAACGTATACAATAACAGCTACAGAAGGTACGCCAATAACTGATCTCGTAATAACTCCCAGTGCAGGCGAATATCTCACTTGGTCAATTTCAGGAGTTCTCCCGACAGGACTCACAGCTTCGTCAACTGATAAGACTTTCACTATTTCCGGCACTCCTGAAATCGGCACGGCCAAGACTGACGCATACACATACACGCTCAAAGCAACGAACAGCGCGGGTACTGCAACAGCAACGATTAATATAACTATCAAGGCAATTAATCCCGTTCTTGACATGACAGGCGAGATCACTAAAACTTTCACTGAGGGCGTAAAGATCGACACAATAACAATAACTGCTACAACGGGCAATGACAGATTAACTTGGACAGCGGACTCTTCAGCACTTCCCAAAGGCTTAACAGGAACGGCAGCAACTGACAACAAGAGCTTCACTATATCAGGGACTCCAGATACCGGAAGCGCAGGGAGCTACACTTACACAGTAACAGCAACGAACGTAACAGGCACTACAGCTTCAGCAACGTTCAAGATAACAGTCAATTCGGCACTGGCATTAACGGCCTCAAAGACCAGCATATCAGCTACAGAAGGCACAGCAATTGAGTCAATAACTATCAGCTCAAATTCTGACGAGAGCTTGACATGGACGGCAGACGCTTCAAAACTTCCGGACGGTTTGACAGGTTCAGCAGCAAAAGACGGCAAGAGCTTCACTATATCAGGAACTCCAAAGACAGGCACGGCTAAAACTGAGGCTTATTCTTACACTGTGAGTGCAAAGAACTCAGCGGGCGAGACTGCAACAGCTTCAATAACTATAACTGTAAGTAAGGCAGCAGCAGCGGCAGAAACAGCTCCAGTATTAGATACTTCAAGCGTTAATGTCTCAGTCAATGAAGGCAATGAAATTGAGGCAATCACTATCACTGCAACAGCAGGAACTAATTTAACATGGACAACTTCAGGCGACCTTCCAGAAAACTTAACAGGCACACCTGCAAGCGACAAGATGAGCTTCACTATATCAGGCATTCCTTCAAACAGGACAGCAAGAATTGACGCTTATACTTACAAAGTAACGGCAGCTAATACGGCAGGCTCGGCTTCAGCAGTAATTACTATCACAGTAAACAGCACGGGTGGCATTAATGACGAAGTATCGAACGCTTTAGAGACCCTTGCTTCAACCGGCGAGTCTATGACCCTTGAGGACGCTTTAACAGGCAGGCTGGGACTCACCACAGAACAGCTCAAGACTGTAACGAGTATCACTATTCCAGACAACATTACAGATTTGGGCGATCTATCGACTCTACTGCCGAATCTTGAAGCCATTGACTTAACCAGTGCAACCAGCTTGACTGAAGTAAACCTGAAGGGCAACACTTCAATCAAAGAAGTTACGATAACAGGAAACTCAAACGTTAAGACCCTTGACTTGACCGACTGCTCTGTTGAGACTCTTGACGCAACGGGCTGCGATGAACTCACCGAAGTTAATATCGCAGGCAACACCAACATTCAGACTCTGAGTCTTGATGAATGTCCCAACATTGAAGGCTTTAATGCAGAAGGCTGCGAGAACCTCACGAATCTTTCACTGTCTAATAAGGGTTCAGAAGGCAGACGCGGTAAACTCAGCTCGCTGAATTTAACAGGGTGCAAGAATCTCAAGGAACTTGCTTTCAAAGGCAACATGATGAAGAGATTCCATGTAACAGACTTCTCACTCAACAGCCTTGAGACCCTCAGCGCAGGCGACCAGGCAGTAGGAAACGTTAAACTCAGCAAGAGATTCAGCTTCATTGATTTCTTCCTGAACTTATTATTTAACTCGAACGTTTCAGTTTCAATCTCGAACTCACACTCAAAACTTACAGCAGTTGAAGTCATCATTGCTACAGCATCAGGAGACAAGAACGTTAAAAGCGTTACAGCTTATGACAACAGCGGCGTTGAAATTGACGGAGACTATGACTCAGAGACAGGCGAGGCAGTATTTATCTCTACACCTGCAAGAATCGAATATGATTATGACACAGGTTTTGACAGTGAAGAGAGCATGGACGTTGCTATCAGCGGCGAAAGTGTTGAAGATGAGAGCGATATGACATTAGACAATCCCGGAGGAAGCGGAGGCTGCAATTCAAGTTTCGCATCAGGAGCTTTACTCGCACTCTTAGGCTTTGTCATTGCAAGAAAGAAACATAATAAAGATTCAGAAAAGTAACTTTATCAATTACCCTTTTTATATTTAGTAACCCTCTCTGTCATAAACGGCAGGGGGGATTTTTTTATTGATCATTTTCCAAATTTAAGCCGTCTATTAATATATCTATATCGATTATATTCTTAATTTTATCGAACTTCTTTTGTGCCTGAATTTTTGCTTCAGTTATTTGAGCTTCAGAAATTTTTGTTTTGTCAGTGTTTAGACTCATTAATCTCTCTTCTGCATTTTCGTTTCCGCACAAGTGAGCCAGATAGTACCACATATAAGCTGTCTGTAAATCTTTCCTGACTCCAGTACCGTCTTCATACATAACGCCTAAATTATACTGCGCTTCAGAATATCCCTGTACAGCGGCTTTCTGATATAATTCAACAGCCTTCTTGTAATCTTGTTTAAAATATTCATCTCCATATTGATACATTATGCCCAAGCGGTTTTGAGCTGAAGCGTAGCCTTTTGCAGCAGACTTTTGATACAACTCAATTGCTAGTTCCTGATTCTGTTCTACACCATCGCCATTATCATACATTACGGCTAAAAAGTATTGAGATGCAGCTACTGTAACAGAATATTCCTCATCAATATGCTCCTGCCGGGCAGCCTTTTGGAACCATTCAGCAGCCTTCGTATGGTCTTCCTGCACGCCTTCACCAAAGTAATACATAATGCCCAGAGAAGATTGTGCTTTAGCATCTCCCTGCACAGCAGCCTTCTGATATAATTCAACAGCCTTCTTGTAATCTTTCTCAACGCCTTTGCCAAAATAATACATCAGGCCTAGATTAAGTTGAGCCGGAGCATACTCTTGTGCAGCAGACTTCTGATACCATTCAATAGCCTTCTTGTAATCCTGTTTTACTCCGCGACCATGTTGATACATTCTGCCCAAAAGACATTGTGCTAAAGCTTCACCAAGATCGGCCGCTTTTTGGCATAACTCAAATGCACGTTTTTGATCCTTTTTTGTTCCATAGCCTTTTTCACACATTCTGGCTAAATTACTTATTGCTATATCGAGTCCCTGTTCAGCAGCTTTTGTATATAACTCGACTGCCTTTTTGTAATCCTGTTTCACTCCTTGACCGTTCTCATACATCAAGCCTAAATTATTTTGCGCTAAATCGTATCCCTGAGCTACAGCTTTTTGATACCATTTAACCGCTTTCTTGTAATTCTGCTTTACTCCATCGCCCTGTCCGTACATCATTCCCAGAAGACATTGCGCCTCAACATTCCCCTGATCCGCTGCTTTCTTGAAAAATTGAAGTGCCTTGTCGTAATCATGAGCTGAATAACTCTGCATTCCAAAATCAAATGCTTCTTCCGCGCTCCATGAAAAATCTGCAATGGCGTTTGAGGACAGAATTTTTTTGTCTTGGGTATTATAAAAAGAACGTCCGGATATTCTGCCTTCTTTATCCCTTGCAAACTCAACACGAAAATAATCATCTTTGCATATGCATGGGACGAGGTCTGCATCGTAAAAACTCTCTGAAGTTAGAAATCCGTTATCAGTGTTATGTGTGAAGACTGCTTCAGATATATTGTTTTCTTTGTTCAGGACACGTTTCCCATCAGGGCCGTAAAACGAGATTTTCTCAGCATTGAAGAAAAGCTGCCGCATTCTCGCGACTTTAGTCGTGAGTTAGGCAGCTATAAATTTTATTTTTTATATTTTTACTTATATTTTCTCTTCCCCTTTCTCATACATATGTTACAATATTTACGAGGTGAGAGAATGGA
>JAFSJJ010000037.1 GCA_017439345.1 Synergistaceae bacterium
ACCTGTATCTGTGTTATAGTCTTTTTGCGGAGATTTAGAGTTTCGGCTTTAAATTTCTGAGATTAGACCGAATGACAGACAGGAAGTCCGGACGATTAAGAAGTTCGGAAGCACGCGAATTTATTCGTGTGAGGCTTCACATTGCTCAAGGAAAAAATAATTTGCTGAAGATATTTTATGTGTCCTGTTTCCTCAAGTGAAGCAGGTGATTTTATTTTCAGTCCGTGAAAGTTTTTATATGACTTTATAATATTTTTTGCGAATGATATTGCAGTGTTATTAACTTTATCAGAGTCCGTGAAAATATCATAATCATCATCACTAACTCTTTGAGCAGAAACTGCCGTTAAAGCAGACACCGGAACGATGAGAAAATCATAATATCCCAGAGCATTAAGCCTTGAAGCGATATAATCTGCTGCCCGTTCATACGACTTCACGACTTCGGACGAGTACATTTCATCAATTCTGTTCAGGGCAATAATCAAAGTGTGTTTATGTTTATATGCAGCGTCAAAAATTTTTATCTCGTCTTCTGTCAAATGCGCAGAGTAATTCATCACGAAAAGATATATATCTGCCTCGTTAATTTCAGAGCAGGCAATATCATAATGACTTTTCGCGCCTGCAAAGTTCGAGCCTGGAGTGTCTACAATAGTGAAGCCGTGCATTATGTCAGGGAATTCCGGGACAGTAACGTTAATGTCATCTTCGAGCGTATCAGGATTTTTTCGAGCCTCTATGAACTTTTCAAACAGGAAATTTTTTAAGTCTTCAGGCTGTGAGAAAAATTTTATTATTCCGTTATGTTCAAGAAAAATCTTTCTGTTAGAAATATTATCTTCTGAGTAAATAATTTTACAGGGAGTCGGCAGCTCAGGACTTGAAGGGGAATATTCACCGCCTAACATAGCGTTAATTACTGCGGACTTACCTGCCTTCTTGGTGCCTAATACAGAAAGCCTTAATTTACGTTTACGCGCGCTTTTATGACTTCCTGAAATAATTACTGGAACATACATTCTTAAATATATGAACTGCTGAATGATTTTCACCCTTAAATTTTCAAGATACTCAACAGAGACACGAGCAGGACTCAGAATCACTTTATGAGTATATTTTTTCTCAGCGCCGCATAATATTGCACTTAGAAGCTCTGACATGTCTAGGATGTCATCAAGTTCGCAGTTACTGCCATTAAATAAGCTGACTGTTTCATGAGGGAAAGTTATATTATATGCTGCGTAGAAGTCATATAGATTTAACGTTATGCAGTTATCATAGCTGTATTCGCCAAGATCATTAATAAAATCGCACAGGGAGGAATTCTCGCCAATCAGCCACGCCAATTTTTTGCCTCGAAGCATAAGGCTCTTCCCAGAGTTGAAATTTTCATATCTGCATATTGACTCATATATATTATTGCTGTATTCATTCATTGCATAATTCGATGACAGATTAACAACTTCTGAGAACTTAGGCATAATCTGCTCAGCTGACTTCAAGTTTAAAGCCTCCCTGTAAAAATTTTATATACTGCTTATAACTGCATTGATCTTTTCGAGAATATCAAGCATATAACGCGCTTCGTCTTCCGTGAATTTCCTGAACTGCAATGACGGATCAGGCTTCGGCGTAACTTTTTCCCTTGAGACTGATACCAGGAACATATTATTAACGTTCTGTTTCTCTTTCTCTATAAAAGATTCTAATTCGCTCCCAGTGCATGATTTCAATAACTCTGAAGAAGTATATAGACTTTCTTGACTCTCCTGCAATTTCTGAATTTCGCTGCCGAGTTTCTTAACTGAGAGTCTGAACTCCTTTTGAGCCATGGACATCCCGAAACGTTTTAGCATGTAGCCTGAATCTTCTGCGAGTTCATATAATTCATTAAAGATGCTGACAAGATTATCAAGATTAATATTTTTTACGCTCATCACTTTAAAGCGGTTTTCATGCTGAACTCCTGCTGATAAAGCATTTTTCATGATTATGGACTGTTCAATTTCATTTCTATTTGCGATTATCTTTGCGAGTTTCTCATTAGGTGTCTCGCTGTAATTCTGGGGAATGTCCGCAGCCCTCAGCATGAATGAATAGCCCTCCACTACAGAATCGCTTTTCATGAGGGTGCATACTTTATCAGTTATGAACGGGTCAATTTCCTCAAGCCAGTTTTGAGTGGACGCCCTGAAACCAAGTTCCCTGAGAAGAGCCAGCATATCATTTCTGTGTTTTTCCATTATGATTTCAATTTCTGAAAGCGTGAACATTATGAATTACTCCTTTGCAGTTCCGTTAAGAATTTCGTCCCACATTGTGAAAAACGGCTCGAAGTTTTTATCGATCCTGCGCAGTATCTCTATGTCAGTCTCAAGAGATTTTTTGTGCTGGCTGGTCTCATCTGACGCTAGGTTTATATCGCTCCTGAAGCTCTCAAATAAGCCTCTGTACTCAGTGTTAATCTCATCGCACTGTCTGCTTATATCAGCATATATTTTTCTAGTTATATTCTCTGCTTCTGATTCTATTTCGTCATGGGCAGCTTCAACAACGCTTCTGACTCGTCTTTGAAGTTCGCTGATTATACTGAGCTTAAAGCCTGCAGCGTCGTAAACATCGCTTGATACTGTGTACGGCTTCTGTATCTGTTCTTGATATTTTTCCTCGTAGTTTTCATAATACTTTTTGCCGAAGAACGATGCTACACCTTCCCAGAATCCCCGCGATTTTCTCTGTCTGGTTCGTGTGCGTGTCTTAGTTACGCTTTCAGTCTTATATTCAGTATGAGTTTCTATATGGTGGACTCTTTTTGCTTCTTCACGGAGAAATTTATCATCGACATCTGCGTCAAATACTTTTGCAGTGAACGACATTTTATTAAGACTCGGCGGGAAATCGGGAATGCTGAACTCCTGCATAATATCTTGAGCTGTAGTGTTCTTGACCTTCTCGCGGACTTCTTCAGTTTTAGAGGCAATTTTCTTGCGGGCTTTCTGAATTTCTGACTCAACTTCGCGGCTGTATCGTTCGCTTTCACGTTTGGTCATAGCTTCAACAGCTTGAGCACTTCTGCGGTTCATTCCTGCAATTGCTTCTGCAATCTTGGCATTTATAGCCTTCATATTATCTGAGAATACGCCGTTTTTAGCCTGTTTTATATCGTCTTCGTTGATTTTACTGTTATTCACGAGATCGCGGCATGTTCCGTCTATGATGCCTAATACTTCATGCCTGCTGCTTCGGGCTGCCTTGTAGATTTTAAGCAATGCGCTGTCAATTTTTCCCTCACTGACAAGATCTCTTATTTTGTCTATTGCCTTGTCAACTTCAACGCTTAAACCGTCAAGCAAGTGTCCCAGCAAAATTAAATATTTCTTGTCATCATCGCTTAATTCGAGCATTCGGCTTATGAGATTTGCATTCTTTATAGTGTCAAACTGGCTTTCACAGCGTGAAATTACGTTATCGACTATTTCAGAGTCAACTTTCTGTTCGCCTATATACTTTAAATAGCGTTCTAACTGAGGGATACCGCTGAATATTCGCAAATCTTCTTCGCCGGGGTTATTAATATTATGAAAGAATCTGAGATACCTTAAAGCAGATTCAATAAATAACAGATGCGTCATGAATTTTTGGTTATTAATCATGAGCGTATTTATCAGGTCGACCAAATTTTTATTTTCTTTACTTGCTTCACCTGATGCGTTATTTTTCTCGGCAAGCTCCAGGACTTTATCGAGATAAAAACTTTGCAGTGCTGAAGTCCCGAACATAATAATATTTTTATAGCCAAGAGCATCGAATCTCGAACGAATATAATCAACAAGACGGCTTACACTTTTTTCAAGATTTGCATCCGGATATCTTTCGTCAATTCTATTTACTGCTACAAAAAGCGAATAAAATTTATTATTATCTCTGAACGTCGAATTTATTTGAGTTAAGAATTTAATTCCATCATCTGTTAAATGATTCGAGTAATTCTCTACGAAAATACATACGTCCGCTGACCTGATGCAGCTTTCTGCTATTTCGTGATGTTCTTTCCCTGCACCTGCAAAATTCGGCCCCGGAGTGTCCCATATTTGAATTCTTCTGACGGATAATGTATTACCATGTCGTCAAGCCCAGAGCCTTCTCCTGTGTGTTTCTGAGCTGCTTTGAACTCGCCGAGAATATATTTATTCAAGTCTTCAGCAGTGTCAAAAACTTGGCTGCTTCCCTGATAGTCAAGCGTTAAGGGTGAACCTGCCGGCTCAGGAATATATTTTATTATGTTAGGTGTAGGAAGTTCGGAGCTTGTAGGGGCGTAATCACGTTTCAGAATGCTGTTAATTATGACGCTTTTACCGGCCTTCTTAGTTCCCATTGCGGCAATTCGTATTGGTCTCTTGCGTCCGTCATCGAAAGCAGCGAGCATCTTAGATAATGCATCAATAATCTTTTTGACTCTTTCGCAGCCTTTATCGCTTAATTCACTGCCTGATAATATTAATTCGAGTCGTGATTTCTGCTCTTCTACTTCATGGCGCAGTTCCTGATATTTTGCCCTGAATCTGTCTTTGATTAACGATTTGCGTATCTCAGATTTTTTCTTAACGTCAATATTAAGATTCAAATAAATCATCTGCTGGAATATATCAGCTACGACACGCCCTGCCGTCTCGTCATCATCATTGAGTCCCGGTGCTGTATCATCGACTATAACATGAAAATCGCTGCGTGCTGCTCTCATTGACGAGTCATATTTAAGAAAGCCTATGAGCTCAGAGAAAGTTTTTACTTCCAAGCCTCCGTCAGTATTATCATTCCCGATCTGCAAATATACTTTCAAGGGGAAAATTATCTCCCGTGCAAAACGTACGCACGTTAATTCTGCTTTGCTGTCAAAATGGCCTGACAAGTTTTCTATTGCTTCGTGAAGTTCGAGTCCTGTCTCCGGAGACAATAAATAAAACTTTCCGGGATTGGCAGAGATATATTTAACTGTCTTGTCTATTGCGTCATCATTAAAGTCTTCTGAATTCAAGACAGCATACACTGATTCATCGTTTATTTGCATAAGAATCGCCTCATTCCATATTGCTTAATATATTCTGAATAGCTGCAACGATACTTTTACGCGTCTGGCTTTCCATGTTGTAACGGTCAATTGCTGCAAATTCGCTGTCCATGATTTTGCGGACGTTTTGAGTTATCCATGAGTCAAATTTGCTGTCCTCACCGCTGTATGTAATTCCTGAACGTATAAAATTTATATTCTTGACTATGACCGAAATAAAAGCGCGTTCGAGAGCTATTGCACGAATTACGGCCTTAACTGTTATATCTCTGAGAATGGCAATATCTTCATCAAGAATTCTAAGCATATCGCCTTCAGTTTTTGCCTTGAGAGATGAAGCCTTCTTATATAAATTTTCAAGGAATTCACCGAGTACAGGGACTTTTTCTTGGCCTGAATCTGCGTGAGTATAGTGCATAATTAACTCAGTAATTGCTGACTCTCGTTCGTCCCTGCTGAGTTTCTGCCAGTTCGTGCTGTAGATTTTACTCTCAATTTGACGCGCTAAATCTTTTGGCATCTTGTCAATCTTCATGTCAGCTCCAGTGAACATTAACGCCCATTTATCAAACGGAAGAGAATCAATATTAAACGCAGCTCCTTTGAGAAGGGCTTCTGAGTTATTATCAAAGAATTCTATCAAGACGCTTTTAACTGCGAGTATTTCAGATTGATTGATTCCGCGTGATTTCTCTTCGACATTCTCATGAGCAAGAATCCTGGCAAAAAATTTCAGTCTTTCATTCGGAGAGTCATAAATATTATTAATATTCTCATCGTCAGGCATTGAGTAATACATAGCAAGTGAAAATAATTCAGGCAGAGTTTTGCATACTTTATCAAGGCGTTCATATTCAGCAAAGGGCATATTTATAAGAGTCTCAACGAGTCCCAAAGAAAAACGCTCGATCAAAATATTAAATCTGCACTCCTCACCGTTCTTGATAAGCAGTTCATCAAAGAGTTTATTTGCGCTCACTGTTAACTCGTCTTCATAGCTTGAGCCTTCCTTCATTCCCATTACAGAGAGAAATTTTTTAACGAGTTCCGAACGTATTTCCTGCTGTTTGTTCGATATAAGTTCAGTAGTCTCGCGAACAAGATTTTGCATGAAGAGTAAATGAATTTTCTTGCGAAGTGCCGAATTTATCGCCGTCAGCTGGGTAACTCCGTCAATATCTGTAACTACTGAGCGTTTTACATCAGTGAAGATATTTGCAAAGTCATCACTCATGGGGAAAATTTTCTCAATTTCGATTACAAGCTGAGTGCTAAACGGTCTTGAATTGATTATCTGTTCTTGATACTTGTTGACTATATCATTTGCTGCTTTGTCAAATTCTGCGGCTTTACCCTTAAGGACGAGTAAATATTTTCCGCCTGTATCAAAACTACTTATGACATCAGGACTGTATTTAGCCAGAAGCTGCCGGAGCAGTTCAACAGTTTCTGCTATAGTATTCTCAGCACGTTTCTTTAGGACTTCAAAGCGGTCATTGTTATAATAATCCTGAATTTTCCCGTGAAGTTCCTGCATTCCGTCATGCATATCCCATTCTTCGAGACGTTCTTTAGCATTAATTTTCCCGCGCCGTTTTTCATCTTCTGAGAACAGCCCTAATTTCTCGAGATACGCTTTTGCCGAACCTGATATTACCCTGCTTTCTGAAGCTACTTGATAACGTTCTGCCTCATTTCTCAAAGCTGATGCATTATCGCGGGCCCTTGCAGCATTTCCTGCCATGTCGATTTTATTGCCGAATACGAAAGTTTTATCACGGAGTCTTATACCGTCCTGATCACGTACTTTTCTTAACATGTCTAACTGGGGGCTGTTAATATTAGGGCGGTCGCCTACGTTAGTTACGAGAATAATTGCATCTGCCTCACGAAGCATTAACTCAGTCTGTTTTCTGTGAAGTTCAGTAGTCGAGTCAAAGCCTGGAACGTCATATAAAACTATATTGCTCATGCTTCCCAATTCACGGGAACGGATTATTACATTCTTTACTGCATAAGGATGCGCGCTTCTTATTGCTGAACCGTCAGAGTTATAGCCTTTTATGCCTGTGATATAAAGCTGAAATTCTGAATTCCCCTGAGAGTTATCCCAAAGAAAATTTTTTACAGGCTGGCCAAGTAATTCGCTTATAGTGCTGCTGCCCTTGAGTATCGTTATAATATCCTCGTCAGTCTTGCCGTTATGGCGTTCGTATAAATCGCGTTTACTTGGATCTTCTGAGACTGCTTCCCAGTAACGTGAGAATATTTCAGGTGTCAGAGTCCTGAAGTCTGCCTGAGCGTTATAGCCTACAGAAATTAACATGTCCTGAAATATTTTATTGAATTCTTCGTCAGTGTAAAAAGTTATCTCTGCTTCATTGCGTTCACCTGCTCTAAGTTCCGTAGTCGTATATGTGCAGCGTTCGGTGTATTCGGGTAAAATTTCGGATTTTATAAGTGCGTTGCCTAGAGTGCTTTTTCCTGCTTTCTCAAGTCCTACGACAGCAACAGTGAATTCTCTGCTTCTGAGTTTCTGGAGAATTGAGCTGCTGCGTTTTCGTAAAGATTCGAGTTTACCGCGTTCATCAAAGCCGATAACGATTCCGTCTTTATCTTTTGTGAGAAGTTCATTAAAGAAATCTTCCTGCCTGGCCAGCCATTCAATGAAAGACTGTCTTTTTTCGTCCCAGTTATCCATTTAGAAATATAAGCCTCCCTTTTAAGTTAATTAAGTTAATTAAATCAATTATAAACTTTTGCTTATTACTTTTTCCAGTCTGAATTAATCTCGCCTGACTCTCTAAAATGACTCACTGTCTGAGATACATTATCAAACTTGCTGCGTATACCTTCAGAAGTCTTTATAAAATTTGCTGCCCTGTCCTGTGATATGCCTATGCTTTGAGCTGTCCTGACTGAGTCTATACCTGCTCCGAGAAATATGAACTCCCAGTTATGATGATCCTGCTGTTCGTGAATCATCCCGTAAATTTCCTTTATGTTATATTTACGACTGGCGTTATCGAGTCCGTCTGTCATAATCACTACGAGAGTCTTAATATTCTTGAGCTGATGTTCATATTCTGACTGACGCTTTGAGACTTCAGAAATAACTTTTCCCAGAGCATCAAGAAGAGCAGTTGATCCCCTTGCAAAATATTCTTGTTCTGTCAGATTCTTGACCCTGTGAATATCTATATGATTATGAAGTATTTCGTAGTGATTATCGAACATTACAGTTGTAATAAATGCCCGTGAGCTGCTTCGTCTTTGAATATCAAGAAAGCTGTTATAGCCTCCGATAGTGTCTTCTTCACAGATATACATTGAGCCGCTTCTGTCAAGCAAAAATATTATTTCTGTCTCATCGTGTGCACTAATAATCATTTTCTGAACACATAGAGAGTATTATTCTCTGCAAAGATTTTGTGATGATTATTCAGGGCGTTAATCAAATTTCGTTTACCATTTGCAAAGGCATCTTCACATTCAGCGGGGACAATGACATTACAGCATGATAATTTATCCCGTTCGAGTTCAATCACGCAATCAGGGAAATATTCAAATATATAGACTGGTCTTTGCTTTACGTAATCAAAAGCTCCGTATATGTAGCCTGATTTAGTTTTACGTCTCACTGCTCCGATATGAAAGCGCATTTGATTTAGAGTCGTACCTTCTTCAAGTGCATGTGAATCAATTTTTGAGTCAAACGGATCGTAGCCGCATCTCGTGCATTTAACTTCGTCTCCTAATTCGCTGTTAAGTTCCTTGAGACATCTTGAACAATAAAAATTTTCGCCGATATTCATAATAATTTTCCTCCTGAGTAAATAAAATAAAATCTTGATTGCTTAATAAAATGCGGTTATTATTTTATTTATAAATTAATTTTTTCAGTCGCCATGAGGGCAATAATAAAAGATGAGGTGTATTTAACAATGCGTGAGGAAATTACTGCGGCTAACCTTGAAGGCAAGACTCCGACCGAGATGGCAGCATATTACTTTGAGAAGGGCTATTCTCCTGAAGAAGTAAAAGAGATAATGCAGAAGAGAAAAATCATTTTCCCGACAATAGCGGACGTAATGAATGAATTCATGGGTAAAAAAGGGATGTCCGTTGAAACTATTTCAGATATGTCGGACATAAACCCTTCAACCATATATAGAATCATGAGTAAATCAAGAAATCCCTCCAGAAATGCTGTTATCCGTATAGCTTCTGCACTTGCCTTGAACATTCAGGAGACTCAAGTTCTCTTGAAGAGCGGTAATTGTTCTTTGCTCAGTGCATCACGCGACAGAGATTTAATCATCATGGAGGGTATAGCTCAGGAACGGGACTACGAGTCAATTAATGAAGCTCTCAAAGAAAAATCTATGCCCGATCTTAATATTCGCGTTTAATTCACGTCTTCAAAAGTCTTAGGCGATATGCTCATCGTAGCAAAAAAAGGCTCCCCTTTGTGAATGATGACTTCAAGTTTTCTGAGAATGCCCTGATTATCGGCTCTTAATATCGTGAGCTTCGCTGAACCGGATTCAGCTGCTTTCTTGATTAGATTTGTGAATTCGTCATAGTTCATGAATTTAGCTCCATCGACTTCGACGATAATATCACCGGCCTTTAGTACAGGGTGTTCTTTGTAGTCCTCAAAGAATGCAATTGCCTCGCCTGAAGTATAGCCTTCTGCATTATCAAGAAAAAGTTTTGCAGAATTTCCCCATATTTTTTCGTGTTCGCCGCCTGATTTGATATAAGCATCTAAGCACATGTGAGCAATATCTTTAAGTCCATAGCCAAGAGCATATCGAAATTTTTCCCATAAACGCCCGGAGTCGTCGCCTTCAGCAGGTGAAATTACTTTGGGAAGCTCCTCATCTGAGTAAAGACGTTCAGGCCTCTTATAAGGTACAACTGAATTTCTTGTGTCATTATTCTTGTCGTCAGGAATTGCAGAAAACTTGATATTATGAGTCGTAGCGTAAAGATGTGCGTTTGAGCCTTTGTGGGCATGTATCGTCAAGTTCGGGCAGTCAGTGAATAAAGCTGTGTCGCTGCCTGACTCAAGAAAAACTAAATTTGATGAAACATGACCGTCTCTTATTCCGTAATGCTCTATATGTCTTGAAGACAGCCCCCCGAAGCCTACATAGTCGAGTTCTATATTATCAGAGTATATCCAGATGTCCTGTAAATTTTTGCATTCCATGAAAGTTGATCTGCTTATCTGTTCAAGACTTGAGGGAATTATTACGCTCCTGAGAGCCTCGCACTTTGCAAACGTCCCCCAGAGAGTCCTAACTCCTTCTTCGATTATGACTTCACGAAGATCCTTGCAGCCGTAAAAAGCAGTTCCGCACTTGGCAGCATTTCCGGGAATTTTTACGGATTCTAAGCCTGTATAAGCAAATGTATCATTATCAAGAATTACGAGATTTGACGGGATATTTATATCTTTAAGACTCGTGCACTTCTCGAAAGCTCCTGAACCTATTTTATTAACAGAGTCGGGAAGTCTTATCTCTGACAAGTTAGGACACAAGGCAAATGCTGCGCTGTCAATAATTTCTAGTCCTTCATTGAGATTTACGCGCCTGAGATTCAAACATTCACCGAATGCGAAAGTGCCTATTGATTTAAGACTCGCCGGGCATGATATGCTTTCAAGATAGTTATTGCCGTAAAAACATGCGTTTGCGACTCCTTCAAGATATTTGGGCAGAGTTAAATTCTTGACCTTCAATGACTGCGACTCATGAATTCTCTTTATCGTAATATCTCTGAAGTACGGCGGAATAGTTATATCATCGCTCTCACCTTTGAATTTAGGGATTAAATCACCGAGAGTCCCTGAAGGAAAATTCAGCATGAAATTTGTTACGGGATAGAAATTAAATCCGTGCTTAGAACTGAAATGATGAGCCAAAGTTCCCTCATAGCCTATCATAGTCAAAGAGTTCGGACAGCCTGTAAAAGCATTGTCGTTTATGATTCCAAGAATGGGAGACATAAATATTTTATTCAGCGATGTGCAGTCCATGAAAGCGAAATTGCCGATTAACTTTAAGCTCAACGGCAGAGTTATTTCTTTGAGGCTGCTGCATTGATTGAAGGCAAGTAAATTTATTTTCTCGATACCTTCAGGAATCGTAATATTTTCGAGTCTCATATCACCTTCAAAGCACCTGTAACGAATATCTTTCATTCCGGAAGAAAGTTTCACGGTTCTCAATGCAGTTATAACGGAGAAGGCTTCTGGTTCTACAGAAATTACGCTGTCAGGGATTGAAATAGACTCAAGCTGTGTCATAGTAAAAGCGTTTCGGCCTATGTGAGTTAATTCTTCAGGAAGCTCGATCTCAGTAACAGGAACTTTATAGAAAGCGTAATTGCCTATACTTGTAAGATACTTCGGAAGAACTATATTATAGCGTTCCAGCTTTATGCGTGAAAATATTGATGCTTCACTGCCTGATTCAAGTTTCGTTACTGCTTTGTTATTTATATAATCAGGTATTCTGATATTATTCTGCTCGGTCTCGTATTTCGTTATAGTAATTCCGCTGTCGTTATCTTTAGTCTCGATATATGCATAGTTAATATTAAGCTCTCTTGCAAGTTTTGAAGCAGGAGTGTTCATTTTGCCCAGCATGACAAGACGATTCCCCGAACTGCTGAAAGTATCCGGGTCAATCTCGTCAAGTGAATCAGGAGTAATTACGGCTTGTAAGTTCTCACAGTTTGCGAATGACTGCGACGAAAGTTTTTTCACTCCTTCATTGAGCGTAACTGTCATCAAGTTCTTGCAGGAGTTAAATGCGAATCTGCTGATAGTCTTTATACTACCTGGAATAGAGACACTGCGCAGGTTTTCTGCTCCCTGAAAAGCTCCGTCATCTATTTGAGTTATATTTATGCCTGCAATCTTTGACGGTAAATTAATTGTCTCAGAGTCAGAGCTAAAGCCCCGTATGTGAAAGCCGTCCTTGTAAAGCGAGTAGCGTATGCCGTTCCCTAGAAAGAATCCGAATGCGAAATTAATCACAGCAAGAATAATCATGATACTTATAACAGCAGCAAAAGATACAACACGAATCATGAAACGTCTTCTGCGTATAACTTCTTCAGGCATAGGCAGGTTATATAACATAGATCTAAATATTGCCATTGTCTGAGTCCTTTTCTCGGGCAGTAGTGCAAGTCCTTCCATGATGGCTTTATTCTGGTATTTCTTGAGATTTATCTTGAGTTCGCGCGGTGATTTGAGTGTGTCATTGCCTGTTCTTGCTACTGACTCAACAGGAGGCTCGCCGCATATCATGTGATAAAGAGTTGCGCTGAGTGCGTAAACATCAGTCCATGAGCCTTGCATACCTGACTCATCATACTGTTCAACAGGAGCATAGCGTCTGTTATATATTGCTGTCTTGTCTCTGCCTTGTTCAATCTGTTCTTCGAGAGAGGCTGCACCGAAGTCTATTAATATCATCGTGCCGTCTTCCTGAACCATTATGTTGCTTGGACTTATGTCTCTATGAATTATCCCTTGAGCATGAATTAATACAAGAGAGTCAATTATGTCGCGCATCATTGCAATTAATTTCTGAGGCTTGATGTTATTCTTTTTCACGTAGTCTTCAAGATTAACGCCGTGAATATATTTCATGACTATATAAGCCGTATTATTTGCTTCGAACCATTCAAGGACAGGAACAATATTTTTAACGTTCTGAAGTGTTCCTAAGATTCTTGCTTCACGAATGAATCTGTCAAGACCTTTTTGATATGCGCCTTCCATGCCGGGATTGATTATGACGTTGTCGTCTTCTGAACAGTCTCGCTCGCAAATATTTCTCCGGTAATATTCTTTGATTGCTACGGGTTGATTTAGGACTATATCCCAAGCTGCGTAAGTTATCCCGAAGCCTCCTGAGCCGATTACTGCGCCTAATTGATACCTGCTGTTATTTAAGAGCGTCCCTTCTTGAAGCACATACACATTTTGCTGCTGATACGGATCATAACCGCAATGAGGGCAAATGCTTTCTTCGTCTTCAATTTCTCTCATGCACCTAGAACAGTAAAATCTTTCTTCGATGTTCATAACTACACCTCCGAGCGTAAAGATTAAAATTTCGTAAAATTTCAGCATTAAGTATTATACTTGATAACAGCATTCGTTACTCAAAGGAGAATTAATTAATCATGTACACTACGCTTGAACATTTCTTGAAGTACGTAACATATGACACTCAGTCAAACGAGTCATCAGGCCAAGTCCCCAGCACTCCCGGTCAATGGGAACTAGCGCGCTTGATGGAACGTGAACTCAATGAACGCGGCTTGAAGAACGTATCTGTCAGCGAATACTGCTACGTAACTGGAACTTTACCGGCTAATACAGAACGTAAAATACCTGCGATAGGCTTTATAACTCACATGGACACAGCGGCCGAAGCCTCAGGAAAGGACATCAAAGCACGAATCGTAAAGAACTATGACGGCGGAGACATTATTCTTAACGAAGCCTTGAATATCGTATTATCACCGCAGGACTTTCCATTTATGAAAGATTATATTAATCATGACTTAGTAGTTACAGACGGGACGACTTTGCTTGGAGCTGACGACAAGGCAGGAATGGCTGAAGTTATGGGAGCTGTTGACTGGCTCATTGCTCACCCTGAGATAGAACACGGCGATGTAAAAATAGCTTTTACTCCTGATGAGGAAATCGGCGAGCTTGCAAGACATCTTGATATTGAAAAATTTGCTGCTGACTTTGCATATACGATTGACGGAGGGGCAATCGGCGAAATAAGTTACGAGAACTTCAACGCTGCAAGAGCGACTCTGAAGATTCACGGACGCTCAGTTCATCCGGGTTCGGCGAAAGGGTTAATGCTAAGTGCTGTAACTATGGGCAATGAGTTTCTATTAATGCTGCCGCCTTGTGATACTCCAGTTGCAACAGAGAAGCACGAGGGCTTTTATCACTGCTTAAGATTCAATGCAGACACGGAGAACGCAGAACTTCACTTTATAATCAGGGATCATGACATGAATAAATTTGAGTCCCGCAAGAAATTTTTTGCTAAGTGTGTTGACTGGCTGAGAGACAAATACGGTTCAGAACGCTTTGAACTTGAAATGCACGATCAGTATTACAACATGCTCGAAAAAGTGAAATCTCACATGAATATAGTTGAACTCCCTGTTAGAGCTATGCAGGAACTTGGGATCACTCCTCATTATGAAGCAATCAGGGGAGGCACTGACGGGGCTGCGTTATCATGGCGGGGCTTAATTACTCCGAATATATTTATAGGCGGTCATAATTATCACGGACGCTTTGAATTTATCTCAGTTCAAGTAATGGAAAAGGCTACAGAAGTAATATTAAATATTCTGGAACTCGCAGGAAAATAGCACACAATAATAATAATAATAATAATAGAGGAAGCTCACTAACTCTAGCAAACTTCCTCTCTTACTCTTTAATTATAAACTGGCGACGGTCTGCTCTCCCATATGTACCCCATATAGTACCATCGACGCTCGCAGGCTTAACTGCCGGGTTCGGCATGGTTCCGGGTGTGACCCTGCTGCATTGGCCGCCAATAATTTTATTTCCCTGAACATATTCGCAACTTAACTCATAAAACCATGATGAAAGAAAGAACAAATTTTTAACTTTTAGTACCAGTCTGCTCAATGCCTCACAGCACTTACACATCTGGCCTATCTAACTGCTAGTCTTGCAGCTGTCTTCATGCTTGCGCATCAGGTATCTTATCTTAGAGGGGGTTTCCCACTTAGATGCTTTCAGCGGTTATCCCTTCCGAACATAGCTACTCAGCTTATGCAACTGGCGTCACAACTGATACACTAGCGGTTCGTCCATTCTGGTCCTCTCGTACTAGGAACAGATCTCTTCAAATACCTTGCGCCCATGGTGGATAGGGACCGAACTGTCTCACGACG
>JAFSJJ010000038.1 GCA_017439345.1 Synergistaceae bacterium
CAGTCCTCTGCCTTACCACTTGGCTATACCGCCCTGAATAAAGCATGAATAATTTTAGTGATTGTTTAATGTTTCGTCAAGTTTTATTTTATTATTTCTTGTGAATCCTTCTTGCTGCACCGGTTAATTTATCTCTCAGTTTATCTCTTAATTTATCTTTCACAGCTTCTTTCACTGTCGAGAGATTTATTGCTTCTATCTTGGGAGGCTGACTCTTTGAATCAGGAATCTTCTTCAGGGACTCGCCGCTGCCTATTAACACGGAGATAAAATGCAGGGAGTCAATATTTTCGCAGACTATTTTTATAATCGAAATTATCGGAGTCGACAATAAAGCTCCAGGAATTCCCCAGATCATGCCCCATAGTAATAACGACAATAATATTACGATTGGACTTACCCCTAACCTGTCGCCCATAACTTTAGGAGTAATTATATTGCCTATAGTAATCTGAATCGCTGCAAGTGAGACTAACACGAGAAACGGCTCGAATAATCCAGGCGAAAACTGAATAACTGCCATAACAACCGGAGGAATAGTCGCTATAATCGATCCTACTGTAGGAATAAAATTTAACAGGAAGGTCAACACTCCCCAGCCTGCCGCAAGTCTGACATCTAAGAGAGTCAAAGCAAGCCATGCACATATACCGGTCGCTAGGCTTATTAGTGCAAGAGTCCCAAGATACTGGCTTACCTGTTCAGAGATAGTGCTTAAGATATTTTTCACTCGTTTTGCATTACGTCCGAACGCTTTATCAACTTTTTCATCGAGATACGGAGCTTCTAATAACATGAACATCAAGAATACGAACGTCATCACGAACTTGCTTGAGAGTGCTATTACCAGAGCTGAAATATTCGTTGCATTGTCCCGCAGTAAACTCATCCAGTTGAAATTTTTCACAGCCTCAGGGGGAACGCTCAAAGTCTGCATTAGTCCTGCAAACCATTCTATTAATTTATCAGAGTATAAATCATAGACACGGCCGAACTCAACGACCTGAGCAGCAATGAACTTGAACGCAGCGAGTCCAAAGCATGTAAGAATAGCGAAGACGAGAATAACATTGAGCCATGAATTAAGTTTTAGGGTCTTGCCTATTTTTATAACAGGACTTAAGACTTGTAATATAAACCATGCAATAACAAGCGGAATAAACATATTGCTTGCGATATGAAGCACTGAACATATAACTACAGCTGAAAGAAGTCCCATAAGGGCAAGAAGCATCTTCATGAAAAATTATTCATCTCCAATTTTCAAGTTTTCAAGTTAAATTTAATTTATGAATCATTATCAAAATTATAGCGCAAAAGTTCTCACACAATAATAAATATAATAAAACCGCCGAAGCATTGAACTCCGACGGTGAAAAAAATTATTTAACCTACTCGGCTTCGACTACGATTAAAGGCTCATAGACTACACCGGCTCTTAACCATGGGGAGACGATCACTATATAGCTTTCGGGAACTCCTTCAATAGGCTGTCCTGTCTCATCGTAAAAGTCTGCAATCTCGTCATCTTCAGAAGGCTCTGCGTTAATCGGATTTGCTATCCAAATTAATTTTGTGCCTGCTTTGATATTCTGATTCAGCTTCACTTCAAATTCATGCTGTCCTGACTCATCAACTATAACTACATCAAGGACACCTGCGACGCGATAATTTCTGCCGTTTATGGTGATTAATCCTCCGCCGAATCTGACACTCTCAAACGGTGAAATATGAGCCTGCAAATCATTCATGACCGCATTATTTTCCATGAAGTTCTCGAGTTCAGGCGAGTCCGAATGATAAATTTCTTCCTCGATTGAATTCAAACTTGAATGCGAACCTGCAATAAATGCTTCACTTGTATCAATAGGCGATGTTACAGATTTTGCAGCTGTGATGACTTTGACTGCCTTAATTGCTGCTGTCTTGATTGATTTTGTCTTAGTCTTGGCCGCAGTCAGCTTTATCTTGAACGTCTTAGATACCTTGCCGCCTGCATTCGTCGCTGTAATTTTGAGCCTGTATGTTCCTGCACTGTTGCTTGTTGAAGGCTTACCGGTTATCTTTGCAGTCTTAGTGTTGAACTTCAAGCCTTGAATCTGCTTCCCTGACCATGCAAATTTCCAGGTTATCGAAGCTCCTGCAGCCTTGACAGCTGCGTTATATGACTTGCCTATAACTGCATTTGCAAGAGTCTTAGTCGTGAACTTTGGCTTGGCCGGTTTATTGAGCTTTATCGAGAAAGTTTTCGACACAGAACCTGCCGAATTGCTTACTGTTACATTAAGTTTATAAGTGCCTGCTTTGTTATTATTCCCTGATGTAAGAGAAGGCTTGCCAGTTATTTTGCCGGAGCTAGTGTTAAATTTCAGTCCCTTTATTTCCTTGCCTGACCATGAGAATTTATATTTCAGGGAGTTCCCTGACGCACTGACAGTTTGATTATATGAGCTGCCCATTGTTGCCGCACTGAGTGATTTTGCAGTGATTACAGGCTTACTTTCATTAATCACAAGCTGCATTGTCTTGGACTGGCTGCCCCACGCGCTCGAGACAGTTATAGTTACGTTGAATTTGCCCGTCTGCTTGGGAGTTCCCGTTATCTTGTCGGACTTCAACGATAAACCGCTTGGAAGCCCCGAAGCCTGCCACTTGAGAGTCCCTGTTCCCGAAGCCTTGAGGGTGAAATTATATGCACTGTTAAGAGTCCCTGAATTGAGTCCCGTTGTCGTAATCTTGGGAGCTATTCCGGTGATATTTAATGCAAATTCACGTTCGTCATATAAATTAGAATATGAATTCACATACGCACGGACTCTGAATCTCTTCTCGCCTGTCTGAGTCGCCCTGCCCGAGATCGTCCCGTTTGAATTAAGAGATAACCCAGCAGGAAGAGTGCCGCTTGATATTCTCCATAGGATGCCGGAACTTGAACCGTAAACTTGCAGCTTAAAATTAGCCTGACTCGTTATGAGCGTGTTAGCAAGTCTTGAATTCGTTATAATCTTTGGACTTATATCAAGAGTAAATTCTTTGTCATTATATCCAAAGTCGTTAGAAGCCCTGACAGTGAAAGCAAATCTCCCTGAATACTGCGATGCTCCTGAAATTCTGCCGTTACTGCTGAGACTCAGACCACCGGGAAGCGAGCCTTTTATAACTGAATATTTTATGCCGTCTGTTCCTGATGAGCTTAGATTGAATGAATATACTTCACCTGTTCTTGCTGCCTTAAGACTTGATGATGTTATCTCAGGTGCATAGCCCTTAGGTTTGATTACGAGCGTGAAATTTCGTGATTCTGACTCTGTGCCTGTTGAGTGAACTGCTTTGACGGTGAAATTAAAGCTGCCGTCCTGTTCAGTTACTCCGCTCAAGAGTCCTGACTCGTTTAACGTAATTCCATTCGGGAGCGTGCCTTCAGTCTTTGACCATGTAACAGAATTATTATAATCAGACTCAAAATTGAATGAGTAATTATCTCCTGCCCTGCCTTCGGGAAGTCCTGAAGTCTTTATGACGGGAATAATTTTCTTTACGTTAATGCTTAGAGTCTGAGTGTCGCTGCCCTTGTCATTAACAGCTTGGACTCTAAACGTGTTGTAGCCTGCCTCTGTCGGTGTGCCGTGAATGAGTCCTGATTGATCAAGTTCAAGTCCTGGAGGAAGTGCGCTGTTGTCGAGCTGCCATTTGATTTCAGGTTCTCCGGTCGCTTCAAGTGTGTACTTGAATTCAGCTCCGTATACTGCCTCAAGTGAATTAAGCGTAATGATGGCCGGGGACTCGTTTACCCTGTAAGTTACGTTCATGAAGCCTTTGCCTGTATCATAATCGTAATTAATCGCTGCAGGTATAGAGTCATAATTCACGAAGACATTAACTGCTGTCCCTGAAATTAACCTGCCTTGACGGTCTGAAGCTGTGAGCTTGTGTTCATCGTTAATAATAATTTTTCCGGGATAATTTGCAAACGATGATAGATCAACTTGATATTTCCCTGAGTCAGTCCTAATGACCTTGAGTCCGATCGGATTCTGATTGTCAAATTTTACTGTCTTGAGAGCTTCATTCTTGCTTAAATCAAGTTCGTTTAACTCGTTGTCATCGCATTCAAGATGTCTGAGTTGTTTATTACTGCTGAGATTTAATTTCCTGAGCTTATTATGGCTTGCTATTAAAGTTTCAAGTTTAACATTTGAACTAAGATTAATCCCTGTAAAATCATTACTCGCTATAACCAGTTTAACGAGTTCAGGACTGTAGGACATGTTATCAATAGCTTTGAGATCATTTGCAGTGCAGTCCAGCTCATGAAGATTTCTGTTAAATAATAGACTAAGATACATCAGACTATTATATGATACATCTACGCTTTCAAGATTCGTGTTATTCAAGAGCCAAATTTCAGTGAGATCATTATCACGAGCATTCAATACGGTTAAAACAGGATTATTATTGATGTTGAGTTTATTAATATTATTCTCGTAGCAGTAAAGAGTTTGCAGTGAAGTATTCTTGCTCAAGTCAAGCTCCGTAATAAAATTCCTGCTGCAGTCGAGATACTCAAGCTCCGTGAAGAGTTCTATTCCCTTGAGGCTCTTAATATCTTTGCTGCTAATGTCCATGAAAGAAATATTTCTCTCTTCGTAGCTCAGGTAATTATTTTTATCATAGTCAAGATTATCAAGAATATACGCTCTGAATTTGTCATCAGGGAAATTATTAGAGCTGATTTCTATACCAGGTTCATCAATAATAAGAGTCAAAGTTACAGTGTCAGAACCTGAAGAGTTGCTTGCTTCAACTTGAATGTTGAATGTTCCTGCCTCAGTCGGAGTCCCTGAAATATGTCCGGTCGAAGCATTAAGGCTCAGACCATTAGGCAGCCTGCCCCCTTCGATTTCCCATCTAGGTTTTGAACCGTCAGCCCTGATATAGTCCTCGTATTCTAAGTTCAGCCAGCCATTTTTGAGACTCCTAGTGAATATTTTCGGAGCTACTGCCTTTATATTCAGCGTGAAAGTTCTCGTGTCGCTGTCAGCAGAGTTGCTTACTTTCACCGTGAATGTAAACGTTCCTGCTTCTATAGGAGTGCCTGAAATCTCGCCGGTTTCAGAGTTAAGGGTCAGACCTTCAGGAAGTTTGCCTATCAAAGTCCATGTGAGACTGCCTGCAAGTTCTTTGCCCTTGAAGCCTTTAGCTCTGAGAGTGAATGAGAATTTTTGACCGTCAACGCATTCTGAAAGCTCATGATCTGACTCTATAACAGGAGGGACTCCTTCGCCTTCAGTTACCCAAAGAGTGAAAGTCTTTATTTCCGTGTTATTGCCTGTATGGAAAGATGCCCTTAACGCAAATTCATAGTGTCCTTCTTCTGTGGGAGTGCCTGAAAGAGTCCCGTTCTCTGATAAAGTAAGACCTTTCGGAAGCTTCACTGAGTCTATTACAGACCATGTTGCATTATCTTCTGTGCCTGTGAGAGCTATGTCGAATGATTTACCTTTTGCAGTGTAACCTAAATCGCTTTCAGTAGTTATTTTGCCTTTAGGAGGTGCGTTATTAACTTCAATTTTGAAATCCCTTGAGTCAGTGCCCAGACTATTAGCAGCTTCAAGAGTGAATTTAAATGTGCCTGTATTTGTCGGAGTTCCTGAGATTTTCCCGTTTGACTCATCAAGAGTTAAGCCTTCAGGAAGTGAACCGCTCTTAATGCGCCAGGTTATCGGGGTATTTCCTGAGTGTTCGATTTCGGCCGAGTATGCAGTTCCGTTCTGAGCATCAGGGAGTATGTTCGATACTATAACAGGAGACTTGGCAAGATGAATCAGTACTCCAAGTAATTTGCCTTCGCAGCCTATGTCATATTTATACGATATTGAACTTGGCGGCGAAGTAAAGCTGATTTCACCTGTTGAAGGGTTATATGAACCGCTTACGTCTTTAAGTCTTGTTATATCCGGTACGTAATTTTTCATGTCAACGATATAATAATTTCCGGATTTCTTGTACTTCAGCAAACATAGATAAGGCCTGCCGGAATCCTTGTCATATATCAAAGAATTAGGGTACAATTTCGTACTTTTGCTGACATCAAGCCATGCAAGCATGTTTATACTGACTTCAATAGTCTCAAGGACAGGAGCTTCACTGAGATCAATTTCTGATAAATAATTATCAATTAGTCTAAGTATTCTGAGTTTAGGTTTGTTCCCAAGTTTAAGCCCTGTTATTTTGCTGTGTTCAAAGGCAAGATAGCTGACATTTGGATTATTTGTCAGATCAAGAGCAATAGACGTTTTGTTGTTGAGCATATAAATTCTTTCAAGAGCAGTATTTTTGCTGACATCAAGCTCTGAGAATGAATTAAGGCTGATATAAAGAGATACAAGCGCAGTATTCTTCGTTACGTCAAGTCCTGTCAGTCCGCAGCCGTGAAGCTCCAGAATAGTTAATGCAGTGTTATGCGTTACATCAACGGTTTGCAGATTATTCTCACTAAGATACAATTCCTGCAGCAAAGTATTCTTGCTTAAATCAATTTTTTTAAGCGTGTTTGATGCAGCATTAAGTTTTACGAGAGCCGTATTATTGCTAACGTCAAGAGCTGTAAGCTTATTGCTTCCTGCGTCAAGTTCCGTGAGTTTTGCATTATTGCTAACGTCAAGAGCTGCAATCTGGTTGTTATTCACGTTCAGAATTCTCAATGCGTTATTTTTGCTTACGTCAATAGCTGTTAATTTATTTCCTGATGCATTAAGTTCTACAAGATTTGCGTTATTGCTAATGTCAAGTTCTGCAAGTCTGTTATTCTTCACGTTCAGCATTCTTAGAGCGTGATTATTGCTTATATCAAGAAACGTTAAATTATTTCTGCTGTCAGCAACAATAAGGCTCGATACATCAAGAGAGATCAGAGCAGTATTATTTTTTACATCAAGAGACGTTAAATTATTATCTGCAAGATATAAAGCTTCAAGATTAACGTTGTTGCTCAGGTCAACATGCTTAATGTGATTATTATTCAGGTTAATCTCTGTTAAATTAGTAAAGTACTCTATACCTTTGAGATTCTTTATTTCCTTTTTCGGAGCGTCAATCTTCCTGGCTTCTGCAATTTCCTGCTTGCTTAATGCGTTATCTTTGTCAGAGTCAAAATTTTTGCTGATATACTCTCTGAAGGCATTATCCGGGAAATTCTCAGCGTTAATCGGCAATGGAGGCTCCGGGACAGTGAAGGCTTTAATGCAGACATTATAACCATGATTTGAATAATCATACCAGTTTGAATTTGAATAACCGCAAAACGACACGTCCTTAATTATTTTAGCAGGCCAGTACGGAGGGTAACTCATTATGAGGGCGATCCCTGTGTTCGTTCTCAATACTACTGAGAAATAATGACCTTTTTTGAGTCTAACTTCTTCAGTAAATTCTTCAGTATGATAGCCTGCATAGGGTGTGTAGCCGTCTTCAATACTTGCTATGATAGTTCCTCCTTTAGTCGGTGATGAAGGAGGATCAGTGCCTAAATCATAAATATAAATATCATAGTCAGTGTTATTCTTAACAGTGTAAAAGCCTGCATATCTCAAAATTTCATCTTCTGAATCAACTTTGAAAATATTAGCTCCCCAATTGTATGAAGTATATGAATTCTGCCCTAAATCGTCATAGCCGTAATGTTTAAGTTTCTCGTTTGTTTTCTCTGCTACCAGGACTGCCGCAGCGTTTATGAACTGCTCGTAGGACATCCAGAAATAGCCCTTATCGCCCCACCATGTATCCCAAGAGTTGCGCACCAGCCATGCTCCGTTATTATCAGGACGCATTGACTCATTGAAGTTCTCTCGTGAAAAATTATCGTCCCATCCGATTATACATACTGCATGGTTTATTGTCTTTGCAGCTTCTGTATTATTGAAATAGGCTTTAACGCTTGTCCCATAAGGTGTATAAGCTCCATCGCCTGAATAATAATGAATATACACAGCTCCTTTTTCCATTATGAGAGTCTTTGCAGTGTTGATAATATCTCCGTTCAAGAGGCCAAGTTGATAAACTTCTTTAAGACGTATGCCGCTTAGTTCATATTCTTCGGGAAGTTTATCTGGTTCTTCATAAGAAGATTTTCCTGAAGGATACGGCAGAATTGACTCGCTTACTGTGCCTATTCTTGAAAAAAGCGCAGTTATCTTGTCAGAATTTCCGCCAAGACTCAAAACATTCCCTGATTTCGTAATTCCGAATGATTTTCCCTCTCTAGGATCTTTATAAACGAACCATGCAGGGAACATTTCAGATAAGTCAATCTCTTCGCCGTTATAAGTCTTCCTGTAAGTCGTCTCCATTGAACCGAGTGAAGCAAACGTCCAGCAGGCACCCCAAGGATTCTGATTCCTGATTGGAGGGACTCTGCCTTCTTCTTCCCGCATGTCGTAATAAGCTGGTAAAGATGACCTGACTCTTACTCCGCCTGCCTTATCAATACGCGGGGGATTCTTCCATAAGTCCGAACGGTCAATCATGCTTGGCTCTGCTCCGGTTTGATATTCTGGTTCTGAGTCTGAGTCTGAAGTCTTCGTTCTGATTCTGACTCCTGCACTCTTCTCTTTCTCTAACTGTTCCTGACGCTCAAGCCACCTGAGATATTCGGGAGATATGGGCGCAATGTCTGGCTCTGTTATTGACTCAGAACGCGCCAAACCCGGCGGCAATGCCAGACACAGAAGCAACACTGCAACAATTAAAGCTGTAAACTTCTTTGCAGAATGCAGCATAAAGCATCACTCCTTTGTTGATGTTTATATATTTATATTATAGTAAATTTTTAATAGTGAATTTAGTTATGATAACACGAAAAGTTTTAAAGATAAAAAAATCGCCGGAAGTGTGCTTTTTCCCTCCGACGAAATATATATAATTTATTTCACATTGTCCATTGCTTTAATGATTAAATCGACTGCCTCGCCCTTTGTAATATTTCTCTTGAATAGTGCCAAAGGAAGTTCTAACGGTGCCTTCATGACTTCTTCAGCGCGCATAATCATAGAGTTAATTTCACGTTTTGAAATCCTGTCATTGAGTCCGAATACCCCTTTAGTATTTATTCTGCCTTTAGCTGCCCTTTGCCTTGACGAATTTATATGCTTGGCCGGAAGATTTGGATACGACCGGGCATTGATTAACCTGTATAACTGCGACAACTGAACACTTGCAAAATACTTATTGCTTCTTGGAACGTCAGAGAAATTGCACAGTGAAAGCACTACTCCTGAGTCGGCTAACACTTTCTGAACGTGAAGGGCATGAACATCACGGGGCTGAAGTCCTGACTTAATCGCAACTGCTGCCAAAGCTCCGGCGGCCTGTCCCGTCATCATGCAGATAGGCTGGAGTCTCAACGCACTTGAAGCAAGTCTTGACATCGATAAATTTTTCTCAGCAGGAATGAAATTATCTACTTCATTAGTCAAGAATACGCTTATAGGAACTTGAAACGCTCCCTGAGGCATATGGGCATATATTGAAGCCTGTTTCTCTGATAAAGAGCTTTCTATATCATCGTCATCATCTCCGCCGTGCAAGTCAAGATTGTAGCCTGCGATTGCTATTGCATCAGGGAATTCGTTATTTCTCTCACCATTGCGCCAGCTCATTGAGTTCTTGTGTATAGCATATGAATTGAACGTGTACACGCCTAACATTCGTCTTGACTCTCTAACATATGGAATCGGGGGCATGTGCTTTGCTATTCTCTGCCACTCTTCGGGAAAATCTTTAGCTGCTTCTGGTAAATCGCCGTATTCGTTCCCGTCAACGCTCCAGTCTTCACCGAGTTCATTCTGGACGTAATAAATAAAGTGTAAAGTTTTTATTAACGCATCTTTCTCAATTTGAGCGCGCAAATTCTTATCTTCGAGATACATGACAGTCAATCCGTAATGACCTTTCCATAAGTACATTCCGGGATAATCATTGCCCCAGTTGACTCCGGTTTTAGTTATCTTGCGCCAGTCATTTTTTGCTCCTGAGTAAGTCCCTACTGAGAAAGTATCAGGAACTGCCCTATATGCATTATGAGAGACTAAATTCACAGGCATTTGAACAGGGTATCTGCCTCGAAAGTCAAAGCCGTTGACAGTAACATAATTTTTATAATTTCTGCGTGCCTTCTCGTAGCCCGGCAAAGGGTTTTTAGGTCTCAGGTGATCGGGGACACCTTTGGGATATTTGCGGATTATTGCTGTCCATGTAATATCTTGAATAAATGCTTCAGGATTAATTTTCGGCGAGATTGAATTTCCTGATCTGTACGTAACGCCTGCAAGGGGCAATATATCGCCGTATTCTGTAGCGTCAATCAAAATTTTATATGCAAACTTTTTATCGCCTTCAGGTGTCCTGACAACAACGCTTTTATCATGACTCGTATTAACGACGCTGATTATTTCAGAGTGATATAAAATATCTGCGCTCCTGGTCATCTCTTTTAGAATTCTGCTGCCTACGAACGGTTCAAAGGCTTTAGAGTAATTTTTCCAGTAGCACGTCGCAATAGATTTCTTGAATGCCGAGTAATATTCTCGTACTTGATTCATGAATTCATGATAGACTCCGCTCTCTATTCCGCTCATGTCGTCCATTGTAGAGACACCTGCTGCCGTTGCCTGACCTCCAAGCAGTGAAGTTGACTCGACTATCAAAACTTTCATGCCCATTCTTGAAGCCTGAATTGCTGCTCCTGATCCTCCCATGCCTCCGCCTGCTATGATGATGTCATAAGATATAATTTCAGAGTTTGACTCATGTTCATTAGCTTCAGATTCAGATTCAGATTCAGATTTAGAGTCAGAGTCAGAATTTGAACTTGATGCTTCCGGGCTTCCTGATGTTAATAACAAGTCTTGAGGCGTTAAATCTTGAGTCAAATCTAAGTCTTGATCTTGAGAAATTGAGTCATCAGCAAATGATAAAGAATTCACGTTAAATAAAATAACACTTGCGAGCATTACGGCAAAGAATTTTTTGATTAATTTCATGTACGTAAAATAATGCCTCCTGAATAAAAATATATAAAGAGTATAACATTTATAGCATTTCAAGGCATAAAAAAACTCCCGCCCGAACGTAAATCAAGCAGGAGTTCAAAAAGTTTATTCGCGTGATAAATTATTTAAGCTCTGAGAAGTACTTAATAGTTCTGACCATCTGGCTTGTGTAGCTATTCTCGTTGTCGTACCATGAAACAACCTGAACAAGCGTTAAGTCGTCACCTGCGGGCTTGCACTTTGTCTGTGTAGCATCAAAGATTGAACCTGCTGTGCTGTCAATAATATCTGATGAGACGATCTGATCAGTGTTATACTCGAATGACTCTGTCTCTTCTTTCTTCATCTGGGCGTTGACCTGCTCTTTTGTCCATGTGCCTTTGACAACTGCGTCAAGAATTGTCGTTGAGCCTGTCGGTGTCGGGACTCTCTGGGCTGCTCCGTCAAGTTTGCCGTCAAGTTCAGGAATAACGAGTCCGATAGCCTTTGCTGCGCCTGTTGAGTTCGGGACGATGTTGCAGGCTGCTGCTCTTGCGCGTCTCAAATCGCCTTTTCTGTGAGGACCGTCAAGAATCATCTGGTCGCCGGTGTAAGCGTGTACTGTCGTCATGAAACCTGATACGATGGGTGCTAAGTCGTTGAGAGCCTTTGCCATAGGTGCTAAGCAGTTTGTTGTGCATGAAGCTGCTGAAATAATAGTGTCGCTTGCCTTAAGTGTCTTATGGTTGACGTTATAAACGATAGTGGGTAAGTCCTTGCCTGCTGGAGCGGAGATAACTACTTTGCGTGCGCCTGCCTTGATGTGAGCCTCTGACTTCTCCTTTGAAGCATAGAATCCCGAACACTCAAGAACTACGTCAATCTTAAGCTCGCCCCAGGGGAGTTCTTCTGCTTTGGGCATTGCGTAAATAGTAATATCCTTGCCGTCTACTGTGATCTTTCCTGCTTCGTCGTCAGCGGTAATGCTGTTCTTCTTGTAGCTTCCGTGAGTCGTGTCATACTTGAGAAGATGAGCTAACATGCTGGGTTTAACAAGGTCATTGATTGCTACGACTTCATAGCCCTCTGCGTCGAACATCTGACGGAACGCGAGCCTGCCGATTCTTCCGAAGCCGTTAATTGCAACTCGTACAGCCATGATAAAAAATTCCTCCTAATAAAACGATTAATATAATTATTATGTGATTGAGTACGCGAATTATTATACAACAAAACGCTATAAATCAACGCAACTCAATAAAAAAAGACCCGGAATTTCTCCGAGCCTTTAAAGTTTTTATTTTTATGCTGAAGACTAATATTAATTACTGCAATAAGCTCAATACTGACTGCGGGAGCTGGTTGGCCTGAGCAAGCATTGAAGTGCCTGACTGGTTGAGGATCTGAAGTTTTACAAAGTTCATCATTTCCTGTGCCATATCTGCGTCCCTGATTCTGGACTCGGCTGCCGTCAAGTTCGTCATTGTCGTTGTCAAGTTCTCGCTGGTGTACTCTAAGGCGTTCTGATAAGCTCCGATTTTGGCTCTCTGAGTCGACACTTTGTTAATTGCTGCGTCAATAACTCCGATTGCTGCCGAAGCTGTCTCTCTCGTTGAAACGTTGATGTTAGTTACACCCAGTGAAGCCGCTGACATGTTGCCGATGTCGATTGCTATATCTTCGCCTTCGTTGGCTCCGATCTGGAACACTGTCGAGCTGTCGACGATGTGAATAGTAGCTTCATAGTTCGTGTCTGTCGGAGTAAGAATGAAGTTCTTCTCTGTCTCGCTCCACGTTGCCTTAATTCCTGCCATTGCGTCGAACTCGATATCTACGTTGTCGTGAAGAATTCCGATTAAGTGATTATCTGCGACCTTGACGTTCGTAGCTATCGGTATTCCTGTATGAGCGTCATAAATAGAAGCCTGGAACGCCGCCGTTGAGCTTTCTTTTACTACGTTCATCGCAAACGTGTTGATTAAGTCCTCATCGCCGCTGAATGTCAAATCTCCTGCTGAACCTGTTAATAACGACCTGAATATAAACGTTCCGGGTACTGTCTCAAGTCCCTGAGTAGGCATGTCCTCGCCCTGAGTTTTCTCTACGAACGTGCAGAAGTTATCAGCATATGCGCCGTCAACAAACTGAGCCTGGCCTAAACCGTTAGCAATTGCGTCATTGAACTTGTAGCGTAATTCGTCAAGTGTATCAGTTGCATAAAGTGTTACGCTTGTACTCTTGCCGTCTCCCTGAGTTATCGTAATCGTCTGCGGGTTGTCGAGCATGAATACTCCTGAAGTGTTCCAGAATGTGTTCAAGTCGCGTAATTTAGTGTCGCCGGTTGCAGTCTTGCCGATGTAAGCTGAAGTGAATTTTGCAAGAACGTCGCCGTCATTCATTTCACTTGCAGCAAACTGGTCATCAGTCGTTAATATAATATCACCGTCATAAACAGTTCCGCGCTGGGTATCAAGATAGTAATTGCGGAAGTGAATTTCTTTCTCCTGACAATTTGACGATTTCAGGGTGTACGCAATTGTATTGTCGTTGCCGTCATTGAATACGCTGTTCTTTTCACCGTCCACCCAGTTGTACTGCCAGTCGGGATCCTGAGTAGCTGCTACATTGACGTTTAAATCCGGTGTTGCTGTAGCATCTTCTTTGAGTTCTGCATAATTATAGCCTGATACGTTCATTACGAACTTGTCGCCCCTGTTGAAGTTACTCTTATCGAAGCCCGTTAATTCTATAGTGAAGGCCTTTGCGTTCTCGTCTTTAACTCCAAGAAGTTTGGAAATATCGAACGTTGTAGGATTGCCGCTGCTGTCAAGTTTCAGGATAATATCTTCCATAACTGCGCTGTCTACGTTGCCGTCAAGAGTTAATATATTCGACTGTGCCTTTAGGGTTACGCTCTCGTCAGTAACTGAAGTAATCTCGAACAGAATGCTTGCGTTGTTGATGTCGTACGCCGTTTCGGAATTGACAGTATAAGTCAGGTCTGTAGCATTCTCATCAACAACTGTGAAGTTCGCCTTTTCTTTATCGCTAAGAGCAGCATAAGTCGCAGCATTTATAGGATCGCTCGTACGCTTCAAATCCGTAATCTCTACAAGTGCTTGCGAGTCGGCTTCGGTAAGTGCGTCATAGCCGCTTTTATCGATGGACTCACCGTCCTTGAGCTTGTAACCATCTGCAGGAGTGCCGGAAGTTATTTCTTCGTATTTACTCTGCAGTTCAGTAGCAGCGTCATATTCATCTTTCGTTATCTCTTCCTTGAGTGTGAACGTACCATCCCATACAAGCCTGTCTCCTGTTGCGTCAAGAGCGTCATACTTTGCCCTGCTGAGTGATGCTGTGCTGGGGTCTGCCTGGTTGAAGCCTACATCGAAGAGACTTGCTACATCTGAGCCTGCAGTCTGTGTATCAGAATCGCCGTCAAGATCAAAGCCGTAAACTGATGATACTTCCCATCTTGCACCGGTCGGAGTAGGGTCAATATCTGCAGTGACATTGAAATTTGCTGCCGGAAGACTGTCAACTTCGACTTTAACGATTCCGTCCTCTGCGTTCTTCTCTAAGTCCGTGATAACGTTCGGGTGCTTAATCGTCATGATTGAAGACTTCTGAACCTGTCCCTGTCCTGTCTGGCTGGGGTCAACGTTGATTTTAATTTTATAGTTGCCTTCAAATGATTTCTTCTGTCCGAACTGGTCTATTTCTCTGAGTGAACCGCGAACGAATGCCTTAACGCTCAAATTGCTTGATGACGTTACGCCTGCCGAGCTGCCATCGAGTAAACGCTTCTTGTTAAATTGCGTAGTCTTCGCGATTCTATCTATTTGATCCTGGAGCTGGTCAATCTCTAACTGGATATAGCTTCTATCCTGTGAAGTTAATGTGTCGTTGCTGGCCTGGACTGCAAGTTCTCTCATTCTCTGGAGCATTGAGTTCGTCTCGCCAAGCGCGCCTTCTGCTGTCTGTAGCATTGATGTAGCGTCCTGAGTGTTTCTGATTGCTATTTCAAGTCCGTTAATCTGAGAACGCATTTTCTCACTGATTGCGAAACCTGCTGCGTCATCTGCTGCTGAGTTAATGCGAAGTCCTGTTGAGAGCTTCTGAATTGACTTCTCCATAGCTGCGTTCGTTGAATTCAACGAGTTATAAGCTGTGAGTGCCGGTATATTGTGATAAATCCTCATTGTATATTAGCCTCCTGCAAACGGTGTTATTTATATCCGTATATTTTTATTATTATCAAGATTTAATTAACTATTTTCGCTTGTGATGCATTCCTTTGCTTTGTCTCTCAGGCTTCCCTGCCCCTCACGTGTTAGTTATCGGTCTGAGTATCGCAAACTTTAATTTATCATCTTGACACGGTGAATATACTGTGAAATTAATTATTTCCTGCCCGTGAACAGCTTCAAGACCAGAGGCCAGACTATCATAATGTAGAAAAATATAGCGATCTGCCTTACAAATTTTCCCATGTGAGGACCAAATAAATTAGCACTTACTCCGCCGAATTTATAGACGATCCAATATAACGGAATTAAGCCGATTAAGCCAAGAACAACGCCCTTGAAATTCAAGCCTGTAGGTGTGAACTTGATAAATCTGCTCTCAATTAACCATGCAAGTATTAATACAGGTAAGCCGCCCGAATCTCCCCATGCGTCTACGGTCATCTTTACGGGGTCTACTAATAATTTTCCGTCAACGTAATCCATTGGGTAGGGTTTACAGCTGACGTAAACAAGAGTCAGAATTCCGAATAAAGCAGATATAATCATAACGTGAATATCTTTCTCAGGGTGCTTGTCGAGATACTCGAATACCTTTGCAGCGATATATATAGATAATAATCCAAGTACCCAGCCTACGACGACATCTTGAGGCGTGTGAACTCCCAGATAGTTGCGCGAGAAGCCTGTAACGAGAAATGCAAGGATTAACACGAAGCGCAGAATTTTGCTCTTGGTGCAGCACGCTAAACCGCCGTAAAGGGGAGTCGCCATCATAGTATGACCGCTGGGAAATGAATAACCCGTTGCTGTAGTGATTGAGTCTCCGGCAGGGATGACTCTGGGATCGCGTACCCAGGGACGATATGCGCAGACAGTTAATTTCACGATTGAGTTAATAGTGTGGCTGATCTTCAATGCATAGAATACGAACAAGCCTTTTTTCTTGTCGATGCACCAGTAAAGCAAAGCAGGGAAAAATAATAATCCGCGAGTCCCGAAAGTTGAGAGCCATTCAAAGAACGGAGTCCAAGCGTCCTGCATTCCGTTTCTTAAGTCCTGGAGCCATAATAAATATGTAATATCTAAATTTGCCAATTTAAAGCCTCCTGTAAAAATTTAATCTTTATGCTTCCTGATTGATATTGATATTATCACAAGTCCTGAATCGGTTAAGATGATGAGACGACCAAATTTTTATTATCGTCTGATTCATTATTATCACTATTAACAGCGAGAATATCAAGAGCAGCCTTAACGTCAAGCAGTCCCGTACGCGATATTCTGCCCTGACCGTCAAGAGTTTTGTATGCTTCTGCTTTAGTCTTTATTCTGTCAAAGCCTATGATAAATACTAATGATGCGAGAGGGTTATCACTGAAATATGTTTTAAGAAGCTCCCCTAATTCCTTCCCTGTAGTATTCATAGTAACATCTTTTACAGCTTCGTAGGGAATGCCGGCCTCTTCTGCAAAATTTCTTAACTGTTTCTCAAAATTAAAAGGGTGAACTTGAGGATTTATATTTTTATTAGCACCGTTAAGCAAAGCATTCTTTATCTGCTCAGGCGTTGAGTCAGGATACTTTGAAAGTAAAAGCGCGCAGGCTCCTGTTACGTGAGGTGCAGCCATAGAAGTCCCGTTGAGATATTTATATGTGTCAGAGTTCTTTAATTCTTCAATGTCGGGTTCTTCATCGCCAGAGCTTTCTTGATACTGCTTCACGGCCTCGACAAGGGGTGAATATGTGCTTAAAATTTTCTCGCCCGGTGCTGCTATATCGACACTACTGCCCCAGCATGTATAAAATGGCGCGCTGTCATCGCTGTCAATTGCTCCTGCGACAATTAAATTATTAATTCCTGTAAAAGACGCGGGATATGAATACTGGCCTTGCTTAAATAACAGTTTCCCGGTCATCGTCGAACTTTGAGGATCATCAAACGGAGCGGGCCTGCCGACTTCGATACCTTCATTGCCTGCCCCTGCGATTATTAACGTCCTGTTGAGATTATCAAAATTCTTGAACGCAAGATATACGGGTTCGCTTTTAATCTCTTCGGGAGTCTGATCCTGATACCAGGCAAGAGACAAATTAACTGCCGCAACTTTCAAATCAGGGTCATTATTAAGCATAGAACTTAATTGATTCAAAGACTTAATTACACCGCTTATGACAGAGGCGTTATTATCAGAGTCAGACTCAGACTCAGAATCAGAAGATTCGTCATCGCTTACATTTTCTATAAACAATAACGGTATAATTTTTACGTTCCAGTTTATTCCGGCGACTCCGATTTTATTATTGCCTGCCGCTCCGATAATTCCTGCAACGTGAGTCCCGTGTCCTACAACATCAGCCGACCACATAATATTATTATTTACGAGGTCATAAGCTATATTGTCTCTCAAATCTTTATGCTCAAAAACGCCTGAGTCAATAACTGCCGCGTAAATATTTTCACTTCCTGTAGTCTCTGCCCAGACTTCAGGGACTCGAATTGCTTCAAGCCCCCATTGCTTGTGAAGCCTCACACGAATAAATTTGCGTGCTTCCGAACTTCTTAATCGTCCGGACTTCCTGTCTGTCATTCGGTCTAATCTCAGAAATTTAAAGCCGAAACTCTAAATCTCCGCAAAAAGACTATAACACAGATACAGGTGCGGGTGCTTCTCCTAAACACAAGG
>JAFSJJ010000039.1 GCA_017439345.1 Synergistaceae bacterium
ACTGAAAAATATACACGTGTTATTCATTGTTGTCAAGCCTTTCACAAAAAATTTCCCTCCCCTGAATGACTCAGAGAAGGGATAAAAACTTCACGCTTTAATAATTCTCTGCGTTGATCTCAAAATATGATTTCGGATGAGCACATGCCGGGCAGATTTCAGGAGCTTTAACTCCGACTACGATATGACCGCAGTTTCTGCACTCCCACACTTTGACTTCACTGCGGGCAAAGACTTCCTGAGCTTCGACGTTCTTTAATAATGCCCTGTAACGTTCCTCGTGATGTTTCTCGATGGCTGCTACGAGTCTGAATTTCGCTGCGAGTCCCTTGAAGCCCTCTGCCTCTGCTGTCTTGGCAAAGCCTTCGTACATGTCCGTCCACTCGTAATTTTCGCCGTCTGCTGCTGCTGCGAGATTAGCTGCTGTGTCTCCGATTCCTTCAAGCTCCTTGAGCCACATTTTAGCGTGTTCCTTCTCGTTGTCTGCTGTCTTGAGGAATAACGCCGAAATCTGCTCATAGCCTTCTTTCTTAGCTACTGAAGCAAAGTAAGTGTATTTGTTGCGTGCCTGCGACTCTCCTGCAAAAGCCGCCTGTAAATTCTTCTCGGTCTGAGTACCTGCGTATTTGTTCGCCATTTTGTAAATTTCCCCCTTCATTAAATATTAGCGATTATTATAACATGCTTTACTCTTCAAGCTGAGGCAGAATGCTTTCAAATTCGCTTTCGTATGCGTGAGCCTTCTCCGTCTTCTTCTTGATTTTATTCACCTCGTTAGCTGCCTGACTGATTAATTCTACAGTTCCTGCTCCTCCTACACAGCCTCCGGGACAGCCCATGCCTTCGAGCAAGTAGCCGTTATATTTTCCTGCTTTTGCTAACTGAAGCATTTTTCTGCAATTATCAAGACCTTCTGCGTACGCTACATTAACGACTCGTTCAGGGTGAGTATGTTTTATGCAGTTTACCACAGCTGAAGCGACTCCTCCCGACACTGCAAAGCCCCGGCCGTCAGCACTCGCGGAATTCGGAACTTCCATAGACTCAAGCGCATTGAAATCTACTTCTTTAGCCTCGAACATTCCCAAGACTTCCTCAAATGTAAGCACGAAATCTATATCACTGCGAATACTTTTGCGGCTCGCTTCGAGTTTCTTAGCTGCACACGGTCCGACAAACGCAACTTTACAGCCCGGATGTTCCTTCTTGAGTAATCGACCTGTTAAGACCATAGGAGTCAAAGCCATGCTGATACACTCTGCGAACTGGGGAAATTCCTTCTTGGCCATGACGCTCCACGCAGGACAACATGACGTACCCATGAAGGGCAGCTTATCGGGGACTTCGTTAATGAAGTCTTCAGCTTCCTGTAACGTGCACAAATCAGCACCGATAGCAACTTCTACCATGTCATGAAATCCCAGAGCCTTGAACGCAGAACGCATTTTCTCAGGTGCTAAATCTTTCCCGAACTGTCCGGCTACAGCAGGAGCAATCGCAGCATAAACAGGAACTTCACTTCTTATAGCCTGGATACACTGGAAAATTTGAGCCTTATCAGCAATCGCCCCGAAAGGACAATTCGCTAAACACATTCCGCATGAAACGCACTTATCTTGATTAATCTCTGCACGTCCGAATTCATCTGTTATAATCGCCTTCATTCCGCACGCTTTGGCACACGGTCTCTCAAGACGCAAAATTACCCCGTATTGACACACTCCCATACAACGCCCGCACTTAACGCACTTTGACTCGTCAATATGAGCCTGTCCCTTCTCGAAATAAATTGCGTCTTTAGGACAAACTTGACTGCACGGACGAGCAAGACACCCTTGACACTGGTCGCTGATCACTACTTTATTATCAGGACATGAATGACAAGCGAATTTGATTATGTTGATTAATGGAGGCTGATAATATTTCTCAGGGTGAACGCACTCTTCAGCACCTGTTGAGACCGGAGCATGTTCACTTGCTTTGCGTAAAGGCAGACCCATTGCAAGCCTCATTCGTTCTCTGACTATGGCACGTTCAAGAAATACGCTCTCTCTGTAGCGCGAGACTTCACCTGGAATTATTCTATACGGTATCAATTCCATCTCGGACAAGTCGCCCTCTTTGTAGTTATAAGACAACTTTGCGACCTCTGCGAAAATTGCGCGCCTTATATCGTTAATCGATGTGTGAATTCCTCTCATACCCATTGTGTAAAGTCCTCCTGATTCAATCTTAATACTTTATGCAATTATACGGGAGCAAAAATCTTTTGTCATTGCTAAGATAACGTGAATTTTTCGTATTAGTAATTGTATTAGTAACTCAGTCAGTGAAGATTACTTGTTCTTGTTAGGGACTCTTATACTAGCAGCATATGCACTATTAAGCAACCCGAATACTGCGGACATTATAAATAACGTCTCAATTCCCAGAGTCTGCCATATCCACCCGCCGAATAATGCTATTAATATCGTGATTAAGTGATTGACTGACACTCCGGTTGAAATCGTTGCTTTGACTTCCTCTTGATTATCCGAAATGTCTTGAACATATACATTTGAAGCCATCGAAGCAAGAGATATAACAGAGTCAAGAATGTAATTCACACAGCATACTATAAAAGCGACTCTCATAGAGAACATGTGATGAGCAAATCCGTAAAAGAAGCACACTATGACAAGAATCAAAGTATCTGCGACCATGACGATTTTATAACCGAGCTTGTCTATGATTTTCCCTATTATAGGCGAACATACGAAACTAGCTATAGCTGACAGAGCGAATAATATGCTGATTGCCATTGCTCCAGCTCCGTAGAATAAAACGAGTAAATAGGGTCCGAACGTGAAGAAAATTTGCTTTCTTGCTCCGTAGAAAATTTCTAGCATGTAAAATTTCGTGTACTTCCTGCGGAAATAAAATCTGCTGACGTTTTGATCCTGAATGCTCCTGCCTGTCATGTTAAGCGATATAAAGAAGCCTATAACTATAATTACCGTTGAAGCCGTAAAAGTGAACCTGTAAAGATATTTCATGCCTGCAAGAAAGTAAAATATTACTGCGACAAGTATATAGCCTGCCAAAGTCCCAAATTGATACGCTGAATTCTGAATGCCGAGTGCTGCTCCTCCCCTGCCTTCTTGAGAATATTGCAATGCTAATGTGCTTCTCATTCCGAACTGCATATGTTCACCGAGTGAATACACGAATACAGCCATAGTAACAGGGACTCTCTGAGCGGGTACAAGAACCTGCATAGTCATTCCTGCTAACATGACGAGTGCGCCTGCCTTGAAGATTTTCTCCGCACTGAATTCATATAACACAGCTAACACGAACACTAACAGGAAGCCGGGAAGCTCGCGAAAGAATTCTGAGACTCCACGGTCAAATTGATTCATATTGACTATTTCGGCTAAATAATTATCGATGACTGCCTTATATAACCCGTAAGCAAGCCCGAACGTTACGAGCGAGATAATAAATGTCTTGTAATTTGCTTCAGATTTGAAGACTGAACTCATAAAAAATTATAACCTCCGATTGAACTTGATAAATCTGATAATATATCATTATGCAGCATAAATTTTGCAGGAGGGTAATATATCATGAAAGCACTATTTGTAAACGCCTCACCGCGAAAGAACTGGAACACCTTCAAGATGCTTGAGAGTGCAATGAAGGGAGCAGGCGACTCAGGGGCAGAGACGAAATTAATTCACCTTTACGATTATAATTTCAAAGGCTGTGTGTCATGTTTTGCATGTAAGTTAAAGAATGCTAAGACTCAGGGCTTGTGCGCATACCGCGATGACTTGAGACCGGTACTTGAAGAGGCTTTGAACTCTGACATCGTAGTTATAGGCAGTCCGATTTATTTCTCATATCCGACAGGGATGATGCGTTCATTTCTTGAGAGATTCATATTTCCGATTATGAGCTACAGCTTTGGCCCGGACGGGAAGAGACTCAGCGCAATTGACAGAAAGATTTACTCAGCTGTGATTTACACTATGAATTGTCCTGAAGATTTAGCCGCAAAGATTCATTATCCTGAATATCTCGAGCCTAATGCTAATGCTATGCAAACGGTTCTTGGCTACTGTGAGACCTTGTGCGCTTACAACACGTATCAATTTGCGAATTATGACAGATACGAAGCTAACATGTTCGATGAGAAAAAGAAAGCTGAACATAGAGAAAAAGTTTTCCCCGAGGACTTAAAGAAGGCTTATGAACTCGGAGCGCGTTTAGTTGCTAAGGCTAAGGCTCATGAGTAAGAAATTTATTGCAGTAATATTTATCTTGTTATATGCGTCATGTGTATTTGCGTTTAATGCTCCTGAAGGCTTTGCAGGAATCAAGTGGCGCAGTTATTTTCACGAGTTCGACAACATGAAAGAGTATGCTCGCAAAGGAATACGCTTTAAAGTTTTTACTCGTGAAGGCGATAATATTGCCCTGAATAATATTCGTCCTGTTCATGTGTTCTATAATTTTCTTGACGGCAGGTTTTCAGGAGTCAATATGGTCCTCGATATATCAGACAAGGACAAGGCACTTGACATATTAACCAGACAATACGGAGCTTGCAGGAAACTTAACGAGTTCTCTTATATCTGGGAATTTCCGGAGTGTGATCAAATATTCCCGTTCATAATCAAAGCAGAGAGTCTTGAAATTCGCGGAGGCAGCAGAATATTTAACGTTCAGTATTCGACACCGGAAGAAAGCGAATTCGTCAGCACTCTATAAAAAAATTTCCCCTTGAACGTGCGATAAAGAACTTCAGGGGGATTTATTATAATGTTTTACCCGATAATAATATTAAAAATATCTCATCCGTAATTCTTGCCTTGAAGTCAATTAGAAAGAACAAGCAGGCTCTAAAATATTTCCAAGATAAAACGAAAGGAGCTTTTCAAATCATGGAAGAATTAGAAATCGCAGTCGGCGCAGGAGCAACAACAGGAGCTTTAACAGGAGCAGGGATAATCTCATCAAGCGGAACTGTAGCAGGCTTAGTAACAGAATGTGCAACAGGGGCAGGCGTTATGGAGTTCGTTACTTTTGGCAAAGGAGCAGCAGCTCTCATAGGAGGTCTCGGTCCTGTAGGTCTTGCGATTGCAGGGATAGGCGGAGTTGCTTTAATCGCACACGCTTTGAGCAGTAAAAATTGATAACGAATATCAATCCTCCTGACTCTGAGCTTATCTCATCAGGAGGACATAATTTTTTCTAGTCAAATATCAGTGAGATCTTTCTGATTGAAGGGTCTCTGCTGTCCACGAAATCAAATGCCTTCTGAGCCTCCAAGAACGGGAACGTATGAGACACTGCGCCGTTGAGATTCACTTTATGTTCATTGACCAGCTTGATTACTTCGCCGAACTTTCTATTCTGAAGCCTTGAGCCTCGAATATCTAACTCCTTTGAAGTTATCACGAATTGATTTATCTCATCAGGAGCTATACTGAATCCCATCGTAATAACTCTAGTAGCGTTGCCTGCTGCCTGACATGCACTTAACAAGCTGCCTTTGACACATGCCGCATCAACCGTAACAGTGGGGCCGTAGCCTCCGGTTAATTCCTTAGCGCGCTTCACTAAGTCTTCATTTCGTGAGTTAATCTTGTACGTAGCACCGTTTGCAAGAGCTTCATCAAGTCTTGCTTCGTCAATGTCTGCCATGATGATACTATGAGGGTTAAAGAGTTTTACTATTCGCAATAAGCTGCTTCCTAATGCTCCTGCGCCGATTATAAGCACATCATCTTCTGACTCTAACTGCGCACGTGAACAGCACTGAACGGCAATAGTAGTAGGTTCAATCATGACAGCGTCTTTGTATTCAAGAAAGTCCGGAATAACGTAGCAGTCGCCTTCAGGGACAGCCATAAATTCTCTATAACCTCCGTCAATGTGAACGCCTCGAACCTGCAAATTCTGACAGACATTAGGACGCGACTTTTTGCAGGCGTAACAGTGTCCGCAGGCCGTAACCTGATCTATTATGACTCTTTCGCCTACTTTACGGGTCTTGACGTTTGAGCCGACTTCTACGATTTCGCCGACTATCTCATGACCGATGACTCTGGGATAAGTTGCAGCAGCGTTGGTGCCGTGATAAATTCCTACGTCAGAGCCGCATATACCTGAAGCCTTGATCTTGACTAAGACGTTATCATGTTCGTTGATTTCGGGCTTTGGCATGTCGATAATCTTTAACTCATTTGGTTTAACGATTTGTACTGCTTTCATGATAAATTTTTCACCTCGTTAGATTTATGAATCTTACCCCTCTAAATCTCCCCTTGTCAGGAGCGACTTGACTCTTGCACCGTCACTGTGAAGGGAAGGCCGGGAAGGGTTTAGATTCCATATAGCAAGCCTACCAGCCATAAAGTTACAGGCGGGCAGTAAGTTACGAGTAACAACACGATAAAATTACAGATTAAGAACGGGATTATAGCTTTCGTTCCCTCTGCAATAGAAATTTTCCCGATTGAAGTCGTGATAAATAAGCAAACTCCGACAGGGGGAGTCGTTAAGCCTATGACGAGATTTAACACGCACATGACTCCGAACTGAATCGGACTGACTCCGAGCTGAGTTACAACAGGAAGCAATACCGGGAACAAGATAGTTAATGCTGCTATAGTCTCCATGAAACAGCCTACGAATAACAGGAAGATATTTATTATCAGCAATATCACAAACTTATTTTGAGTCACAGAAAGAATCCAATTCGCTATCATTGTAGGGATCTGCTCTTTAGTGAGGACGTAAGCAAAGACGTTAGCAAAACCTACAAGGACCATTATTCCGGCTGCTCCGACCATTGAGTCGCGTATGACTGCAAGGGCTGACTTAATGCTCAATTCGCGGTATATAAAGAAGCCTACGAACAAAGCGTAAAGAACTGCGATAATACTTGCTTCAGTAGGTGTTACGATTCCTGTTAATATTCCTGCAAGAATTATGACCATCATCAATAACGCCCAGAAAGCCTCGCGTCCTGACGAAATTATCTCTCTGAAAGTTGCCCGCCTCTCGTTCTTGGGATAATTGCGCTTCACCGAGATAACCCACGCTACAATCATCATGCCTAAGCCCATTAGGACTCCGGGAATGACTCCGGCAACAAACATCTTTGATACGCTGATACCCGTTAGAGTACCCGCCATAATCATTGGAACAGAAGGGGGAATTATAGGGCCGATACATGAACTCGCAGCAGTTACAGCAACCGAATAATCAGCATCGTAGCCGTCTTTGACCATTGCAGGAATGAGAATCCCTCCCAGTGAAGCAGCATCAGCCGCAGCAGTTCCGGAGACTCCTGCGAAGATCATTGAAGCTCCTATATTTGCAAGGCCAAGACCTCCCCGAATGTGGCCGATGACTTTATCGCAAAATCTTACTATCTGATAAGTAATGCCGCCTGTGTTCATTAAGTTGCCTGCTAACATGAAGCCGGGAATGCATAACAGCGTGAACGAGTCCAAGCCTGAAAAGAATCTCTGAGCGAACGTTACAAGAGGCATGTTCTCGAGAATGAAATATAAGAGGCTCGAAATTCCCAGACAGTAAGCGACAGGGAAGCCTACGAACAAGAATACAAGAAAGCTCAGGAATAAGACAGCTACACTCATGATTTAACGACCTCCTCAACGTCATAATTTCCGATTGTCTCTTCTTCAGGACTCTTTAATAAATCTTTTGTATCAGTTCCAAACGCGAGCAGAATAATTTTTATCGAGTAAGAAATTGCCTGCAAAATCACGAATAACAAGACAGAAAAGTTAATCCACTGCATGGGAATCTGCATAGCTGTTGATACCATTCTGAAGCGTAAGAATACAAATTTCGGCATTGAGTAATACGCAAGATAAACATCAAATAATATTAAGATCGTACAGACTATAATCTCATAAATTTTCTTGAAGCCTGCGCTGAATTTTGAAGTGAACATATCGACTCTTGCATATTCGTCTTTCATTGAGACGACTCCGGCACCTACTGCAACAGAATATATAAATAAGTATCTCGCAGCCTCTTCAGTCCAAGACGGTACAACGGGTAAAAATGTCCTGCTGAAGACCTGAACGACTACTGCAGCAATATAGCCTATCATTCCGATAACTGCCAGGAAAGACAACAGCCAGTAATAAATTTTCGTTAAGATTTTCATGATGAGTGAAGACTCCTTTTTATAAAAAAATAGCCGATGCGCAAAGATTTACACACCGGCGCAAATTATTTCGTTAAGTTATTTGGGTTCAGCAGCCTTTATCTTGTCATATAGTGGCTTCAAGTATTTATATTCGCCTTCCATTAACTTCTGCATTGCTCCATCAGCGAGTTTTGCAAATGCTGCCTGGTCAACGTCATTAATGATTTCCATTCCTTTGGACTTCAGGAAGCCTTCGAGTTCTGCCTCGTCCTTCAAGAATAATTCATGCTCGTAAGCCTGCATTTCTTTGCCGACTTCAAGAACGATTTTCTGCAAATCAGCCGGTAATGACTGGAAGGTCTGCTCACTGAGTGCGAAATATAACCATGTGCGTAAATGTTCAGTCTTGCATAAATACTTCTGGACCTCGTAGAAATTTCCCGACTTAATCATTGCTAACGGGTTCTCCTGACCCTGAATAGTTCCGCTCTGGAGACTCGTGAACACTTCTGAGAACGCCATAGGTGTAGGCTTTGCTCCGAATGCCTCGAAAGTTGAAACGGTGATTGTTGAAGCAGGAGTTCTGATAATTACGCCTTTAATATCATCAGGAGTCCTGATTGGCTTATTTGCTGTAACGTCTCTTGGTCCTCTGACGAAGTAAGCAAGACATCTAAAGCCTGCACCGTCCATGAGCATTAAGTCTTCGATTTCCTTACCGATAGGGCCGCCTGCAACTGCCTCAACGTGGACATCGCTGGTCATCAAGTAGGGAACGCCGAGAATTCCTAACTCAGGTACATAGGTCATCATTGACTCGCCGGTAATAACTACATCGACTCCGCCGCCTGTTAATGCTGATTGAATCGTGTCGATCTCGTTGCCTAACTGGCTGTTAGGGTAAATCTTGACTTCGATCTTGCCTTCTGAACGCTTCTCAACTTCCTGCTTGAAGAACTCGCACGCCTTGTGCCATGAGTGAGCCTCGTCTACTATGTGAGTTACAGTGATTGTGTATGGTGCAGCAAATGCGCATGTAACTGATAAGAGAACGAAAGCAAATACTAAAGCTGCGGAATAAAGTTTTTTCATGAGTATAACTTGCCTCCTGATTATAAATATAAAATTTTTATTGGGTGAACAAATTATACGTGATATTTAATAATTCATGCAATAAGGCTTTGTGCTTAACTCGTATCATGATGACTTTAGCGTGTTATGAATCTCTTCAATAGGGTCAATGCAGTAACACACTTGCGGAGTAATATAATCATTGGCTGAAAGATATACATCAAGTGAGGGCATTTATCGTAGCCGGTGAATAAGAGCTTGTTAATTCGGCGGGTTCGACTCCAGAGTTCGAGACAGTATTTGCTGTTACGAAAATTTTTTACTTTGTCCCTGAAAGACTCAAAAAGTTTTATCTTGATTCGTATTGAAATGTTATCAGGAAACAAGAACATACATAAATGCTTTAAGTATTGATACTGCATTAAATCATTATATTCTTGAGAGTTCACTTGAGATTTTATGTAGTCTTCAAGATGACTGAGAGTTTTTGCCATTTCGAGAAGCCTCTCATCGCCCTTTCTTGAGACTCCTTCGTTATTGCTTCTATAATAGTAATTAACTGTCTTAGAGAACACTACGAACGGTTTATGAAGTCCAAATGAGCAGTTAGTCAACAGGTCTTCAGGCATGGAAATATCTGCGTAATCAAGATAACCTGCATTAATAACAAATTCACGGCGGTATAACTTAGGGAACACGGAATGAAATATTTTGTCACTCATCATGAGTTCAAAGAATTCATAGCCCTTGCATGATGTATATTTCTCGTAGCCTCCTGCTTCGTGAAAGCTGCCGTCACTATTCTGAAAAAAGAATCTGCTCGCAGCAATGTCAACCCGTTCACTATGAGAGTCAAGCTCACTGACAAGATTGCTCAACATGTCAGGATTAAGCCAGTCATCTCCGTCAACGAAGCAGATATACTCGCCCTGAGCTCCCCTGACTCCTGCCTTTCGCGCACTGACACAGCCGCCGTTCTCTTTGTGAATTATCTTGACACGCGAGTCTCCTGAAAATTTCTGTGCAGCTTGAAGCGTGTTATCTCTTGAGCCGTCATCGACAAATATTAACTCGAAATTATTATAGTCCTGAGCAAGCACTGACTCTAAACACTGTGAAATATATTGCTCGATGTTGTAGCCTATCACGATTACTGATATTCGGGGACTCATGAGGCGAACCCCCTGACTTGATGAGAAGAGAAAACGTTATTACTTAGTGAAGAGCATAATAATACGATAACCGATAACCGATAACCGATAACCGATAACCGATTGTAGCGCGTTATTTATCATTGTCAAGCCCCTTTCTGATTGAATTTACGGCATTATATCACAAAGGAGCCTTGCGCTATTTAAACGTGAGAAGTTATGTACCTATGCAGAACCCTCTTCAATCGAATGAACATGCTAAAGAACTTGCGGTTTAATATAATCACAGGCTCAAGGATATACATTAAATGAGGACACTTGTCATAGCCTATGAGTAAGAGCTTGTTGGCAAGTCGGGTTCTGTTCCAAGGTTCGAGACAGTATTTGTTGTTCCTGAAGCCTTGTAATTTTTCACGGATAAAACTAGCAGCTTTGATTTTTGACTTGTTTGATATATTTCTAGAGTAAAGAATAAACTGTAAATTATGCAACCATAGATATTGTATCAAGTCGTTATATTTGTCATGGACTCTTGGATGAAAATATTCCTCGACATACTCAAGAGATTTAAGCAGATCTAAACAAAGTTCGTTAATTCTTCTAGTGGCTCCCTTCTCGTTGTACCTGTAGTAATAATTTACTGTCTTAGAGAACGCAGCAACAGGTTTGTGAAGAGCAATACATAAATTCATTACAAAGTCTTCGGCCATCGCTGTAGGACGATAATCAAAGAAGTCTGCATTAATTATAAATTCCCGTCTATAGAGTCTTGGAAACACTGAATGCCATATTTTTTCAGTAATCGTTAAATCAAGATATTCATATTGATGACATATTGATATTCCTTTGTAGTTCTCAGCCTCATAAAAAGTTTTGTCCGGATTCTGAAAGAAGAAATTACTCACAACAATATCAACGCGTTCATCATGAGAGGTAAGTTCATTAACGAGATTGCTCAACATGTCAGCATTCAGCCAGTCATCACCGTCAACAAAGCAAATATATTCACCCTGAGCTTCCCTGACGCCTGCTTTTCGTGCACTGACACAGCCGCCGTTCTCCTTGTGAAGTATCTTGACTCGTGAGTCTCCTGAAAATTTCTGTGCTTCCTGAAGAGTATTATCTCTTGAGCCGTCATCGACAAATATTAACTCGAAATTGTTATAGTCCTGAGCAAGCACTGACTCTAAACACTGTGAAATATATTGCTCGATGTTGTAGCCTATCACGATTACTGATATTCGGGGACTCATGAGGCGAACCCCCAGACTTGGTGAGAAGAGAAAACGTTACTTAGTGAAGAGCATAATAATACGATAACCGATAACCGATAACCGATAACCGATAACCGATAACCGATAACCGATTTTAGCGCGTTAATTATCATTGTCAAGCCCCTTTCTGATTGAATTTACGGCATTATATCACAAAGGAGCCTGAGAAAATTTTTGCTTTACTTCCCTGCCCAGAGTCCTTTTCCCGCGCTCCGAGCTTCCGATTGAAACTTGTTGAATAAGTCTTTATAGCGTCTGTTAGGATTTATTATCATAACCTTTGCATAGCCTCCTAATAATAATCTAGCGTTGAACATGTCCCTTCTAATAGTGTTCTCGTTGATTGAGTCAGGTCTCTCAAGCCACACATAAGCCAAATGTCTCTGGTATCTGTCAAGGGGTGAAGCGTCGTACTCAAGCCAAACCCGCCTGCCGGTTAAGCTCTGTTTCGTGAAATTGCTTGCTTCTTTGCCGTAAAATTGCACAGGTTTATTCGGGTGAACTGTCTCGGGAGTGTCGACTCCCAATAATCTGACTCTCCTGTCTTGGCCTTCAACGTTAATAACTGCTGTGTCGCCGTCAACTACTTTAGATACTATGCCTTCAATTATGCCCGAAGTGTTTTGACTCTGATTCTGATTTTGAGTTGGAGTCTCTGTCTTGAATATAGAAGGTAACTCGCCGTTAAAGAAGTACCCTGCAATTATAATTATTGCCAGCAGGATTAATTTTCCCGGTGAGAGCTGCTTCAAGTCTTCGAGTGAAATATTTTTGTTAGATTTCTTTCTTGCCATGAGTTAAAACCTCCTGATCTGAATTTTCACACTGCCTGCATGTCTATTGCCTGATGAGTCAACAAGACACAAATATAAATCTGTAAAACATGGAGTCGCACTTTCAAGCCATTCACACGAAGAGAACTCGAGCTCAAGAAAATTTTTTGACTCGGACAAGTTCACGCACTCAGACCACTTATTGACGGGTAAATACGACGGTCCGCACCTGCATTGAGACTTATCGAGCGTCATAGAAGATAGTTTATCAATTGGAATTTTCACAGTGAAAGTTTTTCCGGGAATTGCGTTATTAACAGCTTCAGCAGGAATGATATTTAACTCGCGCTTCAAGTTGTTCATGCAGCCTTCAACACCTGCCGACCACGACATTAACGAGCCTTCCATCATGGCACGGGCAACGTCAGGATCGCTCTTGAGCCTTAACTCTATTTGAGGGTCAATAGCTTTGAGTGCGCGTTCAATGTGTTCCTCAAGAATCTTTATTTCACGGTGAACTATATCAGATTTCTCACGGTAAAGAATATCGCACGCTGTCTGAACTTCCATAGCTCTGAACCACGCGTTATTTTTATAGTCCATGTCCTCAGGCTGAGTCTTGAAGTGTTCATTTAATGAAGTGTCGGAGTCTTTGTCCTCGTAGCCTTCAGGTTTGTCAATTATTCCGTTGTACCATGCAAGATAAGGAGAGAAACAAGGCCTGCCCAGTGCCTTATATAATATTATTCTCTCAGGAGTCCTTCTGACTCTGATTATAGTGCTTTCGAGGGTGTCAATATTGCAAATAGTCAAAGGCTTCATGAAGTGCGGAGTATTGCCTTCTGAATTGTCAGAGCTTGTGTTCTCAAAGTGAGTGCGTAAAATCTTCTTCAGAGTCTCAATATTGACTTTGTGAGCAGGTTTTATCGAGAACGGGAGAGGTTCCCACTTTTGAGTCAGTAGTCCGGACAGCTCTATCTCTAATAAAATCTCGAATGCCCTAACATGCCTGTGAGTGTTCTTTTCGAGTCCGTAAGAGTCTTCAGCTTGATAGACTTTCGCAAAATCAAACGTGCTGCCTGAGTCAGGGTTAAACCATCCGCGTTTAATTGCATAGTCAATGAGTTCGTTATATCCGTGAGCTTTCTTATTAGGTTCGTGAATAGTGTAGTGATTTGGGATAACTGCAACTTCATCATCGGGGACCCTTTGAATAGCGTAGTGTTTGCCGTGAACTATCTGCATTACATAAATTTCGTCCCAGTCAGAGAATGCATAAGACCTCCCGCTTGACGCATAGCCGTACTTGTCGACCAGAGCGCAGGCAACTTCAAGAGCTTCTTTCGCAGTGTGAGCTTTCTCCGCAACGAGTCTTCTTAGTCCGTAGCCGATTCCGCCGTTGAGTAATTCCGGGTTGTCTTCACGTGATTCAGCGCAGTTGTTCGAGCATATGACTACACCGTGACCATTAACATATAAATCACAGAATGAAGGGCCGGGATTATCTGGGTTGTAAGTCCTTGCTTCTGACCATAATAAATTAGTCCGTGTATCGTTGAGTTCAAGTGTTGATAAATCAGACTCAAATTTTATAGTGCTGCCCTTAGGTCTTCTTATCTTATTCACTAAATGAGTCTGCATTGTGTATCGTCCCGGAGCGTCCTCGTTATGAGCGACTAAGACTTCACCGGTTGATGAAGCGTTGCGTCCTACAAGAATAGTCATGCAGGCTTGAGAGGGTGATGACTTGATTAACAATATGAATATTGCGATGACAAAAATTAATGCCATAGATTTAATCTCCTGTGTAATTATGCAAAAAATTTATGTAGACTGTGTAATTAACTATATCACGTTTTATAGCTTATAATTTACAGCAATTTTCATAAAGATATAAATATAAATAGAGAGGTGAATTTCTTGCAAGACGAAATAAGTCTTGTAAATGAAATAATTATGATACCAGAGAAACAAAGACGCAGGCGGCCAGGCAGTCATCCTCAACATAAACGCAGCGGAAGGGGCTTCATGAAATTCCTGCTAGTAATAGTACTTCTCCTCGTAGTTCTGGGGATAATATTTTCATTTGCTGACATCGGAGGCAGTGTCATTCTTAACTATGCGCAGAAATATATTCACGATAACTACAAATTAACTCTCAACGCAGAAAGCATTACGGGTAACCCTGTCAAAGGCTACTCACTGAATAACTTTGAGCTTCTGGACTCTAACGGCAATAAAATTTTGTCAGCAGGTTCGTTGTCAGGCCGCGTGAATTTCCCGGCACTCTTAACGGGTAAAATCAGACTCGCTGAAATCTCACTCGGAGGCGTAAGCATGGACATTGACCAGTTCATAAAGACTCTGCAAAACTTCAAGCTCCCTGCGACTTCATACAAGAGACATGAATTAATATTCTCTACAACTCCTGCATATGCTGATGACTCGCAGAATATTCCTGACATTCCGGTTGACAGAGTTAGCTTAACAGACAGCAAATTTACTTCTGAATTCGGAGTCATTGACGTTAACGAGATCGGCGCGGACTTGGCTAATTTTGACATCGACATTGACGCAGCTATTAACAACATTCCCGTTAAAGGCGTTATCGACATGGGAGAGTCGGCAGGTCTGACGGCAATTAACAGGTCAGATATAAATTTCGGCTCAGGAAAGATCATAGCAACAGGAGGACTCGTGAATAACGCTCTTGATTTACATGCTTCGATTCAGGGACTCGACTTGAGCGAGATGACTGCGCTTTATCCTGCGTTGTTGAGTTCTTCGGACTTTGAGGGCAGTGCTAATCTCAATCTTGACATAACTGGAAGCATTGACGACCCGAAAATTTTAGGAAGCGTAGACTATAAAGGCTCAAAAATTTATGCGTTCCCAGTTGAAAGGGTCAGTGCTAATCTTTCGTATTCTGATAATCGAATCACAGTCAACAACATTCAGGCTAATGCGTTCAACATTCCAATTCAAGGCGAACTCGCAGCAGCTTCAAGACCTAACGAACCTCTTTCAGTCATGATAAAACTTGACGGCAGCGAGGCAAATTTGGACGGTCTCGACAAGATATTAAACGTTCCGGATTTAAAAGGGTTATCGGGCAAAGTCTCAACGTTCAACACTAATATAAGCGGTCCTGTTAATGCTCTTAACGGGTTAATTAATTTCACAGCTCCTAAAATCTCGTACTCGGGGCGGACGTTAAGCAACATTAAGGCTCAAATCAAACTTGCTCACAGCGACACAGCTACACTTAACGGCAAATTTAATTTCGAGGGCTCTCAAGGATATTTAAACGGGAACATTGCTTCATTCTTAGTAAAGCCAAATCTGAACGTTACAGCTAAGATCGTTGACTTGGACATTAAACGCGTTGAAGATTTAATCCCCGACGCTTCAGATTATAAACTTGCAGGGAAGATAACAGCCTCAGTGAACGTCAAAGGCAGTGCTTCAAATCCTGTTATATCCGGTTCACTAAGCAGCCCTGAATTTTCGGGAATGGATCAGAAGATTACTAAGCCGGTAATAAATTTCTCGTTCGCAAAGAAGACTTTGACTCTAACAAAGACAGAAGGGACTCTAAACGGAATGCCTATCAGTATAACGGGTACTATATCGCCTCTTCCGTCAGATAATCCCTCACTGAATATAAACGCAACTATAACAATGAGTCCTGCTGCTCTGAAAAATTACGTTCCTGATATAGATAATTATGCTTTAAAGGGTAACGTCAACGCAGGAATAAAGATTCAAGGCAGTGTGAATGCTCCGTCAATAAATCTTTTAGCGTCATCGCAGAACATTCAAGCAATGAACATGATAACCGCAAAGAATCTTGAATTAACTACAGCACTTAACGGAGACTTAAGCAAGCTCGATAAGCTCAACATCAACGCTTCGGCAAAGAGCATAACAGCAAGCGGAGTAACATTCACGAATGCAAATGCTTCTATCAGCAAGAACGGCGACATAATTACTCTTGGAGGCTTAAACGCTCAGGCAGGCTCAGGAAGTATAACGGGTTCGGGAACTGCTTCGGTGTCAGGGAAGGCTCCACTAGATTTTAACTTCAAATTCACGAATTTAGATCTTGCTCCGTTGGCTTCGGCTTCAGGTGTTGACTTGAAGGGAAAATTAACGGGAAATCTTAAAGTTTCAGGGAGTAACGCTAATCCTGCAATCAATTTCAGTGCTAACGTTCCGAGTATAAATGCATCAGGTTTCACTCTTGAAAAGTTAATCGCGGAAATTTCAGGAAATATGCAAGACATCAAGCTAAACAAAGTCCGTGCAGAAGTTGAAGGCGTTGAAGTCAGTGCTACAGGTAATGTTCAAGTTAGTCCTGCTTTGAAATTAAATATCGCTCTGAACGGGAAAAATATTAAGCTCGAAAGATTACTCAAAGATTACCCGGACTTGAAGGGCAACTTATCAGGAGTCGCTAACCTTGCATTCAATCTCACAGGCAATGATAAAAGCATTTCGGGCAAAGGCTCTCTAACGTCATCAGCAATCACGGCATACGGTCTCAAGCTGACGAGCATAAATCTTCCTCTTGCATACTCGGGCAATAACTTCACGTCATCAGGAGGCACGGCTAAACTTTACGGAGGCACGGCCAAGAATAATTTAACGTTCGATATTAACGCAATGAAATTCACTGATAATATTGACGTATCAGGACTTGACGTTAATGCACTCATTCAGGACGTATCAGGAGGACTCGAAGGCAAGATTACGGGAACGGGCAAGCTCTCAATGAAGATCAACGGAACAGCTAAAGGCAAGACGGCTTACTCAGGCAGCGGCAATTTCTCAATGGGAGCAGGAGCTATAACGGGCTTCAAGTGGCTCAATCTCATTACAAGACTTCACAAGAGCGACGGTATAAAATATTCAAGCGTAAATGCGCCTCTGACTCTCCAGACTGGAAAATTAATTATTAAATCCGGTTCAATCGCAAATGCTGTGAAAAACGATGCGTTATACAAGTATGCGAAGCTCTCACAGAACGGAACTGTTGACTTCAGCGGCAAAGATATAACCCTAAACTTCATGACCGAAAGCAGCATTAACTATCAATTAATCAACGCTCTTCAAGGAGGCAGCGCAGGAGCTCTTCAGGCATTATTCAAGGGAGGTACATCGAGCTTCACTGAAGGTTTGCAGGCATTCCTTCAGGGAGGAGTTACAGGAGCTCAGGATAAAGGCTCAGCAGGAGATTTCAGGACAGTTACTCTCAAGATTTCGGGCAAAGCGTCTTCACCGTCATTCTCAGGACTCAAGATCGGCGAGTCTACTGTCAAGGCTCAGGGGGACTCTGACAACAAGAACAACAAGACTCAGCCTCAGACACCTACAAAAGAGAATGCACAGCAGGCGATTCAGAAGAAGGGCGAACAGTTAATAGATCAAACGCTTGATAGAATTCTGCCGACTAAGACAACGACAACGACTCCAGCTGCGACTCCGGCCAAGACTAATAACAAGACTCAGAATCAAAAGCAGACTCGCGAACAAAAGAAAGAAGAATTAAAAGAACGTGCGCGTGAAGAATTAAAGAAGGGACTTCAAAAGGGTTTAGGAGGTTTATTCAAGAAATGAGATTAATAAGCGATCCAGTAAGATTATTGCTTACATTGCCTGCGTTATTGTGGGCGTTGTCGTTTCATGAGTTCTGTCACGGTTTTGCAGCTAAGATGGTCGGTGATCCAACTGCTGAACGTTCGGGAAGATTGACTCTGAATCCATTCCAGCACTTTGACTTACTCGGGACGTTAATGCTTTTATTCGTGGGCTTCGGGTGGGCTAAGCCTGTGCCTATCAACATTCGTTATTTCAGACATCCGAGACGCGATTTAATAATAGTCTCTCTCGCAGGAGTAGCAGGAAATATATTAACAGCAATTATTACCGTACTATTTTTCAGGTTTGCGGGGACGAGATTTTATTTAGTAACAGGTCAGGCAGGATTAATATTTTTATATCAAATGGTAAGTATCAACATGGGACTTGCAGCTTTTAACCTGATCCCTATTCCACCGCTGGACGGTTCGAGGGTGCTTGAGGCGTTTCTGCCTTATAAATACATGCATATATACAACTGGCTTGAACGTTACGGAATGATTATATTATTGCTGCTCTTGTTCACAGGAGTAATTAACGTGTTATTTGATCCGATTATAAGACTCTTGTGGAATTTGCTTCCGTATTAAAGAATTTTTCTCCCTCTGAAAGTTTTATGCTTCGGAGGGATTTTTTTTATTGCAGGCGTTCTAGTGCTTTCTTTGCTCCTGAATGTCCCTGAGCTGCGGCACTCTGATAATATCTTCGGGCTTCATTAATATTTCTGGGAGTTCCGTTGCCTTGTTCGAGCATGACTCCTAACCAATACTGCCCGTCTGAATTCCCCTGTTCAGCAGCTTTCCTGTACCAGTAAACGGACTGTGTATAGTCACACGGCAGCCCCCCTAATCCTGTTGTGAACATAGTGCCTAATTTGACCTGAGCCTCTGCATTGCCGCCTCTCGCGCTTTTTATCAAGTCATTTACTTTTGGTGAATATTTTTGCTCATCGATTTTTTCTTGAGTCTTAACGTCTTTAACTTCAGGCTCAATCTTTAGTGTTATATCAATCTTAGGCTTTGGCTTTATAATATCTTCTTTCTTATCTTCTAATTCTGGGATATTATTTTCTAATCTCTTCAGAGCTTCTATTGCGTCTTGATAGTTCTGATCTGCGGCCTTCTGATACCATTTACGTGCTTCAGCGATGATTTTATTAACGCCCCTGCCGTGTTCGTACATGACTCCCAGATTATATTGAGCTGCCGGCACCCCCTGCTCTGCTGATTTTCTATAATATAATACAGCAAGAGTGTAATTCTGTTCGTGTTCATATTTTTCACCGAGTAAATACTGTACCCATGAGTCGCCTGTATCTGCTGCATGTTCAATTTTCTCTAAAGTTGTGTAGTGCTTTGTCTCTTCGATAATAATTTGTTCTGATTTTTGTTTTCGTGAGTCAAGAATTTTCTTAATCCAATATCCTGCTCCTATGAAAGCTGCGACAAAACCTGCTCCGATCATTTCGCCTAAATTCTTTGTAATTCCCTCGATAAAGCCTTCCCAAAAACTCATTTTTTATTACCTCGCAAATTATAATTTTATTTTAAAATTTTATAGCATTTTTATCCGTATTGAAATTATAATTACACAAAGACTTTTTATTCACGAAAGAAGGAATCATTTTACATGACAGAGAAGAAAGGCAAGGCAGTATTAGCTTATTCAGGAGGTCTTGACACTTCAGTTGCAGTAATGTGGCTCACTGAACAGGGCTATGACGTAATCACAATGACGGCAGATGTAGGCCAGAAGGACGTTGACTTACAGGCTGCGAAATCAAAGGCTCTTCACAGCGGGGCAGTCAAGGCGTATATATTCGATCTCAAGAAAACTTTTGTAGAGAATTACGTTTATCCTTCACTTAGAGCTAATGCAATGTATCAGGGAACTTACCCGCTGGTATCGGCTTTATCTCGTCCGTTAATCGCAAAGACCCTTGTTGATATAGCTAACAAAGAAGGAGCTGTCGCAGTGGCTCACGGTTGTACAGGCAAGGGGCAGGATCAGGTCAGAATCGAAGTATGCGCAACGGCTCTGAATCCTAAAATCAAAGTATTAGCTCCTGTTAGAGACTGGCACTTCACCCGCGAGGCCGAAATAGAATACGCAGCCAAACACGGTATCCCGGTCAAGGCAACAGCAAGCTCACCCTACAGCACAGATGATAACTTGTGGGGACGTTCAATAGAGTGCGGACTTCTCGAAGACCCATGGAACGAACCTCCCGAAGACGCTTATGAGATGACATCGAATCCCCTTGAAGCTCCTGACAGGGCAGAATTTATAGAAATCAGCTTTGAGGGCGGTATACCTGTAGCACTTAATAACGAGAGAATGCACGGAGTCGAGTTGATTCAGAAATTAAACAAGATTGCAGGCAGTCACGGAGTCGGACGCGTTGACATGATCGAAGACAGACTTGTCGGCTTCAAATCGCGTGAAGTCTATGAATGTCCCGGTTCAACAGTATTGCTTGCTGCCCATAGAGCAATGGAGACTCTTACACTTGATAAGCAGGTTCTCAAGACGAAGCGCGAACTCGAAACGAGATTTGCAGAATTAACTTACGAGGGCTACTGGTTCTCGCCGTTGCGTGATGCAATTAATGCTTTCATGAATGACACTCAGCGTTATGTGAACGGTACTGTTAAAATGCGTTTATTCAAAGGTCAGGCAGTAGTCAGGGGACTCAAGACATCAAAGAGCATTTACAGGCACGATTTAGCAACTTACTCAGAGGGCGATGCGTTCGATCACTCCGCAGCAGTAGGCTTTATAAACATCTGGGGGCTTCCCGTTAGGACATGGACATCAACTTGGCCGAGACAGGACGAAGCAGAAATTCCGATTGAAGCGTAGTAATAAAAATTTTGCGGCTCTGAGTGATTCGGAGTCGCTTTTATATAATTAGGGGGTTGACAACATTGAAAGAATTTGTGTATAATCTTGCGTCTTGCGTCTTGCGTCTTGCGTCTTGCGTCTTGCATCTCTTATGCCGTGTTATAAACTTTATTCCGCGTAAAATATTAAATCGAAGCAGAAAAATTTATCATGACCGGCTCATTAAATCCAATAGGAAACGACTCGCGAACAAAAATTTTTCGATAATTGCTAAGGACTGCGCCGGTACTTTAATACTTCATGAACTTGGCCTGCGTTTTGACACTCCTACAATAAACTTATGGTTCAATGCAAAAGATTTCGTGAAATTCTGCTCTAACCTGAAATATTATTTTTCTCAAGAAGTTATAGAGCTTCCTGAAGCAGACTCAGGCGTAAACTATCCGGCAGGGACTCTTGGCACTGGTGAAGAGAGAATAACTATATACTTCATGCACTATAAAAATTTTCAGGAAGCAAGATCAAAATGGGACGAACGCAAACAGCGCATTCACTGGGATAATTTATATTTCATTATGACCGATGGAGAAGGTTGCAATGAAAGACTTGCGCAGGAATTCGACTCTCTTACGTATGAACATAAAGCCTTATTAACTTACCGAGAATTAAACGGCATTAAATCAACAGTGAAATTTGCTTTGAATACTCCTATTGAGAGGGGAAATTTATTTGCTTATAAGTCTAAAATTTCTCTAGGGCGCGCTATTGACGATTGGGATTATGTATCTTTTCTGAATTCATGAAACTGTTATAATTTCTCTTAATATTTTTGCTCAGAAGGAATTATGATTATAATGAGAAAAAGTTTTTACGTGCTGATTCTTGCCTTATCTCTTGCATTTGTGGCAGGCTCTAACGCTCAAGAGTTCAAAGCATGGAATCTTGACGAAATGATTCACCCTGATTTAAAGCAGTCATTCTTGAAATCACCTCGAGTTGACATAACGCCCGAAAATCTTGAAGAGGTCCGCCAAAGTTTTGCTTCTTTTGCGAGGCCTCATGAAGACCCTGCTGTAGAAATTCATAATGAAATTATCGGCGGTAATATGCGCGTTCAAGTTTATAAGCCCGCGGGAGTAAAAACAAAACTTCCTGGAGTCTTATGGATTCACGGAGGAGGACACATTACAGGCAATCCTGACAGTGATGACGAGCTTTTTATTTACATCGTGAAGCGTGCAAATTGTATACTAGCTGCACCTGATTATAGATTAGCTCCTGAGTTTCCATATCCGGCTGACTTAGATGACTGCATGACGGCTCTAAGATGGCTTGCAGATAATCCCGAAGTTAATGCGGATAAAATTGCTGTTGCAGGTCTAAGCGCAGGAGGAGGACTCACAGTTGCCGTAACCCTCAAAGCACGTGATGAAGGAGGCCCGGCTATTTGCTTCCAGATGCCTTTATACCCAATGTTAGATCATAGAAATATAACGCCTTCAAGTTATCAGATTACAGACAAACGGGCATGGTGCAGAGACTTTAATATTACAGCATGGAAAATGTATTTAGGAGGCAGGGAACCTGATATTTACACTTCACCGGCACTTGCTCAAGACTTATCGAATTTACCTCCGGCTTATATCATGGTCGGGACTCTTGATCCGTTCAGGGACGAGACTTTAACTTACGCGCAAAGATTAATGCAGGCCGAAGTACCTGTTGAGCTTCATGTTGTTCCGGGAGGGACTCACGCTTTCGAGATAGTATTTCCTGATGCTCCCATAAGCATTAAGGCACGAGAAGAATATATTAACGCACTGGCAGACGCATTGAATTAACGCAAATAAAATCCCGGCCTCGTGATTAGATTATAAGACCGGGAGCAAAATTATTTCTGATTCGTTATTAATTTACTTATTAGCTTCGTCAAGAGCAGCATTCAAAGCACATACTGCGCAGGACTCTTTTGCACTGTGAACAGTTCCGCACTTCGGGCAGGTAATCATATCGCTGTCAGCCGCAAATAATTCGACTCTGTGGCACTCAGGACACTCGTAAATATCAACGTGAACCCTGTCTGCCTTAAGAAACGCGCTTCCCATAGGATAACTCGACTCCCTGAGCTTTAATGCTTTATGACATGCTGAACAAATTTTATCGGCCATGTGAATAATACACACCTTTCATGATTAATTAATAAAAATTTCGCAAATTATATCACGATTGCTTAATTCGTTTGGGATTTGCAGGAAACCAGCCCTTTTTGACTCTCTCTTCCTGTTCCTTGAGTTCGCGGATACACCATAGAAGGCAGCAGCCCAGCACTCCCAGTATTGATGAGATAAGCTCGCTTTGAATCATTAACGAAGCTATACAAGCTATAAGACCCAGAACAAGAAACACAGGCCATATTTTACTCGAGAAATAATACTCGCCTTTAACTACAACAGGGTGAAGAATGCCTATTATCAAGAAGCTGATTATTCCCGTTATTATTCCTGAAAAGTTCATGAGCTAAAAGCCTCCTGTCTGAGTCCCGCATAACGTGTAAAGTGATAAGCCGATTAACAGGACGCACGAAATTATCACGCAGGGACGTAAATATTTACCTGTTAATATTCTTGTAGTCTCATAGCCTGCCAGAGTCCATAAAACGAACATCGAAATATTATCGAGTAACACAAGAGCAAAATTTTTATCGTAGTCAATAAAAGCGAATTGATTCCTTAACGTTATATAGCTGAATATGTCCGCATTCAAGAAAGCATATAATCCCCAGCCCGAAATTATTATTGCGATTATCACAGGCCAAGACGCTTTAATTTTCCCTGCGACTGCTCCCCAGTAAAGGCCAGCGTGAACAGCCATCAGGACAAAGCATAGATACGAGCTCGACAAGTGAGAGACCCTGACAAATGAAGTAAGGGACTCGATATTCAGAGCCGGAAAAGTTTCGGACATGATTAACCCGCTGAAGACCGACATGAAGAACGCAATTAACAGCGCGAAATTTATTATCACAGTGAAAGATCTCAAGAGGGTATATCTGCCCTTGAATAATGCCTTGTACCAGATTCGATTCAAGTAAACGTGAAAGATTACTATTACGAACATAAAGAAGCCTATATACTCGTGCAATGTCGTATCAGTTATCTGCATTGACATCAGGAGCATTAGTGCCGCAGTCATTAAGATGTCAACAATTCGCTTTGTCCTCATGATTGATTAATTATTTACCTTTGCGTTCTTGTCGATTGCTTCCCAGAGTCCCCACAGGTACTCAGCACCCAAAGCCCTGTCGTAGAGTCCGTAGCCCGGTCTGCCCTTCTCGTCCCAAATCATTCTGCCGTGATCTGGTCTTACGTAAGTGTCGGGGCATGTCTCATAGATTGCCTTCATGATTTCGTACATGTCAAGATCTCCGGTGCATGAAAGGTGAGCAGCTTCTCTGAACTTGTGATAGCCCAAGAATTTAACGTTGCGGACATGCATTGAGCCTATTCTGTTCATCTTGCCGAAATGTCTTATTATCTCAGGAATATTATTATCAGGATTTGAGCCAAGTGAACCAGTGCATAAGCATACAGTGTTAGCCGGAGAGTCATGAAGAGCTACTATCTTGTCATAGTCGGCTTGAGAGTGAGCTATTCTAGGCAGTCCAAATATCGGCCATGCAGGGTCATCGGGGTGGCAGGCCATCTTAACGCCTACTGATTCGCATACAGGGATTACGGCATCAAGGAAGTATTTATAATTCTTGCGCAGGTCATCAGGAGTCATGCCTTCATATTGTTTTAATGTCGTCTCGAGTAATGCGAGTCTCTCAGGTTCCCAGCCCGGTAACGTGAAGCCTTGCGACTCTTCAGCAGTCTTCTTGACTATCTCAAGTGGACCCATTTCTCCCAAATCTTTCTCGTCAAAATAAAGACTGTTCGAGCCGTCTTCAGGAATAACGCGCGCTAAGTCAGTCCTCAGCCAGTCAAACACCGGCATGAAGTTATAGATTATGACTTTGACTCCGTATTTCGCAAGAGTCTTAATCGTCTTGATATAATTCTCGATGTACTCCTCGCGTGAAGGGAGTCCCATCTTAATATCTTCGTGGACATTGACGCTTTCAATTACTTCGAGTTCGAGTCCTGCTGCGTGAACTTCATCAACGAGAGCCTTAACTTCTTCTTCTTCCCAGTTGACTCCTGCGGGTTTGTCAAGAAGTCCCATCAATCCGGAAACTCCTGCGATCTGCTTGATGTACTTCAATGGGATAGGGTCAGCCTTTGAACCGTACCAGCGAAATGTCATCTTCATGATAAAAAACTGCCTCCTTATAAAATTAATTATGGAATGAGAAATATTTTACGGGAAAATTATTAGTGTGAACAATCAGTAAAAGAAATGATAATGTTATATAATACAGCATAAATCTTTATCTTACATTAACGGAGAAGTCAAATGATTCAAGAGAAAAAAGTTATAGTATTTGTCAGCCATTCATCAGAAGATTATGACGATGTAATGAAATGGGTAAATTTAATCGAAACAAAAGGCTTAAAATGCTGGATCAGTGAGCGTGATTTATCTGACGATTGTTCTTCATGGCCGAAAGAAATCATGAATGCGCTTTTTAATTCTGATTCGGTGCTGTTGTATCTTACCAGAAGCTCTGCTGACAGCGGCCAAGTAGAAAACGAAATAAGTAATGCCTCAAACAAAGGTATGAATGTAGTTCCATTAATTGCAGAAGACTTTGAGATACCTGATAGGCTTAAATATCATATTGGCAAATACGAATTTATTTATTCATATCAACGTGATATAAACGACGTGCTTAATAAAAGTTTGTATAAAAGACTGCTTAAAAATTTTAACGCAGAACGTAAAAAATTTTGAAGGATTACTACATCAAAAGAATTCACAGCATTTTCTTATAAAGTAATGAAGAAATATTACGGGGAAAATTTCTTTACAAGCATTAACGGAATTGAGTACCCTGTATTCTGCATTGAAGCTGTTCCGTTCCTCCAATCATCAAAAGCATCGAGTATTAAATACTATGACACTATCTGCGATTATAGTGATTCTCACAGAGCCGGTTTTGAAGGTTTTGAAGTTACTGCTCATCAGAATTATAAAAATCAAAAATGGTATCCCGAATACAGCCGCATACTAGATGGTCGAATACGTTTTCCCAATCGTCCAGGATATATGCTCGATAAAATAATTACAGATAAAAACGGCAGGCTTCTTAAAGTTCTGGTGCACATCGGAACATATGCAGAAAATGTATATTCTACTCACGTCCTTGAGTATGAGCTTTATCGTGCCTTCATGGAATATCATGACAAAGATATTGACGAGCCAGATATTTGGCAGGAACTGAAAGAAAGCATGACTATCCGAAACAGTATGCATAAGAATATAGGCAGTCCTGACGAAAGCGGATATTTTGAACGCATGAGAGCATCTCTTCTGAACGGAAGCGGCAGAGAAGCTCTGTTAGGTGTTCAAATGCTGGTAATTATCTTTTCTGAACGTAGCAAACGCTATGAAGTAAAGTTAATTGAACGGTCTAAAATGGTTGCGATAAAACCGGGCATTTATCAGTTCATTCCTTCTGGAGGCTTTGAAATTCTTAATGATTCTGACGATGATGAATATGACGACCTGGAACTAAAAGAAAATTTATCGCCAGGATGCGCTGTTTTTCGTGAATATCTTGAAGAATTGTTTAATGCTCCTGAGTTTGAAGGCAATGGAACCGGCAGTATTGAAGAACGATTATTAAAAGATTCAAGAATAATCACAATCGAAAATATGCTTAAAAACGGCAAGGCTTCTTTTCATTTTTTGGGCAGCGTCATAGAGCTTGCAGGGCTGAGACATGAATTATCGTTTGCGCTTATTATTCATGACAAAAATTATTCAAAAACTCGGTTCATTGCAAATGATGAGTGCAAAAAAGGAAGAGTTATTAACATTGGAATAGCTGACTTTAATAACGCAAAAAGTATATGGGATAATCTTCATGCTCCAAGTGCTGCAATGTGGAAAATGTTTACGCACACAAGATTATTTAAGAAGCTTGAACATTCTGAAAGGAAAAATACTTCAATACTATCTTTTCTGCATAATGCGTATTTTACAGTTAAAGATAATTTCACAAAGCACCGATAAATAATGCAAATAAAATTTATTTTCAGGATAGATAATTGAATTTTTCAGGGAGGAGAGTGAAACACGATGATAGGGAGAATATCCGGGCAGTATAATCTTGATGCAGTAAGCAAGAAGAAATCTAGGCAGAATGTATCTTACACCGGCGGCTTCACAGCAGAGTCAGAGTCAGACAATGCTAATATAAGTTCATTCGGCTCACTGCTCGCTAAAGTCAATGCAGAAATGAAAAATATTCCGGAAGTCCGCGAAGATGTCGTGTCAGAATTCAGGGGAAAGATCGAATCCGGTACTTACAATCCCCCTCTTGATAAGCTGGCAAACACTTTAATGATAGCCGGGATTCTTGATATAGAGTAATTAATCATGCGTGCTGAAGTCGAAGAGTTAATTAACGCTGTTCTTGACGAGGCTGACTGCATTGATGATTTAATCGAAGTCATCAGGGAGCAGAGAGAAGCTATGCGCGCACGTGATACAGAGTCAGTAAATGAACTCATGGACGAAGCAAGAGATATATTTTTCGAGACCCAGACCCATGAAGGCATAAGAAACGACTCGGCAAAGAGACTCGCTGCAAAGTTAAATTGCGAACCTTCGGCGGGTTCTATTGCATTGAAACTTGAAAACGATGAACGACCAAAATTTAACGGGGCTGCCGACAGATTAACGCAGTCCATTTTTGTATTAAAATCTGAGATGATGATAATTAGCGGCCTCATAGACCAGAACGAAAAATTTTCTGCAATGCTGCTTTCTGAATACCGCAGAATTTCAGGAGGAGAAGCTGCACAGGCTGGTTCGGCTGAATTCAGGGGGTAAAGTGTTATTATGAGTAGTACATTCGGAGGAATAGAATTAGGCAAGACTGCATTAAATGCCTTCAGACTGGGAATGCAGACAGTAGGGCATAATATCGCAAACATGGGCACTGAAGGTTATTCACGCCAGAGAGTCAATTATGCCACAAATACTCCTATGGACTTGCCTGGTATCGGCCAGGTCGGTCAGGGTGTTCACATCAACGACATTGAACGAATCCGCGATGAATTTCTTGATTTCCAGTTCAGAGATACTCAGACTGCATTGGGCTACTGGGAGAAGGTCAGCGAGCTTTACGACAGCATTCAGAATTACATTTCAGAGCCTAATTCATCAGGTATAAGAGACGCTATGAACACGTTCTTTACTGATTTGCAGACCTTGCAGCAGTCCCCCGAAGATACTTCGACAAGACGCAGCCTTGTTGAGTCAGCACGTTCACTCGGTGATATGATTGCAACCCTAACAGACAATTTTCAGACTTATAATAAATCCGTCAACACTGAAATTGAAACCGAAGTCGCAGATATAAACCGAATGCTCTATGACATTGCAGCCTTGAATAAAGAAATTGCCAGCGCAGAAGCCCTTGATCAGAACGCTAATGATTTGCGTGACTCTCGTGATTTGATACTTGATAAGCTCTCCAAGAAAATAGATATTACTTATAATGAACCCCTTGAAGGCAGTGACGGAGTACCGGGAGAATTTTTCGTTACGCTTAACGGCAGGGCAATAGTTCAGGGTACTCACGTCAGGGAATTAAAGGCTCATGCGTTCATCTGGGATAATCAGGTTTATTATGACGTTCAGGTCTCAGAGAATGAATTTGATATAGTCAGCAATCCAAGTGTAGCAGATATTCTTGCGACAGGTCCTGAAGGGAATTATTTACTCTCAGTAGATCGCATAGCAAACGGCGTTGAATGGACTACAGGGGGCGGAGATGCACACTGTCTTGAAGTTCGCGGTGCTGTGAGTTCCTATTTTGCAGGCGGAGTAATTCTTGACTCAGACTCTAATGATATTCCCTACAAGCTGTCATTCAGAGTCCTTGATGATAGCAATACACCTTCAATATTGACCGTGAAAATTGACAAGGCAGACGGCGGCGGATGGAATCTCAGGGCAGAAATCAACGGTGAACCTGAGACTCAGACAACGACAGATTCAGAAGGCAATACAATAGAAGTCCCTGTTGATCCGGTCAACGTGGACGAACTCACAACAGATAATCTTGCAGCATTTATAAACTCTAAGGCAGGAGAACATAATATAAATCTCTCTGTTACAGTCAATGAAGACGATAACGGCAATAAAAATCTTACGTTCAAGGCAGGAACTATCAACGAGAATTCACCGGTCGAAATCACGGATTATTCAGGAATGTTAGGCACCCTCACGGAGATAAAAGCAGAATTAACGCAAGTCAACATGAGAAGCAGAGTCAACAGCATTGACGAAGCATTGAATATATCAGGCTCATTCAGGATTCAAGTCGGGACTCAGGGTACGCGGGTAACGTCAAAGATTTTCACTAAGAATCCCAGCGAAAATTTAGAGCTAGGCGAAATTTTGAGTGCAGGTGAAGCAGGCGAGAAGCATACATTCAGAATCGGCGTATCTGATGACCAGGTCGACATAACTGCATCATGGAACGCTTCAACTAGTTCATGGACATTAAGCAGCGACATAGGGAACTCAGTTACTTATGATGACACTATCAACGTTGAGGAGTTCGCAAAATTTTTATCAGACACTGTAGCAAGAAGCGCATCTTCAGGCGATAATTCGGAGTTCTCGAAGCTCAGAGTTACCGCAGGGCCTCAGACAGGAACTAAGACGCAATTTTATATAGAGTCAAGCAATAATCATTTAATCTCTATTTCTGACGTTACGGGCAATCTAGCAGAACGCATGAACATGGCCAATGATAACCCCGTAATCACGATTAATGTAGAAAGTTCCGACTCATTGGCGACAATACGCAACAAGATTAACGAGAAGTATCAAGCCGAACTTGGAATAACTCAGCCTGAACAATGGGTACATGCTTCAGTTCATCAGGACAGCGATCAATCATGGTATTTAACTATTGCAGCGGACGTTGCCGGAGAAGCTCAGAGAATTACTCTCATGGGAGCCGAAGATGGAAATATGCAGGTCTTGCGAAGACTTGGCCTCACCAAGAACGAAGAAATCACTGTTGACGTAAACGGCACTGAAGAGACCAGCTACAGAGAAGTTACTTATATACCGCCGACAGGAATAGCTCAGGACGCAGCATTCTCGTTTAATGGAGTTCGTTATCTTTCGAGTGATAATATGTTCAAAGAGGCTCGAAGAATTCCCAATGTCAGCACGGACGGAAGCTCTAATTACAGTGCATCGGTGTTAAGCGAAGTCAGCGAAGGTATGTGGTTCAACCTCAAGAACGCCGGAATTACTTCAATCACAGTAAAACATCATGTCAGGGGCGGTTCAGTCAAGGGACTCGAAGAAGTCAGAGACGGACTCTTACCCAACGTTAAGGACGCTTTGAATGAAGTTGCATTCAATCTCGCAAAGAATTTCAATGCATATCAATATTCAGGCTACGGAATAGCTAACGAGATTAACACAACGGGTACAGCGTTCTTCAAGCCTTTAGCCATGAAATCAGGAGCAGCGAAATCACTAGCAGTCAGTGATGAAGTCCAGGCAAATATTTCACTGATAGGGGCAGCAATGGGTCTCAAGGACGAGAACGGCATAGCATCAAGCGGCAAATCCGGAGGCTCAGGAGACGGGACTAACGCCTCAAGAATGGTAAATCTTAACTGGGACAAAATCGTTGACGGAACTACGACTCTTAGCGGAGTATATGACGCAATGCTCACGGAGATAGGCGCAGAAGCAGCTCACGCGAACTTGATGTATAAGACTCAGCAGACAGTTTCGGATCAAATAGACTCTCAGCGTCAGGCAGTCAGCGGAGTCAATCTCGATGAAGAACTTGTTGACATAGTTATTCTTAACCGTGCATTCGGAGCTATGGCAAGATACGTTACTGCAATAGATGAAATGCTGAATACTATAATTAACGGATTCGGTTTAGTCGGCCGATAAAATTTACTAGAACCCGTTAGAGAATTTCGCCCTTCTCGGAAAGAGGAAGAAACCGGGGAGGGAATTTTTTTATAGATATATAGGCACATAACATAATAAAGGAGTAAATAAAAATGTTCAGCCGAATGACAACAGCAACAATGTACGGCAGCCTGTTGAGTTCCCTGCAAAACAGCATGAGAAATATGCAGGAGTTACAAAAACAGATTGCTACAGGAAATAAATACACGAAACTATCAGATAACCCGACAGCTATATCAAAGGCTCTGGGAATCGAGTCAGCCCTTGACGCTAACGAGCAGTATCAATACAACACGCAAAATGCTGCAACTATGCTCAAGTATTCGTACTCGGCACTAAATAACGTCCTCGATGCAGCTCAGACAATCAGGGGGCTTATCATTCAGGCAGGAGACGGCGCACTTGATGAGAGTCAGCTCAAAGATATAAATGACCAGATCGAAGCCAACAAGAAAATCATGCTCGACAATCTTAATACACGAGTCGCAGGTCAATATATTTTCGGAGGCACTGACACTTCAACACGGCCATTCACTGAGAACTCAGACGGCAGCATAAGCTATAACGGCACTGATCAAAGAATTCAATACGCTGTTAATGATAGTCTCTTAGGCGATGTCAGCTTTTCAGGAAGCGATATAGTTCCGACCGATGAAGACTCTTACTTTATATGCTCTCATTATGTGCCTGCGGACTGGGTATGGCAGGGACGCGAAGAGAAAGTTCAAATTACTGTAGGAAATAGAACGCTCTCTGTATTTATCCCTGAAGACTGGAGCGACAACGATTATAATAAAACAAGCACTCAGACGACAAATTACACTGATCACAACGGCTACAGGGATCCTAATGAAGTTACGGGCATAACTTTATCTGACTTAGCAAGCATTATTAATAATTCACTTCAGGAACAAGGCGCAAGTTCTCTAGTCAATGCCTATATTGAACGCGATGATAATACGGGAATGCAGCAAATGATCATCAAGAGCAATACAGGTGAGAAAATCGGCATAACGGGATGGCCTGATACTGATTATATGCCTATGCCTGCAACTGTAACAAGTGAAGATTTAAGCGCAGTGGACTTCACAGCAAATAACGGCGGTCTCAAGGGCGTTATGGGTAATAATAATCTGGTCAGCTGGAGAGGTTCTGATGATTCAGGAACTCTGACAATCAATGTCGATGATAGAGAATATAATTTTGACTTGACTCAATTCACAACTTCTACGGCTCTTGTTGATGCGATTAACTCTCAAATTTCAGGCGAGGGCGATGGGACTCCTTTTGCTTCTCTGACTTCAGGGAATTTATCAGGACGCTTGATTTTGCAGACATCAAGGGGAGATGTTCGAGTTTCAGGCACTAATAACGCTATGAGTGAATTATTCGGACTGGACGGAGCTTCTACTCTGACGGCGACTTCTTCAACGCTGACAATAAAGCTCAATGAACAGGACTCAAGCACTGCGAAAATATATATCAATGCCGAAGACTCAGTAGAGACAATTGCAGAGAAAATCAATGCCATTCAGGGAGTCTACGCACGAACTACAGCTGACGGAAAAAGAATAGTAATCATTGCTCAAAGGACAGGTGATTTGCCCTCAGACAGACTTCACATTAACGAGGCTGAAGAAGAGCTTCATTATCCATCACTCACTATTATAGGTTCAGGCGGTGCAGCAGAAATGTTTGACTTTGACGAGAACAACGCGTTAAAAGCAGTCTCACAGCGCAGAATAGTAGATCAGAGTCATATCGATATATTCGATTATCTCGGAATGGAAACAGCTATGAAGAGCCGCGAATTTGCTCCTGACGAAAAATTACAGGTTAAGGACGGAGAACAGCTTCACTGGAGAGTCATTTCAGGAGGCAAGGCAGCAGATATTAAGCTCAACGCCGGAGAATATACCCTTCAGGACATAGCTGACAGACTCAAGAATGCGGGTGCAGGATGGCTTGAAGTTACAGTGAGTGAAGACAAAGATGATGATTACGGAACAGGAACTCTTGACTCTGAAGCTATGACTCAAAGACTCGTCATGAGGGGCTACAACGGCGAACAGGTTTTATTTATCGACATGAACGAATATAACTATGCTGACAAAATGGGACTCTCGACTGCTCTTAGAACTGACGGCTACACTGACTCAAGTGCAGGAACAGGAACTAAATGCGTTAATTTCCCTTCAGCTCCATGCGTTGATGACAATATAGGCATTCCATTAAGAGTCCAAATGAACTGCGGAATGTATTACGATGTCAATATCAAGCGCGCCGATGTTGTTGACCCTGAAACAGGCTTCGTAGACCGCAACAAAGTCATGAAAGCAATAGTTAATTCAGTAAACGCACAAGAAGGCCATGATATTATGGGCTGCACTGTTCATGTAAACAAGTCCGGCCAAGAGATAAAAGACTCTTCAGCGATATATTTTCTTTCAGGTGAAGCGTTCACTGTAGTTGACATGCCGTTTGATGACCCTGTATGGAACTCGTACTCAGGCGGTATAGCTGCACAAATGGGAATTCACGGCGGAGTTACTTCTAACTTGCAGAATACTACGATACCTACGAGCGACTCTATGACATTCGGCGAGGCTTACTCAGAGGCAGGCGAAACTTTCAGGGCAGGCACTATCAGATTCTCGAATCTCGGCCACTCCGTAGAAATTGACGTTAGCGAGTCAGATACAGTAAAAGACGTTATGGACAGATTACGCACTCAAGCAGGGGACTGGCTGTATATTAATTATTATGACCAGCACATGGGCAACACTCAGGACTCGGCAGCTAGGAACTCAGGCGATTATCCGTTAATATCGTTCTCTTCAGTGGACGGCTCAGCAGTGAATATTCTTGATGTCAAAGGCCACATTGCACAGGACGCTTTGGGAATCTCTACAGGCATTCAGACGAGAGTCAACCCTGACGGCACGGGCGAAGGCTACATGTCTGACTCTTACAAATGGGACGTGGAAAATCAATCATTCCCGGCAGATACTCTAACAATCACAGTTGCAGGCTACTCTCACACTATAGACTTGACTGCAATTAGAGACGTTACGGACGACACTGTTATTAAAGGCGATGACTTAGCAGCGTTTATCAGTGCAAGAATGCAGGATTATGACGTAAAAGCAGAAATCAATCAAGACAACGAGCTAATGATTTGGTCTGAGAGGGGCTATTCAATTAAGATAGACTTTGCAGGCAGTAATGATAACATTTACTTCTTTGGCGGTGATGACGACAGCAGGACTTACTACAGGGGCGGTTATAATCTTGACGGCGATGCTAATACCAGAGGCATTGACGATACTTTTTACGACTCAGGCATTCACACCCAGAACGCTACGATAAGAAGCGGTGCTAATACTACCAGACAAAACGGCTTCGGGGTAATCAATGACGTTATTGCAGCAGTCAAAGCAGGAAACACTGACGCATTGACAGATAAATTGCTGCCTCGAATCGATAACTTTATTAATAATATCTTAACCGTAATGTCAGAGAACGGAGCACTTCAGACACGCTACGAGTACAACACTGACAGGCTCATAACTGAGAACGCAATCATGACGGACGAACATGACAAGCTCATAACGATTGACCCTGCGGACGCAATTTCGCAGTTAATGGTAGCAGATTACATGTATCAAGCTAATCTTGCAATCATTTCACGAATCATTCAGCCGAGTTTATTAGACTTCCTGAGCTAGAAATTATTTATCTCTTTCTCTCTGTCTGATTTAATATCGGGCAGGGAGATTTTTTTTGCATTAATCTTTCACATAGAATACAATCTTGAAAATTTTTCGAGACTTTAAGACTTTAATTAGGGGGACTCACTTTGCCTGCAAGCACATCATCAACAGTAAAGGACATGACAACCGGAACAATCTGGAAGCATTTAATAACGTTCGCATTTCCGTTGTTCATAGGCAATATATTTCAGCAGTTATATAACACAGTCGACAGCGTTGTAGTAGGAAATTTCGTAGGCTCTGACGCTCTAGGGGCAGTAACTTCGACAATTCCTATTGTGATTACTCTAATAGGACTCTTTATAGGCTTGGCAATGGGTGCAAGCGTCGTTATCTCGCAGTACTTCGGAGCTAAAGACATTGAGAACTTACGCAAAGCTACTCACACCGCAGTAGTCGCGACTGTAATAATGGCTCTGATAATATCTGCAATCGGTTATTACTCGACACCGTTTTTATTACGAATGATGAACACTCCTCCGACTGTATTTAAAGAAGCTGTCGTCTATCTGCAAATATTCTCGTTAGGACTGGGAGGCACTATGCTGTATAACATGGGTTCAGGAATCCTGCGCGCTGTAGGAGACTCTAAGAGACCGTTATATTTCTTGATACTTGCTTCGATTCTGAATATATTTCTTGATCTATTATTCGTTATAACTTTTGAGTCAGGCGTTGCAGGTGTTGCTTATGCTACGATTTTGGCTCAGCTTGTCTCAGGAGTAATTATATTCTGGATATTGTTCAGGAGTCATGAAGTTCACAGCTTGACTTGGCACGAAATGAAAATAGATAAAGCTATATTAATTCGAATTATCAAGATAGGATTTCCGGCAGGCTTCCAGATGGCGTTGACTTCATTCTCAAATGTCTTTGTCCAGGCTTATATAAACGCTTACGGTGCAGCAGCTACAGCAGGATGGGGAATCTATGCACGTGTTGACGCTTTCGTTACCCTTTCGACTCAGAGTATGGCAATGGCAATAACAACTTTCGTAGGCCAGAACGCAGGAGCTAGACGACCCGACAGAATCAGGCAGGGCTTTAAAGAATGCATAAAAATTTCTATGAGCATATCAATATCACTAATCGCTATTTTATATATCACAGCTCCGTTTATATCGTCTTTATTTAATCGCGATGCGCAGGTTCTATATTACAGCGTCTTATTCTTGAGGCTGAACTGTATCTTTGACCCATTCAACGTCCTTAATCAGACTTTAGCAGGAGCACTCAGGGGAGTCGGCGACTCGAAGTCTCCTATGTTAATAATGCTAGGCTCGTTCGTAGTGTTCAGGCAGATCTATTTATTCATTATTTCACGTCTTACACGCTCGATATACTTTATTGCTATAGGCTACCCTGTAGGTTGGATTGTCTGCTGCACGTTAATGCTGACTCACTTGAGATTAACAGGCTGGGAGAAGAAAATTGCTGCGTTGAAATAGTGTTATACTCGTAAAAATTTTTGTTGAAGCAGGAAGTGTGTTATTTGTCATGAAAAAATTTGTGCTGGCTCTGTTAATCGTGTTCTTAATGAGTCCTTCCGCAATGTCATCAAGCTATAAAGAAGGTGAAGTCCTCGCAGTATTTCGAGTCCCTGAAGGTTCGAGCGCAAGAATTTCTGAGATAGCAGGCTCAATCAATGCAAGAGTCGCAGAGACATACGAGACTTTATCAGAACTTGACGGAAAAATTTTTGTGTTGATTAAGTCAGACTCAAAGACTACTGAAGAGTTAATTAACGAGTTAAAGAATAATCCTGAAGTTATAAGCGTCTCGCCTAATTATCACGTCAAGAGACAAAGTGAATCAAGCGAAGTAATCACACCTAATGACCCTTATTTTGACTCGTGCTGGGGAATAAAGAAGATTCGAGCTCCCGAAGTCTGGCCTTACACTACAGGGAGTCATAATATTTACGTAGGAGTTATTGACTCAGGAATATACTCTCACCCTGACTTACTCGCAAATATTTCGCAGGATTTATCAACGAACTATACTACAGTGAGCGGAGACTATGACAAAACTTTTTCAAGATGGGACGCTGACATGGGAGGACATGGGACTCACGTTTCAGGAATTATAGGAGCAGTAGGCGATAACGAACTTGGAATTTCCGGAATAAATTGGGATGTAAGCATGTTTTCTATAAGAGTCTTAGATAACAGCGAGTACGAGACTATAAGCGAGGAAATTCGGGCAATAAATTATCTTGCTGAGTTACTGAAAAATAATCCCGACATGAAAATTGCTGCAGTTAATATGTCGTTAGGAGCGTATCTGCCTATCAGTCCGAGTGAAATGCAAAATAATGTCTATTGGATGGCGTTCAAGGCCCTTGATGACATGAACAGGGTCTTAATAGTTACAGCGGCAGGCAATGCTTCTGTAAAATTCGGCAGTGCAATACCATTTGACGATCCGGCTTATGCCTTTAAAAACATGAAAGAATTTAGCAAGGGAGAATATCCTTATCCTGCAGGTTTTACAGGACTCAAAAATTTTATTACAGTTGCAGCAATTGACTCCAGCGACAAGGCAGGAGTTTTCTCAAATTTCGGCGATAGTGTAGACATTACAGCACCTGGCGTAGATATTCTCAGCACGTACTCGCCATTAACGGACGGCAGCACAATGTATCAATATCTTAGCGGAACTTCAATGGCAGCACCACATGTAACAGGAGCAGCAGCTTTGTTGATGTCGGCCTTCCCTGATTCGACTCCTGAGCAGATCAAGAATGCGTTATTAACCGGAGCTAATAAAAATATAAATCCCCTTGTATATCCGTATGAAGGCAATGTAAACAGATATATAACACGGCAAATTAATTATATTGACATGAATTACGGCGGATTATTGACTTTGGAATCGCGAGACATGATGATTCAGGAGATAACTCAAAATACCAGAGAGATATTCTCACCGTATAAACAGTATGACGGGAAATATAAATTATCACGAAACGGACTGCTTGACGTTAAGGCTGCTTATGACATCTTAGCGTCTCAGCCTGAAGCTAACGTTATTCAATCATCGTCAGGAGGGTGCAATATTGCTTACTCGTTCACGTTCTTGATTCTCGCAGGAGTCATTTTAGCTGAATACTCAATCAAGAAAAAAATTAATGCGTGATATAATCTTTAAAATTTTTCCAATTATCAAAGGAGTTGTTTATTAATCATGCGTAAACTTTTGGCAGCGTTAATGCTCGTGTTAATGCTTTGTTCTGTCGCAGCAGCCGATGATGACGTTATCAAGATTGGTGTATTCAACTGCTTGACCGGTCAAAATGCTTTCGGAGGACAACTAGAACTCGAAGGGACTCAATTAGCACATTCGCTCTTTCCTACTATACTCGGCAAGAAGGTCGAGCTCGTCATAGTCGATAACAAATCAGATAAAGTCGAAGCAGCTAATGCAGTAACAAGACTCATCGAGAATGACAAAGTCAACGCAATAATCGGAACTTACGGCTCATCACTTGCAATGGCAGGCGGAGAAGTCGCAGAGAAGGCAGGTATCCCCGTAGTCGGAACTTCATGCACCAACCCTCTTGTAACTCTTGACAAGAAATTTTACTTCAGGGCTTGCTTCATCGATCCTTTTCAGGGCGCAGGAGCAGCAACTTACGCATTCAGGAATCTTGGACTCAAAAAGGCAGCTACACTCGTTGACATGAGCAATGATTACAGCGTAGGACTCGGCAAGTTCTTCAGGGACTCTTACAAGAAAATGGGCGGTGAAATAGTCGCTTCACTTCTTTATCAGACAGGAGACACTGATTTTACAGCACAGCTCACTTCATTAATCGAAGCTGACCCTGATATAGTATTCTTACCTGCATACTTTGCTGAAGGTGCAATAGTCCTCAAGCAGGCTAAAGAACTCGGCGCAAAATTTAAATTTATCGGCGCGGACGCTATGGACAATCCCGAAATCGTAACTCTTGGCGGAGACGCTGTAGAAGGCTTCATGCATACGACTTTTGCTTATGATCCATCAATGCCGGAAATGAACGACACTGCGAAGGCTTTCACTGAAGCATGGAACAAAGTTCACCCTGATAAAGCTCCTAACGTAAACTGCGCACTCGGTTATGACTGCTATATCATGCTCAAGGACGCAATCGAGAGAGCCGGAAGCACTGACCCTGCGAAGATCCGCGATGCATTAGAGACTATAAAGGATCTCCCGACAGTAACAGGAATGACCACGATTAACGCTACCCATGACGCAGAGAAGGATATGGGAATCGTAGAGATCAGAGACGGCAAAAAGACATTTATCGGCATAGTCAAACCCGAAGTATAAACCCGTCCTGTAAGTAAATTATTTATTTAACAACGTGAAAATTTTTAGGGGAAGGGTAAGCAATAACGCCCTTCTCTTATTTTATTTATATTTTATTAGCGCGTAAGGTGATGATACATTTTGAATCTCAATATATTTATTCAGCACTTCATTAACGCTTTGAGTCTTGGTTCGTTATACGGCCTCGTTGCTGTGGGTTACACGATGGTCTACGGGATACTAAGACTCATAAACTTTGCTCACGGTGATATATTCATGCTCGGAGCTTATTTCGTTTACTTCGCTACGATAGTCTATAAACTTCCTTGGGCAGTCGGAGTAATTATCGCGATTATATTAACAACAATCTGCGGACTCCTCGTTGACAGAATAGCATATAAGCCCCTGAGAGAAGCTCCCAGAATTTCCGCGTTAATCAGTGCAATAGGTGTCTCGTTCTTCATTGAAAACTTTGCAGTCGTAGTCTTTACAGGAATGCCCCGCCCGGTCGTTCAGCCAAAGATATTAATGGAACCTATTATCATTAACGGAGATATAAGGCTTATACCTCTTGGGATTCTCGTTCCTGTTGTAGCGTTTATTCTCGTTGCGGGTCTGTTATGGCTGTTGTACTGCACTAAACCCGGTCTTGCAATGCGTGCAATTTCGTTCGATATTGAGACGACTCGAATGATGGGAGTCTCTGTTAATAAGATTATTGCTCTTGCGTTCGGTCTTGGCTCGGCGTTGGCAGCAGTCGCGGGCATAATGTGGGCTTTGCGTTATCCCAGAGTTGAGCCTTTCATGGGAATGACTCCGGGAATCAAGGCATTTATAGCGGCAGTCTTCGGGGGAATAGGCTCAGTACCCGGCGCAATGATAGGGGGATTAATTCTAGGCTTCGTTGAGATTATGTCAGTTGCATTCTTCCCGACTCTGTCAGGCTATAAAGACGCGTTTGCATTCATGTTATTAATCATGATTCTATTATTCAAACCGACCGGCTTATTAGGTGAAAGACTGGAGGACAAGATATAATGCGGAGAGCTAGAAATTTACTTCTTACTATAATTAGTGCTGCTTTATTTGCGTTGTTCCTTGATAAAGCTCCTGAACTCTTAAACGGCTACTGGCAGCGAATATTGAACCTCATAGCTATTAATGCAATTCTCGCCCTGAGTCTTAATCTTATTTACGGCATGACGGGAATGTTCTCACTTGGCCACGCGGGATTTATGGCGATAGGTGCTTATGTGTCGGCTTTGTTGATTCTCACTCCTGCTCAGAAAAATGCGATGTGGATTCTTGAAGATATATATCCCTGGCTCTTGCATGTAAATACACCGTTCATAATTTCTATCATAATTGCCGGACTCGTTGCGGCGTTCTTCGGGTGGCTGATTGCGTTACCAGTCTTGAGGCTCGGAGGGGATTATCTGGGCATTGCGACTCTTGGCTTCGCTGAGATAATAAGAATCTTAATCACTAATACACCTAGACTCACAAATGGATCACTGGGACTTAAGGGAATACCGGCTCATACGACTCTATTCATGAGCTGGGGATGTCTTGCAATAGTCTTGTTGTGTATGGTCTGCATGTTACAAAGCAACTTCGGGGGAGTCATGAAGGCAGTTCGTGATGATGAAGTTGCAACTAAGATGATGGGCATTAATACATTCAGAGTCAAAGTCCTTGCGTTTACCTTGGGCTGTTTCGGGGGAGGTCTCGGCGGTGCATTGATGGGAAACTTAATCACGACTATAGACCCTAGAATGTTCATGATAACTCAGACGTATAATATCTTGATGATTATAGTAGTCGGAGGCTTGGGCAGCGTAACAGGTTCGTTAATAGGTTCTGTACTCGTTACTACTATGCTTGAGTGGCTCAGGTTCGTAGAGAATCCAATTACAATAGGTAGTATAAATATTCCCGGTATACCAGGCATGAGAATGGTAATTTTCTCGTTGCTCCTAATCGTCGTAATAATCTTCAGGCGCGAGGGTATTATGGGAATGCGCGAATTTTCATGGGATATATTTTTCCCTAAGAGAAAAGCTAAACCCAAAGAGTCAGACTCGTATTCAGGGCCGGTCCTCGAAGTCAAAAATTTATGTCTCAAGTTCGGGGGACTCACTGCAATTGAAGACTTGAGCTTTAATATCAATCACGGTCAAATTATAGGCTTAATAGGCCCTAACGGTGCAGGAAAGACCAGCGCGTTTAACGTTATCAGCGGCTTCTATAAACCTACATCAGGAGAGATAAAATTCATGGGTCATCAAATCGGAGGCTTGAGACCTGATCAAGTATGCAGAGCAGGTATTGCGCGGACGTTCCAGAATATAAGACTATTCGGAAATGAGTCAGTAATTCGCAATGTCATGGTAGGAGCTAGAATCCGTCAAAAATATTCATGGTGGATGACTCTTTTACCGTTTATCTTCACTGATGTAATACGCGAGGACTCAACGGTCAGGGCGAGGGCGTTAGAATTCCTCTCACAGCTGGGACTTGAAGATGTTGCTCACGAGAAAGCCTCATCATTGCCGTACGGTGCTCAGAGAAGACTCGAAATTGCAAGGGCATTAGCTACCAGTCCGAAATTTTTATTGCTCGATGAACCTGCAGCAGGAATGAACCCTCAAGAGAGCGAGGAGTTAATGAAGTTTATTCGTAGACTGCGCGATGAGTTCGACTTGACTATATTATTAATCGAACATGACATGAAAGTTGTTATGAACGTCTGTGATTATATTCAAGTGTTAGATCAGGGCGTTCACATTGCACAAGGGACTCCAGAAGAGATTAAGGCAAATCCCCGCGTTGTTGAAGCATACTTAGGGAAGGGAGCGGCTTAAATGTCAGAATCAATGCTCAGAATCAAAAACTTGAACGTCAGTTACGGTGCTATTCATGCTGTCCGTGATGTCTCTATGGAAATCAACAGGGGCGAAATAGTTACACTTATCGGCGCGAACGGTGCAGGAAAGTCAAGCGTTATACGTGCAATAATGGGACTGGTAAAGGCACATGCTGACGAAATGATTTTTACTTCACCTAGAGATAATAAAGAAGTCTCGTTACTCGGCAAACCTGCTGAAGCTCATGTTAAGCTGGGAATCTCGTTAAGTCCTGAAGGCCGGAGAATCCTCCCGCAGTTGACTGTAGAAGAAAATCTTGCGCTCGGAGCTTATATCAGAGATGACGCTAAGGGAATTGCTGAAGATATAGAGTACGTTTATTCACTCTTCCCAAGACTCAAAGAGAGACATAGACAGAAGGGCAGCACGTTATCAGGCGGTGAACAGCAAATGTTGGCCGTAGCAAGAGCTTTAATGAGTCGACCTGATCTGTTAATGCTCGATGAGCCAAGTTTGGGACTCGCTCCTATTCTCGTTGATGAAGTCTTTGAGATTATCAGGACGATTAACTCTCAGGGAAAAACTATATTGCTGGTCGAACAAAATGCTTTTGCGGCACTCAAGGCAGCTCACAGGGCGTATGTTCTTGAAGTGGGAAGTGTCGGACTCTCCGGGACTGGGTCAGAGTTATTAAATAATCCCAAAGTCAGAGCGGCGTATTTAGGCGGTTAAGTTATGTTAAGTTAATCAGGAAAATAAAAGCTCCTCGCTGAAGTAACGGGGAGCAAATTTTTTTACAGAGTTACTTTACTTACTCTTCTTATCTTTATCTTTTTTTGGTATTTTCATCAGCAACTGCTTCTACCGCTTTTAATCCAAAATACCCGCCAGTACCCAATGCTGCTCCCTTTAAAACCTCTTTCCCAAGTTCGGGAGCACATACTCCAATAGCAGTACCGCCAGTCAAGATCGTAGCTCCGGCAACAACATCGCTTGTAACTGTCTTCTCTTCATACAATGCGCCGTAAGTAGCACCTCCGACAACTCCGACTCCGCCTCCAACTGCTAATGCTGTACCGACCGCTACTCCAGCAGGAGGAAAAAAGAAACACAATGCACCTACGCCTATAGCTGCAAGAACTCCTCCGCCTGCACCATAGAGAACGGCATCACCTGTACGCGAACCTGTGCGGGTTCCCCATGCAAATACAGGCTGAACGACTCCGAGCAGCATAGCACTTAACACTAACACCGTAACAAATCTTGAACGTTTCATAAAAAAATTTCCCCTTCCGTACAATAAACTTATGCGTAAATTATACGGGAACGGGGGGGGGGATTCGTCAAGGGCTATGTTCAAGAATTTTTACGTTATAACTTTATTTCTATCTTGTTAAGTCCGTCTGACTCACTGAACGAATAATTTATATTGCCTTTGGAGACCCTCTTTAATATCATGATTCCCATATGAGAGTCATCTAATAACTCATCATCAGGAATATCAAACGGATTGAATTTCTTTCCCGAACCCGCTAAATTTATCAGCGTCGAACCGTCCGCTTCTGAATAAGAGATTTCTATGTTAATATTCACAGAGTCATTCTTATCATAACAGCCTGCGAGCATTTCATATATAAGCTCCTCACAGCAAAGTTCAAGCCTGTATGTAAGACTCGAGCTGAGGCCGTATTTCTCTCCGAAGTCGTGAATTCCTCCGTGCATAGCAAGCAGGTCAAAATCTTTCGATGTGATCTCATAGCTGAAATATTTTAACTTCCTGATAAATGCTATAGTCTTCTCGCGTTCAGGCGAGTCAAAAATTTTGTCGGGTGTACCCTGCTCGTAAATTCCTCCGTCAGCAAAGAATAATACTCTATCAGCAACTTCACGGGCAAAGTTCATCTCATGAGTTACTATTAACATAGTCAAATTATTCTTAGCAAGCATTCTTATCATCGCAAGAACTTCACCTACCATAGTAGGATCAAGCGCGCTTGTAGGCTCATCGAACAATAACACTTTCGGATTCATCATTAACGACCTGCAAATTGCTATTCTCTGCTGCTGTCCTCCTGATAACTGATGAGGCATTGAATGAACTTTTGAAGTCAGACCGACTTTTGAGAGCCACTCTAACGCTTTGGTCTCTGCTTCTGGTCTCGGCATTCCTAATAACTTAACAGGAGCGAGGCACAAATTATCAATGACATTCATATTAGAGAACAAATAAAATTTCTGGTATACCATTCCCATCTTGCGCCGTATTTGATTTATATCTGCTCCCCTTGCTGTGATTTCTTGATTGTCGATAAATATCTGTCCTGAATCAGGAACTTCAAGAAGCTCTAAACTCCTCAAGAAAACGCTCTTGCCGCAGCCCGAACCTCCGATTATTGCAATGCGCTCGCCTTCAGAGACTTCAAGATTTACACCTTTCAAGACTTGCAGCTTATCGAAAGACTTGCACAAATTCTTAACTTGAATCAAACTCATGATAAAGCGTTCTCCCTTCTATGCTGTAAATAATCTGACAGGGCAAATACTCCATGAACGATATATGCAAGAGCGAGATATATCAACATGCCGATTATAATCGTTATCATAGGCTGCATTGTTCGTGAAGCGATATTATTTATTACTCGGGTCAAGTCTGTAATTGAAACGTAACCTACAACGCTTGTCCATTGAATCAAGTTTACTATAGTAGACTGATATACGGGCTTTGCTATTCTGATAACTTGAGGCAGAGTTATTAACCTGAAGGCCTGCCATGCCGAGAAGCCTAATGTCCTTGCTGCTTCAACCTGGCCGTAGTCCGTAGCACTTATCGAGGCTCTTAATAATTCAGCAACGTGGGCAGCTACATTCAACGAGAAAGTTATTATTGCTATAGTCTCTGCTTCGAGGCTGCTTCGTGCGAAAATTCCGTAATACATTAACATTAACAGCATTAACACAGGAGACCCGCGCAGAATTAATATATAAATTTTTGCAGGGATATTCAAAATTTTTAATTTCGACATTCTCAGGGCACATATCAACGCTCCCAAAAGAGTCCCGAACAACAGCGAGAATACAGAAATATTCACAGTTGCTCCGAGACCCTTTAATATAGTGTTATACGAACCGCCCTGAATCAAAATTTTATATAATATTTCACTCAGAGGCATAACTTTTTACTCTCCTTCCGGTTCATTAAATCTTACGTGAATAAATTTTTCCCATGAAAGATAAGGCTCCGACAAAATTATTTCGTCAGGTACATCGGGCTGTGATTCAAGCGATTTATTTACTTCATACCAGAACACGACATCTGCACGGCCTGAGACAAGAGCAGCACTTCTAGCACCTGAGTCTATATTAACGGGAACTATATTAACTCTAAGCCGCCTGCCTATCTCTGCAAGAACTGCAACACTGTAACCGGCTGGAGTCCCGTCCTCAGCAATGAAATCAACGGGAGGCAGATCACCTGTTAAAGCGACTCTGATTGTACCTGCACGCTTGAATCTCGTGAATCTTATTGCGTTTTCTTTATCGCGTTTCTTTTTATTTATCCCGTAAATATAATCATAGCTCGTATCTTTCGGGAAGTTCTTTATATATTTATTCTCGAGTTCTTCCAGGGTATTATCATTTTTCATAGAGATTAATGCAGAGTTCCACTTATTGCGCAGGTTGTCATTATCCTTCATGAAGCCGAAACATAAAGCCATGTTCCCTGAGTTCGATACACAGCACTGCGAGTACTCTTTATTAATCTTAATGAGATAATCAGCTACGAAATCAGGCAGAATCATTTCTTGAATATCATCGCGGGACAAAGCCATCTGCATTAAGTTCAACGTATCATAAAACTTTGCTTGACTTGTAGAGTGATCGCCTCCTGTGATAATCCAGCCGTTGACTGACCATGACTTCTTCATTAACATAAAGAACTCTTCAGGTGTTGACTTGAGTCTCGTCAAGAAGCCCACGTTATCAGGTTCATCAAGCTCTTCGCAGTAAGCACAGCCCGTAAGCATTAAGCATAGTGCCAGGACTAAGAACAAGAACTTTTTCATGACTCTTAGCGCGTGCGCTCCCAGTAAAATAATTCCATTAATTCGTGGCTTAAATCCCATTGTCTTGGAGCATCATTCTTTCTCTTTTCAGCCTTCTTAAGGTGAATAAAGTTATACCAGCCGTAATAGTGATCTGACAATATAACGCCGTCGGGAACGTCTGATTGAATCTTTCCTGAAGTATCGACCTCGTACCAGAAGACGACATCAGCACGCCCTGAAGCAAGTACAGCAGTCCTTGCGCCTGAGTCAACATTGACAAGCTCAATATTTCTCTTTAAGAACATTCCTATTTCAGCAAGTACAGCCGTGTTAAATCCAGCAGGAGTCCCATCAGGAGCAATAAAGTCTATCGGGGGCAAATCTCCTGTTACAGCAACTTTTATAGCCGGAGCACCATCGAAATACTTAAACTTTACAGGAGCAGGAGTCTCGCCGTTCGGGGAAGCTATATAGACTCCTTCAATTGCAGCAAGAATCCAGTTATTGCGCATGTAAGTCAATGCCCTGTTGAACTCTTTCTGAAGCTCTGTGTCATCGTCTCTAAATCCAAAAGCTAAACCCATTCCGTTAGAACGCAGGACAAGTGCAGCTTCGTAATCAGGATTCATAGCCATAACGTACTTAGCAATTGCATCGGGCAGGACCATTTGATTAATCTCACCGGAATTCAAAGCCATCTGCATAGCACTCAAAGTGTCATAGAATCTAACGATGATTTCAAGGGCTTCATTATCAGGAGCAAATGTCCTCTTCCAGACTTCAGCGAATCTCTCTTCACTCGAGTTCATCTTAGAGAGCAGACCAAGAGTTATAACTTTTCTCTCGGCAGCAAATGATGAACTCACACACAGAAATAATAATAATGCAGCGATAAAAACTTTTTTCATGAATTACTCAGACCTCCCGATTACTAAATCAGTATCCCATTCATAATAAGGCGCAGACAAGATTATGCCTTCATGAGAGTCTTTCATTACACCCTTCATGATATTTGCGTTCTTCTTCGAGAGCTTGAAGCCTTCAGTGTTTCTATACCAGAAGACTACATCGGCACGTTCTGAAGCAAGAGCCGCACTTCTTCCGCCTGCATCTACGCTGATTAATCTAATATTTTTCTTGAGACGCTTTCCTATTTCAGATAATATCGCAGTGTTGTAGCCTGTTGGTCTTCCGTCAGCTGCAATATAATCTATCGGGGGTAAATCTCCTGTAACTGCTACTTTGATAGTCTCAGCTCCTTTGAACTCATATAACTTTGCGGCAGAAAGCTCCCTTGTAGAGTTTATATATTTATCCTCGAGCTTCTTTAATGTCCCGTCCTTAGCCATTGCGTTTATAGCTGAATTAAATTCCTTCTGAAGTTTCGTGTTTCCCTTCTTGAATCCAAATGCTATAGTCGAAGGCATCATGTTAAGTGAAAATTTAATCTCGTAATTAGTGTTATTGCTTATTAAGTACATTCCTACAGCTTCAGGCAGCGTTATCTCATCGAGCTTATGCGATCTCAAAGCCATCTGCATAGCCAGCAGCGAGTCATAAAAGTAAATAAATCTGCGCGTCTTGGCCAGGTCGAGAATAAAGCCTTCGAGTCTGTCGCCGTCTTCCCAGCCGTTATTATTATCATCATTAGCAGGAATCAAAGGAGCTAATGACTTTCTTAAATCATCAAGGGCTTTCTGAAACTCTACTTCAGTCGTTCCCAAGTAGGTCAACATGCCTGAATTCATTTTAGCTGCAGCAAGACTCTCTGAACATAAAGCTGACGATAACGCTAAAACTAGAATTAATACGCTTAAAACTTTTTTCATGATAATTATTTGCTCCTACTCCTAACAGGAAAAGTAAAATATGTGTCGGGATAAGGCTCATCTTTGAGCGTGAAGTGCCACCACTCAGTTGAAAGAGGCTTGAATCCGTGCTTGATCATTACATCGCGTAAGATCATTCTGTTGTTATACTGTTCTTCAGTAATATTCTTGTAGTCAGGGTGCGAGAGTTCACCGAAAAAGTCAAACGTTCCTCCCATGTCGACTTCTTTCTCTGTGTTCATGTCGAATAGAGTCAAATCTAAAGTGCTGCCTCTTGAGTGTCCTGACTTGTAAGCGATATAGCCCTGCTTGAATAACACTGACTTGTCTAAATCCGGGTAAAAGTATTTTTTCATCTTAGTGTCATCTAAATCTTTTGCCCAGTTAGCAAAGTGAGTTACTGCCCTTTGTGGTCTATAAGCGTCGTAAATTTTGAGTCTGTAGCCTTTAGTGATTAACTCATCGCTGACTTTCTTTAATGCCTGAGCCGCCTCTTTCGTGAGCATTGCAATAGGTTCTTCATAGCCGTTGATTCTCGAGCCTACAAAGTTATACGTTGAGTAATATCTGATCTCTAATATAGCGTCCGGTACAACATCAGATAACATCACGAAGCCTGAAGAGTCACTGCTGGTCTTGGCAAAGCACGAACTCACATTCAGACATAAAACAAAGACTAATGCGAGCAGAAATTTTTTCATGATAATATACTGCCTCCTTATTAAAATAAATTAAAATAATCCCAGAAAACTATTTTTAGCTTTCATTATTAATACATTTTCACATTTCCAGCTGAAATAAGGCACTGAGAGTATTACGCCTTTAGGGACATCATCGAACAGATCATCAAATGCATCATGGCCTTCAATATTGCTTTGTGATGACCTGTACCAGAATACAACGTCAGCCCTTCCGGATGATAAAGCCGCAGACCTTCCGCCGGAGTCAATATTAATTAACTCTATATTTTTCTTGAGTCTCCTGCCTATCTCAGCAAGGACAGCAGTGTTATAACCCGCAGGCTTTCCGTCTCCTGCAAACATGTCAACCGGAGGCATATCACCTGTAACAGCAGCTTTGATTACTTCAGCATTCTCGAACTTATCCGGAGCAATTGATGTGACTCTCTCTTTGCCGTAGCCTGTGATATATTTTGCTTCGAGTGCCTCAAGAGTCCCGTCTGCCTTCATTGAGTTAATTGCATCGTCAAATTCTTTCTTGAGCGCAGTGTTATCTGACTTGAATCCGAAAGATATTCCTGATGCCAAAAATCTTGTAGTGAATTCGATCTCGTGAGCCTTGTTATTATTTATCAAGTATCTTGCTGTAGTCTCAGGAAGCATAATCTCATGAATTCTGCCGGATTTGAGATCCATCATCATAGCCATCAGCGAGTCATAGAACTTCACAACGCGCCGAGTCTTCACGAGCTGTCTTATGAATTCGTCATCTGAAGCAGCAGCACCTTCTCTTAGAGAGTCCAAGCCTTCCTGAAATTCTGCCTCAGTCGTGCCTAAATAAGTAATAGTCCCGATAGTAAGCTCCTCTGCAAGAGCTTGGGTGCAAATCAACACACATGCTAACAGGAAAATTATAATTTTTCTCATTTTACTTCTTGCCTATAAATAAAATTTTTGTCCAGCCGTAATAAGGAGTCGAAGTGATTACACCTTCAGGCAGATCCGGCTGTTTGTCGTAGCCCTCGAACGTTGAGAACCAGAACACACCGTCAGCGCGTCCGGACTTTAACGCAGGAGCCCTCGAACCTGTCTCTACGTTCACAAGTTTTATATTAACGTGAAGCCTGTTTGCTATCTGTGAAAGTAACACAACGTTGAAACCTGCAGCCTTACCGTCAGCAGCAACGTAATCAAGGGGAGGCATGTCGCCCGTTACAGCAATATTAATCGTCTTGGCATCGTTGAACTTGGGAAGCTCTACAACAGGAGGGTTCACAGCAGCAGGACCGGTAATATAATCTCTTGCAATAATGCCTATGACTCCTTCGCGTTCAAGGTCTTCAATTACTTTGCTGAATCTATCGCGTAACTCTTTTTTCTCTTCAAGGAATCCAAAAGCTAATGCAACGGGTAATTTGAGTACTACAAAGCCGCGGATCTTATAATCAGGGTTACTCCTGAGCATGTACTCGCCGACAAATTCAGGTGATGTAAACGCGCCTATATCGCCCTTATTCAATGCGAGCTGCAAGATAGTCAGTGAGTCATAAAATTTCATAGAGACATTGCCGGACTTGAGTCCCTCGTCTGCCAACTCAGCAAGGACGTAACGTTCTTGAAGCGGCTTGACGGACTCTATAGCGTTCCCTGAGTCTGCTCCAGGCTTTGAGAGAGAACCTACAACTTCACCGAATGAACACGAACACGATGATAAAACTAGAAGCGTAACGATGAGCGCAAAAAATTTTTTCACGTGAATCACTCCTGAATTAATAAATTTATTTTATATTATCATTATCACTGTGAGGCATGAAAATAAATTCAATGCTCATGTCTTATCTTGCAGACTTATTGAATCGCACAGAGCATGTTAATCAAGAGTGAATCTTAATTCATGAAGTGATTCTGTATTAGTAATTGTATTAGTAACTCAGTGTCCGGGGAAGTGCTTTATGCTTTAACGAAAGATTTTATATTTATGTGTTATTATTACACGAAATAAAAATTTTTCAAGGAGGTTTTTATTTCTCATTATGAATATGAAGAAGTTAATTATTTCGCTTCTCTTAGTTTTACTCATCACATTTAGTGCATTTGCAGCAGACAAGCCGAAGATTACAATTTACACTTCAATGTATGAAGACGCAATCGATGCAATGACCGAAGCATTACGCGAGAAATTTCCGAATTACGACATTGAATTTTTCTTCGGAGGCACAGGAACTCTTCAGGCCAAGATAGCAGCTGAACAGGACGCAAAGAAGCTCGGCTGTGATATGCTGATGGTTGCAGACCCGTCTTATTCGCTCGAACTCAAGGCAGCAGGACTCCTTCATCCTTATATCTCGAAAGAAGCCCAGAACTTAGCACTTGAATATGATCCCGAAGGCTACTGGTATCCCGTGAGAAATCTTAACATGATACTTGCTTATAATCCTGAGAAGTTCGACAAGAAGGATTTGCCGCAGTCGTTCAAAGATTTTGCTTATAATCCCGACATGAAGGGCGTTATCTCGATGTCCAACCCTTTAACTTCAGGAACAGCTTTAGTCGCAATATCGGCTCTTAAAGACAAATACGGCTATGAATACTTTGACAAGCTCGCAGCTAATAAAGTCATGATAGAGTCAGGCTCAGTGGCTCTCACCAAACTTGAGACAGGTGAATGCAAGATGATCATGATTCTTGAAGAGTCAGTTCTCAAGAAACGCGAGGAAGAAGGCAGCTCACTTGAAGTAATTTATCCTTCAGACGGAACTATATGCGTACCTTCACCGATTATGACAATTAAAGACGAATGGAGCGCACACGGTCATTCAAAGATCTGCGAAGAGCTTACGGACTGGTTCTTGTCGGACGAGGGGCAGAAATACATAGTCAAAGGCTGGATGCACTCAGTGAGAAAGAATCCTCCTGCAATTCCATATGACTCGATTAACACAGCAGATATTATCAAGACAGCAATGCCCGTCAGTTGGGAGAATTGTTTGAAGGAACGCTCTGAACTGCGCACTAACTTCGAGGAGAGAGTCAAGAAATAATCAATTAAGCAGGCAAATTACTCTGTCAGGCTCATGAAATCAATCACAAGTCCGGCAGAGTTTTTTTTTATAACGTGAATCCAGATGAATATATTTGAGCTTATAATTGCAGGCTTTAAGCGTTTTGCAGGTGAAATTTTCGGTGCACTCTTCATAACTATTGCGCTTTGGGCATTTCCCAGCCTATGGTCAATATTCAAGTACAAGGGTCATAATAACAAAGACGGTACTGACACTGTGAGAGAAATTCAACGTTCAATCGAAGCTCAGCAGGAACATGAAGAACAGCTCAAAAAGGAACTCAAGGCAGCAGAAGCTTTCAAACAACAGGAAGCTCAACGCAGGGCAGAGGCAGAGAAACAGCTCGAACTCAAACGCTATGAGGAGAGACTCAAGGCAGCAGAAGCTCAGAAAGCGGAACTCGCGAGGCAGCTGGAGTCAGAACGTAAAGAAAGAGAACGTCTCAGGTCAGAACAAGCCGGTCAAATAAAAGAACTTCAGATGCAAATAGAATTACAACGTCAGGAGCATGAACGAATCAAAGCAGAGATTCAGAGCAGAGAGACTCTCACAGCTCTTGTTAAGAATCCCCCTGCAATGACCGACGAAGAGTTTATTAATTTATGCTCATCACAGAACGTAAAAGCGTCAGAAGTTGAAGAAGCTGTTAAGAACGGTGCTAACGTTAATGCCAGAAGCACAGGCAGAGGCGATACAGCTTTAATGCTTGCAGACAGGGCGGAAATTGTCGAAGTACTCTTGAGACACGGTGCAGATGTCCACGCTAAGAACAAAGAGGGCAATACGGCCATGCTTCTCAATTACGGAGCTAAAGTCAATGTCAAAGACTCTGAAGGATATACGCCCCTAATGAATGCTGCAATGAAAGGCAGTGCTAAACTTGTAGAAATGCTCATTACGCACGGTGCAAATATCAACGCTAAGAATAATTTAGGCTATACAGCTTTAGATTGTTCGTACAGTAAAGAAGCTGCAGAGATACTCCGCAGGTACGGTGCAGGATAAAATTTAACTCTGCCTGACTCATGAGAACTCACAAGCCGGGCAGAGTCTTTTCACTTCACTAACTAAATTATTTACTCAAAGTTTTTCTCGATCGTTAAAATATTTTTGCCGTCCTTATATTCATAAGTCATATTGTCCATGCTCTTCTTAACCATGTAGATTCCCAATCCGCCGATTTTACGTTCTTCAGCAGATAAAGTTATATCAGGGTCAGGCTTTGCTAACGGGTTATAGGGTACACCTTCATCAATCAAAGTTATAGAGACTGAATGGGGCTTGTCTTCATTGAGATTGACTCTTATTGTTGCCTTGCCTACTTTAGGGTTATAAGCATAGTGGGCAATGTTCACAAATAACTCTTCGATTGCAATATCAATTTGAGTCTGGGCTTTAACTGAGCATCCGCTGGCCTCAAGTTCCTGATCAACGAACTCTTGAACTTTCTCAAGATTGTCTACTACAGCTGTGATTACTAATTCTTTCATGATTATAAATTTGCACCTCCGAAATATCTTAAGCAAAGCATGGTTATATCATCGAACTGTGGAGCTTCTCCGGTGAACTCGTCAACCTGATGCTTCATGAACGATAAAGTTTCCTGCACTGATTGTTTTTGAGTCTTGTTAAGATCTGCAATCATTCTGTCAGTTCCGTAGAGTTCGTCATTAATATTAGTAGCTTCTGCGACTCCGTCAGTGTAGATAAATAAATTATCGCCGGGGTTTAATGTGAACTCGCTCTCCCTGAACTTCATTCCTTCCATAGTGGCAACTGCTGGACTGTGCTTTGACATGAAAAGCTCGTAGCCTGAGTCCGCCCTGTAAACAGCCGGGTATTCGTGTCCTGCGTTCGAGCATATTATCTTACCGGTTGAAATCTCCAGAATTCCAAGCCACACAGTTACGAATAAATCTGCCTCGTTGCCCTCGCACAACTGGTTATTGACATCGTGCAATATTTCCGAAGGACTGCCTCCCATTTGAGCCCTGTTCTTGATTAAAGTCTTCGATATGACCATGAACAACGCAGCAGGGACTCCTTTTCCTGAGACATCGGCCATGACCAGAGCAATATGATCATTATCAATCATGAAGAAATCATAGAAATCTCCGCCGACTTCTTTAGCAGGATTCATCGAGGCATAAATATCAAATTCATGTCTGTCAGGGAACGGAGGGAATATTCTGGGCAGCATATCGGCTTGAATTTGTGTAGCTACGTTTAATTCGGCCTTTATCTGCTCTTTCTCCTGAGTAACGCGAGTCAAATTCTCAACGTAATTAATAATATTTTCTTCCATTACGTCAATATTCTTTGCGAGCTGTCCTATTTCGTTTCTAGCAGTTATCTTAGCTTGCAGTAATTCTTGAGGCTTGGTGTTCTCGTTTGCAAATCGCAGCGTCTCATCAGTGATTCTCTTAATCGGCCCTAAAAGATTCTTATTGAGATTCATTGAGTATCTAACGATCGTTAATAATAATATCAAGCCTGAAATTACAAGAACTTTATTTATATAAGACCGTCTGACCGAGTCAAGCTCTGTCATTTCTTTCTCGACTCCGATTACTCCGATGATTTTGCCCTTGTTCCTTCGCTGGCTATACACAGGCATCATAACTGTAATGTGATTCCCTGTCTGATGTTCGTCGCTAGTCCTGTAAATTGCGATTTCGACTCTGTCTTTGCCTTCATCGTAAATTTCTCTGAAAGCCTTTAAATATCTCTCGTCAGTCTGAACAATCGTATATCCTGAAGAGTATGCTCCTAAACGGGCTTTGGAATTCGCTACGTTCAATAAAAAAGTTATGTTCTGATAATTTTCACCGGATGCCCTGAAGATATATATATACGTTGCGTCCTGAGTATCTACGAGCTTCTGCCATTCCTTCTTGACTAACTGATACTGAAGCTGCCACTCTCTCAAAGAATAATTATTTGCCCTGAGAAAACTTGTAGTAACCGAGTTAGCAGCTGTCCTTGCCGTGTTATATGCACTGTTGGCGTACTGGTCTTGAATTGCGTCTGTGAACTCGTAGTAGCCTATAACAATAACTGAGAGACTTAGAGCCGCGAGGACAAATATGACACTTGATATGCTCTTGAAAGTAATGTTGTATAAAAACTTGAACTTCATTGCTTAGATAACATCCTCCCTTTTATCAAAGCAAAGACAGAACATGCAATAATCGACAGGGTAAACACTATCAGAGAATAAATGCAGACTTCAGCATTAAACTCAACGTCCCAAGTCGGCCCGGATCTGATATAAGTTCCAAGTAAATCAGAAAATATTACTCCGAACGGACGATGCATAAACATGAATAACAGTGAATTTCTGCCTGCAAACTGAAGGAACTCTGAGACATATTTAACTTTGTCAAGCAGACTGCATATTATTATGAAAGCATAGCCCCCGATAAACATCTGAATGAAAACTGTGAACACGCTCCAGCTGCCTATAGTGCCTAACTCGTTCATGAATGCCCTTGGACTCCCTGAGAAATAAAATATGACCGCATGAATTATTAAAGCAATGACTGCAATAAAATAATTTCCGCATGTCTCTATATGTTCAGCGATCTTCAAGCCTGCACAGTAATCACCGGCCAGCATTAGAGAAGCATAAACAGGCACAATAGCCAGAGACCATGATAAATGATTTCTATAATCATAGAGCGCAAAACTTATTAAGAGCATAATCACGCAGACTATAAATAAATTTCTAAAGCTTTGACTCGTGTATCTCATAAAGAAATAAAATACAGGCAGAGTAAAAATCATCGTCCACATGAACCACGCCTGCGATATAATGTCATATAAGAGCCTGTCCCAGTAATTTGCTTTGAGCGGCAGCAATATAGAAGCAAACTCCGGACGCAGATAAGTATATACAGCATCAATGCAAATATCTTTGAAAGTGTACGAGTGAAATATCATGCAGTAAGCTCCGCCGATAACGAGAAGGGACAAAGTATATTTCACTGAAGGTATTAACAGAGCCTTGACCCTGTGAAGCAAGCTGTGTCTTTCGATTCGATAGAGATAGCCTGACAAGCTGAAGAAAAACGGAATTGCAAACCAGATGCTTTCACCAATGAAGCCTTGAGCAAGTCCGCCATTAGGAGTATATATCAAGTGAAATGCACATACGCATAATATTGCAATGCCCCTTGCTGTATCAAAAATTTTGTTTCGTTTTATTTTTAGTAATTTATCGCTCATTGTCTTATTGCTTGAAAGTTTTATAAATAGTTAATTCTATGCCGTCCTGATTAATTCCTACTTGGACATCATCGGCTATGTTTGCAATTATTGACTTCTCGAGTTCGTCCCATGACTCTATATCTTCACGGACATCGCTTTTATATTTCTGCATTGACCATGAATAAATTGCGTCGGACATTCCGGAGTCATTTATGCCTATTGCACCGTAATTAAATAATCCTGTGCCGTACTCTGAGTGAATGTCAAAACTTTCCTGAACTAGATAGAGTCCTCCTTCGATAATGTCTCGTATTCGTTCCATGATGCCGCGCCGTGCAGTGTTCTCGCCTTTGGTTGATGCTGAGATCAATTCGCGCTTCTTTGAGTAATCGAGTTCTGCTTTTGCCTCAAGGTGAAGGATACATGTTTTATTCTTTGCTTCGAGCCAGTACTCTGCGTTAAATTCTCCTGTTACGGCACGTACCATGCTGAAGAGTTCTTCTGCTAAGAGTCTTGCATGAAACTTGCTGCGTCTGCTGAGACCCAAGAAGTCTGCAATATGTTCTGTCAAGTTCAGAGCGTCCTGCATTCCTGAGCCTGTGTTAGAGATTTTTATTTTCTCAGTAGTGATATTTTTTTGCTGCATGGAAAAAATTATTCCCCCTTTGTGAACTTTATTAAAGTTATAACGCCTCGTTGTGAAAAAATTCTTAGAAATTATAAATCATGCATTTATTAATTTGCACTCTAACGCGATATAATCACGAGAAATTTTTTTTTGAGGGGAGATATATTTATCATGCACTACCGCGAATTAGGCTCGACAGGACTCAAGGTCAGCGAAATTGCTTTAGGCTGCGAAGGTATGACAGAGCAGAATTACTCAATGTGCAGAAAGTTATTCGACTTGGCCGAACACTCAGGCATTAATTATTTCGATTTATACTCGTCTGACCCTGAATTAAGATCAGCTGTAGGGAACGCTCTCAAGGGAAGACGCGAAAAATTTATCATTCAGTCTCACATCTGCTCAATCTGGAAGGACGGGCAGTATATGCGCTCAAGGAATCTTCAGGAAGTGAAACAAGGCTTTGAAGACTCATTAAGGCTCTTGCAGGTTGATTATATTGACGTAGGAATGATTCATTACTGCGATGCATTAGATGACTGGGACGCAATTATTAATAACGGAATTCTTGATTACGCACGGGAGTTAAAAGCTAAAGGAGTTATAAAGCATATAGGCTTAAGCTCGCACAATCCTCAAGTTGCATTAAAAGCTGTCGAGAGTAATTCAATCGAAGTGTTAATGTTCAGCGTTAATCCGTGCTATGATTTACAGCCTGCAAGCGAGGACGTTGAAGACCTATGGGCCGATGAGGCTTACTCACATCACTTGACTAACATGGATCCCGAACGCGAAAGATTATACGAGACCTGCCAGAGTCACGGAGTCGGTATCACTGTCATGAAGTGTTTCGGGGGCGGAGATTTACTCAATGCCGAGTTATCCCCTGCAGGAGCAGCTTTAACAGTTAATCAATGCATAGCCTACGCTTTGAGTCGTCCTGCCGTTGCATGTGTCTTAGCCGGAGCGCACTCAATCGAACAATTGAAAGAGTCATTAAATTTCGAGAACGCTTCAGAGTCAGAGAGAGATTATGCCCTTGCGTTGTCTTCGTTCCCTAAAATCAGCTGGGAGGGTCACTGCATGTATTGCTCTCACTGCGAGCCATGTCCTGTCAAGATAGATATTGCTAACGTTACGAAATTTTTGAATCTGGCAAAGTCTGCAAGCTCTGAGTCAATTCCTGAGACAGTGAGGGAACATTACAAGCTATTAAAGCATCACGGGGGCGAGTGCATTCAGTGCGGTTCATGTGAAAAACGCTGTCCGTTCGGAGTCAAGATTCGCGAGAACATGAAAGAGGCTCATAGAGTCTTCGGCTTATAGTCAGGTAAAAAAATTTGCGTGAACTGCCGAAAATGTTATGTAAGAAGGATGATAATAATTCATTTCAGCAGGAGGCAATTTTAACATCATGATGATAGGCAGCAATAATAATATAACGCTCGCTTATAACTCTCTGAACGCTACGAATAAAGCTATGGAGAACACAGCTCGTGCGCTATCGACAGGACTCAGGGTAGCAACGGCTGCTGATGATGCTGCGGGTTTTGCGATGGCTCAGAAGATGTCTGCTCAGGTTGCAGGACTCAGCAGGGCAATCAAGAACACTCAAGACGGAGTCTCTATGCTTCAGACGGCAGAAGGGGCAATGAATCAGATTAACTCTATGCTTCAGAGAATGAGAGAGCTTTCACTTCAAGCCAGCAATGACACTCTAACTACTCAGGACAGAAATTATATACAGCTTGAGATCGACGAACTTAAAAATAATATTGACAATATCGCAAGAAATACTACTTTCAATCAAAAGCGGTTACTCGACGGCAGCAGCGCGGCTACATGGTCAGCAGATAAGTTAAGCACTCGAGTCAACATAACAGGAGCAATCACTTCAATAGACCAGTTCGGCCAGAAGTCCAGCATAGAGGGCAATTATCGAATCGAAGTTAATGCGACTCCGGGAAAAACTCAGGTTCAGAAGACTGGGATATTCACGATTCCAGATAAAAGCGGCAGAGACACTGAAGACTACACGCAGGAGATAAATCTTGACGAGTTGAGCGAAAATGATTCAAGTTACGGCTGGAAGTTCGAGAACGGAGTCTTGACCATCAACGGCAGCGGTAATTTCAGCATTACGGGTAATAACTCTGCAAAAATTTCTGTTGAACAGGGAGTCAACGCTAAAATCAGATTCACTGACACGAACACTGACTCTCTTGAGATCGATAATGCTAATGTTACACTAGTCCTCAGGGGCGATAACGCTTTGACATCAGGGATAGAACTCAAAGGCTCAACGGGAATGCTGACTATTAACAGCTCAGAAGGCTTAAATCGTGAAGAAGGCACTCTGACTCTAAGCGGTATAACAGGCACTCAAGGCGACATAACGATTAACGGAGGCTCTATAACATCAAGTGCAGACTCTCAAATCACGGTCAAGCTGAACGGAGGCAGTGTTCAGGGAATTAATAACATAATCGACAACACAGGAATTGCAAAGCCTGTAACCCTTGAAGACATTCCCGAATTCTATGACGCAAGCGGAGTGTTTATGCTCACAGACCCTCAGGAGATAACTATAACTCAAGGGGACGGCAAGAAGGCTTCAGTCATGTTATATAGAACTGACACTATTGAAGACGTTAGAAAGAAATTGAATGATGCAATTGCAAAAGATATAGGACAGGCAGATTACACTGACAATGAAGATAACTTTGTGAGATTCGTTGAGTCTGGTCATGAAGATTCAAGCGGCTTTGAGTCAGTTGCAGGGACTTTCGTAATTCGTTCGGCTGTTCCTGGTTCTAAAGGCGAGTTAAGTTTCTCATCTGACAATCAGGATTTAATCTCAGCGTTCAACCTTAACACGATTCAAGAGTCAACGGAGACGACTTACAGGGCATCTGTATATAATGCTCACAACGGCAGGGCTATAGCAAAGAATATCATCACTGACGGCAATACTATTAACGGGGTAATAGCTCCTAACGTTAATATAGAATTTGACTCAATGGCGAATATTAAAGCCTCATGGAATGCTAACACAAAGAATTATATTCTTGCAGAAGATTCGCTACCGTTCGAGACTACTGTACACATCGTAGACAGGAGCACAGCGTTTCAGGTCGGACAGAATGACGGCGAAGATATTTATATCAATATAGCTGACATGAGCGCGGCAGCACTTGGTCTTAACAGTGTAAATCTTACGACAAGGCAGGGTGCTAATGAAACAATAGGAATTCTCGATCAGGCTATTCACATGGTCTCACAGCAGAGATCAAGACTCGGAGCATATCAGAACGAACTTGAATATAACGCTAATAGTCTCACTCAGACTCATTTGCACATGTCAGAGGCAGAGAGCAGACTCAAAGATGCTGACATGGCGACAGAATATATGGAGTTCGTGAAGCTGCAAATCTTGAACAACACAGGAAATTCAATGCTGACTCAGGCAAACCAAAGCGCGCAGTCGTTAATGAGTATATTATCAGTGTAAAAAAGTTTTCCCCCGGCCAAGTTTTTATGACTGGGGGATTTAATTATCTAAGCCATTCAGCGAGTTCAAGAGCGTAATACGTGATGATAATATCTGCTCCTGCCCGGACTTGAGATATTGCAATTTCACACGCAATTTTTTTCTCATCGAGCCAGCCATTGAGAGACGCTGCTTTAATCATCGCATATTCTCCGCTGACTGAGTAAGACGCTACAGGGACAAGGGTATTTTCTTTCACTGTCTTCAAGACATCAAGATATGCGAGTCCAGGCTTTATTATCAACATGTCTGCTCCCTCGTCAATGTCAATCAATGCTTCTTTGAGGGCTTCACGAACATTGCGGATATCCATCTGGTAAGTCTTGCGGTCTCCGAATGAAGGTGCCGAACCTGCTGCTTCTCTAAACGGCCCGTAAAATCCTGATGCATACTTCACAGCGTAAGAAAATATCAGCGTGTCATGAAAGTTATTAGCGTCAAGAACTTCACGAATTGCCTTAATTTGTCCGTCCATCATTGCAGAGGGTGCAACTATGTCAACTCCTGATTGAGCCTGAGAAAGTGCTATTCTCGCAAGATATTCAAGAGTTGAGTCATTATCGACCTCGTTATTCTTGATTATCCCGCAGTGTCCGTGAGAAGTGTATTCGCACATGCAGACATCGCCGATTATAGTCAAGTCAGGGAATTCGCGCTTTGAGAGCCTTATTGCCTGTTGAATGACTCCGTCCTCATCGTATGCAGAGCTTGCAGACTCGTCCTTGTGTTCAGGTATTCCGAATAACAGCACTCCGCCTATATTAGCCTTTGCAGCACGTTCAAGGATTAACGGGAGCTTGTCCGGGCTGTAGCGTTTCTGACCAGGCATTGAGGGAATATCTTCAATAATGTTTCTGCCTTCTCGAACGAATACAGGATAGATCATCATTGAAGGCGTTAATCTTGTCTCGCTGGTCAAGTTTCGTATTGCCTGAGTCTTTCGCAGTCTTCGCGGTCTAGTTATCATGTAAAATTTTCAATCCTTCCTCAAGATATATTACAGGTTTATATTTCAGGACTTCCTGAGCAAGTTTAATCGAAGCTGAAGAGTGCAGAATATCTCCGTCTCTAGGCTTCTCGTAAATCGCTTTAATCTCTTTATCAGGAGCAAAGACTCTGTAAATCTTCGCAAGTAAGTCATTAAGATTAGTCTTCTCACCGCAGCCGATGTTAAAGACTCGTGAGTCAGCTTCTCGTTCAGTTGCAGCAAGGATATTAGCAAGCACTACATTTTGTACAGAGCAGAAATCTCTTGACGCTTCACCTGTTCCGTAAATGATGGGAATATTGCCGGACTCTACAGCATTGATCCATTTGGGAATTACAGCCGCATAAGCTCCGTTTGGGTCCTGTCTCCTGCCGAAGACGTTGAAGTAACGCAGTCCTGTGCATTCAAGATTGTAGACTCGTGAATAAAACTCTGCCCAGACTTCATTAATATATTTAGTCAACGCATACGGTGATAGTGATCTGCCGATTATATTTTCACTCTTTGGCATGGTCTCATCATCGCCGTAAACTGCACTTGACGAGGCATATACAACGCGCTTGATGTTGTTTGCTTTGGCTGACTCAAGAATATTCACGAAACCTGACACATTAACAGCATTATATTTAACGGGAAGTTTCAAACTTTCAGGGACTGACGCAAGAGCAGCATGATGCAAAACGTAATCGACTCTTTCAGAAGCCTTCATGCAGGTATTAATATCAGTGATTGAGCCTTGAATAAAATTAAAGTTTTCAGGATGTCCTGACTCTTTGAGAGCTGCATTAATATTCTCTTCATGGCCTGTGCTTAAGTCATCGAGTCCCGTAACTTTCTGGCCAAGTGATAATAGTGCTTCAGTCAAGTGCGAACCTATGAAGCCTGCTGCTCCTGTAACAAGCCAGTGATATTGACCTGAGAGATTTATTCTTGATGATAATATTTCTGGATATAAACTCATTTCTCTATTGCAGTTATCTTGAGTTTTCTCTGGCCTCTGGGAATCTTGACGATAACTTCTTCACCGATTGCATGACCTGTTATAGCCTGACCGACCGGAGATTTCTGTGATATTCTCTGAATGCCTCCAGGACTCATGGCTGCTCCGGATAACTCTTCAGAGCCTACGAGATCATATATATAGCTTTTCCCTGTGTCCAAGTCATCAAGGCTGATTCTGAGTCCTATGCCTGCCCTAGTAGTGTCGAGCTTCTCTTCGTCAATGACAACTGCACTGCTTAGGGTGTTCTCAAGGTCCAAGATTCTATCTTCGAGCTTGGCCTGTTCTTCTTTAGCTGCTGCGTACTCTGCGTTCTCACTGAGATCACCGAATGCCCTTGCTTCTTCTAACTGGCGTGCAACTTCCTGGCGGCGTGTAGTCTTCAAGTGAGTTAATTCTTCGCTGAGTCTTTCATAACCGCTTCTTGTCATCTCGTGAGTCTTTGTTGTCTTAGTATTCATGATTGAAAATTTTCACCTTCATAATAAAATTTTTGCAGTCTGATAAAATATTACCAGATTTAGAAAATTGCAAGTTGATATTTTATTTTAATTAAGGAGTTGTTAATTTATGTCTCAGTATGAAAATTACGTGCCGTACTCTGCCGGAGCAGACACACTTGAAATTACTAATACACTATTCCGCAAAGTCTATCAGTATATGGCACTTGGATTAATATTAACGTCATTCTTTGCGTGGTTCAGCGTCTCGAATGAAACAATGATTAGATTATTATTCTCGTCTCAAGTTCCCATGATAGTCTTATGCCTTGTTGAACTTGGTCTTGTGTTCGGTCTAAGCCTGAGCATCAACAAAATCTCTGCCGGAACTGCGTTAATGTTGTTCCTTCTCTACAGCGTCGTGAATGGTCTAACGTGTTCAGTGTTATTGCTGGTCTATACAAGTGAGTCAGTATATAAAGCGTTCTTGTCAACAGCAGGAATGTTCGGAGCAATGAGTCTCTATGGACTTTACACGAGCAGAGACTTAACAAGTATGGGCAGCTTCTTGCGAATGGGACTCTTTGGACTCATTATAGCGATGTTAATTAATATTTTCGTAGGCTCATCAACGATGGAGTTCTATATCAGCATATTCGGTGTAATAATCTTCATGGGTCTGACTGCATACGACACGGCCAAGATTAAGCAGCTCTCTTTGAGTCTCAACGGTGCAGATGACGAAGCAATGGGAAAAATAGCAGTTATCGGAGCATTGCAGTTATATCTTGACTTCATTAACTTGTTCATTTACTTGTTAAGGCTATTCGGACGCAAGAGGGATTAATCATAATTTAATGACCATCTGCCCCTGCTGCATCAAGCGGGGGTTTTATTTTTGTAGTTAATAGTTAATAAGGAGGAAAAATTTTTTACATGTTCACACGGGAAATAATCACCATGCCTTCAGATGTTTCGAGTCAGGGAATAATTAAGCTCCGTAATCTTCTTGATTACTTTCAGGACACAGCGGCCCTTGCAGTCGAAGATATAGAGGGAACTTCTTCAGAGTTAATTGCTAAGGGTTATGCATGGGTTCTGCTCAAGTACGAGATTAATATCACGGGTAAACTGCCCTCGCTTGACGAAAAGTTTTATATTAAAACATATCATGATCCCTCACACGGTTATAACACTCTAAGAAAATTTCACGTCGAGTCATCATCAGGCCAGGAGATAATCAACGCGAAAACTTCATGGCTTCTTGTTGAGTTCAAATCCGGCAAACTGGTAAAACCTTCTGCCCATATTCCCGGAATAATGCTCAAGGACACCGCGCAGATAGACCCGGACTTTCAAGACATTCAGGACTTTAGCGAGTCAGAGAGCATAAAGACTGTTGAACAGCCCGTAAGATTTCATGATATTGACTCAAATTCGCACGTGAACAACGCAGTATATTTCGGTTGGATTCATGATTTGACTCCGATTGATTTCGCAAATTATGAGCCTGAGTTTATCGCATGTTCGTTCAGGAGTGGAGCAAAACTCGGTGAAACTGTGAAGATTCTTATTGCAGAGCCTGAGCAGAATACTTTCTCATATAAAATTATGCGTGAGAATTTAGCCAGACCCAGCGCAAATTTTGTATGCAAATGGAAATTACGAGAGGAAGAATAAATTAACTTGAAAATAGTAATAGTCGGAGCAGGCGAGATAGGACGCACAGTAGCTAAGAAACTCTCGCTTGATACTAATAATAAACATGATATTTACTTGATAGAAAATGACGAAGCTCAAGCAAAGAGTGCTAAGGCAGAATTAGACGTTCAGGTCATCATAGGAAACGGAGCGCGCCCTCAGGTTCTTGCTCAGGCAGGAGTTATACAAGGAGGAGACGTTGATTTATTAATCGCATGTACTAACCGCGATGAAGTAAATATGCTCTCATGCTGGATAGCTCTCAACGCAGGAGTTAAGCACGTTATATCACGAACTCGAAGCCTTGAGTTCACAGACTCGCCGTACTGGGGAAAAAAATTAGGAATCAAAGTAATGATTTCACCTGAAAGGTCTATTGCACGAGAAGTATTAGGACTTCTTGAGGTCAGTTCAGCTACTCACACAGCAGAGTTACTTGACGGCAGAGCAGCACTCTACACGCTGAAGATTTCAGAGAACTCGAAACTTGTTAATAAAGCCCTGAAAGATTTACGCACTGTTTATCCGGACTTAATGGCGGTCTTTGTCTATATCGCCCCCGAGAACGGAGAGCCTGGAGTCCCGAACGGATTCACGACCCTGAAGGCTAATGATGTCTGCTATGTCGTTACGTATAGAAAAAGTGCTGATATTCTACAGGAAGTCTTTCAGCCTGATAATGACAAGAAACGTTCACTGAGAAAGTTATTCATAGTCGGAGGAGGCAAACTCGGCACTCAGATAGCCAAACTTGTAAGGCGCGAATTCGGAAATGTGGAAATGCGAATAATAGAGAAAGATTCAGAGAAGTGCAAAAGATTATCTGAAGAGTTCAACGAAACTTTGATTCTTAACTGTGATGGAGCTGACAGAAATACTTTAAGTGAAGAAGGAATCAGTTCAGCAGACGGTTATATATGTGCCACTGAGTCAGATGAGGTGAATTTAATCTGCTCAGTCATAGCCAAAGAAATGGGAGTCAAGAAAACTATAGCAATAGTCAGGCGCAAAGACTATCAGGAGCTCACTAAATCTATTCCCGTTGACGCAATCGTTGACCCTAATGAAGCGATGTCGAATTTATTATTGAGAGTCATTCGTTTCCCCGAACACACAATAGCTTTCTCAATGATAGAGAAGATTAATGCCGAAATGTTAGAAGTCGTAATGCAGGCAGATAACGAGTTAGTGGGAAGGACTTTAGCCGATATAAAATTAGAGAAGGGCGTTATAGTTGCATTGCTCGGACGCGGTGATGATGTCCTTGTGCCTACAGGTGCTACGAAGATTCTTGCAGGTGATCACGTTATATTATTTGCCTTAACGTCATTAATGCCTAAAGCTGCGAAATTATTCGGTGCTGAACCCAAAGAGGCTGCAATATTATGAAGTTCAAAACTGTATTTAGAGTCTTAGCGTTAATATGTCTTGTCGTGTCATTCGCAATGCTTCCCAGTGCGTGTATAGCTCTCTATGACGGAACTAGAGACTCATGGGCATTCATAATTTCGATATTGGCGGGAGTATTAACAAGCGCAGTTCTTGCAAAATTTTCTGACGATAAAGATACACGTTCATCAATAGGAATTCGTGAGGGAGTCGGCATAACGGGCTTCTCATGGCTTGCTGCTTCTTTCATAGGTGCATTGCCTTACTGGATATCGGGGAGCGTCCCCAGTTATACTGATGCATTCTTTGAGACAATGTCAGGCTTCACGACAACAGGAGCAACTATTTTCACTGATATAGAGTCACTTCCAAGAGGCATATTATTATGGCGTTCTCTGACCCACTGGATGGGAGGAATGGGAATTATAGTCTTGAGTCTCGCTGTATTGCCCTTTCTAGGAGTCTCAGGAATGGAAATGTACAAGGCCGAAGTCCCCGGAGTTACTGCCGAGAAATTGACTCCCAGACTTCACCAGACTGCTATATATTTATGGGGAGTCTACGTAGCATTTACTCTGATTGAGACGGTGTTATTATGCTTCGGGGGAATGAGTTTATTTGACGCGTTTGCCCATTCATGCTCGACCATAGCGACAGGAGGCTTCTCGACCAAGAATAATAGCATTGCATACTTCACGAGTCCATATATTCAATGGGTAATAATAATATTCATGTTTGCAAGCGGAGTAAATTTCTCGCTGTATTTTATAATCCTGCAAAAAAAGTTTCAGTTTCGTGATTTCTTTCAAGATTTCTTTCAAGATGAGGAGTTCAGATCATATCTTGCTGTAACTGTAAGTGCTGCCCTTGCCATGTCGATTGCGTTATATCTCTCAGGAAATTTTACGAGTCTTGAGCACATGCTTCGGCGGACGTTCTTTCATGTTGTAAGCGTCATGACAACAACGGGCTTCATAGTCGAAGATTATAATATCTGGCCTGAGTTCACGAAATTTTTATTTGTGTTATTAATGTTCGTCGGAGCTTCAGGAGGTTCAACAGGAGGAGGCTGCAAAGTATCGAGATTCATAATTCTCGGCCGTCAGCTTAGATCAGAGACAATGAGGCTCTTGCATCCCAAGGCAGTAATAAGAGCTAAATTCAATCACAAGACCATAGCGCGCTCTACACTTGACTCATCAGCAGCATTTTTTGTTTTATACATGATAATTTTATCTGTGAGTACGTTAATAACTACTGCATTTGGAATTGATTTACTTACGGCTTTTACAGGTGTATTAACTTGTCTGAGCAATGTCGGTCCGGGGTTAAATGCTCTTGGCCCGGTAGAAAATTTCGCGTGGCTGCCTGCGTTCGTGAAGTGGCTGTTCTCGTTCTGTATGCTTGCGGGACGTCTTGAATTATTCGCAGTGTTCTTATTATTCGTGCCTGGTACTTACAGGAAATAAATTAAAATCGCTGATACGTTTTTGCGTTCTCACGGTAAAATACATTGCAAAAAAAATTTATATAAAACAGGAGATGAGTAAAATTTGAATTATGACTTTCTTAATAATCCTAATGCTAATAATAACAACAATAATAACAACGTCGTCATCAAGAGGCCTGCAAAGATTCAAGCAAGGTTACAGCTGACATCATTTTTCAGCGGGGCAGCGACTATGATTCTTGAGCTGACAGGTTCACGCCTCGTAGCTCCGTTCTTTGGGACATCGTTAATAGTCTGGACGGCACTAATAGGCATCATCATGACAAGTTTGTGTATCGGCAACTGGTTAGGAGGTTCGACAGCAGACAGGAATCCCGAGAGCAAATTATTAGGAAGAATATTATTATTTGCAGCGGTAATCATAGCTATAACTGCCTTCTCGAGTAATTTTATTCTCACTAAGCTTCAAGAGTTAGAGCTGAATTTATACATGTCAAGCGTCATAGCCAGCGTGATAATATTTGCCCCTGCGAGTTTATTATTGGGAATGGTGTCGCCGTTCGTAGCAAAATTAGCAGTGAAGGATCTTGACTCATCGGGTGCAGTAGTCGGCAGGTTGTCAGCGTTGAACTCAGCGGGAAGCATTCTAGGGACGTTCATGGGAGGCTTTGTGCTGATCTCGTTATTTCCTTCAGGAGTGATATTAATGCTCTTGTCGAGTCTTGTTGCGTTGTTGTCAGTGATTATTTATACAGGAGCATGGAGAATGATAATCATGTTAGCTCTTGCCGGCGGAGCTTATGCTTCGTTAAAGTTCGGTCTTCCGTTCACGCCTAAAGGAATTCAGATAGACACGGCTTATAATCATTTGTCAGTGATTGATTACGATGCAAAAGATACCAGGACAGGCAGGCCGTTAAGAGTCCTTGTTACTAATCCGGAGGCAGCGCAGTCATTAATGTATCTCGATAAGCCTTCGGAGTTAGTGAGCGGTTACACGAAATTTTATGATTTAGCATTTCACTACAAGCCTGACACGAAAAAAATATTAATGCTCGGCGGGGGAGGTTACTGTGTTCCCCGTTATTTATTGTCAGAACGTCCTGATGTCAAAATTGATGTTGTTGAATTAGATCCGGGAGTTACAGAGACAGCGAGAAAATATTTTGACCTGAAGGATAATCCCAACATGAGAATATTTCACGAGGACGCAAGGACTTTCTTGAATCGTGCAATAAGAGACGGCTTTGATAAATATGATGCGATATTTATGGATACGTTCAGTTCATGGATTTCGATACCGTTCCAGATGACTACGGTAGAGACTGCTGCGAGACTGCGGGAATTATTAAAGCCTGACGGAGCGTTGATAGTAAATATCATTGCAGCATTAAGGGGGCCTAAGTCCGGAGTCTTTCACGGGATATATAAGGCCTTTGCGAGCGCGTTTAACACTATGATGATTTTTCCCGTAACTTTTCCTGATACCCAGTACGCTGTGTTACTGCAAAATATAATTCTTGTCTGCATGGCCGAAAATATCTCAATGGTATCGTCAGAGTCCGGGAGTGCTTATGCTTCGTTATTGTCTCATCAGTGGTTAGAGCCTTTCACGCCTGATCCAGGTATACCTGCTTTTACTGATGCATTTGCGCCTGTTGAAAGATATACGTTAATGCAGTAAATAAATTAATTAATTATATGGAGTGATTAATTATATGAGTAAGAAAAAAGAAAAATTAGAGCTTGAAAAAGTTAAAGTTAAGAAAATTCCTGATAAATATATAAAGCTGCCTCTCGTGCCTGCGTGGCTGTTGGTGCCTTTGTGGTTAGTATCTCTTGCATTGCCGAATCTTGTTTATTCCGGAATATTATTCGCTGATACTTTGCATATTATCAAGTGGACAGTTACTGGAGTCCCTATAGCAATAGCGGCTTTCGTTGCAGGATTGAGAATATTATTTTACGGTAAAGATAAATTTGATTTCAAGATAGATTTATTTGCGTTAATCTGGCTGTTATTATTAATTTATTCAGGGCTTCAATATTTCTGGGTAGATATTTCATCGCCTACAGGTTTCGTTCTTGAGCTCGTGTGCTTTGCTTCGATATGGGTATTCTACGTTATAACTTATTCATCGTTTCCTGACTGGGGGCTTCGTATCGCAGTAATGTTAGGCAGTATCAACGCTGCTATAAACGTCATGTTCGCTGAATTGCAGATTCACAACATGAATAACTTGAACTTTCTCAAGGGTACTATTCTCGAATGGCTGATTAATTTCAGGACTCTGATACTTCCTACGCCAGGAAATTATATAGGCAACACGGCTCAGCAAAACATGTTCGGACTATGGACGGCAATAGCAGTTCTCGGAGCAGTATATTTATTCGTATATGACATTTGGAAAGATGATAACAAAGACGAACGAGGCAGAAAAATTTTTATTCCGGCAGTAAGTATTGCCCTTGCTGTTATATGCCTGAGATTTGCGTATATAAAATCTGACAAGCTGCTTTATATCATCGCAGGAATTTTAGTTCTCGAGTCATTGCTCGCTGCGTTCTTTCTTGGAAATAATAAACGCAATTATTATAGTGTCTTCATGTTATTTCTTACTGCTGTGAACTTCTGGGGCTTGCTGAATTCAACGAGCCGTTCGGGATTATTTGCACTCTTAGGCGGTATTCTGGTAATGCTTGTTATAGCAGCATGGAAATTTAACCGCAATTACGTAATTAGATTCTGCGCAGTGTTTATAGTAATGGGAGCAGTATTTTACGCTTCAACGGCTTCAGTGAGGGCAGCAGGTCTTGTCGCGAAGACTACGGATATAATCAGGCACGCTGAGAATATAGGCAACAGGCGCGGTATCTGGACGACTTCATATGTAATGTTTAACGAACATCCTTTAGGGGTCGGCATAGGGCAGTATAAATGGCATTATCTCGAGGCTCAGCGCGAGGCATTCAAGACAGTAAAAGATAACTGGTATAGATGGCAGTATACTCACTGGGCTCATAATGAGTTCTTGCAGTGGTTCTGTGAAGGAGGCTGGGCAGGCGGAATAATTTTATTATTAATGTATCTTGCGTGGTTCGTTCCTGCTGTAATAGGCTTATTCAAGAAGTCTGAGATAAATATTAACGCTGTCTGGTCATTGGCTCTTGCATCGCTTATAACTTTTGCTGCTGTATTCACCCGTCCGTTTCACAGAATCGAAAATATGGTATGGATTACTTTAGCATTTGCTTTGTCTAACAGGGAATTCTTTGCAGGCTTTAAATATAATATGAATTTCAATGCGTTCAAGTTAAAGTTTGTGAGTCAGTTAGCTGCCGCAGCTTGTATTATAGGCTCTGTTGCAGGAGTTCTTTATATCTCAAGCGGGATATACGGCAATTATGTTCTCAGGCAGGCTTTGTCGACTAAGAACGCTGTGACTCAATTAGGATTTCTCGAGGAAGCTAACAAGCACCCTATAGTTTTCGAGGAAGCCCAGAGAAATTTGGGACATCATTATTTGCAGGTCGGTGAACAGACGAACAATCACGAGACAATGTCCAAAGGCTTTAATTTGTTATGGGGTCATTTCAAGAGAGAGCCTCACTCGGAAGACATGAGCAAGATAATAAATACAGCTCAGAAATTCCAGCTTGAGCCAATACTGCGCGAGATGGTGAGCTACTTCAAGCCCGGTACATATCATCTTGTCAGAAGACCTCAGAAAGCCTCGAACGGACAGACGATTAACGCCTTAATCCTTGCAAACGGTCCCGGCGAGGATGCAAAATAATAACATGCGAAAAGGTTTTACTTTAATCGAAATATTAGTTGCTGTAATGCTCACAGGAATGGTTACGACCCTTGCCCTTGTTCCTGTTGTAAGGACAGTAAGCCGTGTTGTTCAGGCTCAGCAGAATTACATGGACGTATCAGCGCTTTCAAGGGTTGTGAGTTTCATTGAGCGAGACCTGAATTCTGCCATTAGGACAGCACCCAACGTGATAACTATAGTAGATCATGAGGCAGCAAATCGCGGGGATGATGATATATTAATGATAATGAGCGTTTCACCCATAATGCAGGGACAGTCAGCAGGGACTCTGGTTTACAAGATCGATGAAGGAGGACTTCTTCATAATAACATTATTCCGGGTCTCTATAGATGGGTATTCCCCGGAAAGACTCCGAATATGATAAAACCTGAAGATCTCAGCGGCGAGGACGGCCAGTTAGTTTTGCCTGGATTAAAGCAGTTTAAAGTCGAAGTGTCCACAAGTTCCCAAACAGACAGCAATACTAAGAATTACAGAGGATTACTTCCGGCAGGACTGCACATAAAACTTTCGAGAACTGCGAGAAGTAATAATTCAAGTAATTCACCTGCATCAACGCAGCCTGTTATAGTAAATAATAATATCGGGAAGAGTCTAACTGAATATGAAAGCATTATTGTATTCCCATAAAAATAAAGGCTTTGTGCTGTTAAGTGTCCTGATGCTTGGAATGTTGTTAATATCCTGTGCAACGGCTTATACATGGTTCGTAAGGTCTCAGGTCAGGAGCTTTAACAGGGAGCGCGATAATTTGACCAGCAGGACGATGGCTTACGTGTTGACTGAGGCAATAACTAAGGCTCTGGTATATTTAGCTGCAAATGTATATCATGACGGTTTCACGCAAAAATGGTATCAGCCTTTCATACTGCCTATGACGGACGAGCTGGGCATGTGGGTTGTGAGGATTACGCCTCTTGATGACAAAATCCCGATTAGAAATTTATTTTTGCCTGACGGAAGCACTTTAAGGCGCGAATTTACTTCAGTGTGGGAAGACATGTGGGCAGAACTTGGACACAGAGAGCTTGCTCAGAGAACGCTTGACTTCATGGACAAGAATACGAAATCACGAGTCGGCGGTGTCGAACGCGAATATTATATTAATCGAGTCCCATATGATTTATCTGAATTATTAATCATGAGCGATGATATTACCCCCGAGCTTCTTTATGGAGTCAAAGATGAGGCCGGCGAAAAATTAGGTCTTGAGGATTACTGCACAGTGTTTGCGAATGACAAGATAAATATAAACGTAGCTCCTATTCAAGTATTAGAGCTTCTGCCAGGCTTAGAATACGGAGGAGTTGCAGATCGTATCATAGATGCTAGAGAAGAGAAGGCGTTAAACGGTTTTGCAAGTCTCAGAAAAATCCCCGGAGTACCTGCGAAAATAGTAAATCAGCTCGTAAATCTCGTGAAATTCAAAAGCACTTATTTTATGATTCGAATCGAACGTCTTGATCTTGAAGGCGAGGGCGGTACTACGTTTAATATAATAATTAATCGTGATTCAAAGCAAATAGCCAAATGGGAGGAGTCTTAAATGGCGTTAAAGTCAGGTGATTTATTGTCACGCTTAAAGTTTAATAAAGATTTATTTATATCTCGAATCAGAAATAAAAGCGGTGAAAATTTTGATGATACAGAATTCCGCCGTCTGACAGAGATTAATGCAAAAGTCTATGACGAAGATACAGAGTCAGAAGTCAACGAGACCAGAAGAGTTTTAAGGATAATCACAAAGGGAAACGGAACCCGCAAAAATTCTGTGACTCTAGTGCCTATGAAGTCGCTTTCACTTGAGGATTTTGCATTTCCCTTCTCGAACAGCACTAAGATCCGCGAGGCATTGAGGCTTCAGGTTATGCCCTATTCTGCTGCCGGTAATCTCGAAATTTTCCCGGTTGTATTAAATAAAGCAGGACGGGGCGTTAATGGCGTCGTATGGTATTTGTCCCCTGATGAGCTTGATGTGCCTTCGATGCCTTATGACTCAGGAAATAATAATAAAGTATGGCCCGCAGCTCTGCCGTTTATCTCGCAGTTGAAAGACTATGACGGTACAGGCGTAACAATGTGGATAGACGAGCAGAATATATGTTCAATGCTGTGGCAGAATAATAAGCCGGTGTTGTCGCGCTGGAGAAAGTTAAGCAGTATTCACACTGAAGAGAAAGAACTTGCCTGGTACGATAATTACTGCAAGGCCAGAGAACTTGAACGCGGAGGCAGCTTTGTAATAAATATAGCCGGTGATGATAATAATGATAAAGAATCAGGACTTGAATTTTGCAGAATAATTAACGAGAGCATAAAAATTTGTCCGTGGATAGCTGACGTAAATTTATCAAGAAGGGCTATCGAGGGCGCAATAGATCTCGAACGAAATGTAAGGCTCTTGACTCGAGTATCATGCTGGCTGTTAGCTCTTGGTGTCGTAACTCTGGGAACGTCATTTATAAAGTGGCATCAGACTCAGACTCAGCTTGCAGAAGCCAGGACCCGCTCAGAAAGTTTTTACAGAAAAGTTTTTGATCCTTCTCATACTGGGAGAATAGCAAATCCTGTTTCCCTTGCACGTGATAAAATAGCGAGCTTAACAGGAACAGGCCCGGCAGGTCATCAGATTGATGAAGTTCTTGCAGATATAGGCGAGATATTCACAGGAAATCAAAGCATGGATATAACTCTTGATATTATTCGCTATAATTCCGAAGGCTTGGACTGCAACGGGACAGCACCTGACATGAGTACTATATTGACATTCAGGCGCGCATGGGAAGGCAAGGCAAGTGTTGCTCAGGTTGATAACACCCAGTTTGTTTCTGGTATAGGCTATAGATTTGATTTGCGCATAAGGTGGTAATTAAATAATCATGGCACTAAATATAAATATAGATTCTCTGATTAATAACGCAAAGTCAGTCTTCAGGGGAGAAGCTCCTGGATCGATAAAGTTTATTGCTGTCCTGCTCATGACTTTAATTATATGGGTCGGAGTCCTGACAGTGAACGGCTGGACGGCTCAGGCTCAAACGGGGCTTAATACCCAGCAGAATAGATGGAAGACTCTTTTATCGCTTGCTGATGAGTACAAAGCTCTTGCACCGGCGAATAATAATAATAGCAATAATAATCAAAATATCGATGTCCCTACAGTGTTTGCTCAGGTATCAGAACGAATGAAACTAGGCAGCCGAGTCAACAGGATAACACCAGACGGCCGAAATCAGTCAATAGAGATAAATAGATTATATGCCGAAGAACTTGCAGAACTTCAGAATTTACTTGCATCACGGGGCGTTAGATTCATAGCAATGGAGTTAAGGGCGTTACCGGCAGGCAAAGAAAGATTAATGACAGTTACGGCTATAATAGGCCCGGTGAATTAATATATCATGAAGCGTTTAATATTAAATATAATAAAAATTTTCTTGCTGCTCACAGGTTTTATATATGCCCTGTGGGTATTTATGCCTTATAGGGAAGTTGGAAAGCTCGCGATGAGTCTTGCACATTCACAGCTTGAGAAACGTGGAATGAGACTCGCATATTCTGACGTTACAGGAGAAGAGGACGGCTTCACAGTGAATAATCTTGCTCTGAACGGTACTGTGAATCTTTCGTTTAGTTCTATAACTATAAGGCCGCGTATTTTATCAAGCATATTAAGTCTCGGACTAGTAAGCAATATATCTTTCAAGGGGCTTAATATTCAAGTCGGTCAAGTAATGAATTTCGGTGACGGCAGAGTTTTACTGACAGCAGGACTTAACGGAATATTATTCGAGCAGCTCAGGACTAACGGCGATTTTGCTTTGAACGGATACTTGACGATTGACACGTCGAGAATGAAAATCGGACGTGCTGAGGCAAGGCTGAATGTTCCTGAAGAGTTCAATAGAAATATGGAAATGCTGAAAAACTTTCTGCCTTTAGTGAAAGAGGGCGGAAGATGGTATCTCAGACGCAAATAATAAATAATAAAAGGAGGTAAAGTGATTTATAAACATGATTGACAAACTGAAAGATTTATTAACGCGCAGTAAAAATATTCAAGGCCGGGATAAAGATAAATCGAATGCTAATAATCAAGAAAATAAAACAGGAGCATTATATAAATTATGGCTTCTGATATTGCCTGTTCTTGCAGGTTTTGTACTTGGAAGGCTTGCAAGCATTTTACTTGGCTATGGTCTTGATAGATTCACGAGTAATGCAGGTATGGTCGATGCAGCAGTAACCGGGAAAATTCAGCAGAAAGCAGCAGAGAATAACAGGGGACTTGATGAATTTCTTGCGTCAAATCCTTTTCATGTATCGCCTCTGCCTGAACCTGAGACAGCAGCTCCTCCGCCCCCGCCGCCGCCGCCGCCTCCTGAGCCTGTTCAACAGGAAGAAGAGAAGAAGCCCGAAGTGCCTCTGGGTAATCTTGACGAAGTTATAGTTCGCGGAACTTTTCCCGGTGTAGGTGCATATCTTGAGAATAAAGGCAAACAGCAGGTTTATCTTTTAGGCAAAGAGATCGAAGGCTATAAAGTTGCAAGCGTTGATTACCGTAAAGTTATATTCGTAAGAGGCAAAGAACGTGTAAGCAAATATATAATATTCGGGCCTGAGACTCCAAAGCCTAAGAAGGAAGAGCCAAAGCCTCAGCCAAAGAAAGCAAGTGCTCCTCCTCCGCCGAAGCCTGAGCCTAAACCTGAGCCTGTAGTTGCAGCAGAACCTGATAATAAAATGGGTAATATCGTAGCTGCCCAGCCTGGTAAACAGGACGGTGAAGTTCCGGTCGAAATGGTAAGCCAGCTCGTTCAGAATCCGTTTGATGAGTTAAAGCGAATCAGAATCAGACCTAACGAGAAGGCAGGAGGTCTTGAAGTCCAGTGGATTCAAAGTGAAAGCATATTAAAGCGTCTAGGCGTTCAAAAAGGAGATATTATCAAGTCAGTAAACGGGATTCCTTTCTCGAACATGGGAGATATTGCTAACTCGATTAACTCTTTAATGAACAGTGAACGTTTTGATGTCGAAGTTACCAGGGGCGGGAAGTCAACGGCTCTGCGCTATGTCGTAAGATAAGACATGAAAAGTAAAACTAAAGGCTTTACTTTAACAGAAGTTCTTGTTGCGATTGCAATTGCAGGGCTTGTTATATCGGCAGGCTTCAGGTTAATTGCTATGTCATCAAGATTAATGGGTGAAATTGATGCTGAAAGGGAACTTGTATCAGCGGCTCAGAGAATATGGCTAAGATTCAGAATAGATCCCAGAATGCCGGACAGCGGCAGAGATAACATGAATGATAATGTAACCTGGAAAACTGAGCATGATACTATTCCTATTGCAGATTATGAATTAAGTTTCAAGCGCGTTACAGTTACTATGAATAGTCCCGGCAACAGGCGTTCAATGATTATATACGTTGCAGATGACTAGAGTAATAAATTAATTAATTAACAAGGGACGGGGGATGTTTTAAATTTGAAAGTCAGAAAAATATTTATATTATTATTAGTAATTATGTGTATATCGGCTTCATGTTCTCAGGCAGCCACCAGGAGACGAACCAATACTAACGCTAATAATAATCCTGCGAATGCTACAGTGCCTCAGTCAGGGAGCGGGTCTACTATGACAGCTGAAGAAGAAGCGAGTCTTATGGATGCTGCGGAAGCTATGAAGTTGTCAGGTCTAGTGCAGTTTAACTTTAAAGATATTGATCTTGTGAGATTCATGCGTTTCATGTCAGAAATTCTTGAAGAAAATATAATCGTGCCTCCGAATATAAATTCAAAGATTACGATTATATCGCCTCATCCTGTTACTATAAGGGAAGCGCGCGACATTATGCTTTCGACGCTGAGAATTTATAATTTTTCGCTCCAGAACATGGGAAGTTATTCAATCGTGAGGCAGGGTGTAGGAAGTCCTTCAAATGATGTTCACAGGGGGAAATCCGGGCCCGGTTTCGGTGAAGAGACTGTTACGTATATAGTTCCGATTGATTATATAACTGTCGAGAGCATTATACCTGCAATACAGCAGAGTTTGGGCAATGCAGTAATGGCCATGCCTGTAGGGAACGGCAAAGATATTCTGCTTCAGGGACGAGCTACAGACGTTAATAAAGCTATTGATTTAATCCGCAATATGGATACGCCTAATAGTGCAAGATTCAGCCGTACGTTCGAGATTAAATACGGTGATCCCGCAGCAGTTGCAGCCCAGTTGAATGCTATTGCCCAGACAAACGGACCTCTTCAGGGTATAAACGCTATTGCAGATGCCCCCAGCAAAAAAGTTATAGTCATCGGGAGTACTGCAATGATCGACAAGGCAGCGCAGATTATAAAAGAACTCGATGTTGATTCAAAGACAGGCGATTTTCACATTTACAGGCTCAAGAATATAGATGCAACGGCAGCAGCTGAACAGGTTGGTAAAGTATTAGCTTCGTCAACTACAATGCTGGGAGCTGAGGCAGCGAAATTCCCTGCTACTGTAGTCCCTGATGTCGCTACTAACAGCTTGATATTTGCAGCGACTCAAAGGCAGTATGACTCTCTTGTGCCTATTCTTGACGCTATAGACGTTCAGCCCAAACAGATATTATTACGGGGATTCATAGCTGAGATTAATGTTACTAATCTTGATCGCAACGGTATTGACTGGTCAGTATTAGGCGGTCAAATGTGGGATAATTTGTTGCTAGGCGGCAATATGTCTCTGGGTGAAAGTTCTGTACCGTCCCAGTTCATGACATGGTTCAATGATTTGTCAAAGCGCGAGGAATTATTAGACAGAAACGGTTCAACTTACAGCGTTACGAATTATCAGCCTATGGGTTTAATGTACGCAACGATTGAAATGTTAAAGCGTTATGATGCAGTAAATGTCTTGTCAGTTCCACGTATAATGTGTACGGATAATAAAGAAAGCTCGTTCCAGGTCGGTAATGTTATTCCGGTTATGAAGGGCTCGACTTCTGATTTATCGAATCCAAGCGCAATTCAGAGCAATTATGATTATAAAGATACAGGCTTGACTCTGACCGTAACGCCTCACATTAGGAGCGGCAATCTCGTAGCAATGGACATCAAGCAGACTACTGAAGACGTTATGAGCGCATCAGGAGTTACGACACCGATAACTTCAAAGCGTGAAGTAGTTACTTCTGTAGTAGTGGCAGACGGTGAGACTATAATACTAGGCGGAATGATTAAGGAAACTGAGAAGTCAATGAAGCGCAGAGTCCCCGGTCTGTCTTATATCCCGTTAATAGGCGGCTTGTTTCAGAAAGTATCGAAAGAGAAAGAAAAAGTTGATTTCGTTATATTCTTGACTCCGCAGATTATCGAGAATCCTTCAGAGATGCGCGGAGCTACGATGAGGGCGGCAGGTTTTACAGGCAGCTTTAATCCCGCAGAAGGCGACTTGAACATGAACATGAAGGGAATAATGCCTCACTACGCAAGAAGTGATTTAATGAGCATTGATATTAGTCCTGTCGAAGCTGATATAGACGCGAGATTCAGGCAGATGTACCAGAAGAGCTTAAAGAGGCGTTAAACATGGCTGAATCTGAACTTACAGAACAAGAACAGACAGTATTAAAACCGTTACCCGAAGCAAAAGAAATTTCCGAACTCTTACCTGAAGGGATGGGGCTTGATATATTGCGTCAGGCCCGTATAGTTCCCCTGAGGATAGAAGACGGAGTCTTAATCGTAGGTGCTGCAAATTTTGACGCGTGGCCAAAAGCTCAAATGTTAGGGACTGCTCTGGGTTACCCTGTTGATATAGAAATTAGAGACGATAAAGAAATCGGCGATTTACTTCACACACTCTATGACTTGAGAAGCGTTGCTGCTGACGAGGCAGCCAAGAATATCGAGGGCATTGATGATATTGATGATTTAACACGTGAAGATGTATTAAGCGACTCCGTTGACGTGCCTGTTATAAGACTCGTTAACGGTTTATTTGTCGATGCACTAAGACAAAGAGCTACTGATATTCACGTCGAGCCTTATGAAGATGAAGTCTTAATCAGATTCAGAATTGACGGAGTATTACAGGACAGATTGAGACTCCCCCGTTCCAATCAGGCACCCCTTACCAGCCGAATTAAAGTCATGTCCCGAATGGATATAGCTGAACACATGGCACCTCAGGACGGCAGAATAGGTATTACAGTAGGTGACAGAGCTGTTGATATTCGTGTTGGTCTAGTTCCGACTCAGTATGGCGAGAGAATTGCAATGCGTTTGCTTGATAAGGGCGGCGGTTTGCTTACCCTCGAAGACTTGGGCATGGAACAGCGCGAACGTTCTATCATGGACGACTTGATTCACAGACCTCACGGAATGATTTTATTCACAGGACCTACAGGTTCAGGAAAGTCAACGAGTCTTTATGCTATCTTGCAGGCTCTGGCACGTCCTGAAGTTAATATTATCACTGTTGAAGATCCTGTTGAGTATGCATTGCCCGGAGTAACTCAAATTCAAGTCAACGAGAAGGCCGGAGTAACTTTCGCAGCAGCATTGAGATCAATTTTGCGTCAAGACCCCGATATAGTAATGATCGGTGAAATGAGAGACTTTGAGACTGCTCACATCGGAGTCCAGGCTTCACTGACGGGACATTTGGTGTTATCGACTCTGCACACGAATGACTCAATCAGTGCAATAATAAGACTTGTTGATATGGGTATAGAGCCTTACTTGGCCGCAAGCTGTATGATAGGCACAGTAGCTCAGAGATTAGCAAGAAGACTCTGCCCTAACTGTAGAAAAGAAATTGAGCCTCCCTCAATGATGGCCAAGCAGGGATTGACTAAGGCATATGCTCCTGTAGGGTGCTCGAACTGTCATAACACGGGCTATAGGGGACGCGTTGGACTCTATGAACAGTTCATAATCACTGAAGCCATACAAGAAGCCTTTGTCGGAGGAGCTCCTGCATCTAAATTAAGAGAAATAGCACGCAAGGACGGATTTAAGACTCTTTGGGAAATCGGACTCTCAGCTGTCGAACGGGGACTCACTTCACCTGATGAATTAACACGAGTAGCAGGAGAAGAATAATAAATCATGAGAAAATTTTTTTTATCTTTAATTCTGGTTATATCATTTACAAGTTTTGCATTTGCTAAGTCAGAATTAAATCAAGAGGACAGGGCATATTTTCCGGCAGTAATTATGTATCATGACATAAGGACAGAGCCTCTGAATTACTTTGACGTTCTTGTTAATGATTTCTGCGCTCAATTGGACTGGCTCAAGGCAAATGATTATGAGACCCTTTCACTTGAAGACTTTGCTGCGTATATCAGGAATAATAAACCTTTCCCGGAAAAATCTGTGTTAATAACTTTCGATGACGGCTACAACGGAATTTATAATTATGCCTTCCCGGAACTCAAGAAACGAGACATGAAGGCAACATTTTTTATCACTGCAAGCGTAATTGACAAGTTAGAAGGCAAATATCCTCACGTAACGACACAAGAACTTCAAGAGATTGCATCAGATAAAAATTTTTCTATAGGCTCACACACAATGACTCATTCAAATCTTATGAAGATGACTCACGAAGAGAAAATTTACGAGCTTAGAGAATCAAAGCGCATATTAGAGCATATAACAGGGCGTGAAGTTCTTGCTATGGCATATCCTGAGGGCAATTATGATAAGGCAGTAATTGAGTCAGTGAAAGAGTCTGGCTATGAGATCGCTTTTGCAGTTCAGGACAGGGGACTTCTTGACGAGAGAGCGTGCTACAGCATTCCGAGAATTTATGCAGGTATGGAATTAATACAAGATAATCATGCGTTGTTCAAAGAGTACGTGAAAAATTATAAGTCCATGCCTCCGGAAGCATTTAAGGAACGCTGGCAGCCCATAAAGCAATATTGAAATATTATAATCAAGGAAGTGAATGAATGCCCTATTTTAATTACTCAGGCTATGACCCTAAAGGCAAAAGCACTAAAGGTACGGTAGAAGCAGCTTCGTCAATGCAAGCCGTTGACAAATTAACTGAACGCGGAATAGTTGTCGTTGATGTCAAATTAGCTGAAGACAAGAAGACAGGCAAAGTTAAGATTAAGATGCTTTCACTTGAGAATCACATATTCTTTTGCAGAAGTGTAGCATCGTATCTCAAATCAGGACTCCCGTTAGCTGACTCGTTAAGAATCATGGCCAAACAGAATCGCGACAGAGTCATGAAGCCCGTTATGGAAAAAATTTTGGCTGAAGTCGAAGGAGGACGCAAATTTCACACTGCACTGGCTGAGTCAGGAGCTTTTCGAGAAAGTTTATGGCGAGTCGCTGAGTCCGGTGAACAGAGCGGTACGTTAATTTCTGTCTTGCTTGAAGCAGCTGATGAGTTCAAGCTCGAGGATGACCTGAGACGCAAAATTAAAGGTGCTATGACGTATCCAATAGTTATGGCCGTTGTAGGAGTCGGAGTCGTCTCTTTCATGCTGACTTATGTTGTACCCAAGATTTCAGAGTTATTTGAGGACATGCACCAGACTTTGCCCCTGCCTACCAGAATATTAATCGGAATGTCAGATTTTCTTGCTAATTACGGTTTATGGCTTCTTGCTGCAATGGGAATTATTTATTTCTGGATGAAGTACACGGGACGCAAAATTACCATGCCGTTCATGAAGGGAATCAGGGGACAATTAAGCCTAGCCCTTGTCATGTCGCATTTGAGTACGCTTCTTAAATCAGGAATTCCGTTAGTTCAGGCTCTGAGAATGGCCTCCAGTATGGATTTAGAAGAAAAGAGATGGCTTGATGCTGCTGAAATGGTCAAGGCAGGACATAGATTTGATAAAGCACTCGAGAAAATAGGAATGCCTGAAGATACCGTTGCAATAGTTCGAGTCGGAGAGATGGGCGGAGACTTGGCCGGAGCATTGACTAATGTGTCAGATCAGTGCAGGGAGATAGCTCAAAGCCGAATGGAAAAACTTTCGACCCTAATGGAGCCTATAATGGTCTTGACTCTGGGATTCTCTGTAGGATTTATAGTTCTGGCAATATTGACTCCTGTGTTCGATTTGGCAGGCATTGTAAAATAGATAATAAATATATAAAAAATTTTTCAGGAGGTAATTTATTAACATGAAAGATAACCGTAAAAAGATTTTAATGCGCAGGCGTTCAGGTTTCACGTTAATTGAAATTATGGTCGTCGTTGTTATTCTGGGTTTACTCGCAGCCCTCGTAGTTCCAAGAATAGGCCCTCAAGTTGCAGAAGCCCAGAGGACAGCAGCAGCGACTCAGATTAAGAGTATTGAAGATGCATTAGAGATGTACAGAATGCACAACGGCTTTTACCCTTCGACACAGCAGGGACTTGAAGCACTCGTTACAGCCCCTACGACCTCACCTGTTCCAAAGCGTTATATGGACGGCGGATATATCAAGAAAGTTCCTGAAGACCCATGGGGCAATCCATATGTATATCGCAATACTAACGGCAGAATATTAATCATGAGCTACGGCCCGGACGGTGAAGAAGGCGGCGAAGGCGTAAACGAAGATATTACGAACGAAGATTAATATATGCGCAAAGTATCAGCTTTCACACTCGTTGAAATATTAATCGTCCTGTTCATAGTAGGAGTCCTTGCTTCTGCAGCTCTGCCGAGATTTTCGTTGTCGTTTGAGCCTCCTGTCATGACACTTCAGAGGGCATTTGAAGAAGCATCGAATCTCGCGCTCTCCGGTGTATCTGTGAGATTCAGAGTTATGCAGGTCTACGCAGGAAGGGGCAGAATTCAGGCTCAGGCGTTGTTAAAGCGTGAAGTTCCAAAGGGAAGCATACAGTCTTTCATGAACAGCCAGACTCCTGACGCAGGGATTCTTGAGTGGCGCAATGTCAGACTCAGAAATGCACCTCAGGGCGATAACTGGAAAATTGAACCTTCAGAGATTAGATTCTTTAATGACGGCTCATGTACTCCTGCAAAAATTTTCTGGGCAGAGCCTAATACTCCGGATTACAAAGCAGATAAATATGTATTAACAGTAACGGGCTATTGCGTAGAAATTAAAGATAATGCTAGATAGCGCTTGACGTGTGAGAAAAATGCGATAAAATTATTGGCGTTGTATTTCGGGATGTAGCGCAGTCTGGCTTAGCGCATCTGCATGGGGTGCAGGGGGTCGGAGGTTCGAATCCTCTCATCCCGACCATTTAAAATTTTGAATATGAAGATAACTAAGGCTTTCATGATAAAACGTGAGAGCCTTTTTTAGTGCAGGTAAATAATAATAATCCACGCAGTCAGTGAACTACCCCCGCTTATAGAAGCGGGAGCTTCCTAATTCATTGAGGTCTGCGTCGCGATGTTCTGCCTTCCGTCTTACGTCCTCTCCAAAGGCGTTACTTCCCGTAGTCCCTACGGTAGGTTTATATTATATCAAGCAATTCATCCCTCACCTATAGAGGAGGGATAATTCTTGCGATGTTATGTTAAAGACCACGAGGATTAGATTCCCAGAAAAGTTATGTTATCAAGTTATCAAGTTATCAAGTTCAAGCTATAGTGATTTACGTCTGAGAATTAACGCCGATAACATAATCACAAGTCCAAGTAAAGACACTCCGGAATTACAACCGCTGCTGCTGCTAGATGAACCCAGAATATCTCCTGACTCTTCTGATGATCCTTCTCCTGGAGCGTCAATAATTTCTTCGTCTCCAGTCATATCGCCGTAATCCCGTTCTTCAGATTTTACGCTGTTTGTGTAAGGCGAAACGTCATATAGTATAAATCCTATTCCTTCCTTAACGTCAACATTACCGGCCCTGACAGCAAATGTGAATTTTACTTTTGCATTCGGGAATAATGACACTTCATGCCTCAAAAATGCATTCCTGAAATCGTCTGCACTAAGAGTAGAATCTTCACGCTCTATAATGGGCATAACATTGAAACCGTACAGTACTGCTTTTGTGAATGTCTGTGAGGTCAAGTTCTCGATCTCGCACTCAATCGTTACTGTGTTATCGGGACTCACTGTGTCAGGGCTGCACAATTCCTCCATGACAGCAGGAAGGTATTGGCTGCCGTTGAATGTTATGTTAGTGTCCAGAAGTATTGGCTGCATTTCAAAATTATAATCTTCGTCTGAATCACTTGTTCTCACTCTTGAATTTGAACTTGAATTCGAATTTGAAACTGAACTGTAAAGAACACTGCCGGCAGTTGAACTATTCACAATATTATCCGAGTCAACATGAAACACTGAGAACGCGAAAAATCCTTCGTTATTTCCGCCCCAGTCCGCAACTGTTTTAGTATTTAACATTCGGGATTCATGAACTTCTTTTATAGTGTTATTAGGGTCAACATCAATGTAGAAGTAATAATTTCCGTCCGCAATTTCATTTGGAATCTTCCAGTCAAATTTTACGACTCCGTGATTGTTAGTCTTTACGTTCGACCATGCACCAAGATTAATAGTTTTCTCTTGAATCAGAGTTCTTGATTTATCCTGCTTCACTTCAGGATTATACTTGCTTGAATATGAAAGTCTCACAAGGACATTATCAGCACGCTTAAAACTTGCATTGTATAACGGCACTTCAATCTGATACGTTCCATTCGCTACAAGTACGCTGTCTGTGTATGCTCCCAGATCCTTGCAGTAAAATCTGATCCCCCTCGCTAACATCGCAAAATCATGATGTTTCTGAGCAGCAAATGATGATCCCTCTACCTTCCATTTATTGGGCAGAAACAGTGCAGGATCCGGTAGAAGTTTATATAAACTGTCCGTTTTATTGAAAAGATACCAAGGACTTGTGTCAAAATTCACGGCTGCAGCAACTCTCATAGTTCCTTCTTTGGCAACGTAGGGCATGAGATCAACAGTATATTTCACTGAAGTATCAGGAAGAGTCGACCGCCCGGAATATACAGCTGTTATCTGTTCATCAGTAGCATAGCTCTTTGAGAAAGACTTAGAATGTTCTGTTTTATCAGGAGTATTCTGAACATTGCCCGATGATCCCCCGAAAAGACTCTTAATGTCGCCCCATGCGCTTTCAAAGAAATTTAGGGTCTTTGTCGCTTCACTGGGAGTCGTATCTTCTTTTGACTGATCTGTAACAGTTTCTGCTTTAGTGAAATCAAGATCTACTTTAGTCTTGTTTAATACCGGCACAGCATACTGTTTGATTGAGTCCATTAACTTCCCATTCTCATTATAACCTTCAACATCTGATATTTGTGCAGGATACGAGAATAAATTTCCCTCTTCATGTCTTGGCTGATATGTGTTAGTGTTGTTACTCTCCTTCAGCTCGTCCATCATCGAGAACGAAATATAATACTCATTCCCTTTATTTGAATCTGAGGCAGGCACGGGATTTTCGTTAATACTTCCCGGAATTTTACCGAGCCATTCCGGCAGATAGTTCGCAAGAACTTTATAACGCCATGTGTATGTCTTTGCGTCTAGAAGGATAACGGCATCTTTATTAGACGCTGAAATCTCAGTACCTAATGTATATGTCGCAGCGGATTCATTCATCTTCGTTGTTATTGTCTCTGTCGTTGTATTGAAGAAGTCATAGAATTTTGCCATAATGCTTCCCATCTGTCCGGCTTTTGTATCTCCTCCGAAATCAGCAAGTAAGTGGCTGCTCATTCTCTTGAACTGTAGATAATCATCCGCAACTTTCCAGATTCCTGAACCGTCATTCGGGATAATAGTATCTTCAGTCCCTGTAGAAGTGAAATTAAGAATGCTGCTCGATGATTTTTTCTCGGATCTTTTGTAGGTCATGGCCATTTCTCCGCCGACTCCGTCATCATGAAAACCGCTGTAAGTAAAGTTAGTCGGTGTATCAGTAAGTTCTGTAGCCTCTTCATTCAGGTTGTCAACGTGATAGGGTATCGCAGGGATAATTGCAGCATAACTTGAATCGTGAGTGTCGCATAACTGTTCGCAGTCCTCAAGTTCGATCCCCTCGCCTAAGAAGTCGGCCGCAGCAAGTCCGCCCCTGAAGATTCCTGCTGAGTTGTATTTGCCGGACATTGATGAGTCAAGAGTGCTGCTTTCGTAAATCTTCTTGATGTTCATTTTCAAGTATGAGTAGTAATTATTTTCTTTTCTAACTACATAATTGCCGCTGGAATCTACGGGTGCAGGAATAATATAGATTTTCTTTGACGTATCTGTGAAGCTGAGAACAATATCATCAACAGGTTTGCTTTTTCCAAATTTCCCTGTAAACGGCCCGGCAGCAATCGAGAATGCTTCGTTGGCAAAATATTTAATCTCATTGAGCTTCCCGAATGTTACATCAGTGTTTTCATCGTCAAAAACATTGCCATTAGCATTATCATGTCTAAGCCCTTTAACTCTGTTTACAAGTATTATAGGTACGATTTGAGCGTCAGAAGCATAACTCCTCCTGCCAAGCCCTACGAAGACCATTTCGTCCATACCGTCTCCGTCCAAATCTGCCGCAACTCCCTGACATCCGATAAATCCCGTTGAACAATCCAAGCCATTAGCATCAAATTTATCAAAGGTTTTTGTTCCGCTGTTCCATTTGTAGATTTTATAATAAACAATGCCTCTGCCAAAACGTTCACGAATATCACCACCATTTATGTAAAGTATTGCAAGCTCCAGTGAACCGTCTCCGTCAAAGTCTCCGGTGAAAACATTACCGCTTGCACAGTCATATGTTGTATCACCGTATCCTTCGCGATAGTTATAAACTTCTTTCTGATAACGTTTGACTAATGAAGCCTCATTTTTATCTGCGTTATAATCTAGTGTGAAAACGTGAAGGCTCAACGTGTATTTACCCCATACAGCAAGGGCAATATCATTCTTGCAGCCGTCACTGTCAAAATCACCGGTTGTTATTGAAGCATGTTTCAATCCGCCGTCCTGAACTGTATAGCCTGTTTTACTCGTCTCAAAATCAAGATCAAGTTCTCCGTCCTGAACGTATTTGAAGAATGAGAAAGTCAAGTCTAAAGTACTGCCGGTTTTAACGCTTCCTTGACCTATTGCATGAGCCTCGACAAAGATTTCACCGTTGTAATTTGGCAGAGTCAAAGCTCCGCTGCCGTAGAAATTCACTCGGTTACTTCCGTTCGCAGGAGTAGTTGCAACTGTCTTTGAAGTTATCTGAAGCTGATTGTTTGACACTGAACGGGGCAGCATCTGGACAGGTGATTGACCCTTCTGTTTCTTATCTGAGTCGTTAGTTCCGTTTCCGCCGTTGTACTTCACAGCATATCCGGACGCTGAAGCCTGATTAGAGATTGCCGGCTGAACTTTTTTCAAGTCCCAGTCATTCTGAATAAACATTGAGCCTGTGTTGTCAACTGGAGCAAACTTGAATTCTTTTAAGATTGAACCGTCAACGTTGAACTGGAAAATTCTGGCCTGCATATAGCTGCCGTCAGAATATCTCGTGTTTGAGCTTCCCTTGTTGAAGTATGGTGCGCGCTCAAGAAACATGAGGGATTTCTTGCCGATCTGGATATTCGATTTTCCCGTTGTAACTTTGATAATGTTCGGGACTTTGTCAATCGTAGTGCTGCCGAACTTAATTTTTGCCTCAGCCGGTAATTCCCCCCCCCCAAGTACGTATAAAAGCGTAATCACAGAGCAAAACTTAGCGAAAAATTTTGTTTGTCTGAACATGGAGTTACTTCCTTTCGTAAAAATTTAGTGAATTATAGCATGACAAATTAATATGCTGAAATAGTCCGTTATTGTGTTATAATTCTCTCGCCCTGCCTCTTGCAACAGAGTAACACGCGCACGAATAATAAAGCAGGAGGCCGAATAAGTCCATAGGGAGGAGGTGTAGAGAGTGCGTAAATATGAAATGCTTGTAATTCTTGACGCTTCAACCGAGAACCAGAGCGATGAAATCTTGAAGATCGAAGAACTCATAAAGACTCTCGGCGGCAGTCTCACAAAAACTAATGCATGGGGAAAACGTGTATTAGCTTACCCGATCCGCAAGAAAACTGAAGGTTATTATGTATTATTCAACTTTGAGCTTGAGCCTGCACAGACATTTGAACTCAGACGTGTACTTGGCCTGCGTCAGAATGTCTATCGCCAGTTAGTGCTTGTCCTTGATGACTAATTTTTAATATTAAGATTAATTAAGGAGGACTTTTGCGATGAGAGGATTAAATAAAGTTATAGTTGCCGGCAACTTGGCCAGAGATCCTGAAGTAAGATACACTGTCAACAAGAAAGCCTATGCAAGTTTTACTGTAGCAGCTAATCGAAGTTACAGAGATGCAAACGGCGAATTTAAAGAAGGTACTGATTATGTTCCTGTTGTTGTATGGGGAGCTCAGGCAGAAAGTTGCGGTAAATTCTTAAAAAAGGGCAGCCCTGTTCTTGTTGAAGGACGCTTTACTACAAGAAGTTACGAAGCAAGAGACGGTTCCGGCAAAAGGTATATTTCAGAAGTCAATGTTGATAATGTAGTATTTCTTAGTACTGGCCAGCGGGGCGGAGGTAGACCTGAAACAGGCTTCCCTGGTCCAAGCATGGGACTTGACTATATGCCCACTGATGACGACTTCGGCAGCCCAATCGGAGAGAACGGCTTTAATCTTGAGAGTCCGGACTCAGGACAGGACTCGAGTTCAGATATACCGTTTTAATGAATGAATAATAATTAATACTCGAGAGGAGAATTTATTTATAACATGAACGAACGCGAAAATAATACATCACGTGAAGGCAGACCAGCTGCTCCGGCCACACGAACAGCAGCACCTGCAGGAACGATGAGAAGAGGAGCTTCAAGACGCAGACCGAAATTTTGCTATTACTGTGTCGAGAAGGCAGAACATGTAGATTACAAAGACGTTGACAAGCTGAAAAAGTATATCAGTGAACGCGGAAAGATTATCCCTAGACGCGTAACAGGAAACTGCGCCAAGCACCAGAGATTATTGACAGAAGCTATCAAGCGCGCTAGATATATGGCTCTGCTGCCCTATTCACTTGACTAATTAATAAACACACTGCGGCCATGAACGTTAAGAGAGTTATTCACTGCGTATTCTTGACACTGTCATTGATACTCGCAGGGAGTTTTGTGCCTGTAATAGGTTTTATGTGCCTCATGATATGCCCAGTGCCTTTGACTGTATTGGGCTGTCTTGAGGGTCATAAATCTTCGGGAATTGCTGAATTGCTGATTGAAGCTACGTTGTTCCTGGCATTCTCTCCGTCTATGGCCGTATATTTTTTGTTAGGGTGCGCTCCTGTGTCGGCTATGATATTCATGTTATCGCGTGAAGAGTTCAAGGAAGTAAAAAAGTATTCAGGGGCTGAAACTTTATTAGCGTGTGCTGCATTTTCGCTCTTAATGAAAGTTATATTGCTGGTCGTGTTCTGGCTGTTCACGGGGCGAAATATTTTATTTCCTGATGTGACTCAAATGGAACTCGTATTAACGCAATTATATGGAGACAACCCTGCGCTTCAAGAGTCCGTTCGCAGAGTCCTTGCTGTATTCCCCTATATGCTGCCTGCAATGTTAGTTATTTATGTAGGTGTTGAGACTTATCTTAATTACTCGATGACACACTCTGCGATAAAAAAATTTTTCCCGTCCTGTAAAAACTTTCCTCCTGAGCTTCCCGAGTTCAAACTATGGCGGTTCCCTGCGTCGTTGATGCCTGCGTTAGTGTTCTCGCTAGTTCTGAGTTACTTTATTGACGCTGATAAATGGTTCACAGGCTCAGTGTTCGTGATAAATTTGCAGATAATATTAAATATCTTCATGTTCGTTCAGGGGCTTGCATTGGCGTTCTGGCTCATGGCAGGATTTAAGCTCAGACGTTTTGCAAAGATAATTATCTTCGTGATAATCATGTTCCCGTTCTTCTGGCCGTGGTTAATCATAATGGGAATGTGCGACATGGTCTTGAACATGAGAGAGCGAATCAAGTTCAAAGAGTAATAATCATCTTCCCTCTAAGTAATCAAGATACAACACGCAAAATTTTGCTTTCATGAAGTCCCGGTCCATTCGTTCACTGGGAGTTGTATTATTTTATTCTTGAGTCCGTATCACTTCTCTTGCATGATAAATATTCCCGTGTACATAAGAAAGACGCCCGCCTAAAATCAACACATTGAGTCGTCATTATGTATAAAATTTATATTGACACCGTGTTGTTATGCTATATAATTTTTATGACATCGTGTCAGTATAAAATTATTTACGAAGGAGGCTGCAATAAATGCCGCTAGGTTCAGCAGAATTAACGAATGCCCGCAAAGATGAAATTATAAGTGCTTGTGCGTCCCTTTATGAGACTATGAGCTTCAAAGACATTACGATAAAAGAAATAGGCGGGCTTACAACTTTCAAACGAGCGTCGATTTATAATTACTTCCAGACTAAAGAAGAAATTTTCCTTGCACTGCTTCAAAGAGAATACGAACTTTGGGCAGATGAATTAAATTCCATAACTGATAAACACGAGAGAATGACAGCTGACGAAATTGCACACGAGTTAGCGCACTCACTTGAAACAAGGCAGAGGATGCTGAAACTTTTCTCAATGAATCATTTTGACATGGAAGCTAACAGCAGGCTTGAAAATCTCACGGAATTTAAGGCAGCTTACGGGAAATCAATTAATGCCGTTGACAGATGTCTTGAAAAATTTTGTCCTGATATGTCAAAAAAAGACCGCCAGGATTTTATTTATGCCTTCTTCCCGTTCATATATGGAATTTACCCTTATACGATCGTCAGTGAAAAACAGCGTCAGGCAATGGAAGCAGCAAATATAAATTATGTGTATCTCTCAATTTACGAGATAGCTTATTCATGCGCTAAGAAACTTTTAGGAGTCCAGGAATGAATATAGATTTTCATGCTCACCCGATAACAAAAATTTTTCGCGAAAATATCGAACTTCTCGGCATTGATCCTATTGATGATGACGGTTTCCCCCTGCCTCAATGGACTGTAGAAGCTCATATTGATTTCATGAATAACGCAGGAATTGATTATACTGTCCTGTCAGTTCCTCCGCCTCATATTCATAATGGTAATGACAAAGAATCTTGTGAAGCTGCCAGAAAAATAAATATCGATACGTCAGAAATTTGCAAGAAATATCCTGATAAATTCGGATTCGCTGCTTGTGTACCTCTGCCGTGCGTTGACGGAGCAATTAACGAAGCTGAGTTTGCCATTAATGAACTCGGAGCTTTGGGCGTAAAACTTTCGACTAATAGCAACGGAATTTATTTAGGTGATAAATCTTTCGAGCCTTTCATGGAGATGTTGAACGAGAAAAATTCACTCGTGATAATTCACCCGTGCAGAGCCAGGCAGCGTCCCAAAAATGTTATTACAGGCAAGGTCGCAGCTATTTACGAATATCCTGCTGATACAACAAGAGCTGTGTTGAACATGGCAGCTAATAGAATCATGACAAGATTTCCTAATATAAAATTTGTCGTGCCTCATAACGGCTCGTTTTTACCGTATATGCTTTCGAGATTTTCCGGAGTGTCAGGGATTTTAGCTTCTCTCGGAATGATGGACTCTGTAGATGTTAAGAAAGAATTTGCGAATCTCTTCTTTGACATTGCCGGAGACCCTGAACCCATAGCACTCGATATGCTTTTAATGATAACTGATGAGAAACATATTGTTTACGGGAGCGATTTTCCTCATTCACCGGCGAAAATTGTATTAAGCAAGAAACTTCACTTTGATAACAACGAGAAATATAACTCAATCAGGCAAAAAATATATTCTGAAAACGCATTGAGTCTTATAAAAGGAGGTAAATAAATGCAATATACTAAACTTGGTAATTCAGAATTAAACGTATCACGCATTTGTCTCGGCTGTATGGGATTCGGCGATCCTTCAAGGGGCCAGCACTCATGGACAATTGACGAAGCTCACACACGCGAAATCATTAAACGCTCTCTTGAACTCGGCATAAATTTTTATGATACTGCGATTGCTTATCAGAGCGGAACAAGTGAGCAGTACGTAGGGAAAGCTCTTCGCGACTTCACAAAACGCGATGATGTTATCGTAGCTACAAAGTTTTTGCCTCGAACTCAAGACGAAATCGAGAATCATATCAGCGGACAGAAGCACATTGAAAACATGCTTAATACCAGTCTTAAGAATCTAGGAATGAATTACGTAGATTTATATATTTATCATATGTGGGACTGGCAGACGGATATTTATGACATTCTTGACGGTCTTAATAACGCTGTGAAATCCGGTAAAGTCCGCTATATAGGCATCTCAAACTGTTATGCATGGCAGCTCGCAAAGGCTAATTCTATCGCTGAACGTGAAGGCTTCTCAAAATTTATATCAGTTCAGGGACATTATAATTTGATTTTCCGTGAAGAAGAACGCGAAATGATACCCTACTGCAATGAAGAAAATATTGCCCTCACTCCATACAGTGCACTTGCAAGCGGAAGGTTATCAAGAAGACCTGATGAGGATTCAAAACGTCTTAGAGAAGATAACTACGCAAAATTCAAGTATGACGCTACCAAAGAGCAGGACGCAATAATTATCTCAAGAGTCGCCGAACTCGCTGATAAAAGAAACGTATCAATGACAGAGATAGCTCTTGCATGGCTCTTGACTAAGGTAACATCGCCGGTTACAGGTGCTACAAAGTTGAGTCAAATTGAAGATGTCGCAAAGTCTGTGAATTTAGTCTTGACTGAGCAGGAAATATCATATCTTGAAGAGTGTTATGTTCCCCATCCTCTTGCGGGAGTAATGGCTCAGAACAGACCCGAAAACGCAAAGCAAAAACATGTCTGGTCAACAGGAGATCAGGCTATAAATAAATAATTAGGAGGTTTTATTATCATGCCGGTAATTACAGTTGAAGCGGGCTTGCTCTCACTTGAACAGAAAGAGAAGTTAGCCAGAGAACTCACAAAAACAGCGTCCGAAATTATGGGACTGCCGGAGAAAGCGTTTTTTACGTTCCTGAAAGAAAATCCCTATGAGAACGTAGCAGTAGGCGGGACTTTGTTATCAGAAAGCAGAAAGTAATCATGAGATTCGACATGATTAAGAAATTCAGTGTAAGTCTTCTTGCAGTAAGTTTTCTGTTCACGGCAGGCAGAGTAAATGCTTCAGAACTTCGGCTCGGAATGACAGAGAAACAGCAGTACATCGGGAATAAAATTTATAATACCCTTCACCCTGCTGAAGATTTCAAGCCGTATGAATTTAAAGCTCCTGAAGGCTGGAGTCTTGAAAAATTAACTTTAGGAAATGTCAGCGTTGAACGTTTGAAGTCAGACAATAAAATATTTATCCTGCTGCACTTGAAGACGCTGTTAGTGTTTATAAAGAATTGCTCTCATCTGGGATTAAGCCTGAAAATATAATCTTTGTCGGAGACTCAGCGGGAGGAAATTTAGCTCTTGCCTTATCGCTTTACTTGAAGGAGCAGAAACTCTCACAGCCTGCAGCTTTGGTATTAATATCGCCTTGGACAACTTTTGAGCAAAATGCTTCGTCAAGGATAAAGAATTCTGAACGTGATTTAGTTCTTGGCAGTAAAGGTTTTCCCCTTTATCAGGAAGTTCAAATCAGAAAACCTTCTTACGCAGGCAATATGAAACTCGATGACCCTAAATTGTCGCCGATTCATGCAGATTTAAGAGGACTGCCTCCCATGTTAATACAAATCGGAAGCTATGAATTATTCGTAGATGACGGCTTATCCCTTTTTAACAGAGCTTTGTCTGACGATGTCGAAGCAGCTTTGACAACATATCCGGGAATGCCTCATGATTTCCCTTTGCTTTTACCGGAACTCTATGAGACTGAATTATCACTAAAAGAATTTCGTGATTTTGTGAATCGTTATCTTAAATAATAATAATTTATTCAGAAAGGAAGATTTTATTTTATTATGAAAGCAGCATTACCAAAAATAGCTCTGGGTGCATGGGCCTGGGGCAATGACGGCACATTCGGAACTAACTTCACAGAGAAAGATTTACGTCCTATTTTCGACTCAGCAATGAAATCAGGGCTTAACCTCTGGGATACGGCTTACGTTTACGGCATGGGAACTTCTGAAGAGGTACTCGGAAAATTTTTGCGCTCAGTCCCTCGTGAAAGCTATTTAATCTCAACAAAATTTACGCCTCAGTGTGCAAATCTTGAATCAAAAAATGCAGTAATCGAAATGTATGAAGGCAGTGTTAAACGTCTTGGGACAGATTTTATGGATTTCTATTGGATTCATAATCCCGTCGGTGCGCCTGAGTGGACAAGGAAGTTAATACCTCTTGCGAAGTCCGGCAAAATCGGCAGAATAGGTCTCTCGAATCATAATCTCGCTGAAATCAAAGAAGCTGCTGAAATTTTAGGTGCTGAAGGTCTGAAAGTCTCTGCTATCCAGAATCATTACAGCTTATTAAACCGCTCTTCCGAAACATCAGGGATTTTAGATTGGTGCAAGACTAACGGCGCAACATTTTTCTCGTATATGGTTCTTGAACAGGGCGCATTATCAGGGAAATATGACACTGCTCACCCGTTCCCCGCTGAGAGTGCAAGAGGCCAAGTTTATAATCCTGTACTTTCTCAGATCGAAAATTTGAATACGGCCATGAAGAAAATTGCTGATGCTCACAATGTTGAAGTTGCGCAGCTTCCTGTCGCGTGGGCAATAGCAAAAGGGACTCTGCCTATTTTAGGAGTAACGAAAGTTAAGCATGTTGAAGACGCAGTGAAGGCCGTTAATCTTGTTCTCTCTGCTGATGAGATTAAAACTCTTGAGGAACTCGCAGACAAAGCAGAAATTAATACTATTCGTGTATGGGAAAAGGAGATGAAGTAGTTATGAAAAAATTTCTTGTATTATTCGTTATGACTCTTTTATGCTGTTCTAGTGCTTCGGCTGAAAGTAAATCATTAATAGCTTACTTCTCATGGAGTGGAAACACTGAGGCAGTAGCGAAAACTATTGCAGATGTAACAGGCTTTGAACTCTTCGAGATAAAGACTCTTAAGCCGTATACAAAAGATTATGACTCAGTTCTTAACGTCGCCAAGACTGAGCAGAACCAAAACGCCCGCCCTGAATTAGCTTCACACGTCCAGAACATGGCACAGTATGACACTATAATTTTAGGCTTCCCGTGCTGGTGGGGAACTATGCCGATGGCTGTATTTACTTTTCTCGAAGAGTATGACTTCTCAGGCAAACGCATAATTCCTTTTGTGACTCACGGGGGATCATCGTTCGGGCGCAGTCTTAATGACATGAGAAAGATAATCCCTAACGCAAAAATTGAAAGCAATGGATTATCGATCAGCGGAACAGCTTCAAATCAGCGGGTTGCGAATTGGCTTAATGAAGTCGGAATCACAGTAAAATAATATTAAAGAGGTCATATCGTCATGAAAAGATTTATAAAAATTTTAATGCTCGGAGCTGTATTAGCTTTAGTGCTTGCGTCCATAGTATCAGCTCAAGAAAAATGTAAATTATTAGTCGTATCAGGACATGCAAGAATCGCGACATCTACAGCAACAAAAACAATCATGGAGGAAGTAAAAAAAGTGTTCCCCGAAGCAGAATTGTTATATCTGGATCAGACGTATCCTGACTTCAAGATTGACATTCGCAAAGAAAGACAGAGAGTTTCAGACGCTGATATTATCGTCCTGCAATATCCTATTCAATGGTACTCAGCTCCGGCAATAATGAAACGCTGGCTTGAAGAAGTATTTACTTTCGGATTCGCTCACGATGCAAAGGGCGGACTTCTCAACGGCAAGAAGTTAATTCTATCGATGACATCAGGTGCTCCTGAAAATCAATATCATATCGGCGAAAGACATAATTATCCTATGGACGTTTATCAATTACCGTTACAGCAGTTAGCAGACTTATGCGGAATGGACTTCTGCGGCATGGTTTATACAGGCGGTTATAATCTCATGCGTAAAGTTGCAGACAAAGACTTACACGTTCAGAAAGCACAGGAACACGCAAAAATTTTAATTGAGAAAATTAATAAAGCTATGGCATCATTTAATTAGTTCACATCAATAAAAAAAATGAGAGGGAAAATTTCCTCTCATTATTTCATGACTTTATTTTTTATCTATTTCCCTGATTTCCTGCTTGAGACAACATCAAAGATAACAGCAACCAGAAGCACTCCGCCTTTAACGACATACTGCCATGAATCCGTTATTCCTATAATGGACATTCCCATATTCAAGACTCCCAGCAGCAACGCGCCGATAACAACTCCGCCTATAGTACCGACTCCGCCGTATGCAGAAGCACCGCCTATAAAACATGAAGCTATTGCGTCCATCTCGAATGAATTTCCTGTCTGACCTGAAACAGAGCCTACTCTCGCAAGACATAAAAGACCGCACAGTCCTGCAAGAAGTCCCATGTTAGCATATGCCATGAAATATACTTTGTTGGTGTTTATTCCGCTTAAACGTGTAGCCTTTTCGTTGCCGCCTACTGCATAGAAATAACGCCCGAATGAAGTCTTTGACGTTATGAAGTAATATACAAGACATACAGCAAGAACCCACACAAGCATTACTGATATGCCTTTATACTTGCTGAGTTTGTCGCAGTACCACATGATTAATGCGCTTACTACTGCTGCTTTGCCGTAATCTGCAAACGCACTGTTCTGGGGGTAACCGTTTCTTGCTTTGTTAGCTCTTGAACGGGCAATCATCACAAAAATTATTAATACAGCTATCGCTCCGATCACTAACGGTGACCATATGTGCGGATTCTCAACAGGATTAGCGCGCGTTGATATTACATCAAGACCGGGAATATTAATATACGACGTGAATAAATTCGTGAATGCTTTATCTTTAATAGGCACTGTCTTACTATCAAGAATAAGCCTGCCTATACCCCTGAAGACGAACATCCCTGCAAGTGTAGTTATAAACGGCGGTATACGAACATAGCCTATCCAGTAGCCCTGCCACACACCGACAAGGAGTCCTACGACGAGACATATTATTATTGTCAAATAAGCGTTCCAGCCGAGATTATTTACAAGCACAGCCGCAAGCCCTCCGGTTAAGCATATTACTGAACCTACAGAGAGATCGATATTGCCTCCCGTTAAGATACATAACAGCATACCGCAAGCCATAACTAGGACATAACCGTTCTGTAAGAGCAAGTTTGACATGTTCTGAGCATATAATAAACGTCCCCCGGTCAGGAAGCAGAACAATATGAACACCGCAACAAGTGCTATAGTCATTGAATTCTTTGTAGCAAACTCTTTGATTCTTGCAGCGTTAGATTTATCAGTCATAGAGAAATACACGCTCCTTTTGTTAATTTATGCTATCTTTTGGCTGTCTCTGAGAATATAGCCCATAATTATTTCCTGAGTAGCTTCTTTTGCGTTGAGTTCAGCCAGTATTTTCCCTTCATTCATTACATAAATGCGGTCGCACATGCCCAGAAGCTCCGGCATTTCAGAAGAGATCATGATTACAGATTTCCCCTGTTCGACCATGCTGTTAATGAGACAGTAAATATCATACTTGGCTCCGACATCGATTCCGCGCGTAGGTTCATCGAGAATTAATATATCAGGTTCAGTGAACATCCATTTGCCTAATAATGCTTTCTGCTGGTTGCCTCCTGACAGATTCCCGACTCTTTGTTCTATAGTAGGAGTCTTTGTTCCCATCTCGTTTTTCATTTGTTCGGCGGCCATACGTTCTTTATCGTAATCAATAACGCTTCTGTGAGTGATCTTATCCAGTCTCGCAAGAGTCGTATTCATTCGTATGCTCTCGTTGAGTAAGAGTCCGTTAGTCTTCCTGTCTTCAGTAACGTAAGCAAGCCCTGAATGTATAGCAGCTTCCGGAGTCTTCAGAACTGTTGCTTTACCGTTCAGCATCAAAGTCCCTGTAATATCAGTGCCGTAACTCCTGCCGAAAATTGACATTGCAAGCTCAGTACGTCCTGCGCCTTGAAGTCCTGAGAAGCCTATAACCTCGCCTTTATGGACGTTGAATGAAACATTATCGACAACAGTTTTCTCTGAGTAAATAGGATGATGAACTGTCCAGTTTTTGACTTCGAGTCCTATATCGCTTTGAACATTATGCTTACGTTCAGGGTATCTGTCATCCATTGGGCGGCCTACCATTCCCTTTATTATTCTGTCTTCGCTGAGGTCGTCTACACCTTTAACGAGTGTCTCTATAGTGCTTCCGTCGCGGATAATCGTAACTTTGTCGGCGCAGTAAATTATCTCGTTCAGCTTGTGAGTTATTATTATCGAGGTCAAACCGTGCTTCTTGAAGTCAATCAATAAATCCAACAGCATTTTAGCTTCTTCGTCATTAAGTGAAGAAGTAGGTTCATCGAGAATTAAAAGTTTTACGTTCTTTGAGAAGGCCTTAGCTATTTCTACGAGCTGCTGTTTGCCTGTACCGATGTCTTTAATCAGCGTGTGAGGGGATTCATGAAGATTGACCTGCTTCATGTGCTTTTCTGCTTCGGCGTAAGTTTTATCCCAGTCTATGACTCCTGCGCTGTTCTGAAACTCGTTGCCTAGAAACATATTTTCACCTATTGAAAGCAAGGGAATTAGAGCAAGTTCCTGATGAATAATTACTATATTTTCGGCTTCAGATTCTTTGAGCGTCCTGAACTTGCATAATTTACCGTTGTAATAAATTTCTCCTGTGTAAGTTCCATAGGGGTAAATCCCGGACAAGACATTCATTAATGTAGATTTACCTGCACCGTTCTCACCGATTAGGGCGTGAATTTCTCCGCGTTCAACAACAAGATTGACGTTATCGAGTGCCTTAACTCCGGGAAATTCTTTCGTTATATTTCTCATTTCAAGGATTATGTCAGCCAAACGCAATTCCTCCCTTCAAAAAATAGGCAGGGCACCAAATTTAACCCCGCCCGAAAATTTTATTGCTTTATATTTCTTTTACGACACGTGTTATTTCGCTTTCAGATAACCGTCTTCACCTTTGATGTAAAGTCCTGTACCTACGAGATAGTCAAGATTGTCTTTCGTGACTACTGTCGGAACAAGAAGGAATGAAGGTGTAAAGTGTCCGGGTGATGTGAAGTATGATGTTGTATCGTAAGCACATTCAACGCTGAAACTCTTTGCAAGCTCCTCGCCTTTGACTTCACCGTTAAGAAGAGCCTTTGCAACTTCAAGGGTAACAACTGCTTCATTTGCAACGTTCTTATAAACAGTCATGGTCTGCTTTCCGTCTACGATGTTAGCAAGATTTGCAATGTCTCCGTCCTGTCCTGTTACGATTACTGCGTTAGAACCTGCATAGTCTGATTCAAGAGCCTGAGTAACTCCTGCTGCTGTTGAGTCGTTGTTGCAGAGCCATGCATGAAGAACTGTTCCGTCAGCATAATATGAAGCAAGAATGTTCTGAGCACGTGCTAATGCTGTGTCAGTATTCCACTGAGCTGTTGCGACCTGCTGGAATTCAGTCTGTCCGGAAATAACTTTAAGAACACCTGAGTCAAGATAGGGCTTCAGTGTGTCAAATCCGCCTCTGAAGAAATAACCTGCATTGTTGTCGGCGGGGTCTCCGGCTGTGAATTCGATGTTGAAGACTTTACCCTTTGCGTTCTTGAGGTCAAGGGCTGCTTCGATGAACTTACCCTGCAAAACTCCTACGGTGTAATTATCGAATGAAATATAGTAAGTAACTGCATCGTTGCCGATTAATCTGTCATAAGCAATAACAGGAATCCCTGCTTCTGCTGCACGATCCATAGCTGTATTGAGTCCGTCGCCGTCGATTGCTGCTATGATAAGCAAATCTGCTCCCCAGCTGATCATGTTGTCGATGTCGTTGACCTGCTGATCGTTCTTGTTGTCGGAGTAAGTCAGCTGAGTCTCATAACCTGCTGAATCAAACTGGGCTTTGAGATACTGGCCGTCTCTGTTCCAGCGTTCAAGGGACTGGGTAGGCATTGAGATACCGATTTTCTTTGCGGCTGCGAATGCTGTAGAGTAAGCACCGAATACCATTACAAGAGCTAAGACTAACAATAAAAACTTTTTCATGAATAAAGACGCGCTCCTTTATTATATAAATTTACTAAAAGAATCTTTGCGATTCATTAAAGCCCAAAACTTAGCAAAACGGATTTTCTGACGGATAACGAACACTTGCAGGCTGGTTATAGCCGATCTCTGACGTGTTGACACCGATATATTTCAAGGCGTTAAATAATGCTTTCCCGTAATGTCCGAACATAACAGCACCATGATGCGGGTAATTCTTCTCAATCAGAACATGACGATAGAAGCGGCCCATCTCAGGAATAGCGAAAATTCCTATGCCTCCGAAGCTCTTTGTTGCGACCGGGAGAATTTCCCCTTCAGCTATGTATGCACGCAATATAGTATCTGCCGTTGACTGGAGTCTATAGAACGTAATTTCTCCGGGCTGTAAATCGCCTTCGATAGTTCCATCCGTGAATTCTCTGGGAAGATTTCGAGCCATTATCCTCTGAAAGTCAAGATGAGGGTTGCATACTTTCCTTGAGCATGTGTTCCCGCAGTGGAAGCCCATAAATGTATCAGTATGCTTGTAGCTGTACTTGCCTTGTATAAACTCGTCATACATTGCTCTTGGCACGGTGTTATTAATATCAAGAAGGGTAACAACGTCTTCACTGATACAAGTTCCGATGTATTCAGACAGCGCGCCGTAAATATCGACTTCGCACGATACAGGAATCCCTCTGCCTGTGAGTCTGCTGTTTACATAACACGGTACAAAATGAAATTGAGTCTGGAACGCTGGCCAGCATTTGCCTGCGATACAAGTAAATTTGCGATAACCCTTATGTTCTTCGATCCAGTCAAGAAGGGTAAGCTCATACTGTGCAAGTTTTGGGAGCATTCCTGAATTGGTGTTACCTGCTCTGAGTTCGTTTGCCATTTCCTGAACTACTGAGTCAATTCTCTTGTCGCCGTCATGTTTGTGATAAGCCTCGAAAAGATCAAGTTCTGAATTCTCCTCGATTTCAACACCTAAGTTATAAAGCTGCTTAATAGGAGCATTGCAAGCCAAGAAATTCAACGGTCGAGGGCCGAAACTTATAACTTTGAGTTCAGACAATCCGACAGCGACTCTTGCAACCGGCAGGAAATCGTGAAGCATATCAGCGCATTCTTCAGCAGTACCTACGGGATATTCGGGGATATAGGCTCTTACGTTGCGGAGTGCGAGATTATAGCTGGCGTTCAGCATTCCGCAGAAAGCATCACCGCGCCCGTCATATAAGTCTCCGTCACCTTCAGCAGCTGCGATGAACATTTTAGGGCCGTCAAAGTGTTTTGCTAAAAGAGTCTCCGAGATCTCAGGGCCGAAATTTCCAAGATACACACATAAAGCGTTACAGCCGTTAGCCTTGACATCTTCGAGAGCCTTCACCATGTCGATTTCACTCTCGATTATACATACAGGACACTCGTAAATATCAGCGGCATTATATTTGCGTTTGTATGCTTCGACTAAAACTTTTCGCCTGTTTGTTGCAAGCGATGCCGGAAAACAGTCCCTGCTGACTGCTACGATTCCGACTTTAATTTGCGGTACATTGTTCATAAATAAATAAACCCTCCTCAAAATAATTAATCAATATCCGCAGCTGTATCTATGTTTTTACCCGTCAGTCCTACAAATGAACCTTCGGGACAACCGCCTTCAGGGTGAGCTATGAGCCATTTATTAACATGAGTCAACAGCTTATCTTCAGGGAATAATATTTCTGTCTTAGTGCTTAATGCCTCGTTAGTGCCTCTTGGAAGGACTACAGCGACTCTGAAACCTTCTTTATTAACATGACATGGCGCGTAATGAAGTGAAGTTGCGTAAATTTCTACAGCAGTGCCGGCAGGAACAAGAAACGCTTTTACTTTCGATGTATCAAGCGAATAATCATCATTAACTTCTTCCTTCTTGGCAAGTAAAAGAATTACATCATCAGCGGCTATATTTATTTCAGAATCCCTGTGATATTCCAGAGCATTTAACTTCGTGTTATGTCCGTTGCAGTAACCTATTTCTATGGGCATACGTCCGAAAATATTTGCTCCTAGAATTTTTGCAGAGTCAAGACTCTCTAACTTTTTATCAGAAGCTACATAAACAGTCCCGTTGTCAGGGCATGGCGTAGAAGTCTTGAGAACCGAAATTAATTCGCCAAAGTCATAGCCTTTTATAACTCTTCCGTATGGTCTGAACTCACTATCTTTGACACTATATAACTTCATAATTTAGCACCTCATCATTTCGAAAACTTCTTTAAGAGCAGGATAAATCATCTTGAACTGCTGATAACGGGCTTCATACTTTTTCACGAGTTCTGAATCAGGTTCTTCTGATTTTGCGACTTTAACAATAGCGTTTGCAGCCTCATTAACGGTCTTATATTCTCCGCAGGCAGTCATAGCAAGCATAACCGCTCCCATGCCGGGGCCTTCTTCGGAAACGGGAACATCGACTCTTATATTGAGAATATTAGCTATCATTTTCCGCCATAAAGGACTCTTTGCTCCTCCTCCGCAAATCATTGTGTTTGTGAGAGTGACTCCGGTTTTCTTTGCAAATTCGTACATATCTCTTACGGCAAAGCTGACACCCTCAAGGACTGCTTGAGTAATATCTGCTCTCGAAGTGTCCATAGTGAGACCTGTAAATGTGCCTCTAGCTGAAGGATCATTCCAGGGGGAACGCTCGCCCATTAAGTAAGGCAGAAAGAACACATGATTTTCACCTAAATTTTTAATTGCGCTCTGTTCAGCCGAGTAATCATTTGTATGCAGAATATCTTCAAGCCACCATTTATTGCAGGAAGCGGCCGATAACATACAGCCCATCAAGTGATAATGTCCGTCAGCATGAGCGAAAGAATGAAGAGCGTTATTTTCGTCAATCCTGAAAGAGTCAGACGATATGAAAATAGTTCCGCTTGTTCCCAGTGATATATTACAGCGTCCGTTGCCTACTGTTCCGGTTCCTATGGCAGCAGCTGCGTTATCTCCTGCTCCGGCGGCAATGATGATTTTATCTGAGAGATTTAATTTTGCTGCAAGTTCGGGCAAAAGATTTCCTACTTTTTCATAACTCTCGTAAAGTTTTGGGAGCTGTGCTTCATCGACACCGCAAATTTTGCACATTTCCTTTGACCATTTACGATTCTTAACGTCAAGTAAAAGCATTCCTGACGCATCAGAATAATCAGTGCAGAAAGCTCCGGATAATTTATAAGCTATATAATCTTTGGGAAGCATGATCTTGCAGATTTTCTTATAATTTTCCGGTTCATTATTTTTAAGCCATAAAATTTTGGGAGCAGTGAAACCTGGGAAAGCTATATTTGCGGTATATTCAGAGAGTTTGCGTTTACCAATGACGTTATTCAGGTAATCCGTTTCAGACGCAGTTCTCCCGTCATTCCATAGAATCGCAGGACGTATGACGCTATCATTCTCGTCAAGAATAACGAGTCCGTGCATTTGACCGCCGCAGCTTATTCCTGCAATTTTCGTTTTATCTATATCAGCTGTGAGTTCTGCAATCCCTTGAATAGTTTGATTGTACCAGTCTTCAGGATTCTGTTCTGACCAGCCCGAATGAGGATAAAAAATAGGATACTCGCGAGAAACTGTGTTGTGAATCCTGCCGCTTTCGTCCATTAAAATTAACTTTACGGCAGAAGTTCCTAAATCAATTCCTATGTATAGCAATAACCATCCCTTCTTAAATCTTAAAATCTTAATATAAAACAAATTATTAAAAATATATTATGGAAATAAATCAAGTGAGTGCTTCCGTAAAACTTTTATAAACACACTTTACGAAAGTAAATTTATGATAGTGTATAGAATTGCATTTGTCAACAGGAAATTATTAATTATACTTGTGATAAGAATTCGTCTATGAAGTGCCAGGCTGCTCCGATCATTCCTGCTCTTCTGGGAAATTTTGCAATTTTTATGAAATCTGTATTTTCTTCAAAAGGATTTAACGCGCTGACTCTTTGTTTCAAGATTAAGAGAAAGTCATTCAGGTATTCGGAAACGAAACCTCCTAAAATAATATCAGTATCGAAGGCTAAACGCAGATTATGTATTGCCAGTGCTAAATTTGACAAGACATCGTCCCATATTTCAGCATATTCTTTATTACCGTCTTTAAGTGCTATAAAAAAATTCTCAATGTTTACGCCAATATCTCTGGTGAAACGAAATGCACTGCAATACGCTTCAAGACAGCCTTTCTTACCGCAGTTGCAGGTTAAGCCCCCTGGATGTATGCACATATGTCCGAATTCTGCGCTTTTGTGAGTATCTCCGAGCCATGGCTTACCGTTTATGATGATGGCTCCTCCAATGCCGTTTTCAAGAAGCAAATAAACAAAGACGAAATTATGATTATCTTTTTCTCTGGTTAGTGCCGACCATTCAGCAAAGCCTGCAGCCGTAGCATCGTTTTCGATATATACAGGATAGTGAATATTTTTAGTAATTTCGCTCAGAGCCAAATTTTTCAACTTCATTGACGGAGAAAAAATTACAAGTTCCCTCTCGTGATCAATAACGCCTGGTATAGTGATTCCGACACCGATTATTTTTGCGGGATTTATTTTATTTTCTGTGATAAATTTGTCTAATTCCTCATCAATTTTAGAGGCAATATCTAAGCTGTTAATAGCATCTAAGGCAAGACGTTTATATGAAATTTGATTTTGCTTAATATCTAATAATAAGAATCTCAAATGATTAGCGGTAACTGCAATTCCCAGCGCATATCCTGCGTTAGGCACAACAACATACACTGCAGGAGGACGGCCTCCGGTTGATTTTTGCAGGTCTCCAACAGTGATAAGCCCGGCACTTAGAAGTTCGGACAAATTTTTATGAACCGTTGGAAGGCTGTAATTTAGATCATAAGCAATCTGTGATTTACTTACTGGACTTGAAGAATAATAAATGTACTTGTAAATTTTATTTCTGGTTTGTCTGCGTTGATCTGCTATTATTCGCATGTAAGGACCGCTTGCAGTAGTATGACGTACTAAATTTTCAGCGTTTAAGTTTTCATGGGATAATTTATTATTACTCATAATGTTATTAATTTTAGAGATTTTTCTTGAAAAAGCAACGTGTATAGTAGTCAAAGAAGTGAATTATATTCGTTCTTCATTGATAATATATAAAGTTATTATGTAGTGTCGTCAATTGATTGAAACATGACATGTCACAGCCTACTAGAGTGATATTGCTGCAAAATGATTTGAACTTTATCAGAAACTTACGCTATAGACGACGTGAAGCTAAAAATATATATCTCAGATGTCTGAAGCCGTCCGAAATTGTATGCAGCTTTGATTTTCGATCATATTTACACAATCGCAGAGTTACCGGAATTGTCCGATTCTCAAGTTTTCATGAGACGCAAGAATTATCATTTCTGTAGCAAATTCCATTCCAGTTGTCTTGAAATTTAATTTGTTCAGGGCATCACGAGTTTATACCCCGAAGTCCGCAATGAAAATCTACTACATCGCTTCCTGTTCTCATTTTCAATGAATTGTCAGGATCATACTGCCATGAAATCCCAAGCAGAATCGAATCAGCATATCTGTCAATTTTGGAACTGCTTACACCTTCTAGAGCTTCGTAAAATAATCTGTTTTCACAAAGGTATCTTGCAGAATATAACATTCTTTCACGTATTAACGAGCGGGGGATTTTCGCGCAGAGCATCAGGAATAACAGCAGCACTAATGACGTTAACACGAAATATAACAATGGCAGAAAGTTTTTCATATTTGCTTTATAATTCATTTTTTATTATTTCTTCTCACTATTTTTTCTTAATTTAAAAATTTTAACATAATGATTCCAATTCCTTACTGTACTTCGCCAATCAAGTCAATTAAAACTTATTATACAGAATGTTATACTAACAAAAATAATTATAAAACTTGGGAGGAATACTATGAAAGAATTTGAGAATAAGCATCCGTATTTCTGGCTGATTTTGGGACTAATCCTGACAATACTTTCTTACGGCATTTTTAACACCGGCATATGTGCTTGGATATTTGCTATACCGCTTATAAGATTCATTAACAACCGCACAAAATGGTCATCGATTATATTAATGCTTGCTGGTATGATAATTGCAGCTAACATTACATTTTTCAGACTTGTTGAAGATGATTTCAATATACAGAATCAAATATTCTGCACACTTAACGGCATAAGAATTTGGTTCCCGTTCTTTGTTTACTTCCTTTGCAGATATTTGGGAGCTAAACGAATCATTTCTTATTATGCATTTCCGGCAGCAGTGGCAGTAGCTGAGTTCTTTATCGATAACCCGTTTATTTCTGTGATGACTTCTCTGTCTGTGTCTCAATTCTGGAATATAGGTCTCATGCAGATCGCAAGCGTTACCGGTGTAGTCGGCGTTTCATTCATAGTTATGTTATTTGCTTCAATCGTAAATTATATCTGGGAGGAAGGAGTACGCAAGGATACTCTTATAAATGTTATAAGTTATGGAATTGCCGTAGTTATAATTACAAGCATAGGAATGTTCACAGTAGAGAGAATAACTACAACTGATCAGACAGTAAGAGTTGCTGCAGGTATAGAAAATTTTAATCTGCTATTTGAAGATAAATCAATTCTTGCTAAATATTCCGGCTCAGATGAAGAGAAAATGTTTCAGGCGAATATCGATATAATTACTGAACGTGCAAAACGTGCTGTACAGAATGAAGCAACTTTGTTGGTCTTTCCTGAAGAAGCGTTTGCCTGCCATGAACCTTCAACAGAAAAGTATATTGAACAGGTAAAAACTATAGCACGAGATAACAAGATTAATATATTACTTCCTCTTCTCAGACTTCCATTAGATGAAGCTCATAAAGAGAAGAATACCTTGAATTTCATAAACAGTAACGGCGAACTTCTGAACACTTACCTGAAAAATCATCTTGTCCCTGTCGTAGAAGAACCGCATACAGAAAGAGGCGACGGCAAGACCCCTGTTATCGAAGCAGACGAAGTGAAATACACGTATCTTATATGCGCTGATTACACTTCAAATAAATATGCTTACAACGGCAGAGAAGCTGATATATTTATCAATCCTTCTTATGACTGGAAAGCGTTTCAATATTTTACGTCTTACGGGGTACAGGCGCGCGCTATTGAGTGCGGTTTCTCAGTTCTCAGAAATCCTTGTAAACGGCAATATTATTCTTTACGATGTATACGGCAGACCACTTCACATGGCAAACGTTATGAACGTTCATACGGGTATGATTTATCTTGATATTCCCAAACACGGCAGACAGACTATATACGGTTTAACAGGTAACTGGTTCCCCTGGACTTGTGCAATATATTTACTGCTTGCAATACTCAGCGGCTTTATTTGGAAAGAGAAATATATTTAATTTATAATTTTATTAGGCGAAGAGAACATGAGAATCTCTAAAAAAGTCTTTAGTCTCTTAGCGTCTGTACTTGTTGTGCTGAGTTTCGCTGCTTTCAGTTCGGCGGAAGAAGCTGACCTCGTAGTCTACGGAAAAATTTTCACTTCAGAAAGTAATCAAATTGTAGAAGCATTTGCTGTACAGTCATTCGGGACAATAATCGACTTTAGGGACTCAGGAGCAAAAGCTGTGTACGGCATGGGCTGGGAGTTCCAAACATTCAAGGATAATATGCCTAGATGCAATATGCGGCGATATTCCTATGTACTTTGCAGATGAGGAGAATCACAAAGGACTCGTGAACACTATTGCTCTTGTCAATGCAGGCATCATGAAAGCAGACGGGACTGTCCTCAAGAAGGGCGATGACATACGAGGCAGCGAGATCGTTATGGGGTCTGACAGGACTCCTACAGGATTTCTAAAGGAACAGGCTTCAACTTACGTACGTTCTTTCTTGGATAATGAAAGCCTCTTTCCTATCGACACAGCAAAATCAACTCTGGCAAAAGTTCAGGAGCTGTTACTCTCAGAAAGCTACACTATGTATTTTGACGGTCATCAAGGAATCACCAACTGGACTGAAGAAGAGCTTACAGATATTACGAGAAGGACTAATGCTAACGGAGTGATTATGCACATACATGCACTGGTCAACGGCAGAGTAAATCGTGTTGTTAATGCATACATCAACGGGGAAAACCTGAAATGCGCAATACTATTGTTCACCTTCGCAACGTCAACGAGACTGATTATAAGCGTATGGCAGAAAATAATATATATGTAACATCAGGTATGCTTTGGCATCATAATACGAACGAGACAGCTGAGGAACTGAAGACAATTCTTCCTGGTAACATGGCGGTCGAGGGCTACCCTATGAAATCATTCTTTGATTCTTTGATAACGGCATCAACGTATCATTTCACACTGACTACCCGGCATTGAGCAACAGTCCTGATGATCCCTTCGGAGTCATGGAGATTGCTTTAACAGGTGTCTGTTACTTTGAGAACGGCGATCCCTGGGGCAATGACGAACTTGTAATCCGTGAACAGGCTCTAACAGCTATGACGATTAACTGTGCAAAGCAAATGTTCATTGAAGACGAGAGAGGAAGCATTAAGGCAGGCAAATATGCAGATTTCTTACTTGTTGATAAAGATATTCTGACTTGCCCGGTTACAGAAATTCACAATGCAAGACCTGAAGCTACTTACTTTGAAGGGCAGAAAGTTTTCGCTAGATAAGAGTCTTAAATAACAAAACTCATACAGTTTGATTTGATAGAGAGGGTACACTGAGAACAAAATCAGTCTTTGCTCTCTCTATTTTTATTGAGCATAATTTATAATTGTTCGCTGAATTTATTTTTCATAGGAGGAGAGAACATGAATTTCTCTAAAAGAGTGTTAAATCTCTTATTGACTGTGCTTGTTGTTGTAAGTTTCGCAGCTTGTACTTCAGCGGCAGAGTCTGAGAGAACGTTTGCTGACCTAGTAGTCTACGGCAAGATTTTCACATCTGAGTCAGAAGGCAGTCAGATTGTCGAAGCGTTTGCAGTGAAAGACGGTAAGTATATCTATGCAGGCGACAAGAAGGGTGCTGAAGCATTTATTGAAGACGGCAGGACTGAAGTTATCGATTACACCGGTAAAGGACTCATAATGCCCGGCTGCGGTAACGGACACGCTCATTATATGCTTGGCTATGCTCTCAAAACAATAGGCACGACGATTGGATACGGGGACGATTCAAAGAAGTTTATGAATGAAATTCTCCCTGCTGCTGTCAAGAAGGCAAAAGAATCAGGGGCAAAGGCTGTCTTTGGTCAAGGCTGGAGTCTCATGCACTTCGGGGATCATATACCTACTCGCCAAGAATTAGACGCTGTTTGCAGTGATCTTCCCATGTACTTTTTAGATGATGAATGCCATAAAGCTCTGACGAATACATGTATGCTTGTCAAGGCAGGCATTATGAAAGAAGATGGTACAGCAGGCAGGACAAAAATACGCGGAGGCGAGATTCAGGTAGACGCTAACGGAATTCCTACAGGCTTTCTATCAGAGCAGGCGCAAACTTATGTACGTTCATTCTTAGATGACATTTATACCCTTGATATGTCCATAGCTAACATAGCAGAGATTGAGCATCATATGTTGTCATCAGGTTACACGATGTATCACGAGGGCTGGGGCAACTATTTTGTGAACACTAATTATTATGAAGCTCTCCAGCAGTTAGACAAGGCCGGCAAACTTCACTTTGTAGCGGGTCTGCCATACGAAATTGAAAGCTGGATGGATATGGACGAGGCTTTGGCCAGAGCAGTTGACGCTAAGAAATTTGCTTCAAAGCGGGTATTTCCGAGATGGATTAAGCTCCTAATGGACGGAACTGTTGAAAGCGGCACAGGGTTTGTAGAGCCTCTGTATCCTGACGGTCATCAGGGTATCGCTAACTGGACTGAAGAGGAAATAACAGAATTGACCCGCAAGGCTAACGAAAAAGGATTAACCATACACATACACGCAATGGGCAATAAAGCTGTTAATTGTGCTGTCAGTGCATTTGTCAACGGCGGTAAAGATGAAATGCGCAACACGATTGTACACCTGACTAACGTAAATGAAGAAGATTACAAGCGCATGGCAGATCATAATATATACGTAACATCAGGCATAACCTGGCATCACGGCTTTATAGGAATGGCGGACTATTTCCGAGAGCATGGCACAGTTCCTTTAAGCCAGGCGGGTAAGTCTTATCCGTTCAAGTCATTCTTTGATAATAATATCCCCGTGTCTATTCATTCAGATTATCCGGCACTAAGCGGAAGCCCTGATGATCCCTTCGGCATTATGGAGATTGCTGTTACGGGTGTTCTTTGGTCTGAGAACGGGACTCCATGGTGGCCTGAAGAACTCGTTACCCGTGAACAGGCTCTAACTGCAATGACAATCGGCTGCGCAAGGCAAATGTTTATTGAAGATGAGCGGGGAAGCATTAAACCCGGCAAATATGCAGATTTCTTACTCTTAAATAAGGACATCCTGACATGCCCGGCAATGGAGATTCACTCTGCAAGACCTGAAGCTACATACTTTGAGGGGAAAAAAGTTTTCGAGGCTGCTAGATCTGCCCAAACACTTGACGAGATTAAAGCAGAACTGAGAGCTCAATACGGCGAGAATAAGAAGATTACTGACGGCAATTATGATAAGTCCCTTGCTGTAAAGTGCATAAACGGTACATTTGTAGGCAAAAAGAATGATGGTGTTATTGCATATAAAGGCATTCCCTTTGTAGGCAGACAGCCTGTAGGTGAATTGCGATGGAAAGCTCCGGTTGATGTTATCCCTGATGACGGCATATACGAAGCGTATTATAATGCGAAAACTGCTCCTCAGATGGAGTCTGTCAGTGAGGGTGCTTCTCTTTATGTTCAGGGTGAGGACTGCTTGTTTCTTAACGTATTAAAAGTAGATGAATCACCTGCGGGAAAAAAGCCTGTCATGGTATGGATTCACGGAGGAGCTTTCGAGATGGGCGGAACTGCTGACCCTCTATATGATTTACATAACTTCGTAAAAGAAAATCCCGACATAATCGCAGTAAGTATAACGTACAGGCTTGGCGTATTTGGCTTCTTCCACCTTTCTCACCTCCCGGACGGCAAAGACTACCCGGACGCTCAGAATCTTGGCATAATGGATCAGATAATGGCGTTGAAATGGATTCATGAGAATATTGCTGGCTTCGGCGGAGACCCTGATAATGTTACGATCTTCGGCGAGTCAGCAGGCGGCGGAAGCGTTACCCTTCTTCCATTAGTCAAAGGCTCACATGCTTACTTCAAGAGAGTAATTGCTCAGAGCGGCTCACCAGTTTTCACGAGATCCACAGAACAGGCTATAGAGTGTACTAATGAATTGATGCATATTCTCGGCTGCAAGACAGTTGCAGATTTGCAGAAAATTGACGTAGAGAAATTGATTCAAGCATCAATTGTGCTGGGATTGCGCGTATGGGCTGAACGAGACGGGAAATATCTTCCTTTAGATCCATATGAAGCTTATGCAAACGGAGCAGCAAAGGATATAGATATTCTTCAAGGCTGTAACAAAGACGAGATGGGTTATTTCGTGTACTTTTTCGGAGTTGATAACTATAATCAATGGGCAGATAACCGCAAAGCAAATAAAATGTCGCAGCTGACAAACGATGAGAAAGCACTTGTTGAAAGTTTCTGCAAGGACGCAAGAGACGTAAGCCCGGAATACTCCAGCACAACCCGTTTATTTGATCAGATAGTATTTATTGCCCCCCTCTTCAGAATGTCAGAGAACCAAACTAAAGCCGGCGGAAAATCGTATACATACTTCTTCACGCCCGAGTCTTCATTGCCGATTATGAGGTGTGGTCATGCTGTAGAGCTTGCTGTAGTACTCAATCATCCGGAAAATACAATTTACACCGGAAGAGCTTTTGATGAGACATTCTCGAAGACAGTGCGCAAGATGTGGGTTCAGTTCGCAAAAACCGGTAATCCGTCTCTAACCGCAGAAATTTCACCGGACGGCAAAGCTCACGAGTGGCCGTTATATGACCTGAAGGACAAGAAAATAATGATTCTTGATGAGTTCAATATTCACCCGGAAAAAGAATCAGATAGAAAAATTCTTGACTGGGAGAGAACTTATTTTATTACCAAATATTTTTGCATTTAATTAGGGAGTTATAAAGATGAACAAGAAAATTTTAGCGTTAGTAATGCTTGGTGTTATGATCTTGAGTCTTACGGTTTGCGGCAATAGTTCAGCAGAAGAGTCTGATAAAACACTGAGCAAAATTAAAGCGGAACTTAGAGCTCAATACGGTGAGAATAAACAAATTACAGACGGTAATTATGATAAATCCCTTGCAGTTAAGTGCATTAACGGGACATTCGTAGGCAGGAAGACAGATAATGTCATAGCATATAAAGGCATTCCGTTTGTTGGTAAACAGCCGGTAGGAAATTTGCGTTGGAAAGCTCCGGTTGACGTTGTTCCCGATGACGGAATATATGAGGCGTATTACAATGCGAAAAGCCCCTTTCAAGTCGAAGATAGATGGCAGGTTGCTTCTCTTTATGTTCAGGGCGAAGACTGCCTGTATCTTAACGTATGGAAGGCTGACGACAGCGTGAAAAATAAGCCTGTCATGGTATGGATTCACGGTGGAGCTTTTGAAGTCGGCGGAACAATTGAACCTCGTGAAGAAGGCAGCAATTTCGTCAGAGAAAATCCTGATGTAATACTCGTTTCTATTGATTACAGGCTAAGCGTATTCGGATTCTTTCATCTTTCACACTTACCGGACGGCAAAGATTACCCGGATGCTCAAAATTTAGGACTCATGGATCAGATTATGGCGTTAAAGTGGGTTCATGAGAATATAGCAAACTTTGGCGGAGATCCTGACAACGTTACTATATTCGGACAATCTGCAGGCGGAGGAAGTGTATCACTGCTGCCGTTAATCGAAGGTTCTCACAAGTACTTCAAGAGAGTCATCGCTCAGAGCGGTTCACCAGTTTTCACGCGATCTACTGAAGAAGCTATAGAATGCACGAATGAATTAATGGCAAAATTAGGCTGTAAAACCGTTGCTGACCTTCAGAAATTAGATGTCAGGAAGTTTATAGACGAAGCAGATATTCTCACATTGCGGGTATGGGCAGAAAGAGACGGGAAATATCTGCCTTTAGACCCATATAAGGCTTATGCAGACGGAGCAGCAAAAGATCTAGACTTCATGCAGGGCTGTACTAAGGACGAAATAAATTATTTTGTTGTCAGCTTAGGAGAAAATTATGACATCTGGGCTGCTGAACGTAAGGCCAAGAAATTAGCTCAGCTTACAGAGAAAGAGAAAGCACTTGTTGAAAGTTTCTGCAGGGACATCAAGGGCGAAGACTACGAATATACAAGCCGTTTGTTTGATCAGATCGTGTTTATTGCGCCCTTGTTCAGAATGTCGGAAAATCAGACTAAGGCAGGCGGTAAATCTTACACATATTATTTCACGGTTGAGTCTTCCGTCCCCAAAATGAGAAGCGGACATGCTATAGAGCTTTCGACAGTGTTCAATCACCCTGAAGAGACCCTAGTAACGGGCAGAGCATTCGATGAAACATTTGCTAAGACAATGCGAAAAATGTGGATTCAGTTCGCGAAGACCGGCAATCCCTCACTCAGTGCAGAAATCTCACCGGACGGCAAAGAGCATATTTGGCCGCTTTATGACTCTGAGAACAGGGAAATTATGATTTTCGATGAGTTCAACATTCACCCTGAAAAAGAATCTGAGTTAAAGATTCTTGATTGGGAGAGAACGTATTTTCTTACCAAATATTTTTGCATTTAATTAGGGAGTTATAAAGATGAACAAGAAAATTTTAGCGTTAGTAATGCTCGGCGTTATGATCTTGAGTCTTACGGGCAATAGTTCAGAAAACGAGTCAGATAAAACACTGAGCAAAATTAAAGCGGAACTTAGAGCTCAATACGGCGAGAACAAGAAGATCACAGACGGCAATTATGACAAGTCGCTAGCGGTCAAGTGCATTAACGGTACGTTTGTAGGCAAAAAGAATGACGGAGTCATAGCGTAAAAGGCATTCCGTTTGTTGGCAAACAGCCTGTAGGAAATTTGCGTTGGAAAGCTCCGGTAGATATTGTGCCGGATGATGGTGTGTATGAGGCGTACTACAACGGAAAGAGTCCCTGCCAGGAGGAGAACATTACCGAAGGCGGCTCGCTTTACGTTCAGGGCGAGGACTGCTTGTATTTAGACGTATGGAAAGCTGACGACAGCGCGAAAAAAAAGCCCGTCATGGTATGGATTCACGGCGGTGCTTATGAGATGGGCGGGACGGCAGATCCGTTATATGAGGGCCGTAATCTCGTGAAAGAAAACCCGGATGTTATTCTCGTTTCCATTGAATACAGGATCGGCGTATTTGGATTCTTACATTTATCACACCTTCCTGACGGCAAAGATTATCCGGACGCGCAAAATCTTGGCCTCATGGATCAGATTATGGCTTTGAAGTGGGTACATGAGAATATAGCCAGCTTCGGCGGCGATCCAGATAACGTTACAATCTGGGGCGAGTCTGCCGGTGCTGGAAGCGTAACCCTCCTTCCATTGATTGAAGGCTCCCACAAGTATTTCAAGAGGGTCATAGCCCAGAGCGGTGCTCCTTCTCTGTCAAGGTCTACGGAGCAAGCCATATGGTGTACCAATAAATTAATGGATGAGCTTGGCTGTAAGACAGTTGCCGATCTCCAAAAAGTTGATGTCAAAAAGTTCGTAAAAACAGCGGCATCTCTGATAGCACTACGCGTAGCTCCGGAAAGAGACGGAAAATATTTGCCTTTGAACCCGTGGAAAGCATACGCGAATGGAGCGGCAAAAGATATATACATTCTTCAGGGCTGTAATAAAGACGAAATGAATTATTTTGTGTCCGGGTTCGGCCTGGAGTCTTACATTGCATGGGGTAATCAGCGCAAGGCGGAGAAACTCGCACAGCTCACAGAGGAAGAAAAAGCATTTGTGGAAAGCTTCTGCAATGACGTAAAAGGAGAAAGCTACGAACCATTAAGCCGTCTGCTTGAGCAAGTTTGGTTTAATGCACAGCTTATCAGAACATCAGAGGAACAGACTAGAGGCGGCGGAAAATCGTACGTTTATTATTTCACGCCAGAATCTTCCCTGCCTTTGATGAAATGTGGACACGCGGTAGAGCTTTCGACAGTGTTTAATAACCCGGAAAATACTCAGTTTACTGGAAGAACATTTGATGAGACATTCTCGAAAACTATGCGTAAAATGTGGGTGCAGTTCGCCAAGACCGGCAACCCTTCACTAAGTGCTGAAATTTCCCCTGACGGCAAAGCCCACGAGTGGCCGCTCTATAATCTGGAAGACAAGGAAGTTATGGTCTTAGACGAGTTCAATATTCACCAGGAAAAAGAATCCGAAATAAAAATTGTCGATTGGAAGAGAACTTATTTCCTGAGCAACTATTATGTACTTTAAGAATTTTAAAAAAAGGATAATACAGAAATGAAGAAAAAATTTTTTGCGTTGGCAATTCTCGTTGCTATGGTATTTAGTTTGACGGTCTGCGGCAGTACTTCAGCAGAAGACTCAGATAAAACCCTGGATGAGGTTAAAGCAGAAATTAGGGCGCAGTATGGCGAGAATAAGCAAATTACGGACGGAAATTATGACAAAACGCTTGCTGTAAAATGCGTAAACGGTACATTTGTAGGCAAAAAGAATGATGGCGTTATTGCATATAAAGGCATTCCATTTGTAGGCAGGCAGCCTGTGGGTGAACTTCGCTGGAAAGCTCCTGTTGACGTAGTTCCTGATGACGGCGTATACAAGGCCTATTACAACGGGAAAAGCCCTTGGCAGAATGAGACCATCACCGAAGGCGGTTCACTTTACGTTCAGGGCGAGGATTGTCTATATCTGAACGTGTGGAAGTCTGACGAAGCAAGCTCAGAAAAAAAGCCTGTTATGGTATGGATTCACGGCGAAGGTTTTATTTACGGCGGAACGTCTGACCCGCTTTATGAGTGCAGTAATTTCGTGAGAGAGAATCCGGACGTTATAGCAGTCTCCATTGAGTACAGAGTCGGCGTTTTCGGTTTCTTACACTTATCTCACATCCCTGATGGCAAAGATTATCCCGATGCGCAGAATCTCGGCCTTATGGATCAGATAATGGGGCTAAAGTGGGTACATGAAAATATTGCGTCTTTCGGAGGCGACCCCGACAACGTTACGATATTCGGCGAATCTGCCAGCGGTGCAAGTGTAACTACGCTTCCGTTAATCGAAGGCTCACACAAGTATTTCAAGCGCGTAATTTCGCAGAGCGGCTCACCGTGTTTCACAATGACGACTGAAGAGGCCATAGCCCGCACAAATGAATTGATGGAGATACTAGGCTGCAAAACAGTTGCCGATTTGCAGAAGCTCGACGTTGAGAAGTTTGTTGCCGCATCAGCTGTACTTGCTTTGCGTGTATGGCCGGAAAGGGACGGAAAATATCTGCCTTTAGATCCCTATGAGGCCTATGCTAACGGCGCGGCGAAGGATATAGATTTCTTGCAGGGTTGCAATAAGGATGAACTGAATTATTTTGTGTACGGTTTCGGATTAGAGCCATATAATAAATGGGCAGCTGACCGAAAAGCTGGGAAACTTGCACAGCTTACGGACGAAGAGAAATCACTTGTTGAGAGCTTCTGCAGCGACATTAAGGGCGAAGATTACGAATATACGAGTCGTTTGTTCGACCAGATAATATTTATTGCTCCGCTGTTCAGACTATCAGAAAATCAGACAAAAGCAGGCGGCAAATCCTACACCTATTACTTTACGCCCGAATCTTCATTGCCGATTATGAGGTGCGGTCATGCTGTAGAGCTTGCTGTAGTACTCAACCACCCAGAAAATACTATATACACTGGAAGGGCATTCGATGAGACATTCTCAAAGATCGTGCGTAAAATGTGGGTGCAGTTCGCCAAGACTGGCAACCCTTCATTAAGCGCAGAAATTTCACCGGACGGCAAAGAGCATATTTGGCCGTTATATGACCTGAAGGACAAGAGAATTATGATCTTTGACGAGTTCAATATTCACCCTGAGAAGGAATCAGAGAGAAAAATTCTTGACTGGGAGAGATGTTATTTCCTGACTAAGTATTTTTGCATTTGACAGTTTCGGCTGTGTCAACATAAGATAAAGCCCAAATTTTTCTATGAAAGGAACTATAGTTAATATCATGCATCACAAATCACAATATCAATCCCGAGTTATAGCAGCATTGCTTCTCGTTCTCATGATGACTGTTTCGGCTCAGGCATCACCCTTCACAGCTCCGAAAAAACTTGCTGATTACCTGTACTACATGGAATACACTGACTACAATGTTGACCTCACGACTGGTGAACAGGTCAAAACGGGCTTCGCTTGCTCAGCTGTACGCAACGGAAATTTTTACGGCCGTAATTTGGATCTCGATTACTCTGATGTCCCGGAATTCGTAATCAAAGTCTCTGCAAAAGAGTCTGAAGGTCGTTACGCAAGTATAGGAATGGCAGCAGTTCTCACGCTGAAATCAAATGAGGTTGACAAAGTCTCGGAAGCTGACCTGCTCGCAATGCCAAATATTACTTTTGACGGCATTAATGAAAACGGTGTGGCCATAAACTGCAACGTTGCTCCTGCGATTGATCTTGACTTCGCTACACTGCTATCGACCAATTACGGCAAACCGCGCATTCATGCTGTTTCAGTAGTCCGCTATGTCCTTGATCACGCAAAATCTGCTGCTCACGGTGTAGAACTGTTAAAGAATATGGACATTTACGGCGGTTACGGTACATGGGGGCTTCACTGGATGCTTTCTGACGAGAAGGAAACTTACATCATCGAATGCATTGACGGTGAACTTGTTGCCAGAAATGACACTGATAACATTATGACAAATTTCTATGTCAACTACGCTCCGAATACTCCCTACGCAAAGCATATAGCAAAGACAGGTCAGAAAGTCGCCGGCAAAGTTTATGAGGGCTTCCCGATTCTTACGCCTCATGCCTGCGGAGTTGAACGTTACGCCATACTGAAGGAGCATTATGCGGAGGGCAAAGAGTCAGCTGATGGAATGGCTCACTTAATGGAACGCGTGAAATATACTCAAGCCTATGAAGCTGATACAACACCTTTCTGGTACACAGAGTATACTGAAGGAAATTTGACAATCTCAAACACTCCTATGGATTTCAAGGCAGTTATGCAGTACAGCTTTGATACATACAAGCTGCACGACAGGAACATTCAGCCCAATAACTTCTGGCAGACATGGCACACATCAGTTTATGATTTAGTGAACAAGACTCTGCGGTTAAACATTCAAGAGGACTATTCGAAACATTACGATTTCAAGCTGAACTAATTTAATTCATTCCCCGTGCCTTCTCGAAGCTTTGAGGGGGTAATATTATTTTTTGGGGTTTCGTAGGCAAGCACCTCAGCAGACGAATTTAGCGAGATTAAAGCAAAAATGAGAGCTCTACACGGTGAGAACAGACAGATCACTAACGGTAAATATGACAAGAGAGTACAGACTCGGCATATTACTGCCTTTAATAATTTTATTTTATAGATAGAAAGAAGGATATAAAAATGAACAAGAAAATTTTAGCATTATCAATTCTCGCTGTTATGGCCTTCACTATGACAGCCTGCGCAGGCGAAGAAAAAACTCCGGACTATTCCCAAAAGTCAAGCTGGTGCAGGCTCCCTGAGTCAATCACTAAGGACGTTGATACATTCTATATTAACTCTACAGCTTACATCGTGGGCAGCTTAGCAGAAGGGACTCCCGAATATGCAACGCTCGATAATGAAGAAATGCTTGCAGGGTTCGAGGAAGAATACACAGCACATGCAACAGTTTACGAGGACTCTACAAACGTGTTTATGCCCTATTATCGGCAGGCAGGAATGAGAGTCATGAAAAAGTCTTGGCTTGAAACAGGAGACGTTGACTCTGCAATTTCCGGAATGCCTTATAACGACATAACAGCAGCACTTGATTACTACTTCAAGAATTATAACGAAGGCAGGCCGTTCATCATTGCAGGACACAGCCAGGGTTCAGCCATACTCAGACTCGTACTTAAGAAATATTTCAAAGAACATCCGGAATATTACTCAAGAATGATAGCTGCTTATGCAATAGGCTACTCGATCACTAAAGATGATCTTAAAGCATACCCACATTTAAAATTTGCAACAGGTGAGACTGATACCGGAGTAATCATAAGCTGGAACACTGAAGGCAAGAAAAATGTTGAGGAGAACATCAAGACAGCTGTATTACTTCCTGGAGCAATAAGCATTAACCCTCTTAACTGGAAGCTCGATAACACATATGCTCCTGCAAGCGAGAACTTAGGCTCACTTGTTAAGAACGAGAAGACCGGCGAAAGTGAAATTGCTGACATAGGAGCGGACGCGCAAATTGTCCTTTCACGAGGCACAATCGTTACAAACGGTAAAGCTGACCCTATGCCCGAAGATTTAGCCAAAATCGCAGCTGAGTACTTCGGACCTGACGGACGGCACGATAACGATTACACGCTTTTCTATAACAACATCAAGGCAAACGTAGCAAAACGAATCGCAGCTTACAAAGCCAGTAAATAGCGGCTCAAAGCAATAATCACTTTACATAAAAAGCCCTTGGCCAGCTTCCTATATACAAATAAAAGAAGTTCCGTCGGGGGCTTAATTTCATAAATTGAATCACTCTATTTATGAGGAGATGACAACGATAACAGCTACGTTGACATATTTGCAACAATATTCGCGGAAGATAATATCGACTCCTAATAATTAATAATTTAATTAATTATTCTGAGCAAATATTAATCTCATCGTGTGCAAACTTAAGGTGCTAATAACTGCCCTGATAAAATTACTCTGTTCACATTCATAATACACGCTAAAATATGTTTCACCGTAAAATAAAAATTTATATACTCAGGAGGATTTACAAGCATGAAAAAATTTGTGTTCGCTCTTGTATGTGTAATGTTATTCGCAGGTTCTGCATTCAGTGCTGAGGTCGTCAAGGCTTATACAACAATGGAGGAGCCTTTAGCCAAAGCATTGTTCGATGAGTTCGAGGCAGAGACAGGAATCAAAGTCGAATGGGTCAGACTCTCAGGCGGTGAGGCAATCGCAAGACTCGAGGCAGAGAGAGCTAACCCTCAGGCAAGTATCTGGGTCGGAGGAGTCGGAACTCAGCACATCGAGGCAAAATTACGCGGTCTGTCTACTCCCTACCGTTCAAGAGTCGCAAATTCAATCCCTTCACGTTATAGAGATCCTGAAAATTATTGGACAGGTCTTTACGTCGGGCCTATAGCGTTTTGCATGAACACCGAGAGAGCTAAAGAACTGGGACTCGAAATGCCTAAGAGCTGGGCAGACTTAATTAAACCTGAATACGCAAAGAAAGTCAGAGTCGCTCACCCAAGCACTTCAGGGACAGCCTATAACATGATTACTACAGTGATACGCATATTCAACGGAGACGAGGACAAAGCATTTGCTTATTTCAAGGAGCTTGCTAAATCAGTCGAACAGTTCACACGTTCAGGTTCAGCACCCGGAAAGAGCTGCGCACTCGGTGAGATTCCTGTTGCAATAGGCTATCTTCATGATCAAGTAAAACTTCAGAAGGAAGGCGCAAAAATTGAGATAGCAATTCCCGAAGACGGCACAGGATTTGAAACAGCTTCAATGTCGATCTTGAAGAACGGCCCGGACCCTTTGAACGCAAAGAAATTATATGACTGGGTACTTGGCCAGAAAGCTATGGATATTATCGCGCGCTGGTATGTTATTCCGTTGTCGAAATTAGCTACGGCTACGAATACAGGCTTTAGTCTTGAGAAAATGAATCTCGTTAATCAAGATGACCAGTGGGACGCAGCTAACAAAGAGAGATTATTAGAACGCTGGAACAAAGAAATTTCTACTGCTCCGGAGAAAAAATAATTATTCGCTCATTTATGCCTCTCGTAATAAAACTTGCGGGGGGCTATATTTTTGGATATTTTATTTTTATGGAGGTTAAGTTAAAACATGAACGAGAACACTAAGCCTTTGAAGTGGCACAAATGCATGATTTACTTTTTGCTATGGGCAGGGGCAGCTGTCTCACTTATAGAAGCTTTAGTATTATTGAGCGGTGCAAACAAGGGTCTTGTCTATCTTATGTATCCTTCTATGCAAAGTATTGATATTGCTTACAGCCTCGTATTAATTGCTTTGTCTGCGTATCAGGTTTATACAAGATTTCAACTGGCTGCTTTCAAAAGAGGTGCGCCCCGAAAATTGCTGCTTGTATATTTGGCTGGTCCTGCTGCACTGTTGTTGTATATGCTGATTATATCCATGACTACAGATATTCCGTTCTATAATCTATAAATTGATAAAAACGCGTGAACTTATCAGGGATGTAATTCCTGCTTTGATTCTGTTTTCTGTCAACAAAGAATATTATGATAAACGTAAAGAATTATTCGTGAATTAAAATTTATTAGTTACTCAAGGAGGCATTAATTTAACTTGAAGAAACGCATAATACATTTTTCGCTCGCTATATTATTCGTTATTCTCGTGGGATGGTGGATTTATTCAAGCGTCCGTGATGAGTTCATGAAACAGTCAAGGGACTCTCAGCGCAGGACGGTCGAGACCATCATTGCAGGATTCCCTTCAGAGCCTCAGGACATAGAAGGCTGGCTTGCACGTCTTGCAGAAGATAAGGACAAGAATAATTACACAGCTGCATTCATTAATGAAATCCCAGAACCTGGAAAGAATTTATCAGAGACTCCCAAAGGAGACTCGGAGCTTGCAAAATTATTACTCGAAAATTCTGCGTGGGATACTGAGTTCACCAAAGGCTTTGAGTATGCTTCTTATGAAGAGATTTACAGGAGCGTCAATAACTGGACTGTAGGCAATAAAGAAAAACAGGCTCTATTCTTTGCACCAGCTGTGAGTCTCAAGACACATGATATTGAAGGAGTCTTAGTCTTCGCATTTAACACCGACGGAGAACAGGACTTCATGAATATGCTTCACATGTTGTTCTTAGGAGCATTTATATTATTCTTTCTCGTAACATGGCAGCTAATGGTGAGCCGCGATCCCATAGTAGGCTTTGCTTTGGCAGGGTTATTCTTGATGACGTTGACTTTCATAGCTTACCCGCTGTTTGAGGCTGTGAGGCTCTCATTCATGGAAAACGGCAGATTTTCGCTCTCAATCTGGAAGACTATATTAACGACTAAGGGCTATTTGTCTGCTCTCTGGGGAAGTCTTCAATTAGGGTGCTGGACTGCAACATTTTCGACTATAATCGGCTTTATGTTTGCATTCGTTGTATCAAGGACTAATGCACCGTTAAAGAAATTAATAACTACAATGGGAATCTTACCCGTAATATCGCCGCCGTTCTCATTGACTCTTTCCATAATATTATTATTCGGCAACAACGGACTCATAACGCGCTGGCTTCGAGTCATAGGCTTGAACTTCTCAATTTACGGTCTTCCGGGACTTGTAATAGTTCAGACTATGGGAATGTTTCCTATTGCGTTCTTGACAATGACCGGAGTCTTGCAGGGAATTGACTCAACGTTTGAAGAAGCATCGTTAAATCTATCAGCGACTAGACTCAAAACTTTTACGTCTATAACTCTGCCTCTTGCTGTACCTGGTTTATTAAGTTCGTGGCTGTTGGTATTCACTACATCGCTTGCTGATTTCGCGAATCCCTTATTGCTTGCAGGTGATCTCAAAGTGTTATCGCTTGAAAGTTATATCGAAGTTACAGGCATGAACAGACTCGGACACGGAGCAGCACTCTCGCTGTTATTATTACTGCCGACTCTGACAGCGTTTCTTGCTCAAAGATTCTGGATTTCAAAGCGTAGTTATGTAACAGTAACGGGCAAGCCTTCGGGGCGTATAACGGAATTAACGACTCCAAGAGTCAGGCGGGTCTTAACAGGAATAATCTTCACGATAATAATTATATTAGTCATGCTCTACGGGACTATATTTGCAGGGTGCTTCGTCAAGAACTGGGGCATTGATTACACGTTCAGCCTTGAGAATATCACGGAAGCTCTGACTCGTTCAAGAGATGCATTGATTGACACAGTAACTCTTTCGGCTGTAGCTGCTCCTGCTGCGGGAATAATTGCGATGATTGCTGCTTTATTAATCGTCAGGAAAAAATTTTTCGGCAAGAAATTACTTGAGATGCTCTTAATGACTCCGTTTGCACTGCCCGGAACTCTTGTAGGAATAAGCTATATTCTTGCGTTTAATCATGCGCCTATAATTCTCGTAGGAACTGCTGCGATAATAATTATTAATTACGTAATTCGTGAGCTTCCTGTTGGAATCGAGGGCGGAATTGACTCACTCAAGCAGATTGATCCGTCAATCGAAGAGGCAGCTACTGACTTGGGAGCAGATCAAGCTACAGTTTTCAGGACAATAGTTCTGCCGTTAGTACGTCCTGCGTTTTTATCGAGCATGTCATATACTTTTGTTAGGTCAATGACTGCAGTAAGTGCCGTAATATTCTTAATCTCTGCGCGATGGTATCATTTGACGGTGTTAATTTATAACTTCTCTGAGAATTTAAGATTTGGACTCGCAAGCGTGCTTTCGACTGTGTTAATAATAATCGTCTTCACAGCATTTGGACTCATGAGGCTTCTTGTCAGAGAGAATGCTAACATGATTAAAAACGTAACGTGATAAATACATGAGACATGAAGACATGAAAGGAGCAATAAAATAAATTGGCAAGTGAAAATTCTAATTCTAAATCAGTAACATTTGAGAACGTAACGAAAATCTTTAAAGACCCTCAGTCCGGCCAAGATGTCAAAGCAGTCGGCGGAGTCTCATTCAGGCTTGAACCTGGTGAACTTGTAACTCTTTTAGGTCCATCAGGGTGCGGGAAGTCTACAATTTTGCGAATGCTCTCGGGATTTGAACAGCCTACGTCAGGCAAAATCATGATAGGCGACAACGATGTAACTGATATACCACCTAATAAGCGCGATACAGCTATGGTCTTCCAGAGTTATGGACTGTTCCCTCATATGAACGTCTCTGAAAACGTAGCGTACGGACTCAAACTGCGAAAAGTTAAGCCTCAGGAGATAACTAAAAAAGTAAAGAGATTCCTAGAAATGGTAGGATTAAGCGAGATGTCAAAGCGTCCTACGTCTAGATTATCAGGAGGCCAGCAGCAGCGAGTCGCCCTCGCAAGAAGTCTTATAGTTGAGCCTTCAGTTCTATTGCTCGACGAACCTTTGAGCAATCTTGATGCATTATTACGCGAACAAATGAGAGTCGAGATTCGCAGACTCCAGAAATCACTTGGAATAACAGCAATGTACGTGACTCATGACAGAGTCGAAGCAATGAGCTTGTCTGACAGAATTATAGTCATGAGGAGCGGCTTAATCTCTCAGATAGGAACTCCAAGCGAAATATATAGAGATCCTGTTGATACGTTCGTAGCAGGCTTTGTAGGCAAAGTTGCATTTTTCCCTTGCAAAGTGAACGCGATAGATTCAGAATGTCATGTTGAAGTCAAAGGAAAAACTTTCAGTACACCGCGCTGGTCTGATAAATTAAAGGCAGGCGATACAGCTCTAGTCATGGCACGTCCTGAGTCTCTTTCGATTGCTGAACCGGGGGCAGGCATTGAAAACGGTGTAGTAACTGCGAATATTTATCTTGGCAGCAGCGTTGAAACATGGGTAAATACGGGCTTAGGCAATGTCTTAGTTCAGATTGACAATCCTGACGTAAAGAAAATCTGGAACGAGGGCGAGACAGTTTCATTATCGTTTGACCCTGCGCTGACTAAAGTACTTGTTGATGATTTGTTTGCTCATCCTGCCGCTAATTAATTATGCACGATTAGCAAAAAAATTTTACGCGTTAATAAAGTCATTGAGTGAGTTAATCGCGTGAACTTGTATTAGTAAATGTATTAGTAATTAAATTCCCTCCGAATCAATATGACTCAGAGGGAATATTTTTAAATATTTTATCACAGAAGGCAGCGTTAATAATTATTGCGTTCTTGTAAAGTTACGAGTTAAATATTTGTCCTGCTCATCTATATTAATAATAAATCAGGGTCAGCTCCTTTTATTATTCTTTAATTTCGCGAGTACTGCCGCCCTTTTCGCCTCGAATTTCTCATCACGTTCCTTGAAAGCAAGTATGAAGTCCGAAGCTTGTTGAGCTTTTTGAGCCGCTTCAAATATCTCGTTAGGGTCTGACTTCAGCAGGGAAATCCATGAATCTATGTACGATGCGTGATTATTAAAGTGTTCTTCAGTAGGCCGCAAACCTGCTTCACTCAATATAAACATCGAGGCAAGTTCCGCAACTAATTCTTCGCGAGCATATTCCTTATCGCTTCTATCAAATATCCAAGAAACGAATCTATTAAGCCTTGACTCGTGGCCGCTCCAGTGAACTATTTCGTGCAGCAATGTCGCATAATAGCCTTCCATGTCGAAAAAGGCTTTACGGCTTGGCATCATAATAATATCGTCTTTAGGCCTGTAATACGCTTCAACATCGGTGCCGATTACTGCTCCTGAATTATATATAATATTTCTGATGAATTCATTGTTAGCATTCAAATTTGAGCTTCGTTTTATTTTTGCTTTATCTTGCAGTTCAGGTATACCGTTAATTTGAGACGCATGATAGACTTCGTAGAACAAGCGAAGAAGTCCATTTTTCTTTTTGCTGTTATTATCACTATTTTCATTTTCTACAAATATAATTCTTTTACTCTTGAAACCTCCATTTTTAGGCGGCGTTGTATATTTATACAAAATAATTTTTACAGGTTTTGCACCAGGTTTTATCGACCATTTTTTTGATTCAGCCTGCTTTCTTGTTGCCCATCTGCAATCATTGCCATCGCCGCGGGTAAGGCTTTCCATTGATAAGATACAAGCATTGACTCCTCTGATGGGGTTGCCAGTAACGGCATTCACAGGGATGCAGTTTGACCAGTTTTGCTGCCATGGAGCTGTACCCTTTCTAAGAGCTTCAATGATTTCGCGGGTAATTTCTTCTCTATATTTATGTTCGATTTCTCTTGTGATACCGCTCATAACAAAGACTCCCTTCAAAATTTAGATGTTATATTCTAATTAAGCCGGGCAGATTATGATATGAATATTTTAAATTTGTGCATGTAAAAAAATTAGGCGCGCTTATATTTTAATATAATAAATATAGAGTCCTCCTGTAATGTGTTATATATTATATTGTGTAAATATGAGGTTTATAATGTAAGTGTATATAACTTTCCTGAATATTTAGTTGTCAATTAACTTATTAATTTAAAGCTGAGTAAGTATATCATAATTTGTGAAAAAATAAAGTTCTTGAATCAAAAAAAATTTTCCCCGTCATGACTCTCACAACGAGGAAATATGTTACATACTAGAATCTTTCGACCTTGTAGACCTTCTCTAATTCGTCAGAGTGAGTCTTTAATAACTCTTGAGTCTTCTGGTTCTGCAATTCCTGCATAATCTGAGGCTTGACCTGCTCAAACGGTGCTGCTGATGCCGGGATCTTTGCTTCAAGTTTGATGATGTGCCACCCAAATTGAGACTTAACAGGCTGTGAAATGTCGCCGGGATTCTTGAGGGCAAACGCTGCTTCTTCGAACTCAGGAACCATGACTCCTTTAGGGAATTCGCCCAAGTCTCCGCCTCGTGACGCACTGCCGGGATCAATTGAATATTTCCTTGCAAGGACATCGAACGAGACTCCTGCTTTCAATTCAGAAATAATTTGTGCTGTTACGTCTTCTGACTCAGGCTTGACGAGAATGTGGCGCGCATGAATTCTTTCAGGCTGAGTGAACATTGAAGCATTCGAGTCGTAAAACTTCTTTGCATCATCGTCTGTAACTTTCAAGTCTTTGATCATTTCCCTCATAGCTGACTGTGCAAGCATTGCCCTTCTGGTGTTCTCAAGAGCTGCTTTGAACTCAGGAGCTTCGTCAAGTTTCTTGCTTTCACCCTCAAGGGCATAGAGCCTCATAGAGATAACGTCATCGATGATCATTTTGCGTCCCTGTTCTGACTGATAGAGCATCATTGCCTGCTGTCCGAACGGCTGAAGGAAGAGCATAACTTCAAGTTCTGTGATGTCCTGAGAAGCAACGCGCGCTACAACTTTCTTTGCAGGGTCATTATTAACATTAACGTCTGCACCGTATGCAAAGTTAGCGAGTAAAGCTGTAATTACGAGTGATAGAAAAATTTTTCTGGCCATATAAATAAAATCCTCCTGTAAGAATTTCAAAATTTCAATCCCTGAAAGTTTAGCATATAATAATAAATCGTATTTTCACGCATAATACTTAATTTATATATATATCAAAACTGGAGCTGATTTTAAAATTGAGAATCGTTAATACTCAAGTAGTTCTTGGCCTGTCGATTTGGGTTATGGGATTTGCCTTAATGGTCGCAGGGTGGCTTGTCGGCGAGCTGTCAGAGAAGTGGGGCAAGATTCCCTCAAAGATTCTTTACAGGACAGGTGCTGTTATCGTTGCTGTTCCCGTGATTATTTTATTATGCAAAGTTTCTGCGACTCTTTACTCGAACAGATTTTATATTGCTGCTTACATTAATAATGCGTTCCAGTTCATTACGGACGCTATGAAAGTCTTATAATGCTAAAACAAATCATAGGGCTTGGAGCTGCTGCCTTCATGCTCTATTTTCCCTATTACTGGTGCAAATTCAGACACGAGAGCGAGGAGTCTTACGGCCTCAAATGGTTCATGACACGTGAATCAAAAATTTACGTAACTCTTGCATTGATAATTACCCTAGTCCCATTAACTTTTATATCGCTTCACTGGCCCGTCAAGTGGGGAGGTCCCGGCCCTAAGAGTCCCGGATTATGGCAGGCTTTGGACTGGCTCGGAGGAGGAATCGCAGCGGCCTTTATCGAAGAGACTTTCTACAGGGGCTGGCTTCAGACTTTATTAACCCGCAAAATCGGAGCAGTATTCGCAATCTTTCTCACATCGTTATTATTCGCATTGAGTCACTTAATCGCATTAACAGGCTGGCTTCGAGTCGCTACGTTTTTTCCCGGTCTGGTAATGGGTTATCTTAGATACAAAGGAGGTTCAGTGATGCCCGCGATAATTTATCATGCCTTGTGTAATATCTGGGCTGTATGGTGGGCACCCGTTATATAAATCATGAAAAAGTTTTTGTTGAGCGTAATAATTTTATTAGTCAGTTATTCATGTGCTTATTCTTTAACTCCTCACGGCCTCCCATTGTCAGGAGCGGTGAAAGTCCTTCATGTTAAGGGGATCAACAACAGAGAATATATCGAGCTTAGAGTCCCTTGTGAGATTAATTCTCAGGTTCAAGCAATAATGCCCTCAGGTGAAGTAATTAATCTAGGCAGAGTCCTAATGACTCCTGCAAAGACTAACTGGCCTGCTTACACTGCGAGTAAATGGAGCGAGCCTTCAACAGTATGTGCGACTGCTGTAAATGCAATTCACATACTCATTAACAAGCAAGACGACAGGGGGCGGATTATAAGCCTTGTACCTTCTGTAACGATAGCTCCGGCAGCGGTTCCCGGTGCATTCTTTTCACTTGAAATCCCGGCAGGCACAGGAATATTCGGAGGATTTGCTCCTCTTGCAGGTTCTCGGGTAACTCTTGAACATGACGGAGTCGAACACGTATTAACAGATACTCCTGAACTTGGGGACGTATTAATAATCAGGACAGCTCTAGAGTCAAAATTTTTCATGGCCGAAATCGAAAACAGGCAGGGAGGACGAGTAACAATCTGGGACAATCAGGGAGTCAGAGTCATTGCGAGAGTCATTCACCCTGTAACAGGAGTCGGGAGGTTCGGGGGCACAGTCTATCAGGATATAGGAAGAGTCAGGGCTTCACATTCCGGAGTCATTGACGTTGCAACTTCAAAGCGCGGAGATGTCGGAGGGATTCAGATTATGCCGTTAAAACATGCTTTGACCTCAAAAGAAATGCTGAGTTCATGGAGTTTAACTCAATGGATGATTATCGCTCCTGTTCCGGGAAATAAAGATTTAGAAGGTTCAGAGCCATTATATAAATCTTCGCTGATACCGGGAACGCAGTTAAATGACTCATTGCCTGATATATGGAGTCAGTACGGACGCAAACCTCTTGTATTGTGCAGAATTAACGGCGGTAACTGGGAGAAGCTGCCCGAAGTGTCAGGAAAAGTTGACGATGCATTGAAAGATGTAACTCACTTTAGAATATATTACCCGTCATGGTCTGAGCCTGTGAAGTAAAGGAGGTGAATTTAACGTGGCTGATAAAGTCAAAGCAGCTGGCATAACACCAGAGGAGTACGCAAAAATACAGCTCTCGACTCTGATGGACGATGAATTTATGACTGAATTCTTCAGGGATAATATTCCGGCCGTTCAGTTAGTCTTGAGAATCATTATGAGCAAAGATGATTTAATTGTGAAACGCTCAAGGGTTCAGCAGTTTATATCAGGAAAGAAAAAATATCACTCAGTAAGGCTTGATGTTTATGCAGTCGACAGCGAGGGCAGGCAGTACGATATAGAAGTTCAGAATGCTTCTCAGGGAGCATCACCCTACAGAGCGAGATATAACAGCGCAATAATTGACGTGAATACCCTCAAGCCTAGAGAAAAATATGCGGTATTGAGAGAACGTGAAAATGTTGTTATATTTATCACAAAGAAAGATGTTCTCAAGGGAGGCTTACCCATTTACACGATTCAACGCACTATCACTCAAACGGGCAAACCTTTCGACGACGGGACGTATATAATTTACGTGAATTCTTCAATGCAGGACACTGAAACCGATATAGGGAAATTAATGCACGATTTCTCTTGTCCTGATACCGGCAAAATGTATTATTCCCGTATTGCAGATGATGCAGAAAAACTCAAGAAAGGAGAGAGAATAATGGGAGTTTGGAAAAACATGAAGAGAGCAGCTACGGCTAAAGGCAGAGCTGAAGGTGAAGCTAAAGGCAGAGCTGAAGGTGAAGCTAAAGGTAAAGCTGAGGGAAGAGCTGAAGGTAAAGCTGAAGGTAAAGCTGAAGGAAGAGCTGAAGGCATACTCGTAGGCATAGCTCAAGCCTATAAAAATATGGCCGTTGACCTACTTCATCTGGGAACTATGACACTTGAGCAAATTGCTGATCTCTGCAAAATGTCTCTTAGTCAAGTTCAGGAACTCGCAGCAACAATAAAGTAACTTAACACTCAACACACGGGAGAAGTTATGCAGTCTGACTCCTTCCGTGTTATAATCCCACGTAAAATTATAGTTAGGAGTATAAAACATGTTCTATGACAAAGACGAAGATAAATGCGAAGGATTAGCCGATGAAATTACCCGGAACGCAGAAAAAGTAATCTCAAAGGCAATAAAAGATACCCGCAAAGAAATAGCACATAATTTACTCACAGAAATACTCAGCCAGTCAGGTAAAGAAAAAGACTTCTTTGACATGTCAGAAGAGAGAATCGCGCAAGTATGCGGTCTGCCTCACAAAAAAGTAAAAGATATGTTCAATGAAATAGCTGATTATGTACTAATGTCCGACTTTGAACGCTCCATGTCAAGAATTGCTAAAGACCACGAAGAACAGGGACGCGAAGAAGCACAAATCTGGCTCGATGACTTGAAAGAAAAAAAATTTTAACTCAGGAGATGAATAATTTATCATGGGATCTGTTTTAGACCATCATCCTTGGCTCTACGGTTTCGCTGACGAATTCTCCGCAGACTTCGCAGAATTTTTCGCCAAACACTACGCTAAAGCACACAATGACGCATGGGCAGATACTCTCAGCAAAGAAGTTGTCAACACACGCATTCAAACTCAGCGCGAAATAGCCTCTTCACTGCTCGAACACACGAAGCTGACTCATAAACAAATAGCAGAGTGCTGCGAACTAAGCGATAAAGATATAAAGAAACTCGCAAAGGAACTCGCAAAAGAAAATAATTAAAGTCTGCTATACTAGCCTCAATCATCACCCATTACACACGAAAGAAGGCTAGTACATGCCCCCTAAAAAATTTATTTCACCGCAGGAACTCTCAAAGCTCCGCGAACTCGACTCGTACTCTCACGACGACTCAGAACGCATCAACAACCCCCAGGCCGGACTCGCTTCTCACGACTCGCAGTCTGACTCACTTCACACATACAAGTTTGACCCTAATTTATCACCTTCCCTCGAATGGTCAGGCAAGGCAGAGAATGAGTCCTTCACCGTCCCTGTATCTTCGATTCATGTTCACGAGACTGTTAACCCGTTAAGAGTCATTAACTCAGTGCAAAGAATCACGCCAAAGACTCAGGAACAGCAATTATATTTATTCCCCGACACTTCACCGCTTGAACGCATACTAGAACAACAAGCCGCCATCGAAGCATACCAGCACCCCGACAAATGGAAAAATAGATTAATCGCAGGGGACTCGCTAATCGTCATGAATTCGTTATTACAGAAAGAGTCAATGCAAGGACAGGTTCAGACAGCGTATATTGATCCGCCGTATGGAATTAAATACGGTTCAAACTTTCAGCCGTTCATTAATAAACGAGACGTTAAAGACAAGAGCGACGACGATTTGACCCAGGAGCCTGAAATGATAAAAGCATTCCGTGACACTTGGGAGCTTGGCATTCATTCATACTTGAGCTACTTGCAGAAAAGATTGCTGCTAGTCCGTGAGTTACTGAGTGAGTCAGGAAGCGTCTTTGTCCAGATAAGCGACGAGAACGTTCACCATGTCAGAGAAATTTGCGATGAGGTCTTCGGGAGTGAAAATTTTGTTAGCATGATAACTTTCAGAAAAAAATTAATGCCGCTTGGAAGTAAATTACTTGAGCAAATGGCAGATTTCCTCGTATGGTATGCAAAGGATATAAAGCAGGTGAAATATCATCAACTATACAAGAAAACGACTCCAGATCCTAAAGGACGTTGGACAGGCGTAATTGAAAATGGTAAATTACGACGCTTTACACAGGATGAGAAGAATAACTATGCTTATACATTAGCAAGCAAAAAAGTTTTCGGGACTGTATCACAGTGGGCTCCTTCGTTTTCAGAAAACAATGTTTACCCATTTGAATTTGAAGGAGAAATATATTACCCAGCAAAGGGGCAATGTTGGATAACTTCAAAAGATAAGATGCAACTTTTAGCAGAGCATGGAAGATTATTTGTAGAAGGTGATTCGCCTCGTTATGTTATGTTCCATGAAGATTTCCCATACGCAAAAATAACTTCACCGTTTAACGATACAGCACCAGCACTTAATAGACGTTACGTTGTCCAAACGAATCCGGAAGTAATTCAACGCTGCATACTCATGACATCAGACCCAAATGATTTAGTTCTCGATATAACTTGCGGTTCAGGCACTACAGCATACGTTGCCGAACAATGGGGCCGACGCTGGATAACCTGCGACACTTCACGGGTAGCAATTGCCATAGCGCGACAGAGATTATTAACAGCTTCATATGACTATTACGAGCTTGCGAATCCTGAGTCAGGAATCTCCGGAGGTTTTGAAGAAAAGCTGCCGCATTCTCGCGACTTTAGTCGTGAGTTAGGCAGCTATAAATTTTATTTTTTATATTTTTACTTATATTTTCTCTTCCCCTTTCTCATACATATGTTACAATATTTACGAGGTGAGAGAATGG